>CAXTCJ010000070.1:0-26331 GCA_964242215.1 uncultured Acetobacteraceae bacterium | reverse complement strand
ACACGCGCACGCCCATCTTATCGAAGAAGCCATAACCCGATGCGAATGGCACCAACTGCTCGATCGCCATCGGCTTAGGCTCATCCTCAGGCTTGTCCGCCCAGAGCCGTTTGGCCGTGCCCGCCGCCGACTCGTGCGCCACCATTGGGTGCATCGTGTCGTTCAGGTTTTCGACGAACATCTTCCAGTTGCTGTCGTGCGTGTAGCGCAGCACGCCACCGACGATCTCGAGCTCGCCCACCGGCGAACGGTCCGCCAGATAGTCGATGGAGGAAAGCGAGCCGCCGAAATACTCGTCGAAGCCGGGCCCCTGCTCGGACAACCGCGCAAATACGAAGCCGCGGTAGACGTGACTCGCGACCACCACGAGCCCGCGCGCCGCATCGCACTGCTCGAAATCGGTGTTGGCATAGGCGCCCTTCATCGGCACGCCACGCAGCGCGCCATCTAGGCGATAGGTCCACGCATGATACGGGCAGCGAAAGAAGCTACCGACATTACCCGCCCCGTCGGAGACAAGTTTGGCGCCCTTGTGCGAGCAGCGGTTGCGCATCACGCGCACCGAGCCGTCACGCTGGCGCACCATCATTGCCGGCTGCAAGCCGATGTTCGTGGTGAAGTAGTCACCCTCGGCGGGGATCTGGCTGTCGTGGCCCACGAAGACCCAGGTGCGGGACCAGAGTTGCTCCATCTCCCGGGCGAAAACCTCTGGCGAGGTGTACACATCCCGATGGACGCGATCGGGCTGCACCAGGTCTTGGATGGAGCGGTATTGGGACATGCCTAAGCGCCTCCTGATTAGACCGTCAGCTGGCCGCGGGAGAGAGTTCTTGTTGCAGCGCGGCTCGCAAGGCGCCGCCTGTATCATCCGCCAGCGCGGCGTCCCGCAGGCGGGCGAGGGCGGCCGGGTCGCTCAACCGGGGCTCGGCGTCCATCAGTGCGTTGAAGTTGGCACGGCCGCGCGCGATCGTGTCGCTGTAGCCTTTGACCAAGCGCTGACATTGCGCGACTTCCAGAGCCATTGCCGGGTCGGTCTTGGACAGCGCCACGATCCGCCCCATCCAGCCATCGATCGCGCTCATCTCGGCCAAGTGGCGTAACGTGCCGCGCCGCCAGCTTCGCCCCTTGGCAACAGTCCACAGCAGAAGAAAGCCGGGGATAGAGGTTGTCTCGATCCGGCGGCCCGAGCGGGTGAACCGTCCCACCACACTGCGAGCCACGCGCGAACCGAGCAGCCAGCGCCCCAAACCGCCCGGCAGCGTCTCGGCGATTTCCTCGAGGCGGGGATGCATCCACTCGCGGATGCGCAGCAATTGCCCGGGCTGCAGGCGCACCTCGTCTTCGACGCGCTTGAACCGGGTGGCGCGGATCTTGAGGTCGGCGACGCGGATCGGGTCTTCGTAGCTCATCCACAGCGCCAGGTAGCGTGCGGTTTCGGTCAGCAACTCGCCAGTCCCGTGCAGCGGTTCCAGGCGGCGCTGATACTCCGCGGCGTAGTCGGCATCCTGGTAATCGGTCAGGCGGCGCACACCCTCGGCGATGATCTCCGCCGCTTCCGGGCTGACCGGCACCAAAGCCACCGCGGCCGTGGTATGCGCTGCGTCGAACCCGGCGGCGAAGGCGGCGAGCGAGCTGTTCACGCCCACTCCACCGGCACGGATCGCGGCCTCGAACTGCGCGCGGCTGAACGGCAGCGCGCCCGACCCAGCGAGCCCGCCAAACAACGCGGCGCTGATCACACTGCCATTGTCTTCGGCCAGCTGTCGCATGTCCGCCGTGACCAGCCGGTGCGCGGCCTTGGCGCACGCCTCCAGCATCGGGGCGCTATCCAGCCGGCCGTCGCCCATCGCGGTCCGCTCGGTCATGGAATAGACGCGGTGGGTGGACGCGATCAGCGTCGTCTTGTCGGGCGTAACCAGGCCGCGGCTGACGGCGCGGGCGGCCTCCATCAGCTCGGAGGCGATCACGACGTCGACGTCGCCAGGTACGGGCATCAGCGCGAGCACGGGTTCGCGGCCCAGGTCGGGGAATAGCTCCACGTAATAGATCGTGGCTCCGGTGCGCTGCGCCACGCCGGGGACGGAGGTGGACTGGGCGATGTAGCCGTTCGCCTCCGCCATGCCGACGACCCAGTCGGCGAGTACGCCGCCGCCTTCGCCGCCCATGGCGAGGATGGCGACGGATATGGCGCGGGTCGCACCCTCACCCCGGCCCTCTCCCGAGATCGGCAGAGGGAGAAGCGTTCCTTCAGGCATGGGCCATGCGGCTTTGCAGTTTACCGATCACGGCGGTGCTGACGCGGTGGCGCAGCTTGTCCCACCAGGTCGGGTTGTTGATCAGCTCGGCGCGATAGAAGGACGGGCACAGCACGGCGGCATCGGCCACCTCGCCGCAGACGCCGCAGCCGACGCAGGTATTGTCCACGGCGGCAACCGGGTCACGGCGCAGCTTGTCCGGGTTAGGACGAACCGAAAGCGATGGGCAACCGGACAGGCGGATACAGCTGTGATCGCCGGTGCACGTGTCCGGGTCGACACCGAAGCGTTCGCGCACCACGCGCTCGCCCCGCTTGATCGCGTCGCGCACCAGCGGCTTGACCCGGCGTTGGCGGTTCAGCTGGCATTCGGAGGCTGCGACGATAACCTTGGGCCCCTTCACCGGCGTGGTCAGCGCCTCCCGCAGCAGGTCGCGCATCTTGCCGACACTGTAGGTGCGGTTCAGGGTACGAACCCATGTCACGCCCACGCCGCGCACTGCCGTCTCGATCGGGTTATTGGTCGTGCGATTGGCGTTCGCGGCCTTGGACGACAAAATATCCTGCCCGCCGGTCGCCGCCGAATAGCCGTTGTCCACCACGAGCAGCACGTTGTCGCTCTGGTTGAACACGGCATTGCCCACACCAGAGGTCAGCCCGTTATGCCAGAAGCCGCCATCGCCCATCACGCTGATGGTGCGCCGCTCCGACCCCTTGTCGTTCAATGCGGCGGCGCCGGACCAACCGAGGCCGTAGCCCATCGTGGTATTGCCGATGTTGAACGGCGGCAGGATGGAGAACAGGTGGCAGCCGATATCGCAGGAAACGTGGTGCGGCCCTAGTTCGCGCTCGATCAGCTTCATCGCAGTGAAGATCGGCCGCTCCGGGCAGCCGGTGCAGAACGACGGCGGGCGGCCGTGCACATTGGTCGGCGGGGGCGGCGCAGGCTGCGGGTCGCCCATCATGCCGAGCGCCGGGAGGTAGCGACCGACGAAGGCGCGCAGGCCCGCCTCCATCACCGGCGGGATGTATTCGCCGGCCATCGGCAGCATGTCCTTGCCGTGCAACGCGGTCTGGACATCGGCGCGGCGCAGGATCGTGTTCAACGCCTGCTCGATGAATTCGGGCTGGCCTTCTTCCACCACCAACACGGCGCGCTTGCCGACGGCGAACTTCACGATTTCCGCATCGACCAGCGGATAGGTGACGTTCATCACGTATAGCGGGATCTGGCTCTCGCCATACGCGTCGGCCAGGCCGAGGCGCTGCAGGCCGCGGATGACGGCGTTGTACATGCCGCCCTGCAGGATGATACCGACATCCTGCACGCCGTCGTTGAACAGCTCGTTCAGGCCGTGGTCCTGGATGTATTTCACCGCGGCGGGCCAGCGGGTTTTGATCTTCTCCTGCTCGTGGCCGTAGCTGGCGGGCGGCAGCACGATGCGGCTGGTGTCGCGGCGAGGCTGCTCCATCGCGTCGCGTACGGTGAAGGCTGGACGCTGGTTCGCTTTCGCCGTGAAGCGGCCATGCACGTGGCAGGCGCGGATGCGCACCTCCAGCATCACCGGCGTGTTGCTCGCCTCCGACAGGGCAAACCCGTGCTCGACCGCGGCGACGATGGAGGGCAGGTTCGGGCGCGGGTCCAGCAGCCAGATCTGCGACTTCATGGCGAAGGCGTGGGTGCGCTCCTGCATGATGGAGGAGCCTTCGCCGTAGTCTTCCCCGACCACGATCAGCGCGCCGCCCACCACACCGCCCGACGCCAGGTTCGCCAGCGCGTCGGAGGCGACGTTCGTGCCGACAGTGGATTTCCACGTCACGGCGCCTCGGAGCGGGTAGTTCACCGACGCGGCGAGGGTCGCGGCGGCGGCGGCCTCACTGGCCGAGTTCTCGAAGCGCACGCCCAGTTCGTCGAGGATCGGCTGCGCGTCGGACAGCACGTCCATCAGGTGCGAGATAGGCGCGCCCTGATACCCGGCGACGTAGGCCACGCCTGATTGCAGCAACGCCTTGGTGATGGCCAGGATGCCCTCGCCGCGGAACTCCTCACCTTCGCCAAGGCGGAGTAGTTCGACTTCGGCTTTGAAGGACCGTTCAGCCATGGGCGCAGACCTTCCTTATCGCGTCATGCCAGGGCTTGACCCTGGTATCCACGGGCCGGCCATTCCGCTGGCCGTGCCCAAGCTGGCTCCGACAGTGCGGCGCCAACCCCGTGGATACCAGGGTCAAGCCCTGGCATGACGGTGGGTGGGGTGTCACGCCGTCACCAACGCCAGCACGCGGCATGGACTGCCCGAGCCGCCGGCGATCTTCAGCGGCGGCGTGATCAGCAGGGCACCGGTCGGCGGCAGCTGATCCAGATTGGCCAGGCTGGCGAGACCGAACTTGCCAGCGCCGTGCATGAAGGTGTGGCACGGGAACGCCGGGTCGAAGGAATGCGCCGCGCCGGCGTCGGTGCCCACGCACTCGGTGCCGAAGCCGGCCACGTCGCGCTCCTGCACCAGGAACCGCACGCAATCCGCGTCCGGGCCGGGCGTTTGCGGCCCGGTGGCGCCGATGTTGAGGAAGGCGTCCCCCGTCCGCTTCGACCAGCCCGATCGCAGCAGCAACCAGGCACCGGCGGGAACGCGGCCGTGCTCGGCCTCCCACTGTTCGACGCGAGCGCGGGTCAGCAGAAAACCGGCATCGGCGGCACACTCCGCCTCCACGTCGATGACGCAGGCGGGTGCCACCAGGCGGCCCGGCGGGATCGTATCGGTGGTGTTGTCCGGTTGTTCGCGCCCGCTGATCCAATGCACGGGGGCGTCGAAATGCGTTCCGGTATGCTCGCCCAAGCTGATATCGTTCCAATACCAGGCAGGTCCGTCGGCGTCATAGGCCGAGATCCGCTTGATCTGGAATGGCGAGGACTGCGCGAAGGGGGGCGGCAAGCCGATGACCGGCGTCTCGGGCGATAAAGGCTGTGAAAGGTCCACGACCCGCACGGCACCCGAGGCCAGTGCCGAAATGAGGGAAGACAGCGCGTCGGCCACTATCACTCTCCAGTTGACAAGCTAGGATGGAACAAGATGCTTTAGAGTTAAAGCAATTTCTTCCCATCGACGTAGACCGACCGCAATCGCAACGAAGGGTCACATCATGAACGAACTATCACCCGTCCACATCCCGCCGGGCCACCGCTGGAGCGACGAGGAGTGGGCGCTGCGGGTTCAGTTGGCCGATTGCTACCACGCGATCGATTATCTCGGCTGGACCGAAATGATGATCTTCAATCACATCTCGGTTCGCGTGCCCGGCGAGAAGGTCTGCTACTTGGTCAACCCGTTTGGCCTCACCTACGACGAGGTCACGCCGAAGAACCTGCTGAAGGTGGATCTGGACGGCAATCTCGCGGAACCGTCCGACTTCAAAGCCAATCCTGCCGGGTTCGCCTTGCACAGCGCCATCCACGGCGTGCGGCATGACGCACAGTGCGTGATCCACACCCACACCAACGCCGTCTCGGCGATCGCGCTGAAGCAGGGCGGATTGGGGCACGACGATTTCTACGGCGCGCAGCTGTTCGGTCGGGTGGGCTATCACGCGTTCGAGGGCATCACGCTCTGGGCCGAGGAAAAGGACCGGATGCTCGCGAGCCTCGGCCAGGCGGACGTGCTGGTCCTGCGCAACCACGGCGTCGCGGTCTGCGGCGCCGACATCCCCAAGGCGTTCATGCTGCTGTGGACGGTGCAGCGCGCGGCCGAGATCCAGTGCCAGGCCGGAATGCTGCCGGGTCCGAACACCGAACTTACGAACGACGTACGGCAACATTGTGCGGATACGGCAGCCCGACTGGTTGCAGGAGACGCGTTTGCCACTAAGGTATTCGATGCGACTGTACGCAAGATGCGGGCGTCGAAGCGGTGAATGCCATCAAACTGTTCAAATACGCCTTAGCCCTTACGCTGACGGCCAGCGTCGCTAGTGCTGCGACGCTGGACGGAATTTCGTTCCCGGACAAATACCCGGTGGCGGGACAGACACTGGTGTTGAACGGCCTGGGTCAGCGCACCCTCACCGTGTTCAACGTCAAGGTTTATGTCGCCGGACTGTATTTAACGCAGCCGAACCATGATGCGGCGCAGATCCTCGCATCCAGTTCGCCGAAAGTGCTGCTGCTGCAGTATCTGCACGGCGGGTCGAAATCGGAGATCGAACAGGAGTACCGCAAGGGCGAGCAGACCAATTGCGCCGACGGAGGCTGCAATCCTGCCGACCAGAGTGACTTCGAACGGCTCGTGGCGGCGGCCCCCGCGGTGAAGATCGGCGACACGACCACCTACATCTTCAACGGCCACGGTTTCCAGGTCTACGCCAACAACCAGCCGATCGGCACCTTCAACAACGAAGATCTGGCCAAGCGACTGTTGTCCGGGTTCATCGGCGCACACCCACCTTCGCCGGAGCTGCGCAGCCGGCTGCTGGGCCTACCGGGCTAACGCTGTCCCGGGCTGCGGGACCGGCGCCCGGCGTAGGATCACGAGCATGATCACCATGGCCGGCACCGCAGCGAAGACTGTCACTCCGTAGAACGGGACCCAGCCGAGCTGCTGCGCCAGTATGCCTGACAGGTTGCCCAGCGTGCGCAGCGGCAAGGCGGCGAGTGAGGAGAGAAGCGCGTATTGCGTGGCCGTGTAGCCGGGCGCGCACAGACTAGACAGGAAGGTGATGAACGCGGCGTCCGCCATGGACTCGGCGAAGCTCTCGCCCAGGACTTTTGCGACCAGGATGAATGAGTTGCCGCCTGACAGGGCGAGCAGGAAGTACAGCAGCATCGACGCCATCTGGACGAAGCCGGTCAGCACCAGGGCTCGCCCTGCCCCGAGCCGGGCCACGATCAGCCCTCCGCAAGCGATCCCCGCCAGCGAGGCGATCAGGGCGGGCACGTTGTTCGCCAACATCACCTGCACCCGGTCGTAGCCCAGGGCCCGGTAGAACGAGGGGGCCATCGTTCCCGCCATCGCCTCGCCCAGCTTGAACAGCAGCACGAAGCAGAGCGGCAGTGCGATTCCGCGGCGGGATAGGATCTCCGCCATCGGGTCGACCACCGCCTCCCGAAGGCTGGCCAACACGCCGGCGCGGCCCCGGCGCACGATGGCTGGCGGCTGCGACGCGAACAGGGTGACGACCGGCCCAACCGCGACCAGTGCCGCCACGATCAGGAAGGCGCCCGGCCAGCCAAGCAGCGACGCCAGGCCGAGCGCGTAGGAGCCGGAGACGAGCAGTGCCGCCCGGTAGCCCCAGACATAGGCGGTCAGCGCAACACCTTGGCTCCGCTCGGTGAAGGTCTCGATGCGCCAGGCGTCGACTGCGATGTCCTGGCTGGCGGACAGGAAGGCGATCGTTGCAGCCGTCGCCACCAGCAAGGCGGGGTGCGCCGGGTCGCACAAGGCGAGGCACGCACAGGCGAGGGCTAGCAACGGCTGGATCACGAGCAACCAGCCGCGACGCTGGCCGAAGCGCCGCAACGCGCCTGGGGGCGGCACGCGGTCCAGCGCCGGCGCCCACAGGAATTTCAGGCTGTAGAAGATGCCGATGCTGGCCGTCGCCCCGATCAGGGGAAGCGACGTACCGCCCTCACTCAGCCATTGCCGCAGCGTGAATCCCGAGAGCGGCAACGGGAGGCCGGCGACGAACCCGAAGCCAGCCATGACGGCGAAGGAGCGGCGGGGTGGTGGAGTGTCCAAAACAGCAAAGGCCTGGAAGTTACCTTCCAGGCCTCGCCGTTCAGCCTAGTTCCGTCAAGCCTACTTCGGTGCGGTGGTCGTGCCCGTGGTGGAGCTATCGGCCGTCGGCGGAGCGTTAGCAGGCGACGTTCCGACGGAGGGAACGGCCTGGGGCGATGCGCTTCCGCCGCCTGCGCTCGACACTTGTCCGGCCGGCGTAGAAGCACTCGGCGCGCCTGCGCCATTGCCGGACGTCGTGGCGGTGCCAAGCGTCGTCGCGTTGGCGGTGGGGTTCGACTGAGCGAACGCAGGCGTTCCCAACGCAAGGAACGCTGCAGCTGCGAAAAAAGCTGTCTTCATGGATTGGCTCTCCTCTCGGCATCTCGAGGCGATGCCGCAAGCCAAATTAACCTATCGCAATGAAGACAGTTCCCATCACGCGGCGGCAGAATCCCCCTGGCGCCCGGCCTTCTTGCGCTCATGCGGGTCCAGATGGCGCTTGCGGAGCCGGATCGCAGCCGGTGTCACCTCCACCAACTCGTCGTCCTCGATGTAGGAGATCGCCTGCTCGAGCGACATTTTCCGAGGCGGAATCAACAGCATCGCATCGTCCTTGCCGGACGCGCGCACGTTAGTGAGCTTCTTTTCCTTGATCGGGTTCACATCAAGATCACTGTCGCGCGAGTGCTCGCCTAGGATCAAACCTTCGTACACTTTATCACCGGGGCTGACGAACAAAGTGCCGCGCTCCTGCAGATACCACAGCGCGTAGTGGATCGCCTCGCCGCCTTCGGTGGAGATCAGCGAGCCGTTGCGGCGGCCCTCCATCGGACCGGCCCAGGGCTCGTAGCCAGCGAACAGGCGGTTCATGATTCCGCTGCCGCGGGTGTCGGTGAGGAACTCGCCGTGATAGCCGATCAGCCCGCGCGACGGGATCTTGAAGGTCAGCCGCACCTTGCCGCCGCCGGACGGACGCATGTCCTGCATCACGCCTTTGCGCCGGCTCATCTTCTCGACGACGACGCCGGAATACGGCTCGTCCACGTCGACCAGCACTTCCTCGAACGGCTCCTCGCGCTCCTTAGTGTCCGGATTGACCCGGGTCAGCACGCGCGGGCGGCCGATGGTGAGTTCGAAGCCCTCACGGCGCATCGTCTCGATCAATACGCCGAGTTGCAACTCGCCACGGCCCGCGACTTCGAAGGCCTCGCTCTCGTTGCTCTCGGTGATCTTGATGGCGACGTTGCCCTCCGCCTCGCGCAGCAGGCGGTCGCGGATCTGGCGGGAGGTGACCTTCTTGCCCTCGCGGCCACCCAGCGGGCCGTCGTTGACGCGGAACGTCATGGCCAGCGTCGGCGGGTCGATCGGGGTGGCGTGCAGTGGCTCGGCCAGGTCGGCAGAGCCCACCGTGTCCGGCACCGTGGCGTCGGTCAGGCCGGCAACGGCGATGATGTCACCGGCGATTGCCTCGTCGACCGAGATGCGCTCCAGCCCGCGAAAGCTCATCAGCTTGGTCAGCCGCCCCGTCTCGACCACGGAGCCATCCGCGCGCAGCACTTTCAGCGGCATATTTAGCCGCGCCGTGCCCTGCTCGACGCGCCCGGTCAGCACCCGTCCGAGGAAGTTGTCGTAGTCCAGGATGGAGGCGACCATGCCGAACGGCAGCTCCGGGTTCAGCGCCGGGGCCGGCACATGGCGCAGCACCAGGTCGAACATCGGCGTGAGGTCCTTGCGGGCGCCCTCGAGCACCTCGTCGGCCCAGCCCTGGCGGCCCGAGGCATACAGCATCGGGAAGTCCAACTGCTCGTCGGTGGCACCCAGGGCGGCGAACAGGTCGAACACCTCGGTGTGGACCTCGTCGGCGCGGGCATCCTGGCGGTCGACCTTGTTGACGACCACGATCGGCTTGATGCCCTGGGCCAGCGCCTTGCCGACCACGAACTTGGTCTGCGGCAACACCCCCTCGGCAGCGTCGACGAGCACGATGGCGCCATCCACCATGTTCAGGATTCGTTCTACCTCACCGCCGAAATCGGCGTGCCCGGGGGTGTCCACGATGTTGATCCGCGTGCCCTTCCACTCGACGCTGGCGACCTTGGCGAGGATCGTGATGCCACGTTCCTTTTCCAGGTCGTTGCGGTCCAGCGCTCGTTCGACGACCTGCTGATGCTCCCGGTAAGCGCCGGATTGCTTCAGCAGCTGGTCGACCAGCGTGGTCTTGCCGTGGTCGACGTGGGCAATAATAGCGATGTTGCGAATATCCATAGGTATTTACCCGGGCATACCCGTGCGGGCGTGCCTCGCCTGTCTCATGTTGCAGGCGCACACATAGTAGAGAGTGGCGCGGAATACGAGCCGAAAACGCGGATGCGGCTTACTGGCTGGTTGCAGCGGCCTTGTGCGGTGCAGTCCGGCGCGTCCGGGCAGCCCGGGGCCGGGCCGGCTTGTTCGCCCCGATCGCGGCCGGTGTGGCCGGAGTCGCAGCCCCTGGCACGACGCCCGGCGTGGACGTCGTAGCGGTGGTCCGCGGCGCTCCGCTGGACGTGAGCGGCGTTTGCGAGGGCATCGCGCCGGGCGACGCGTTTGCCGGGCCGCCCGCCGTCGGAGTCTGAGCCATCGCCGCACCGGCGACACCGAGCAAAGTAGCGGAGACGAATATCAGCTTGCGCATCGCAGATCCCATTCCTCGTTTACGTTAGCAGAAACGACCAGCCAAGTCGCTCGCCGTTCAGCTCTGCCATTTCGGGCGGGCGCCATACTGGCTGATCACCGCCGCCGCGGCGATGCTGCCCAGCCGGCCGCACTCGGCGAGCGGCTTGCCGGACGTCAGCCCGGCCAGGAACCCACCAGCATACGCGTCGCCGGCGCCGGTCGTGTCCACCACCTCGGTCGGCTCCGCCGCAACGACGAAGCGCTCGTCGCCGCGCAGGATGAGGCTGCCTGCCTCGCTTCGGGTGAGCGCCGCTATCGCGACGTCCGCCCGGGCCGCCTCCGCCGCCTCGTCGAAACTGTTGACCTCATACAAGCTGCAGATCTCGGTCTCGTTGGCGAACAGGATGTCCACGTCGCCCCGCACCAGCTCGCGGAAGGCGTCGCGATGGCGGTCGACGCAGAATGCGTCCGACAGCGACAGCGCCACCTGGCGGCCTGCGGCATGGGCAGCAGCCGCGGCCCGGCGAAAGGCGGCCTGGGCGGCGGGCGGGTCGAACAGGTAGCCCTCGAGGTACAACACGGCCGAGTTGGCGACCAACGCCTCGTCCACGTCGCCCTCGCCGAACGAGACGCAGGCGCCGAGAAAGGTGTTCATGGTGCGCTGCCCGTCCGGCGTCACCAGGATCAGGCAGCGGGCCGTCGACGCCCCACCGGTCAGCGGCGCCGTAGGGAAATGGACCCCGATCGCCCCGATGTCGCGCCGGAACGACTGCCCCAGCGCATCGTCGGCGACCTTGCCCAGATAGGCGACCCGGGCGCCCATCCCGGCCGCCACGGCGCAGGTGTTGGCGGCCGAACCACCGCTGCTCTCCTGACCCGGCGGCATGGCGCCATACAGCGCGTCGGCCGCCGACTCGTCGATCAGCGCCATCCCGCCCTTGCGCATGTCGAGCTTCGACAGGAATGCTTCGGGGGTGGGCGACACCACATCCACGATGGCATTGCCGATGCCGATGATGTCGAAGCGCAACGTGGAGTCGCTCATGATGGGTTGCCGTTCAGATATTCTGGCCCGCGCGTACCACCGCTGGGCCAGACCTGCAACGCAGAGTGGGGCTGCAACGGCGTGAGGGCACTGCTGCTCGCCTTGGGTCAGTTGGACGACCCAACCTGCCTCGGCGTGCTCGGCCGCAGCGTGGGGCTGGCGCTACTCGCATACGTGGCTCTGATGGCAGGCA
Source organism: uncultured Acetobacteraceae bacterium (assembly GCA_964242215.1). Classification (GTDB taxonomy): domain Bacteria; phylum Pseudomonadota; class Alphaproteobacteria; order Acetobacterales; family Acetobacteraceae; genus LMUY01. The sequence goes on along the minus strand of CAXTCJ010000070.1, from coordinate 14,482 downwards.
GCATCTGGGCGATCCACGCGCTGTTGGCCGACGTACATTGGCCGGGCTGGCTCGCCACCGTGCTGGGAACGCTGGGTGTCGTGCTGCTCGCCTTCTGGCTGTTCCTGCCGACCGTCATGCTGATCGCGACCCTGTACATCGACCGGATCGCACGGGCGGTGGACCGCCGGCACTACCCCAATCTACCGCCACCGACTCCGGCCACCCTGCCGGCGCAACTCTGGGACGGCCTCGCCTTGACGCTGCAGGTTTTGGTGCTGAACGCGGTCGCCGTCTTGCTCGCCTTGCTGGTGCCGGGCATCGGCCTCGTGCTGGCCATCCTGGTCAGCGGCTGGGCGATCGGGCGTGGCCTGTTCGTGGCGGTGGCGATGCGCCGGATGGGCAGGACAGAGGCGCAATTCCTGTATCGGCGGCACCGGATCGCCGTTTTGCTGCCAGGGGTGGCGCTAGCGGCCGCGGCGACACTGCCCGGCGTCAATCTGCTGGTTCCGATCGTTGGAACGGCGGCCATGGTGCACGTGCTCAACGTGAACCTGCGTTAAAAATAGGTCCGCAGGACGGGGTTGTTCCACCGCGGAAGCGATGTTAGGCCATGCTTCTCCAATCGCTAGGCAACCTGGCACATCGCCCACGGAGGGGTCACCGCTTGTTCAAACGACGCAATCCGACCGATGGCGAGGCAGCGCCTGGCGAGCCCGATGCCAGCATCCCCGCCACCGTCGAACCCACGACGCCGATCGCGCCCAAGCCGGATACCGGCCTCGGCGTTCCGCCCTACCGTCCAGCCCCCCCGAAGGAGGTGCCCGCCATGGGCCGCACGCCGTATCCCCCGTCGACGTCTTCCATCCCCCCGAACACCCCGACGATGCCGCCTGCCCCTCCTGGGCCTCCCGGCATGCAGACCGCACCGGGCCGCCCGGGTGGCCCCGGCCCGAACCGCGCCACGACCGAGCGCCGCACCCTCGTGGTCGGCCGCGGCATCAGCGTGCAGGGCACGGTGCAGGACGCCGAGCGCCTTGTCGTCGAGGGCACGGTCGAGGCGAGCATGATTCACGCCACCGAACTCTCCATTTCGCCCGGCGGGGTGTTCAAGGGTGAGGTCGAAGTCGAGGACGCCGAAGTGGCCGGCACCATCGACGGCACGCTCACCGCGCGCGGCAGCCTGACCATCCGTGCCTCGGGCCGGGTGTTGGGAACGGCGCGCTGCCGCCGGCTCCAAGTCGAAGACGGCGGCCAGATCACCGGCCGGATGGAGATGCTCACCGACGGCGCCAAGGCGGCCGACGTAGCCGCCTGAACACGATAGCGGCCGACGGTCAGGTCCCGACGAAAAAGGGCCTGGCCGCTCGGTCGTAGTCCGCGTAGCCGAGCGTCGTGCGGAGTTGCTCGGGCGTCAGAGCGCCGGGTGCCTCCGCCAGGCCGGCTGACAACGCTGCGAGTCCGGCCTGAATTCCGGCGGCGGCCAAAGACAACAGTGCGGTGGGATGGGTGCCGATCTTCAGCCCTAATTCCGCCGCGCGCGCCTGGGTTGGGGTCTCGCGCGTCCCGCCGGGCGATAGAACGGCAAACGAGGGACGACCCTTGGCGGCCTGCACCGCCTGCAGCACCTCCGCCTCGTCGGCTGGCGAATCGAGGAACAGGATGTCTGCCCCCTCCTCGACGAACATCTCGATCCGCGCCACGGCCTCCTCCATGCCCTGGGTCGGGCGGCAATCCGTGCGCGCCATCACCAGAATGCCCGAATCCTTGGCGGCGCCCACCGCCGCACGAACCTTCATACGCGCCTCCTCCCGCGGCAGGCACAGCTTGCCGGCGGCACTGAGGGCCCGGGGCGTGACCTTGTCTTCGATCAGGATGGCAGCGGCGCCGACCCGGCCGTAGGCGCGCACCGTGCGCTGCACGTTGATGGCGTTGCCGTAACCGTGGTCACCATCCGCCAGCACCAGTGTGTCGGGCGCCGCGGCGCGCACCATGTCCAGCGAGTCGAACATTTCGGCAAACGAAATCACATCCAGGTCGGGCCCTGCGAGTCGCGATGCCGCGACGCAGGAGCCGGACATGAACGCCGTCTTGAAGCCTGTGGCCGCGGCCATTTTGGCGCTCAAGCCGTCCCATATCGCAGGCATCACGATGAAACCGGGTTCGGCCAGAAGCGCGCGTAGCCGGTCGGGCGGGGTTGTCATGGCGATCCTATCTCAAGTGATTGCATGCCGTTGGATTTGGTTTGGCGGTCAACTGCCGGGCACCAAACCATCTTGTCAAACACGCCCTGCTGCCATACTGCTCGATGCCAAGATGAAAAACATCCGGTGCAAGGGTGGAACGGAATGGACGCGGATCTGCTGAGTGGTAGCCAGGGCGACGCAGAGGCGCCTCCCGTCCCTGCAGCGTTCGAGAACCTCATCGGCTACCACCTCCGTATTGCGCAGGAAGCCTCGTTTCATGCCATCCAGCAAGTGGACGGAGGCAGCGATCTGCGGCCGGGCTGGTACACCGTTCTGACGATCCTGCACGATCATCCCGGCCTGGTACCGAGCGAACTCAGCCGCTACTGCGGCCGCGACCGGTCGACGCTGACGGGGACGCTGAAGAACCTCGCCCAACACGGGCTGATCACCCGGCGGCGGCGGCGCGACGACCAGCGCAGCTACACGGTGCGGCTGACTGCGAAAGGCACCGAGATGTTGGACCGATTGCGCGACCACTCGCAGCGCCACGACGCGCGGCTGGACGCCATCGTGGGTGCGGAGAACAAACCTCACTTGCTCGCCATGCTGCGCCGCATTGCAGCCGGGCTCGCCACCCTTCCGGCCGATGCACAATCCCACCCGGCGTAAAATCAACAACAAGACCGCGGGAACACGACAATGAAAAACAGGATCATCCTAACCTGCCTGGCCGCGGCCGCGCTGCTCGCCGCCCTGCCCGCGTCCGCGCAGGAGAAGCACATCAATCTCAAGATCTCGCTCTGGGTGCCGCCGGCGCATCCGCTGGTCGCGTCGGCGCGGGAGTGGGCGGCCGACATCACCAAGGAGTCGGGCGGCAGCATCACGGCCACGATCTTTCCGGCCGAACAACTCGGCAAGGCGTTCGACCATTACGACATGGTGCGCGACGGCATCGCGGACGTGGCCTATGTCAGCCCCGGCTACCAGCCCGGCCGCTTCCCGATCGCCGACGCGCCGCAATTGCCCTTCACCATCGCCAACGGCACCGGCGGCTCGGCGGCGGTCGATGCCTGGTACGCGAAATACGCGCCGAAGGAGATGGGCGACACGCACTACTGCCTCGCCTTCGTGTCAGACCCCGGCACGCTGCACTCCAAGAAGAAGATCACCGAGCCAACCGACATGAAGGGGCTGAAGGTCCGGCCGGCACAGGCAACCATGGGCGAATTGGTCACCCGGCTGGGCGCCACCAACGTGCAGGCCTCGATCGCTGAATCGCGCGACATCCTGGATCGCGGCGTGGCGGACGCCATCACCGATCTGTGGAACTCGCAGTTCCTGTTCGGCATCAACAACATCACGAAATACCACATCGACTTCGCGCTCTACACCACGACCTATGTCTGGCCGATCAACGCGGCGGTGTACAACGGCGCCTCCCCCGCGCAGAAGGCGGTGCTCGATCACCATTGCACGCCGGAATGGGCTGAGAAGCTCGCCTCCGGCTGGGCCAACTTCGAGGCCGCTGGGCGCGATCTCACGCGCAAGACGCCGGGTCACACCATCGTCGAACTGACGCCGGAGCAGATGGAGCACTGGAAGCAAGCCGTGGCTCCGATGCAGGCCGCGTGGGAAGACAGGGCGCGCAAGGCCGGCATCGACCCGGTGGCCGCATTGGCCGAGCTGAAGGACCAGTTGAACCAGCACCACGCCGCGTACTAAGGGTGACGGTCGAGACATCAGGCGTTCTCGTGCCGCCGGCGCGCAAGAACGCCATGGACCGTTTCATCGACGGCATCGAGTGGATCGCCGCCGGGTTCGTGGGCCTGGTGGCGGTGGACATTTTCGTCTCGGTGCTGCTGCGCTACTTCTTCAGCTACTCGATCCCCGACGGCTATGATTTCGGGCGGATGTTCCTGGGCATCCTGATCTTCTGGGGCATCGCCGCCACCAGCTACCGCGGCGCGCACATCACGGTGGACCTGCTGTGGGAAATCGTGGGTGGCCGCGCCAAACGGCTCATCGATATCTTCGCGACCTTGGTGCTGCTGCTGGTGGTGACCGTGCAGACCATCATGCTGTTCAACAAGGTGGTGCAGACCCGGGCGCAGCACGTGCTCACCTACGACCTGCATCTGCCGACCTGGCCGTTCTTCCTGGTGGCCTGGTTAGGGGACGTGTCCGCGGTGCTGCTGATCGCGGTGCGCACCTTCCGTCTGATCGCCACGCCCGACCGGGTTAACGAGGCGCATTCCACAGCCCCGGTGGAATAGCGCGATGCTGGACCCGAACACCGTCGCCGTTCTCGGCTTCGTCACGCTGTTCATCCTGATGATCCTGCGCGTGCCGGTCGGCATGGCGATGGGGCTGGTCGGCGTCACCGGGTTCGGCCTGGTCACTGGCTTCGGCCCGGCGTTGCAGCTGATCGGCCAGACGTCGATGCGCACCGTCACCGACTACACCTTCGGCGTGATCCCGATGTTCCTGTTGATGGGCGCGTTCGTGTCCAACTCCGGCATGAGCCAGGAGCTGTTCCGCGCGGCCAACACCTTCATCGGCCACCTGCGCGGCGGCTTGGGGTTCGCCACGATCATCGCCTGTGCGGCATTCGCAGCGATCTCCGGCTCCTCCGTCGCAACGGCGGCCACGTTCTCGACCGTCGCATATCCGGAGATGCGGCGCTTCCACTATCCGCAGTCGCTCGCGGCCGGCACGATCGCGGCCGGGGGCACGTTGGGCGCGATGTTCCCGCCCTCGACCGTGCTCGTCGTCTACGGCATCATCACCGAGCAGGACATCGGCAAGCTGTTCATGGCCGGCATCGTGCCCGGCCTGGTGGCCGTGGCGATGTACATCCTGACATTGGCGCTGATCGGCCTGCTGCGGCCCGACCTGCTGCCCCGCGGCGAGCACAGTGGCTGGCGGCAGCGGCTATCGGCGCTGAAGGAGATCTGGGCCCCCGTGCTGCTGTTCGTGTTCGTCATCGGCGGGTTGTACGGCGGCTTGTTCACGCCGACCGAGGCGGGCGGCATGGGGGCCGGCGGCGCTTTCATCATCGGCGTAGCGCGCGGACGGCTGCCGCGAAAATTGATCCTGCAATCCCTGTTGCAGGCCACCCGTACCGCTGCGGCAGTGTTCACCGTGTTGATCGGCGCGCTGCTGTTCGGCTATTTCCTGACCATCACCGGCCTGCCGCAGAACGTGACCGAGTTCCTGACCGGGCTCGGCATCGGCCGCTACGGCGTGCTGGCGCTGATCCTGCTGATGTACCTCGTGCTGGGCTGCCTGATGGATGCGATGGCGATGGTCATCCTGACCGTGCCCATCGTGTTCCCCGCCATCACCGCACTCGGCTTCGACCCGATCTGGTTCGGCGTCATCATCGTCATGACGGTGGAGCTCGGCCTGATTCATCCGCCGGTCGGCATGAACGTGTTCGTCATCAAAAGCGTCGTCGGCGAGTTGCGGTTCTCCACCATCTTCATGGGCGTCGCCCCATTCATCGTGACCGACCTGCTAAGGCTAGCCCTATTGGTGGCCGTGCCGGCGCTGGCCACGTGGTTGCCTGATTTCCTCGGACGATGACACCAAACAGCGATGGGACACACACCATGCCCGACCCCACCCCCGCGCACACCATCACCGCCGGCGGCGCAATCCTGGCCCGGCTGAAGGTCGTCGGCGTCGATTATATCTTCGCCAATTCCGGCACCGACTTCCCGCCGATCATCGAAGGACTGGCGGAAGCCAACGCGAAGGACATCGCACTCCCGCAGGCATTGGTGATCCCGCACGAGAACGCGGCGATGGGGATGGCGCACGGCTACTATCTGGCGACGGGGCGCGCGCAAGCGGTGATGGCGCACACCAACGTGGGGCTGGCCAATTGCACGATCGGCGCGATCAACGCCGCGACCGAGCACGTGCCCGTGCTGCTGTTCTCCGGCCGTACCCCCGTGCTGGAACAGGGCCGGCTGGGCGCACGCACCGTGCCGATCGGATGGGGCCAGGAGATGCGCGACCAGACGGCGCTGGTGCGCGAGGCGACCAAGTGGGACTACGAGCTCAAATTTCCGGAGCAGGCGCTCGATGTGATCGACCGCGCCTACGCCATCGCCTCCTCCACGCCGAAGGGCCCGGTCTATGTCAGCCTGCCGCGCGAGGTGCTGTGCGGCCCTTGCCCTTCGGAGGAGTTGAACACACCGAGCCGGGTCGCACCCGTCCAGATCGCCCCGGCCGCGTCCGTGTTGGCGGAGGCAGCGGAGTTGCTGGCGGGGGCACGCAACCCGGTGATCATCGCCCAGCGCGGCGCCGGGTCGGCGGAGGGGTTCGCGGCATTGGCGCAATTGGCCGATGCGTGGGCGATTCCCGTGGTGCAGTACTGGGCTATCCAACTCGCCATCGCTTCGGATCATCCTATGTCCGTCGGCACGGCGATCGAGCCGTGGCTGATCGAGGCCGATGTGGTTCTGGTGTTGGACTGCCTCGCCCCCTGGTCGCCCGCGATCCATCGCCCCGCCCCCGGCTGCAAGGTGATCCAGGCCGGGCCGGACCCGCTGTACAGTCGCTTCCCGGTACGCAACTTCCAGGCCGACCTCTCGCTGGCCGGCGAGACGGCGGAGGTCATCACGGCCCTTGCCCGCGCGATGGCACCGCACCAGGCGGCGCACGCGGACGGGTGCGAGGCGCGGCGGGCCCGAATCACCGAACGCTCCGCTGCCATTCGCCGGGTCGGCCGTAGCGGGGCCGAGTCGGGTGGGCAAAGCGAGATCATGAGCAAGGCGTGGGTTAGCCTCTGCCTATCGAATGCGGTCGAGGGGCGGCACGCGACGATCCTATCGGAACTCGGCTGCCCGCTCGAACCGTTGGTCCTGCGCGATCCCTGGAGCTGGTATCAGGAGCCGCATTCCGGCGGGCTCGGCTGGTCGTTCCCGTGCGCGCTGGGCATGCAGTTGGCAAACCGCGACCGGCTCGTCGTCGCGACGATGGGGGACGGCTCCTACATGTTCGCCAACCCGGTCGCGTGCCACCAGGTCGCCGAGGCGTTGGGGTTGCCGGTGCTGCTGCTGATCCTGAACAACCGCGAGTGGGGCGCCGTGCGGCAGTCGGTGGTCGGCACGTATCCGGACGGTTACGCCGCCCGCACCAACCAGATGCCGCTAATCTCGCTCGACCCGACGCCCGATTTCACCAAGGTGGCCGCGGCCAGCCGGGCCTGGACCGCGTCGGTGGACAAGCCCGCCGACCTACCCGCCGTGCTAGCCGCGGCGATCGATCACATCACGACGCAGCGCACCCACGCCTTGGTAGAAATTCGGGTGGCATAGCTCCTCCCCCGCTTTGCGGGGGAGGAATTCTAATGCTCAGTCGCAGCGGGCGGTCATGCCGCCATCGACCACGATCTCGGTCCCGGTGATGAAGCGCGCCTCGTCGGACGCAAGGAACAGCGCGGCGTTCGCAGTATCCCGCCCGTCGCCCATGAAGCCGAGTGGAATGCGGCCGACCCGGCTTTTCAGCAGCCCGGCCACATCGCCGCCGGCGCGCTGCCCGGCCAGGCGGGCCTCCACCATCGGCGTGTGCATCTGGCCCGGAACCACCGTGTTCACCCGGATCCGCTTCGGTGCGTATTCCACCGCCGTCACCCGGCCGAAATGGATCACCGCGGCCTTGGACGCCGCGTAGCCGACCTGCGCCGACCCCGTCCAACGCAGCCCCGACGTGGAGGCGGTGTTCACGATCGAACCGCCACCGCCTGCCTCCATGTGCGGGATGACGTGTTTGCAGGTGAGGAACACGCTTTTCAGGTTGAAGTCCATCTGCCGGTCCCAGGCGTCTTCCGACAGCGCGACCACACCGCCCTTGGCCGAGCCGCCGACATTGTTCACCAGGATGTCGACCCGGCCGTAGGCTTCGATACACGCCCCGACCATCGCTCCGACCTGCGCGCCGTCCGTCACGTCCGTCAGGTGCGTGCGGATGCTGCCGCCGTGCGCGGCCTCGGCGGTGGCGCGCGTGACCGTCTCCTCCATCGGCTCGGACCTGAGGTCGACGGCAAACACCTGCGCACCTTCGCGGGCGAACAGCACTGCGGCGGCCCGCCCATTGCCCCAGCCGGGCCCGACGCAACCGGCGCCGGTGATCAGCGCGACCTTGCCCGCCAACCGGCCGCTCACGCCCCCAACTCCAGGGGCTCGCCTTCGGGAACGCCGATGTCGAAGCCGTTCAGCGTCATGGACACCAGTGTGTAGTAGCCGAGGATGCCCACCAGTTCGACCACGCCCGCCTCGCCCAACAGGGCAACCGCCCGGTCGTGCAGCGCCTGCGACACGGTGCGTTCGGTGTGCATGGTGCTGGCGTAGTCGTACACGATTTCGGCCTTCGCATCCGGCAACGCCGGCCGCTCGCGCCGGGCGATGGCGTCGCAAACGGCGGGACTGATCCCAGCTTGCAAGGCCAGCTTCTTGTGGGCGTACCACTCGTACTGCGCCGTCCAGGCCCGCGCGGTCACCAAGATCGCAAGCTCCGACAAGGCCGGGCCGAGCGAGGTGTCGTAGCGCAGGAACTCGCCCAGGCTCTGTGCGCGGTCGCCGAACACCGGGCTATGCAGCCAGGCGCGCAAAGGCGCAGGCAGGCGGCCGCGCTTGCCGCTCGCGGCGTTGTCGGCGACCCGGCGTTGCTCCGGGGTCATCTGCTCGGGTGAGAGATCCGGCAAGCGCATGATTCAGTTTCCTGAGGATGTTGCGAGAGGATTGGCTTCGGCGCCGGACGGCTTGATCCGCCCGGCGGTCTGCTCCGCGAGATAGGTATCGAACTTCGCCCGGTCAAAGCCGCGCTCCGACACGGCGATCACGAACACGGCGACGACGTTGCCCACCACGTTGGTGAGCGCGGTGCAGGTGGCCATCAGCCGGTCGATGCCGAACAGCAGCCCGAGCCCGCTCAGCGGCAAGGTGCGAACGGTCTGCAACGTGGCCGCGAGTTTGATGAACGCCCCGCCCGCCACCGTGGTACCGCCCTTGGAGGTCAGCAGCAGCACGGCGAGCACGCCCAGCTGTTCGCCTAGGGAGAAGGGCGTGTCGGTTGCCTGGGCGATGAAGCCGACGGCGATCGCCATGTAGATCCCGGTGCCGTCCAGGTTGAACGAATAGCCGCCGGGCAGCACGAACCCCACCACGGCGCCGTCGCAACCCGCCTGCTCCAGCTTCAGCATCAGCCGGGGCAGCGCCACTTCGCCGGATGCAGTGCCGAGCACGAGCAGCAATTCCTCGCGGATCAAGCGCAGCAGTTTGAAGATCGACAGCCCGATCAGGGCGCACACCGCGCCCAGGATCACCAACACGAACACGAGCGAGCTGGCCCAGAACAGCAGCACCACTTTGAACAAATAGAGCAGCGTGGCCGCGCCGAACGCGCCGATGGCGGCAGACAGCGCGCCGAACGCCCCAATCGGCGCCAGCCGCATGATGTAGCCCAGGACGCGGAACAGGATGGTCTGCCCCTCCGCGATCACCTTCAGGATGGTGGAGTCTTTACCCGCACCCCCCACGCTCAACGCCGCGCCGGTGAGGATCGAAATAAACAGCACCTGCAGGATCTGACCGTTGGCAAAAGCGCCGACGAGCGTGTCCGGGATGATGGACAGGAAGAAGCCGACGGCCGTGAAGTGGCTGGCGGCCGAGGTGAGCGAGGTGACGTTGCTGCCCAATGTTAGGTTGGTCGCGTGCAGGCCGAGGCCTGGCTGGAAGACGTTCACCGCGATGAAGCCGAGCAGCATGCCGACCGTGGACATCACCTCGAAATACAGCAGCGCCTTGAACGACAGGCGGCCGAGTTGTCCCATGTCTTTCACATGCGTCAGGCCGAGCACGACCGAGCAGAAGATGATGGGGGCGAGCAGCATGCGCAGCAACGCGATGAAGGCGTCGCCGAGCGGCTTCATCTGCACCGCAATTTCGGGGGTTGCAATGCCGACGACGATGGCGAGGGCGAGCGCGATCAAGACCTGAATGTAGAGTTGCCGCAGCAGCCGCATGGCGCAAACTTCCTCCCGCGCGGCTATCTACTGGCCACGTCACGCGCGCACCATGCCCGCGCGGATCGCGGCTCACAAAGACTTTCTGAGCGCCCTGTTCAATGCGCGTCCTGGCCTGCTGGCCCGCGCAACTCGAGCGAGCGCAACACCGCATCCACCATGAAGGCACGATGTTTCTGGCGCAGTGCGGCGTCGTCCATGTCGAAGGGAAACAGCGTGGTGAAGGTATGCCGGTTGGCGACCCGGAAGATCGAAAGCGAACTGATCATCATGTGCACGTCCAAGGCATCGAGATCGGCCCGGAACAGCCCCGCCGCGCGGCCGCGATCCAGGATGCGCTGCAGCACCTGCGCCACCGACATGCTGACTGTGCGGATGGTACTGGAGCGGGCGATGAAGCGGCCCTGGTTGATGTTCTCGATGCTGACCAGGCGGACGAAATCGGGGTGACCGTCGTGGTAGTCGAAGGTGAATTCCACCATGCGCTGGATCGCGGCACGCGGCGGCAGGAGGTCCAAATCCAAGGCGGCCTCGGCAATGCGGATCGCGGTGTACGCCCGCTCCAGCACGGCGAGATACAGTCCCTCCTTGCTGCCGAAGTAGTAGTAGATCATGCGCTTGGCTGTGTTGGTGCGCGCGGCGATCGCGTCGACGCGTGCGCCGCTCAGGCCGTGTTGCACGAATTCCTCGTGCGCGGCGGCGAGGATGTCTTGGCGCGTCCGCTCCGGATCCAGCCGTTTGCGAGCAGGCGTGTCGGCAGGTTCGGGCATCGCGTCGGGCATACCGGGCGCCTTTTCTCCCTCTCCCCTTGAGGGAGAGGGTCGGGGTGAGGGGTGGCCGATGGGTTCGGCGTGGCCTAAGCGGCCCTAACCCCGTCCCTCTCCCGCGAAGGACGGGAGAGGGAGTAGCAGAGATCTACCGACCGCGCTCCTGTGCGGCGCGGCGGCCCAGGGCGTTCAACGGGATATTGAACGTCTCCCGCGCCGTTGCCACCGAGATGGCGGAGATCACGGCGGTGACGGAGGTGAAGACCGCCACCGGCATCCAGCCGTTCGGCCCCGTTCCCATGATGGCGGCGCTGATGGTGGGCGCGAAGCCACCCAATGCGAAGCCGATCTGGGTGCCGATCGCCATGCCCGACAGGCGGACGCGGGTTTCGAACATCTCGCCATAAAGCGATGGCCAAACGCCGTTCGCCGCGCTGTAGATGACCCCGGACACCAGGATGCCCAACCCGAAGACCAGCGGGAGATTGCCCTGGCTGATCGCCCAGATGTACGGCCAGATCATCACGGCACAGCCCAACGCGCCAGCGATGAACACCGGCTTGCGCCCGATGCGGTCGGACAGCGTCGCGAGCAGCGGGATTGCCGCCAATGCCACCACGTTGGCCAACACCAGCACCGTCAGCATGAACGAGCGTGAGATGTGCGCCGTGTTGACCGCGTAGGAGAGCGTGAACACGGTGAAGATGGTGCTGACGACCGAGATCAGCGCCGCGAAGATCACCCGCACCACGTCCGGCCCGCTCTCCGCGAACAGCACCGCGACCGGCAGCTTGGCGACCACGTGGGCCGCTTCCTCCGCCTTGAAGGCCGGGGTCTCCGGCAGTGTACGGCGTATCCAGAATCCGACGGCGACCACGATCGCGCTCAGGAAAAATGGCAGGCGCCAGCCCCAGTTCAGCATGTCCGCATCCGACAGCTGGGCCAAGGGCAGGAACACCAGCGTCGCCAGGATCAGCCCGCCCTGCGTGCCGCTGAGCGTGAACGAGGTGAAGAACGCCCGGCGGCCGGGGGGTGCGTGCTCCAGCGTCATTGAACTGGCGCCGGCCTGTTCGCCGGCGGCCGAAACGCCCTGCAGCAAACGGAGGAACACCAGCAGGATGGGTGCCAACACGCCGACCTGGTTGTAGGTGGGCAGCAACCCGACGCAGAAGGTGGACAGCCCCATCAGCAGCAGCGTGAACGTCAGCACCTTCTTGCGGCCGAACTTGTCGCCGATGTGGCCCAGGATGAAGGCGCCGATCGGCCGCGTCAGGTAGCCCACGCCGAAGGTGGCGAAGGCGAGGATGGTGCCCATCGCCGGGTCGGAGGCGGTGAAGAACACCTTGCCGAACACCAGCGCCGCTGCCGTGCCGTAGATGAAGAAGTCGTAGTATTCGACGGCGCTGCCGATCCAGCTCGCCAAAGCGGCCTTCCTCGGCGCACTGAGCCGATCGCCGGCCGCCGTCGTTTCGGTCGTGTATCCGGACATTGTTCTTGGTCTCCCTTTTTATTGTTGGTTTGGCCGACTATCCGCCTTAGCCGCCGGGGCTACCCGGCTGGATGAGACTGGTGAAATGCCGCAGCATGCGCTCGGCATCCGGCTCGCAGCCGGTGAAGTGCGCGAAGGCGCCGACCGCCTGGAACACGGCCATCCCGCCACCATCCAGCGTGCGGCAGCCGATCGCACGCGCCGCACGCAGCAGCGCGGTTTCGATCGGGAAGTAGATGATGTCCGCGACCCACAGCGACGGGCGCAGCAGCTCCGTGGGGATGCTGGTGCCGGGATACTTCGCCATGCCGATCGGCGTCGCGTTGATCAGCCCGTCGGCGTCCGCCAAGGCAGCCGCCGGGTCGGTGGCGACGACCACGCGCCCGGCCCCGAATGTTTCGCACAGCATGGTGGCGACTGCCTCGGCCTTCGCCGGGTCGACATCGATGATCGTCAGCTGTTCTGCACCCAGCGTCATGGCGGCATACGCCACTGCAGCGCCCGCCCCGCCGGCGCCCACCTGCACGACCCGGCGCAGCGGTGCGCCCGGCATGCGGCGGCGGAACGCCTCGGCAAAGCCCCACAGATCGGTGTTGTGTCCGTGGCGCTGCCCGTCCTTCAGAACCACGGTGTTGACGGCGCCCAGCCGGCGCGCATCGTCCGACAGCGTCGTTAGGAACGGCAGCACCGCTTGCTTGCAGGGATGCGTGATGTTCAGCCCGTCGAACCCCATGCGCTCGGCGGCCAGGAGCAGATCGGGCAATGCCTGGACGCCCAGGCCGAGTTCGCGCAGGTCGATCAGTTTATATTGCAGGCGCAGGCCCTGCTCGTCGCCCTCGCGCTCGTGCATCGAGGGTGTCAGCGACGCGCCGATGCCGGAGCCGATCAGGCCGAGCAGAACGGCCCGCATTATGCGCTCACCAGGCGGCGCATCCGGTGCAGCGCCAGCACGTAACCTTGGGTGCCGAACCCGGCAATCACGCCGCTGGCCAAGCTGGACACGTAGGAATGGTGGCGAAACGGCTCGCGCTTGTGGATGTTGGAGATGTGGACCTCCAGGATCGGGCATGGGCACATGGCCAGCGCATCGTGGATGGCGACCGAGGTATGGGTGAAGGCGGCGGGGTTGATGATGATGCCGACAGCCGCCTCGCGCGCCTCGTGAATCCAGTCGATCAGCTCGTATTCACGGTTGGACTGGTGGAAACGAACGCTGAGCCCAAGCGGCCCGGCGGCGTCGCGGCAAGCGGCTTCGACGTCGGCGAGCGTTTCGGCGCCGTAGATCTCCGGCTCCCGCTTGCCGAGCAGGTTCAGGTTGGGGCCGTTGAGAATAAAGACAGTCTCTGCCAAGTTGCGCTCCCCCACAGCCCGATGCGGGCCCGACTGGGCTTTACCGCCCTTGACTTGAACTTGGACTAACCGGTTAAACCACGTCAACCATAATCCTGCAGATGCCATGCAGACCCGAAGGGAACCCGCCCGTGTCCGACCCCTGCGTCATCGCCGTCGCGATCACCGGCTCCGTGCCGCGCAAGAAGGACAACCCGGCGGTCCCCATCACCGTCGCCGAACAGGTCGAAAGCACCCACGCTGCGTTCGAAGCGGGCGCCACGCTCGTCCATATCCACGTCCGCAACGACGACGAGAGCCCATCCTCCGATCCGGAGCGCTTCGGCCGGGTGCAGGAGGGCGTGCGCGCCCATTGCCCCGGCATGATCGTGCAGTTCTCCACCGGCGGACGCGGCCGCGACCAGGCGGCGCGCGGCAATGCGCTCGACCTGCGGCCCGACATGGCGTCGCTGTCTACCGGGTCGGTGAACTTCCCCACCATCGTCTACGAGAACGCCCCCGCTCTGGTCGTCGACCTCGCCACCCGCATGCAGCGTCACGGCGTGCTGCCGGAGATCGAGGTGTTCGACCTGTCGCACCTGCACGGCGCCAAGCGCCTGGTGGAGGCCGGGCTGATGAACGAGCGGCCCCACGTGCAATTCGTGATGGGGGTGAAGAACGCGATGCCGGCCGAGGA
>CAXTCJ010000069.1:0-26579 GCA_964242215.1 uncultured Acetobacteraceae bacterium | reverse complement strand
GGCCGCGGAACTCCGGGAAGCCGAACACGCGACGCAACACGTCCTTGGGGGTCTCTCCCAACGCGTCCTCGGGGGTCTCTCCCCGTATTGCGCCGTCGGGCATCCGCGCTCCTGCTACTGCTCGTCTATGTCGATCTCGACCCGGCGCCGCTCCACACCCGGCTGGCTGTTCGGCGGGGTGCCCACGGCGGCGCGACGGACGCGCGCTGCGTCGATGCCGTCTTGCTGCAGCAGGTTGGCGACGGCGTCCGCCCGGGCGCGCGACAGGTCGATGTCGGCCTGGGCCGAACCCGCGCGATCGGCGTAGCCCGTGACCTTCACGACGTAGCGGGGGAAACGGTTCGCCACACTGGCAGCGCTGGAAACGATCGCCATGCCCGTGGGATCAACGTTGGACGAGAAGTCATTGAAGAAGACCGGGAAAATACAATCCGGCGGCGTTTGCTGGGCACAGGCCGAAAGCGCGAGCAGGGCCAGGCCCGTGACAAGGCGTCGCATTGGGAGACTCCGTTTTACAGTTGTACCTACCTGCCCCTTGCCGGCCACCCCCGTCAACTTGGAAGCCGCCTCACTCAAGCCGCCGCAGGGGTGGCGTGGCCGCCCGACAGGCGCCAGATGCGGTCGAGCGACTCGACGCCGGTCAGACGATGGGTGATCAGCAGCAGCGTCCGGCCGGCCGGCAGGGCGTTCAGCGTCTGCAGGAAGGCGCGTTCGGTTTGCGCGTCCAAGCCGGAAGCGGGTTCGTCCAGGATCAGGATGGGGGCTGCGGACAACAGCGTCCGCGCCAAGGCGATGCGCCGGCCCTGCCCGCCCGACACGCGTGCGCCGCCCTCGCCGAGCCAAGTGTCCAGCCGCTCGGGCAAGCCGCGGACGAACTCGCCGATCTCGGCCTCGTCCAGGGCGCGCCACAGGGCGGCCTCGTCTGCATCGGGACGGCCGAGCAGGAGGTTGGCGCGGATCGTGTCGTCGAACAGGTGGGTGGCCTGGGACAGCACGCCGAACCGGCTGCGCAACTCGGGCGCCGCCAGGGTCGCGATGTCGACACCGCCGAGCAGGATGCGGCCGGACCGGGGCACCGCCACCTTGAGCAGCAACGCGGCAAGCGTCGACTTGCCGGAGCCCGATGGACCCAGCACGGCCACCCGGGCGCCCTGCGGCACCTCCAGCGTCAGGCCAGCAAACACATCCGGACGATCCTCCGACCAACCGAAATCTACGGCCTCGAACCGGAGCGCCGTATCCCTCGGCAACGGTTCGGAGGGCTCGGCGATTTGGCGCACGGGCCGACCGGCATCGAGCACGCGGCGGGCCGAGGCAGCTGCGTGCCCGGCCAGCACCCCGGCGCGCGGCAAGCCGCCAGCGACCTCGAACGCCGCAACCAGCAGGAACACGGCGCCGGTGGCGAAGACCGGCCGATCCGCGGCACCCAGCAGGATCAGCAGGACGGCTGCCTGGGCGCAGACGAAGGCCGTCATTTGCGCCAGCGCGCCGCGGCGGGCCAACAGGCGCTGCACGTCGCCTGATGCGACATCGCGGGCCTTGACCATGTCGAGCATGCGGCCCTCGGCACCGAACACCCGCACCTCCCGCAGCCCGGCGATCGCGTCGATAACGGCAACCCGCACATCGGCGTTTGCGGTTGTCAGCATCGCGCCGGATGCCCCGGCCGACCGTGCAGCCAGCGTGGGCACGACGAAGGCGGCAACAACGAACAGCAGCGTCGCACCCAGGCCGGCCAACCACAGCACGCCACCCTCGCCCACCAGGATCACCAGCAGCACGGGCAGCAGAATCGCCGCGACACCCAGCGGGACGAGGATGCGCAGATAGAGTCCATCGAGCGCCTCCACGTCCGAGACCAGGCGGGAGGCGAGGTCACCCGACCGCTGCATTCCCAACCCGCCGGCCGAGCGTTGCGCCAGGCCGGTGAACAGCCAGACGCGCAGATCCGCCAGGGCGCGGAACGTGGCGCCGTGGGTGGCGAGCCGCTCGGCGTAGCGCAACACCACCCGGAGCGGGCCGAGAACTGTCAGCAATGCGCCCCCAGCCAGCCCGGCCCCGAGCAGCAGGACGGCGACATGGGCGCCAGCGACCGCCAGCAGGGCGACACCGGTCAGGCCGGAGGCGAGCGCCACTGCGGCGCCAAGCAGCAGCCAGCCCCACCGGCTGCGCCACAGCAGCAGCACGTCGAGCAACGGCCTCATGCTGCGCCTCGCGCCGCCACGACCTTGCCGTCGCGCAGGTCCAGCCGGCGGGAGCCGAAGCGGCTGGCGGAGGCCGCGTGGCTGGCCATGATCACGGTGCGGCCGGCGGCCAGCCGCTGCAGGCTCTCCATCACGTCGCCTTCGGTCGCCGGGTCGAGGTGCGCGGTCGGCTCGTCGAGCAGCAGCAGCGGGGCGTTCTTCAGGAAGGCACGCGCGATGGCAACGCGCTGCGCTTGCCCGCCCGACAGGCCATAGCCGCCCTCACCGATCGGCGTGTCGAAGCCCTGGGGCAGGGTTTCCACCACCGGCGTCAACCCGGCGCTGCGGGCGGCGGCTTCCAGTTCGCGGTCGGTCGCGTCCGGGCGGGCGAAGCGAATGTTATCGCGCACCGTGCTCGCGAACAGCACCGGGCGCTGGCCGATCGCGGCGGTCATGCGGGTGAGCGCCTCAGGAACGATCGAGGCAAGATCGGCCCCATTCAGCAACACCCGCCCGGATTGGGCCTGCACGAAGCCGAGCAGCAGTTCGATCACCGTCGATTTGCCGGAGCCCGACGGGCCGGCGAGCACCAGCGTCTCCCCGGCGGGAACCCGGAAACTGACATCCTCGAGCGCCGGGCCACGGGCCGGGTCCCAGGTGAAGCTGACGTGCTCGAAGGCGATGGCGATGCCGCGCGCCGACACGGTTCGGACCGGCTGGTCCGGCACGGCCACGACGGGCATCGGCGGGAGGGCGGCCAAGGCCTCCGCGGCGCCGGAAGCGTGGGAGCGATCCTGATAGGCCAGGGAGAACGCCCGTAGGGGAGCGAAGAACTCCGGCACCAGCAGCAGCACGAACAGCGCGGGCACCGGGTCGAGGCGGTGCTCGAGCGCCGCGTCACCGTAGCGGATGGCCAGCACCACCAGGGCGAGGGCCATCGCGCAATCCAGCGCGGCGGAGGCGATGAACGCCACCCGCAGCACCCGCATGGTCCGGCGCCGCAACTCGTCGGCGGCTTTGGCGAGGGCGGCGGCCTCGTCGGCGGCGCGGCCGGCCAGCACGATGGTGGCGATGCCGCGCACCCGGTCCAGGAAGCGGGTCTGCAAACGGCTGAGTGCGGTGAATTGCCGGCGGGACGCAGCCGCCGCGCCGATGCCGGAGATCGCCTGCGCGATCGGCACGAGCAGACCGGCACCGCCCAGGATGAGGGCGCCCCGCCAATCCACCGCGGCGACCACGGCCAGCACGATCAGGGGCAAGGCGATGGCCAGCGACGCCGCGGGCAGCCACCGAGCGTAGAAGCCGTCCAGCGCGTCGATCCGGTCCACCAAGGTCGTGGCGAAGGCGGCCGAGTGATCCCGCCGCAAGATGCTCGGTCCGATTGCCAGCAGCCGCGCCATGATTTCGGCACGCAGACGGTGACGGGCGGCGATGCCGGTGTCGACGGCGACTCGGTCGCTCACGATGGTGACGGCAGCCCGGCCGGCGACTGCGAGGCAGAAGGCCGCCAGCGCCCAAGCCGCGGGCCGGACCCGTCCGACCAAGGCGCTGCCGAGGATGGTCGCCACCGCCCCGGTTTGCAGGATGGCCAACCCGGTGCCGGCAAGCCCGAACAGAATGGTGGGCCGGGACGCCAATCGGCCTCGCCGGCTTTCGGCGCGCAGCCAATCCCGTGCGGGTTGGGTCTGATTGCTCATGACGATGATGTAGCGGCCCCTGCATGACCTGCCCAGGCGTCCGGGAGGTTAAAGCTGCGTCAGGCTCTTATCCCCCTCCCCTCGGCGGAGGGGTAAGCCACGCATACCGGCTTCGGCCCGTGTGCGGCCTACCCCTCACCCCGGCCCTCTCCCTCAAGGGGAGAGGGAGTTAGGCTAGCGCTGTTTTTGCTGCGCTCGCGAGGAAGCGGGAGGCGGATAGAAGGATGGCGTCGTTGAAGTCGTAGTGCGGATTGTGCAGCTCTCGCCCGCCGTCACTCGGGCCATTGCCGATCCACGCGAACGCGCCCGGCCGCTCCTGCAGGTAGGCGCCGGAATCCTCGCTGGCCATGGACGGCAGCAAATCCCGGTGCACCTCGATCCCGGCCAACGCAGCGGCCGACGCCGCGAGCTCGGCCTCGGCGGCGCTGTTGGCAACCCCGGGCACACCGGTCGTAACCGTGACACCGCCTTCGACGCCGAACGTCGCAGCGACACCGGCAACCACCCGGCGGATGCCCTCCTCGACCTGCGCGTGGACGTCCGGGCGGTGGGTGCGGAAGGTTCCGCGCATCACCGCGCGCTGCGGGATCTGATTGGCTGCCATGCCGCCATCCAGCATGCAGATCGAAATCACCGCGCTGTCGAGCGGACTGATATTGCGGGACACCACGGATTGCAGCGCGACCAACGCGTGGGCTGCCGCAAGCACCGGGTCACGGGTGAGATGGGGGAGAGCGGCGTGGCCGGCATGCCCGTCCATCGTGATCTCGACCCGCGCGCCCTGCGCCATCACCGGCCCGGCGTGGATCGCGACCTCTCCCGCGGCCAAGCCTGGCCAGTTGTGGTAGCCGAAGATGCGCTCCATCGGAAACCGCTCGAACAGCCCGTCGGCTAGCATCGCGCGCGCCCCGCCATAGCCTTCCTCCGCCGGCTGGAAGACGAGTTGGACCGTGCCCGTCCAATCATCCTCTCGGCTCAGCAAGGCAGCGGCGCCGAGCAGGCTGGTGGTGTGGCCGTCGTGGCCGCAGGCATGCATGACACCGGGGCGGGTGGAGGCGTAGGGCGCGCCGGTCAGCTCCTCGATCGGCAACGCGTCCATGTCGGCGCGGAGCCCGACGCTGCGGTTGGACTGGCCGCGGCTAATGGTGGCCACGATGCCGTTGCCGCCGACTCCGGCCACGAACGGCACCCCCAGTTCGGTCAGCCGGGCGGCGACGAACGCGGCGGTGCCGGTTTCCTGCAGCGACAACTCGGGGTTTGCGTGGAGGTGGCGACGCCACTGCGTCAGCGTATCGGCGAGGGCGGGATCGAACGAATTCATGCGACATTATCCCGTTCGGGCAGGCGGAAATCCAGCGGGCGGGGTTCCGTCGCCGGCGGTTGCGGCAGAGGCATCTGTGGTGACAGGCGGACCGCATAGCGAGTTCCAACGCCCTGTTCCACCTGCAGCGACGCGCCTAACTGCCGGGCGAACCCCCGGATCAGCTGCAAGCCGATGCCATCGCGCGTACCGCTCTCGGTTTCCGACTTGCCGGCCGGGATTCCGATGCCGTCATCGCTGATGATGAGGTCGAGCAGCCCCTCCCGCTCGGTGAGCGAGACGCTGACATGGCCGGAGCGCCCGCCTGGAAAGGCATACTTGACCGAGTTGGTCACCGCCTCGGTAACAATCAGGGCCAGCGGCACCGCCTGGTCGCTGGACATCCGCAGTTCAGGAGCCTCGATCGAGAGCTTGATACGCTCGCCTTCCCTCTCGCCCATCGCCTGAAACAGCTGGCTGCACAGCTCCGTCAGGAACGAGCGCATGTTGATCGTGTGCAGCCCACCGTCCGCATAAAGGTGCCGGTGCAATGTGGCCAAGGCGCGAACCCGGTCACGGGCCGCCTGGAACTCTGCCCTGGCCTCGGGGACGCGGATGCGGCTGGCCTGCAGGTTGAGCAAGCTGGCGATGACCTGGAGGTTGTTCTTCACCCGGTGATGGATCTCCAACACCAGCAGGTTCTGCTGCTCCTGCGACCGGACCAGCTCGGCCTCCTTCTCGCGCAACACGGCGGTCGCGTCCTTGAAAGACTGCGCCAACTCGAGCACCTCGTCCGGCGCACCCGCTAGGTTACCTGGGTCGAACGGCGCGCCCACCTGCCAACGCCGAACAGCCTGGCTCAGCCGGCGCAGCGGATTGCCGAACGCGGCGTCTGCCCCGATCACGACGGCCGCCAAACCGACCACCCACAGTACGGCGAGTTCAACCATGCGGAACAGCAGCGTGCGCAGCGCCAGCCGCAGCTCCCGCCGGCCTGACGTCGCGGCGATCAGGCGCCAGCCATCCGGCAGCAGCGTGGTCGCGTAGGCGTAGCGAAGCCCCTGCGCAGACACCGCCCGCAATGACATCTGGGACGAGGAGATCAGGTGCACCATGGTCGGCAGGTCGGGTAGCGCGTCCACCGCGTCGCCTCGGGATGCCAGCACATGCCGTTCGCCGTCCAGCAGCCACGTCGCGTCGGACGACTTGATCGGTTCCGGCAGGGTTCGCAGCGCAAACCACTCGGCGGGCAGGAAGGCCACGACCACTTCGTTGGAGGGGGCCCGCAGGGCGACCAATGGGACTCGCGTTGCGTCGACCGCACCGAGCACGATCGGCTCACCGCCGCGTATCTGTTCGAACCAGCGCCATGGCTGTGGTGGCAGCGGTGGCACGTTACCGAGTTGGCAGACTATCCGGCCGTCGAGATCGAACGTCACCAGGCCAGTAATCTCCTGATCGCTCAGGGGAACCTGTAGGGTCTGATCACAGGCACCGGCGGAGACGTGGTGCACGTCGCCCGATACTCGCCCGGCCACAGCGGCCAATGCTGTATGGAATTGTGTTAGAGCCTGACCGTCGAGAAGGGCTGCTCGCTCCTGCGAGCCGCGGGCGATGGATTGGAATTCCTGCCAGGCGATCGTGGCCGCCATGCCTGCGATCGGAACGGCTGCGATGAAGGAGAGGAGGATCAGGCGACCTCTGGTGTGCCCGATGCGCGTCAGCCAAGCCGGTCGCCACCGGCGGCTCACTTGTCGCGATCTTCCTCGATTAGCCTGAGAAGATCCTCCGGGATCGGCTCTTTGGCAACCTCGTCATAGATCTGGTGCAGGCCGCGTGTCAGCCAGAGGTCAAATGCCTCGGGCTTTTTCGCCCCTCGCTTGTCAGCGGTTTTTGGGACCTTCGGCTTGTTCATATCCGGATGCTTCACGCCTCAAACGCTCCGGACAAAGAACTGGCCAAAGCTTGGCCAGTTTCTCGCTACACGCAACAATGACGCCTATTAGAACGGCAAGTCAGCCGCAGCACCACGGACCCGCTCCAGAATCGCATCCTTGGCCACACGCTGAGAAGACCGTGCGCTCTCCTTCACATCGCCCAACAGCCAAGCCTCGAGCTGGCGGCGGGCGCGGAACACGCGGCTCTTGGCGGTGCCGACGGCACAGCCGGTGGACTGCGCCAAGGCCTCGTAGCTCATACCGTGGACCACGACCATCACCAGTGCCTCGCGCTGATCGGCAGGCAGCCGGTTCATGGCGGCGCCGAGTTCCTTCAGCGCCAGCCGATCCTCGTGAGCGGCATCGGTGGCAAATACGGACTGCGGCACATCGTCGATGTCCGTCGTGTCACGGCGCTTGCGAAGGTTGGAGATGAAGCGGTTGCGAAGAATGCGATGCATCCAGGCGGGAAAATTCGTGCCGGGGATGAATGTGCCCTGCGCCGACAGCGCGTTGCAGACTGCATCCTGCACGAGATCCTCGGCCGCGGCGCGGTTGCGGGTCAGGGCAAGCGCCTGGACGCGCAGCTTGGGGAGAATGGCGATGACCTGATCGTGGAAGGTCTTGGTCGCGGTCGCCGTCGGGACCGTCGTCGTCCGAGCAATGATAGTAGGGGCGGTTGTCGTCGTCATGAGAGTCAATCTCCGTTCCTTATCCGAGCAATGACGGTGCTCGAAAAAGGGTTGCATCCTCTCGATCACGAGAACGCGAGCTTAACTTGCATCAACATGGTTGCCGTTGTTGCGACAAAATCGCCCGCTAGGGTGCTCGGTAATGACGTCGCACCAGACTGTCCCGCCGGGTCACGCCGGCTGCATGATCCGAGACAGCTCCGTCCGGGCTCGGGAGACGCGTGCCTTCATCGTGCCGACCGGCACGCCGCAGATTTGGGCGGCTTCGTCGTGAGTGAGCTCCTGCACGCCGACCAACACCAGCGCCTCCCTCAGCACCGGGGACAGCTGCCACAGCACGAGTTCCAGGTCGCGCACCTCGACGGCGTCGGATTGGTCGGGCCGGACGGCGTCTTCCGCCGGGAGGTGGGCGCTCAGCGCCTGGGCTTCCCGGCGGCGGCGGCGGGACTGCTCGAAGAACAGGTTGCGGAGGATGGTGAACAACCAGGCCTTGAGGTTCGTGCCGGACTGGAACTGCGACAACGCGCCGAGCGCCCGCACGACGGTGTCCTGCACCAGATCGTCGGCCGCCGTCCGGTCGCGGACCAGGAACCGCGCGAAGGCACGCAGATCAGGCAGAAGCTGCAACATCTGGCTACGGGTGTCGCCGGCGCCGGGGGCAGCTTTGGCACCCCTGGCGGAACCTTCTGGGCGCTCCCGGACAGCAACGTCTTGTTCATTCGGCCGCAATACCACATTCCCCAACGCTGGCCCGGATTCTGGGTCGGGTATCCGCCGGCTCCAGCCCTGGGGCAAGTAGAGGTTTCGTCATGAAAAGCTTCCGACGCGAAGACCTGCTTCGCGCCCTGCCCTACGCGCGCCGCTACGCACGCGCCCTTGCTGGAGGTCAGGTGACCGGCGATGCCCTGGTCGCCGAAGCGTTACGTGAGTTGCTGAGCGATGCGGACGGCGAGGCGTTAGACGCCCGTCTCGCACTCTATAAGGCAGTCACCCAGCTCCGGCCCGATCCGGAAGCGCTGCTGCCGGTGGAACAATCCCTGACCGGGACCCAACGCAAACTGCTGCTGCTCACTTCATTGGAGGAGGTCCCGCTCGCCAAGGCGGCAGCGATCCTAGGCCTGGACGAGACCGACGCCGAGGGGATGCTGGCGTCCGCGCGCGATTGCCTGCGCCTGGCCGCGGCGGCCGACGTCCTCATCATCGAGGACGAGCCGATCATCGCCATGGACATCGAGGAGTTGGTCGCCGGCTGCGGCCACCGGGTCGTGGGGGTTGCCGCGACCGAGGCCGACGCCGTCGAGATTGCCGAGCGTTGCCGGCCCGGCCTGATCCTGGCCGACATCAATCTTGGGGCTGGTGGCGACGGAACCTCCGCCGTATCCCGCATCCTGCGCAGCCATTACGCCCCGGTGATCTTCGTGACCGCCTACCCCGAGCGGCTGCTGACCGGCGAAGCTCTCGAGCCGGCCTTCGTCATAACCAAGCCGTTCGAACCGCTTACCTTGGCGATCGCGACCTACCAGGCGGTCACCGGCGGGGTAAGGATGCCGTAGGCTCCACCCGAACGCGCATCGCGTAACTGGCCGATACCGATCGCGTAACGGGAACCCCGCTCGCGCCGACGCGTCTTGCCCCTATGCGTTTGATGCCGCACGGGGGTCGGTGAGCCAGCATGAACGTCACTATCAAAGCTTCAACGGCTGCCAGCACGGCCGCGACGAACGAATCTGCGGCGCATCCGCGTATTCGCTATCTCGATCCGATCGCTCTAGGCGACACCCGCGCGCAGGCTGTTGCGCGAACTGCGGCGTTGGGGTTCGACACCATCCTGGCCCCTCCGCCCTGGGCTCCCGGCGCCACCGGCGACCGGTTTACCCCAGTGACCCTGGACCGGGTCCATCCAGCGCTCGGCGGCGGTGACTTCACGAGCTTTCTCGCCAATTACGTGCGCCTCTGCCGCCAGCACAACCTGCGCCCGATGCTCGATTTGCCGCTCGCGTCTGTGGCGGCCGAGTTCGATGACGAGTCTGCTCCCTTCACGGCAGCCACTGCAGTCGACCCGCTTGACCCGCGGAACATGGGCTCGGCCACGCAGCGACGCGTCGCTGATCCCGCTGCACTGGGGGCTTGGTGGGGCAGCCATTTGGCACGCTGGGCCGAGGTCGGGCTCGCGGGCGTGCGCCTGCTCGGGTTGGCGGACGCGCCGGGGGTGATGCCGGCGCTGCGGCAGGCTGTCGGCGACATGACCCTGATCGCGTGGACGCCGGGCGTACCACGGGAGGCGCTGCACGACCTCGCGGGCGCGTCCTACGTGGTGTCCTCGCTACCTTGGTGGGATCTGCAGGCCGGCTGGTTCTGGGATGAGCTTGCCACCTTGCGCCAGATCGCCCCGGTGCTTGCCTGTCCCGAGGCACCGTTCGGCCCGCGCGCCGCATCTGGCGTGCACAACCCGGCACAATTGACGGCGACGCTGCGGCGTGCCGCGTCGTTGGCCTGTGCGATCGGCGATGGCTGGCTGGTGCCAGACGGCTTCGAGACGGGTGCAAGGCGCACGATGGACGTGTACGGCCGCGCAACCGTGGCGGGTGACCGCATGATCGAGGCCGGGATCGACCTCGCGGCCCTCAACAAGCTGATGGCCGCGGCTGTAGAGACCAAGGGCCTCAGCCTGCTGACTGGAGGCGCCTCGTCGCCCATCGCCGTGTTGCGGACCGACGGCGCCGACGCACGGTTTGCCCAGCATGCCACTGTCGCCTTGGTCAACACCGACCTGACCCGGCCACTCGCCATCGACCCGGCGTCGATCGTTATGGCCATCGACGGCACGTTCGGCCCGTGGGAGCCGGCCGGGTTCGCACCCGGCCAGCCGGTATCCCTGCTTCCGGGCGAGTTGCGCCTGTTCACCGCGCCCGCCACCAGCAAGGGCCGCCTGTCTGCCACGGTCGATGCCGATGCGGCCCGCCGCTTCGCCAACGGACCGCGGGTCGCCATCGAGGCGCCCTCCCCGTGCGTCGACGATGGATCGTTGCCGGTGAAGCGCCTGGTCGGCGAAGTCGTTGCCATCGAGGCGGACGTCGTCTGCGACGGGCACGATAAGCTTGGCGTCGCCTTGCACTGGCGCCAGCCCGGCGATGTGACCACGCGCCAAATGCCCATGGCGCCGATCGGCAACGACCGCTACCGGGCGGAACTGCCGCTGACCTTGATTGGCGGCTACGACTACACCGTGCAGGCCTGGCGAGACGCTTTCGCCAGTTTCAAGGACGAACTGGCTAAAAAGAGCACCGCCGGCATCGACGTCTCGTTGGAGCTGCGGGAGGGCATGGCGCTGTTGGAACGCACGGCCGAACGGGCCCAGGGGGCGGTTCGCGTCGCCGTGCACGACGTCGTGGCCGAACTCGCGAGCGCGGACGATGCCGCGAAGCTCGCCCGCTTCCTGTCGCCTGAACTCACCCAGTTAATGGCAAAGGCCGATGACCGGCCACGCGCCGCCACCCTGCCGCACCCGATACGGATCGACGCCGAGCGCAGCGGCGCCGGCTTCGCCGCGTGGTATGAGGTGTTCCCGCGGTCGATGAGCGACGACGCGTCCCGCCATGGCACGTTCCGCGACGTCGAGCGCCATCTGCCTCGCGTGCGCGAGATGGGATTCGACGTGCTATATTTCCCGCCAATCAGCCCGATCGGCCGCACCAACCGCAAGGGGCCGAACAACACCCTCACGCCGGTGGAAGGCGACCCGGGCAGCCCCTACGCGATCGGCTCCAGCGATGGAGGGCATGATGCGCTGCATCCGGAGTTGGGCACGCTCGAGGACTTCCGACACCTGGTCGAGGCTGCGGCGGCGCATGGCTTGGAGATTGCGATCGACTTCGCCATCCAGTGCTCGCCAGACCATCCCTGGCTGAAGCAGCACAAAGACTGGTTCGACTGGCGCCCGGACGGCTCGATCAAATACGCCGAGAACCCGCCGAAGAAATACCAGGACATCGTCAACGTCGACTTCTATGCGTCCGGCGCGATCCCCGGGCTTTGGGTCGCGCTGGCCGAGGTTGTGATGTTCTGGATGGAGCAGGGCGTTCGGCTGATCCGCGTCGACAACCCGCACACCAAGCCGCTGCCGTTCTGGCAGTGGATGATAGCGACCGTGCGCGAACGCTACCCGGACGCGGTGTTCCTGGCGGAGGCTTTCACCCGTCCCAAGGTGATGTATCGCCTGGCCAAGGTCGGGTTCAGCCAGTCGTACACCTACTTCACGTGGCGCGAGACCAAGCGCGAGATGGAGCAATACCTGACGGAATTGGCGGAGCCGGGCCCACGCGATTTCTTCCGGCCGCATTTCTTCGTCAACACGCCAGACATCAACCCGGTCTATCTGCAGAACGCACCGCGGTCGGCCTTTCTGATCCGCGCCGCTCTTGCCGCGACGCTTTCGGGGCTGTGGGGTGTTTATAACGGCTTCGAACTCTGCGAGGGTTCGCCGATTCCGGGACGTGAGGAGTATCTCGACAGCGAGAAATACCAGGTGCGGAAGTGGGACTGGGACCGCCCCGGCAACATCGTGCCGGAGATTACTGCGCTCAATCGTATTCGCCGCGCCAACCCGGCGTTACGGTCGCATCTCAACACGGAATTCCTCTCAGCGGGCAACGATGCCGTGAGCGTGTTCCTGAAGTCGACGCCCGATCGCAGCAATGCGCTGGTGGTGGCCATTTCCTTCGACCCGAATCAGGCGCAAGAATCCGCGTGGGAGTTTCCGTTCTGGCTGTGGCAGGTAAGCGAATCGGTTCCGTTCGAGGCGGAGGACCTGTTCACCGGCGAGCGGCTCACCTGGCGTGATAAATATCGGTCCGTCCGTCTGGAGCCGGGCCGTCCCTACACCATCTGGCGCGTGCGCGTCGCTTCTTGAACCCGCTTTTGGCGTAGCCGCGCCGACTTATGACCCTGGCGCACACGCGCCTTTTCTGAACTGAGGTTTCCTTGCCAGACACTGCTATCGCCGCTGCACCGCTCGCTGCCTCGGCCGCCCCGATGGACGATCCGACCTGGTTCAAGGACGCGATCATCTATCAGATCCACATCAAGAGTTTTTTCGACGCCAACAACGATGGCGTCGGCGATTTTCGCGGTGTGATGGAGAAGCTGGACTACATCGCCGAGCTTGGCGTGACGGCGATTTGGTTGCTGCCGTTCTACCCCTCACCCCGTCGCGACGACGGCTACGACATCGCTGACTACCGCGGCGTCCACGCGGATTACGGCACGTTGGCCGACGCGAGCGCGTTCGTGCAGGCAGCGCACGAGCGTGGGCTGAAGGTGATCACCGAACTGGTCATCAACCACACGTCCGACCAGCATCCCTGGTTCCAGCGCGCGCGTCACGCGCCGAAGGGCAGCCCAGAGCGGGACTTCTATGTCTGGTCCGACAGCGATACGAAATACGCCGGCACCCGGATCATCTTTACCGACACCGAAAAGAGCAATTGGACCTGGGATGACGTCGCCGGCCAGTATTACTGGCATCGGTTCTTCTCCCACCAGCCCGACCTGAACTTCGATAATCCGGCGGTGATGGAGGAAGTGCTCTCCGTCATGCGGTTCTGGCTGGACATCGGCATCGACGGTCTGCGCCTCGATGCCGTGCCCTACCTGGTGGAGCGCGAGGGCACCAACAACGAGAACCTGCCCGAGACGCATGCCCTGCTCAAGAAGATCCGGGCAGAACTCGACATCCACGCACCGGGCCGCATGCTGCTGGCCGAAGCCAACCAGTGGCCGGAAGACGCGCAAGTGTATTTCGGCGAGGGCGACGAATGCCACATGTCGTTCCACTTCCCGCTGATGCCGCGCATGTACATGGCGATCGCGCGGGAGGACCGTTTCCCGATCACCGACATCATGCGGCAGACCCCGGCCATTCCGGCCAACTGCCAGTGGGCCGTGTTCCTGCGCAACCATGATGAACTGACGTTGGAGATGGTGACGTCGGGCGAGCGCGACTACTTGTGGGAAACTTACGCTGCCGACCGGCGTGCCCGACTGAACCTGGGCATCCGTCGCCGTCTGGCCCCGCTGTTGCAGCGCGACCGCCGCCGGATCGAGTTGATGAATGGTCTGTTGCTGTCGATGCCGGGAACGCCGGTGATCTACTACGGCGACGAGATCGGCATGGGCGACAACATCTTCATCGGCGACCGCGACGGCGTCCGGACCCCGATGCAGTGGTCGATCGACCGCAACGGCGGTTTCTCGCGCGCCGATCCAGCCAAGCTGGTACTGCCGCCGATCATGGACCCGATCTATGGGTTCGCCGCCGTCAACGTGGAAGCGCAAGCTAGCGATCCGTTCTCGGTGCTGAACTGGATGCGCCGTATGCTCGCGGTGCGGCAGCGGCATAAAGCGTTCGGCCGTGGCACGCAGCGTTTCCTGTATCCGGGCAACCGCAAGGTGCTGGCATATCTGCGCGAGTACGACGACGGCGTGAGCGAAACGATCCTGTGCGTCTCCAATCTGTCCCGGTCGGCACAGGCGGTGGAACTGGATCTGTCTGCCTTCGCCGGCCGCGTCCCGGTCGATATCGTCGGTGGTGCCGTGTTCCCCGGCGTTGGTCAGCTGCCCTATCTCCTGACTTTGCCGCCGTATACCTTCTTCTGGTTCTTGCTGGCGTCCGACGCGCAACTGCCGTCCTGGCACGTACCGCAACCCGAAGCCCTGCCCGAGTTCTCCACGATCGTCCTGCGCTCCTCGTTGGAGGAGGTACGGCCGGGCTACGGCAAGACCGTGCTCGAGAACGAAGCGCTACCGCTTTACCTACCGAAGCGGCGCTGGTTCGCCTCCAAGACCGAGCGACTGACCAGTGTGAAGTTGGCGTATTTCGCCCAGATCAGCCCGGTCCCAGACCCGATCTTCATGACCGAAGTGGAGGTGCATCTGGGCGACCGGACCGAGCGCTACGCCCTGCCCATGGGCACCGTTTGGGAAGACGAGTCGATCGGTAACCTGCCCGCACAACTCGCGATGGCGCGCGTGCGCCTTGGGCCACGTGTCGGCTATCTAACCGATGCATTCGCCATCGACGCCTTCACCCGCGCGATGCTGCGTAATCTGCGGTCGAGCGAGACGATCGCGATCGATGGCGGCAAGTTGGAATTCCGGCCGACGTCGCTGATGACCGAACTGGACCTCGCGGACGACGCCGAAATTCGCCGCCTGTCAGCCGAGCAGTCCAATTCCTCGTTGATCGTCGGCGATTTGCTGGTGATGAAGATCGTGCGCCGGGTCACCGCTGGTGTGCACCCGGAGGGTGAAATCACTCGCTTCCTCACCGAGCGAGGCTTCGGCAATACGGCGCCGCTCTACGGCGAAGTGGTGCGGGTCGACGACGACGGCACGCCGCACACGATCGGACTGATGCAGGGCTTCGTGCGCAACCAGGGCGACGGCTGGGGCTACACGCTGGAGTTCCTGGAGCGGACGGTCGACGAACTGTCCACCACCGACAGCGAAGCTACTGGCGTCGAAGAAGCGTTCGCGCCCTACAACATCTTCGCCGCTGCCATTGGTCAGCGTTTGGGCGAACTGCACGCCGTGTTCTCCGCTCCGTCCGACGACCCGGCCTTCGCGCCGGAGCCCGCAACCCCAGCCGTGTTGGCGTCCTGGGCCGATGGTGTGATCGAGCAGATCGACAGCGCGCTTGCGATGCTGGGCAAGGTCACCGAGTGGCCCACGCCGCGTGCGGAGGCCCGAGCCAAAGCTCTGGAAGGTCATGCCGACGCGTTGCGAGCCGCGGCCCGCAAGCTTGCGGCATCCGGCACCGGGGCACTGCAGACGCGGGTCCACGGCGACTTCCATCTCGGCCAGGTGCTGGTGGTGCAGTCCGACGCGTACCTGATCGACTTCGAGGGCGAGCCTGCGCGCACGATGGAACAGCGCCGGGCCAAGCAAGGCGCGATCCGCGACGTGGCGGGGCTGTTGCGCTCGTTCGATTACGCGGCGGCGACTGCGTTGCCGGGCCGGGTCGCGGCGACACCGACAGCGGTCAGCCGCCGGGCCGAGTTGCTGCAGCGGTTCCGGTCGGGTGCGGAGGAGGCGTTCCTGACCGCCTACCGCGAGGCACTTGCGGCCTCTCCGGTGAAGTGGGTGACGCCGCAGGGTGAAGCGGATTTGCTCGACCTCTTCCTGCTGGAGAAGGCAGCCTACGAGATCCGCTACGAGGCGGCGAACCGTCCGACCTGGATCGGTATCCCGCTCGACGGAATGTATGCCATCGCCGCCCGCCTGCTGAACCTACCTCCGGAGGGCACCGATGCCTGACGCCTTCAATGATTTCGGTCTGAACCCCGGTGCCATCGACGCGATTGTCGGCGCACGGCACGGCGATCCGTTCGCCGTGCTCGGCCCGCATGACGGCTCCGTCCGCGCCTTCATCCCGGGCGCCGACAGCGTGGCCGTGGTGGAGCGCGACACCGGGCTCGTCGTGGGCGAGTTGCAAGGCATTCACCCGGCCGGGTTCTTCGCCGGGTCGGTCACGTCAAACGCGCCGTATCGGTTGCGGATCGGCAAAGGTGGGTCGAGCTGGGAAACCGAAGATCCGTACTCGTTCCCGCCCGTGCTCGGCGACCTCGACGTCTACTTGCTGGCCGAGGGCCGTCACCTCGACTTCGGCCGGGCCCTCGGGGCGCATCCGGCGGAGATGGACGGCGTGCCCGGCGTGCGGTTCGCCGTATGGGCACCGAACGCGCAACGGGTCTCGGTCGTGGGCGACTTCAACGACTGGGATGGCCGCCGCAACCCAATGCGCAAGCGGCACGGGCCGGGTGTGTGGGAGCTGTTCATTCCGCGCATCGGCGCGGGCGTGTTGTACAAATTCGAGATGCTCGGCGCCTGGGGCGAGTTGCTGCCGCTCAAGGCTGATCCGGTTGCATGGGCGGCACAGATCCCCCCGCTGACCGCCTCGATCGTCGTCGACGACATGCCATTTCCCTGGACCGACGCCGAATGGATCGCCAACCGTGGCGCGCGCCAGGCTGAGGGCGCGCCTATTTCGACTTATGAAGTGCACGCCGGCTCGTGGTCGCCTGCCGCCCATATGGGGGTCGACGGCTGGGATCGGCTGGCGGACCAGTTGGTGCCTTACGTCGCCGGACTGGGTTTCACCCACATCGAATTGCTACCGATCATGGAGCACCCGTTCGGCGGGTCGTGGGGCTACCAGCCGCTGGGCCAATTCGCTCCCTCGTCACGCCTCGGGCCACCGGAAGCGTTCGCGCGCTTTGTGGACCGGTGCCATGCAGCCGGCGTCGGCGTGATCCTCGACTGGGTGCCAGCGCACTTCCCGACCGACGAGTATGGCTTGGCCCGGTTTGATGGGTCCGCCCTGTATGAGCACGAAGACCCGCGGCAGGGGTTCCACAAGGATTGGAACACGCTGATTTACAACCTCGGCCGCAACGAGGTTAGGGCGTTCCTCATCGGCTCAGCCTTATTCTGGCTTGAGCATTACCATGCCGACGGCATTCGCGTGGATGCCGTGGCGTCCATGCTGTACCGCGATTACAGCCGCAATCCCGGTGAGTGGGTTCCAAACATCTATGGCGGCCGCGAGAACCTGGAGTCGGTGTCGTTTCTGCAGGATCTCAGCCGCGCCGTGGCCCAACGCGTTCCCGGCGCCGTATTGATCGCCGAGGAAAGCACGGCGTGGCCCGGGGTAACCCGGCCAGCCGACGAGGGCGGGCTTGGCTTCAACTACAAATGGAACATGGGGTGGATGCACGACACCCTGCACTACATCGAGGAACAGCCGATCTACCGCCAATACCACCACGGCGAGATCGCTTTCGGCTTGGTGTATGCCTTCAGCGAAAAGTTCGTGCTGCCGATCAGCCACGACGAAGTCGTCTACGGCAAGGGCTCGCTGTTCGGGAAAATGCCCGGCGACCGCTGGCAGAAATTCGCCAATCTGCGGGCTTATCTCGGCTTCATGTGGACCCATCCCGGCAAGAAGCTGCTGTTCATGGGCAGCGAGATCGCCCAGGAAGCCGAGTGGAACCACGATCACGGCCTGGACTGGGGTGTGTTGGACGACTCGAGTAATCGTGGCATCCAGACCCTGGTGCGGGACCTCAACAAGCTGTACTCGGGCATGCCCGCGCTGCACGCGCAGGACTGCGTTCCCGAGGGCTTCCGATGGGTCGTGCTCAACGACGCGGCACAGAGTATCTTTGCGTTCCTGCGGATTAGTGGCACGGATGCACCCTCTGCGCTCGTTGTTTGCAACTTCACCCCCGTACCGCGTTACGGATACCGCCTAGGGGTACCGCAAAGTGGCGCCTGGCGGGAGGTTTTGAACACGGACGCCGCGCTATACGGCGGCGGCAACATCGGCAATGGCGGCGGCGCCGTTGCCGAAGATGTCCCGAGTCATGACTTTCCGGCTTCGTTGCTGCTCACGCTGCCGCCGCTGGCAACAATTGTCCTGACCTTGGGGTAACCCCGGTCCCCCATGGAGTAACCAATATGACCGAACGGTTCGCCCACCCCCTCCCGTTCGGCGCCACACTCGAAGGCCAGACGACGCGTTTCCGTATTTGGGCGCCCTCTGCCGACCAGTTGACGCTCGAGCTCGACGGAACCGACCATGCTATGACGGTGGAGGGGGATGGATGGTTTGCGCTGTCCCTCCCTGCTCCCGCCGGATCGCGCTACAAGTTTCGTATGTCGGACGGGATGGCTTTCCCCGACCCGGCGTCGCGCGCGCAAGCCGGCGACGTACATGACCCGAGCCTGGTCGTCGACCCGAGCAGCTACGAGTGGCAACACGGCGACTGGCAGGGCCGGCCCTGGCACGAGACGGTCATCTATGAACTCCACCCCGGCACGCTCGGCGGGTTCGTGGGCATTCGCGAGCATCTTCCCCGCTTGAAGGCGCTCGGTGTGACGGCCATCGAACTGATGCCCGTCGCGCAGTTCCCCGGCGCGCACAACTGGGGTTACGACGGCGTGCTGCCCTACGCGCCAGACTCCGCCTACGGAACGCCCGACCAGCTGAAGGCGCTGATCGACGAGGCCCATGGGATGGGGCTGATGGTGTTCCTGGACGTGGTGTACAACCATTTCGGCCCGGACGGCGCGTACATCCACGCTTTCGCCAACCGGTTCTTCCGCGACGATCTGAACACGCCCTGGGGCGCGTCGATCGATTTCCGCCGCCCCGAAGTGCGGGCGTATTTCGAGCAGAACGCGCTGTATTGGCTGCAGGAATACCGCTTCGACGGCCTGCGCTTCGATGCCCTCCACGCCATCAGCGAATCCGACTTCCTCGACGAGATGGCGGCCACCATTCGGTCCAACGTGCAACGCGAGGTTCACCTCGTCATGGAGCACGAGGGCAACGCCGCGAAGCATCTGCGCGCCACGCCGACTGCCCCGGGCTTCGACGCGCAATGGACCGACGACATCCACCACGTCCTGCACGTGCTGCTGACGGGTGAGCTTGAGGGATACTACGAGGACTACAAAAACTCGATCACCATGCTCTCCCGCGGCATGGCGGAGGGCTTCATCTATCAGGGCGATTGGTCCGAGCACGCCTGCAAGTTCCGCGGGGAGAAATCGGCGCACCTCCCGACGACGTCCTTCGTCATCTTCCTGCAGAATCACGACCAGACCGGCAACCGCGCACTCGGCGAGCGCCTGACGGTCCTGGCCGACCCGCGTGCGCTTCGGGCGGCCCAGGGATTGCTGTTGCTGTCGCCCTTCATCCCGCTGCTGTTCATGGGGGAGGAAGTGCAGAGCAAAACGCCCTTCCTGTTCTTCACCGACCATGGCGAGGAGCTCGCCGAGCTCGTGCGCAAGGGGCGCCGCGAGGAGTTCAAGCACTTTCCCGCCTTTAAGGACCCAAGCCGCCGCGACAAGATCCCCGACCCGAACGACCGTGCCACCTTCGAGGCGTCGGCTCCCGATTTCAGCGGCGACGATAGCTTCGTCCGCGGCCTGCTCGCCATCCGGCGCGACCGCATCGTGCCCGGCATTCCCGGCACGCGCAGTCTAGGTTCGGAAGTCATCGGCAAGAGCGCACTCGCGGCGCACTGGCGTTTGGGAAATGGCGACGTGCTGGGCATCGCGATCAGCTTCGGTGACCAAGCTGCCCTGCCAACCCCGTCCGGCGAACTGCTGTTCGAGAGCGAACCCGGCGTATGGGACCTGGC
This sequence comes from uncultured Acetobacteraceae bacterium, assembly GCA_964242215.1. Classification (GTDB taxonomy): domain Bacteria; phylum Pseudomonadota; class Alphaproteobacteria; order Acetobacterales; family Acetobacteraceae; genus LMUY01. The sequence continues at coordinate 6,564 of CAXTCJ010000069.1, read as the reverse complement.
GAAGACTGGCACCTTGCGTGACCGCTCCTCCATTGCCTGGATCGAGCCCGCTGGGAGAGCGCAGGAGTGAGCCTTCACGAGCTCGCCCAGGAAGCCGGGCTGGCACTGCACTGGAAGGACGTTCACGGCCAGTGGCATCAGGTCGGCGACGATACGGTCAGGGCCGTTCTCGCCGCGCTGGGGTTGCCGGCGGGCAGTGAGTCAGACGTCGCGGACAGCCTCACGGCGCTGCGTAGCCCGAGCCGACTGCCGCCGCTGATTACCGGCGATGCCGGTGGCATGCTGCGCTTGCTTATTGCGCCCGGACCCTACCAGTTCGTGCTGGAGAGCGGCGCCACGCTGGACGGGATCGCCGGTGATGAAGGTGGCGCAACGATCCCGTTGCCCACGGAACCGGGGTATCACCGGCTGCATATCGGCCAGCAGGACGTGCTGGTGGCCGTTGCCCCGGCGCAGGGTTGGACCATGGGCGAAGCGGCGCCGGGTCGGCCGTGGGCGCTGGCGGCTCAACTGTACTCGCTTCGGCGTAAGGGCGATGGCGGGCTGGGCGATTTCGGCGGACTGGCGCAATTCGTCCGCAATGCGGCCGCGCATGGGGCAGCGGGCGTCGCGATCAGCCCGGTGCACGCGCAGTTCTCCGCCACGCTCGATCGGTTCAGCCCTTATTCACCCTCCAGCCGGACCCTGCTCAACGCGCTGCACGCCGCCGTCGATCTCCCCGGCGACGATGCCGCCCGACTGGAGGCCGATACGCTGGTGGACTGGCCGACCGCAGCACGGCAGCGGTTCGAGCGCTTGGATGCCATGTTCACGCAAGCGGAAGCCGGCGGGGCGCTGTGGGACGAATTCACCCGTTTCCGTGCGGCCGAGGGGCGCACATTGGAAACGCACGCCCAGTTCGAGGTGCTGCATGCCCGCCTGGCGCCGCAGGGCTTGTGGCACTGGCGGCACTGGCCGGGCGGGTTGTCCGACGCCTCCAGCCCCGAGGTGGCGCAGTTCTCGCAGGATCATGCGCGGGACATCACTCGGCACGCCTTCTACCAGTTCATGGCGGACCGCAGCCTCGCCGCCGCCCAGGCCGCGGCGAGGCAGGCCGGGATGCCGGTCGGGCTGATCTCGGACCTCGCCGTTGGTGTCGACTCCGGCGGGAGCCAGTGTTGGTCGCATCCGACGCAGACCTTGCTGGGGCTGACCGTCGGCGCGCCGCCCGACCTGCTGAATACGACCGGCCAGAATTGGGGGCTCGCCGCCTTCTCGCCGCGCGGGCTGCAGCTGAGCGGGTTCGGCGCCTTCATCGATATGCTCCGCGCCGCGATGCGGCATTCCGGAGGGGTTCGGATCGACCACGCGATGGGTCTGGCCCGGCTTTGGGTCCTGCCCGACGGGGCCAGCCCGGCACACGGCGTGTATCTGCACTTCCCGGTCGACGACATGCTCCGCTTGGTGCGGCTGGAATCTCGGCGCCACCAGGCAATCGTGCTGGGCGAGGACCTCGGCACCCTCCCCGACGGCTTCCAGGGCCGCATCAGCGCCTCCGGCATGCTCGGCATGCGCGTGCTGTGGTTCGAACGGGCGCTCGATCTCGGCTTCACCGCACCGTCGGGCTGGGACTACGGGGCCGTCTCGATGACCAGCACGCACGACTTGGCCACGGTCGCCGGCTGGTGGTCAGGCAACGACACTGCCTGGCGCCGCCGCCTCGGTCAGCTGGATGAGGAGGGCGTGGCGCGCGAGAATAGCGAGCGGCATCGCGACCGGCACATGCTGTGGTCCGCCATGCTCGCGAGCGGTGCCGCGCAGGGCGACCCGCCGCCGCCCGATGCCCCCGCCGAAGCGGTGAACGCCGCGATCCGCCACGTCGGCGGCGCCGCTTGCGCGCTCACCATCATCCCGCTGGAGGACGTGCTCGCCTTGCCCGAGCAGCCGAACCTGCCGGGCACGTTGGACGAGCACCCCAACTGGCGCCGCCGCATGCCGGGGGATGCAGCGACGCTGCTGGACGACCCGGCGGTGGCGGCGCGCCTTCGCGACCTCGACGCCGCCAGGAAGAATTCATGAAGCCGTTCACCGCGACCGCCCGCCTGCAATTCCACAAAGACTTCACGATGGACATGGCGGCGGCCCTGGTGCCGTACTATGCCAGCCTCGGCATCTCCCACATGTATGCCTCGCCGCTGCTGAAGTCCCGCCCGGGCTCGACCCACGGCTACGACATCGTCGACCACAACCAGATTGACCCGGAACTGGGCGGCGAGGACGCGCTGCGGCGGCTGGTGGCCGAGTTGCGCCGCCACGACATGGGCTTGGTGCTGGACATCGTGCCCAATCACATGGGCGTCGGCGGGGCGGACAATGCCTGGTGGCTGGACGTGCTGGAATGGGGCCGGGCCAGCCCCTATGCCGAGTACTTCGATATCGACTGGGACCCGCCGGATGCCTCGCTGCGGGGCCGGATGCTGGCGCCGTTCCTGGGCTCGCCCTATGGCGATTGCCTTAAGAACAACGAGCTGACGCTGAAGTTCGACCCGGAAGATGGGCGGCTGTTCGCCAGCTACTACTCGCACCGCTTCCCGATCAACCCGCGCGACTATGCCTCGGTGCTGCTAACTGAGGGCGGCCCGCTCGAGGAGCCGGCGCGCGCGTTCAATGAACTATCCACCAACAATCGTGACGTGATGCGCACCGAGGCCGCCGCGGCCCGCGAAGTGTTGCGCTCGCCGGATTACGCCCAGCCGATTGCCGAGTGCCTGCGCGCCTACGACGCGTCGACCGAGACTGGACGCGACCGGCTACACCGGTTGCTGGAACGGCAGAGCTACCGCCTGGCCTGGTGGCGGGCGGCGACCGATGAGATCAACTGGCGCCGCTTCTTCGACGTGAATGGCCTCGCCGGCGTCCGCGCCGAGGTGCCGACCGTGTTCGACGACACCCATCGCACGATCCTGCGCCTGTATACCGAGGGGCTGATCGACGCCGTCCGGATCGACCACGTGGACGGCCTGGCCGACCCCCGCGGTTACTGCCGCAAGCTGCGGCGGCTGCTGGACACGGCGCACGAGCATCGCCCGCGCGAGCTGCAGGGCGACCGCGCCGGGCTGTGGATCGAGAAGATCCTAGCGACCCACGAGTCACTGACCAGCGACTGGTTGACCGACGGCACGACCGGCTACGACTACATGAACGACGTCTCCGCCGTGCTGCACGACGGGGCCGGCGAGGAACGCATCACAGCGATCTGGACCGGCCTCACCGGCCGTCCGGGTGCATTCGAGGTCGAGGCGGTTTCAGCCCGGCGGCAGATCCTGCGGGAAAGCCTGTCGAGTGAGATCTTTTCCACGGCGGCCGCGATCCACCGCGTGGCTCGTCGCGACCTTTCGACCCGGGACTATACGCTGACGGCCGTGCGCCGGACATTGACCGAGATCCTGGTGCATTTCCACGTCTACCGCATCTATGCCGGGCTGGGCGGCATCTCCGAAACCGACAAGCGGGAGATGGACTGGGCGCTGGCCGGAGCTCGCCGCACCGTGCGCGCGACCGACCGCGAGCTGCTGGAGCTGATGGCCGGCTGGCTGTCGGGCGACGGCATCCGGCAGGTGCCGGCGGGCAGCCGCCGGGCCGAGCGCTTGCGGGCGATGGTGAAGTTCCAGCAGCTTTCTGCGCCGACGGCGGCCAAGTCCGTGGAGGACACGGCATTCTACCGCTACGGCCGGCTGATCTCACGCAACGAGGTCGGCTCCGAGCCGTCGCAGTTCGCCATCACCCCAGCTGCCTTCCACAACGCGATGCGGGGGCGGCGGAAGCGCTTCCCACAGGCGCTGCTCGCAACCGCCACGCACGACCACAAGCGCGGCGAGGACACGCGCGCCCGCTTGGCAGTCATCAGCGAGCGTCCCGCCGAGTGGGAAGCGGCCCTGACGCGTTGGACCCGGCTCAACGCGCCTTTGAAGAAGGATTTGGGTGGGCTGGCGCCCGACGCCTGCGACGAGATCATGCTGTACGAGAGCCTGGTTGGTGCCTGGCCGCTCGGCCTGTCGGTAGACGACAAGGAGGGCGTCGCGGCCCTCGAGGAACGGCTGGCCGCCTGGCAGGAGAAGGCGCTGCGGGAGGCCAAGCGGCACACCGGCTGGGCGGCGCCGAACGCCGAGTACGAGGGCGCTTGCCGCGATTTCCTGCATCAGGTGATGGATCCGGACCGGGTGTCCCACGTGCTGCAGGACATCGCGGACTTCGTGGAGCAGATCGCGGCGCCGGGCGCGGTGAATGCACTCTCGCAGGCGCTGCTGCGGGTTACATCGCCGGGCGTGCCCGACCTGTATCAGGGCACGGAGTATTGGGACTTCAGCCTGGTCGACCCGGACAACCGGCGCCCGGTCGATTTCGTGGCACGCCAGGCCTCGCTGGAGGCGAATGTCAGCCCAGCCGATCTGTTGCCGGACTGGAAGGACGGCCGGGTCAAGCAGGCCGTGCTCGCGCGAGCGATGCGGTTCCGGGCCGAGTCGGGCCGCCTGTTCACTGAGGGCAGCTACGTCCCGCTGCGGGTGGACGGTGAGCGGGCTGACAACGTCGTGGCTTTCGCCCGCGTGCACGAGGGGCGGGCATCGATCACGGTCGTGACCCGCCTGCCTGGTCACCTTCCCGGCATCGGCCCGATTCCGGTGGCCGATGCAGCGGTTTGGTCTGGAACCTTTATTGTGACTCCACGTAACTTCGTGGGCCGCCGTACTGTTGACGTAATGGCGCCCGAGAAGACTGAGGGCAAGGAGATGACGGGACGCTTGCCGCTTGCTGAAATCCTGGCCACGTTCCCGGTGGCGCTGCTGGAGGTTCGATGAACCGACTCGTCGTCGTCTCTAACCGGGTCCCGACGCCTGGTAGCGGAACTCAGGCCGGCGGCCTTGCCGTTGCCCTGGCCGGGCTCATGGGCCAGCGCGGCGGACTGTGGTTTGGGTGGAGCGGCAACGTCTCCAACGACCATCAGGTGAAGTCGACCGTCGATGGCGGCGTTCAGTACGCCACCATCGATCTGACCGAGACTGAACACGATCGCTACTACAACGAGTTCTCCAACAGCACGTTGTGGCCACTACTTCACTCGATGCCTGAGCTGATGACGTTCGATCGTCGCAATGCCCAGGTGTATCGCTCGGTCAACGAGCGGATGGCCGGCGCGCTGGCCCCGCTGCTCCGGCCGAACGACCTGCTGTGGATCCACGACTACCACCTGATGGCGATGCCCGCGATGCTTCGGGCGCGCGGCGTGACGGCCCCGATCGGCTTCTTCCTGCACATCCCATTTCCCTCCGCCGACATGCTGGCCAGCGTTCCGGAGGCCGGAGCGCTCATCCGCGACCTGGTGTCGGCCGACCTGATTGGCTTCCAGACCCAGAACGACGTCGAGAATTTCGCCGAGGCCGCACATCGTCTCGCAGGTGCGACCCGCCTGACGGGTGGTTGGCTGCATGTGGACGGCCGCCGGGTGCGCCTGGGCGCCTTTCCGGTTGAAATCGAGGCTCGCGAGTTCGCCGCCACGGCCGAGCACGCCTGGCGTGCCGCACCGACCGAGCGCCTCCGCCGCAGCTTGCAAGGCCAGAAACTTGTCCTGGGCGTCGATCGCCTAGACCCGACCAAGGGCCTGATCCAACGGCTGACTGGTTACCGCCGCCTGCTGGAAACGCGGCCCGATTGGCGCCGCCGGGTGACCATGCTGCAGATCGCTGCGGAGAGCCGCAAGGACGTCAGCGCCTATCGCACGCTGCGGGAGGCCGTCGATCGCGAGGCTGGCGCCATCAATAGCGAATGGAGCGAGCCGGACTGGACGCCGCTGCGCATCGTCGCTCGCGCCGGCGCCCGCTCCACGATGGCGGGCTACATGCGCGAGGCCCGCGTTGGCTTGGTCACACCGCTGCGGGATGGCATGAACCTCGTCGCGAAGGAGTTCATAGCGGCACAGGATCCGCAGGACCCGGGTGTGCTGATCCTATCGCGGTTTGCCGGCGCGGCCCGGCAGCTCGGTTCGGCGATCATCATCAACCCGCACGATCCCGACGAGATGGCAGACGCCCTTGATGACGCGCTTCGTATGTCGCTTGCTGAGCGTCAGGAGCGTTGGCAGGCCTGTTGGCGCGCGATCGACGGTGCGACCCCGATGCTGTGGGGGCGCACCTTCCTGGCTACGCTTCTGCGCGTTGGTAGCGGTGCGCCGGCGAACACGGCCTCTGCGCCTAAGCCCGCATCCGTCGAGTTAGCCGCGGCCGCTCGACAGTAGGCTCGCCGTCATGCCAGGGCTTGACCCTGGTATCCACGCCTGTCCGCGGGCATCAAGCCGGCCGTGGTGGGTCCGAACAGTGTGCGTTGCCCCCAATGACGTCATGAGCCCAACCGCGTGGATACCAGGGTCAAGCCCTGGCATGACGGCGTGTCGTTACGACAGGTAGCCTTCGAGGTCGCTGGCCATTTTGTCGGCTCCCTCGTCGGCTCGGATCACGCCGACGAACTTCCCCGCCGGATCCATCAGATACAGGATGGAGCTGTGGTCCATCGAGTAATCCCCAGGGTTGGGAC
>CAXTCJ010000068.1:8294-27038 GCA_964242215.1 uncultured Acetobacteraceae bacterium | reverse complement strand
AAGTTGTTCCTCGGCTGCTTTGCGTCCGGAGATGTCCCGGATGCTTAGGAGACAATGAGAACCAGGGGATATTCGTTTACGCGCCGGTAGCTTCCGACATGCTCCACGCCATCGACATGCGAGACCATTGCAAAGCTGCCCACCGGCACATGAAGTAGTAGTTCTGAACATATCGGCGCCCCCCCCCGAGGCATTGGTGCCGATTATCCTAACGGCGACTGGGCTCCGCGCGATGATGGTGCCGGTCTCCATGTCTAGCCGTATAATGCCGCTCGGACCGATATCGAAGGTGTTGTAGAACGCCTGCATATGGTCTACCAGGATCGTTGCGGAAATGACGCCCGTGAAGTTGCCCTCTGAATCGTCCGGCCGGCGGGATAAAGTAATGACCTGGCGATTGTTCGACCGACTGTGGATCGGCGCGCCGAGATGAACGTCGCGGTCGGCGTGTGATCTGTGATATTTGGAAGTATGCCCGGTAGTTATCCTTAAGCTGCCGGGGAGTGACCGCGTCGGAACTCGCAACCCAATTGCCATCGGCGTCGAAGATGAACAGCCCTTGGATTCCTGGCAAGTTCTTGCTTCGCTCTCGATCGCGGCGTGAACGCGATCGAGCTTTCCCGCCGACGCGGTGACCATCCCATGCGGTTGCGAACGCCGAGAACAGCGTTGTCCGCTGCCGCGATTTCATCATGGGCATGCTGGGCGAGCGATTTGGCGAGGTTCGCGGTCTCGACCTTGGCTTCATTGATATAGCGCAGACAGTTCTGCCAGGTCCGCCAGCCATCCAGCCCGATTGACTTGGTACAAGCGGTCATCAAAGCCGCGATTAATCCAGCGTGTAGCGAGAGCCGCTGCCGGAGGTGCTTGATTACAGTCATGCCATGCTCAGGAATACAGCGTTGCGATGATCCACAGGGCACAGTCTAAGCACGCGAGGTGTTAATGCCGCCTCTAGTTCGAAGAGTGGATGCCCTGCGCGGTGTGCCAGCGTGTGAGGTCCCAAGGGAGCTATCCACTCCCGCGCGTCGATCTCGACGAGCAATGTTGGGTCGATGTTGCGGTGCGCTTCGACCACGCCGATTCGCGGGACTGGAAAGTCTCCGACTGTCTCACATCATCACTGGCAGGCGCGTTCTAGCGCAAAGATTGAGGAGTGTTTAATCCAACTAAACCGTTATTTCGAACGAACGTTCTCATGTCCACCGAGAGTTGAGTCTGATGACGAGACCGCGGCAAGCGGCACCGAGGTGCTGGTCGGGAGCTCGGTATCGATGCCTCGTCGCCGGGTCCAGGCTCCGTCGCGGCCATAGCGCGATCCGCGGACGGCGGCGTCTTGACCGCGCTATCCCGTCGCCAACCGCGGTTGAGGCCAATCAGTTTGCTGAGACCATGGCGCCGTACACTATGGCCGAGTAGGCGGTGTGGCGCCCACGGGCGACGCGCGACCCAGCGTCCCACCCGCTGACCCGTGCGAAAGATCGATTACTTGCTGGCCCCTACCGCGGATTCGGCGCAGGCACTCGCGGCCATGCGCATCCTCCTGCCAGAACGTCGTGCCCGCCCGGTGACTCCGCGCGAAATACCGGATCAGCAGGGTCCGTGGTCGCCAGGTGATGCCCCGGCTTGGAGCTGGAACGAGATGAGCTTCACCATACCGTCGAACGTCTTGACCAAGTGCTTGTAGGTCAAGGTGTGCTCGAAGGCGTTCGCGAGGAGGCTCACTCGCTTGAACGCTTCCAGTTTCTCCGGCGTCAACATCGCCCCATGGCCACGGCTTACCGTCAGCGGTGTCCTCCCAAGTGTGGACATTGGCGATCACGCCGCGGTCCCGAACAAGTCGGTGCAGCTCGGCCAGGTCGGACGATAATAACGTGTCGTTGTGAAGGGCGGTCAGTAGGGCACTGCCGGCCTTGGCCTGCACCTGAGACCAGGTCGTACCCTCGACCGGCAGGAAATTGTACGCGAATGCCAGATATCTCGACGACGCCGCACTCCTGGTCTCCCCGTGCGCCCAGATGTTCGGGACCTCGTCGATGATGTAGGTCCATCCGCCGAACGTGGACAGGTGGATGGTTTCAGTGCTTGGTGGGTGATTAGCACGATCACGTGCGGCTGGGGCGCATGCTGACATCCGGCCTCCCGAACAGCCCGGCGCACATCAGAAATCCCGCCGCCCGTCGTTTGGCTGTGTGGCTGTACAGTTCGCCGATCTTCGGCGCGGTGCCGGTCTCGGCGGCGAACGACCTGATCAGGTCGGCACGGTCCGCGAACACGTCCCGACGATCCACCGCGTACAGGTAGCGGCCCGGCGTCTCGGCCATGCTTCGGCACGCCCACCAAGTTTTGCCCTCACCACATAGTGCGGCGCTGTATTCGATGATGACCAATGCAGCCCTCGCAATCTGAGGCTGCGATAAAGTCCGTCTAGGATAGGCTCGTGCCCGGTAATGTTCCGAACACGAACATGCCGAAGCGAAGACATCCGAGTCGAAGTCGAAATAGGTCTGATCACCATGCTTCCAGCATTGATGCTCTAGACCTGTCACGCGATAATTCTTAAATATATGGGATTATTGCGTGACATGGATCACCGGTGTTGCATGTCGAACGAGGCAGGATTCCTCTGTTTGCGTTGCGGCCCGGTTAAGCCGCACTGCAACTCAGCCTGACCCCAACGAGGTGAAAGAAGGACCGGAAGAGCGCCCGTGGCCGGGTCCCCCGGCCCACGGCGCCGCACCGGTTATCGTCTGTCGCACGCGCCACGCCGCGCGCGAGAGCGACTGCAATAGACTGGTCGGGCTTGTCGGCCAGCCAGAGTGCCGAATCCGAGCGACCTCATTTGGCGAACCAGGTAGAGCGAGCGACGAGTTGGACGATCAAGAAGATCACCTCGGGCGCGCCGGCGGCGCCGCGATAGGGGCAGGTGGGCACCGTGTTCGTATGCACGCCGGTGACGTCGGTGCGCCCCGTAGGAACCCGGTAGGTTCCGGCCAGGATTTTGGCACCTGACACCGCCGGGTTCACCGCCCGCGGACCGAGCCAGGCGCCGAGATTGGCCAGCGTTGCGATGCGCACGGCGGTAATCCGGTCCTCCGCATCGAACGCCACGGCGGCATCGCTGGTGTGGTCGCGCCCTTGCATGTCGCCTGCCAGCGCACGGGGCGGCCGAGCCGCTTTGCCGCCCACAGCACCAGCGCTGCCTCGGCATACAGCACGTTCTTGGCGCCGAAACCGCCGCCCACATCGCCCACGAGCACGCGGATCTGATCTTCGGAGACTCCAAACACGAAGCGCGCCAGGGTGCGGCGGATCGGGTGCGGTTTGCCGGCGGCGGCGTGCAGTGTCCACCGGCCTCCCTCCCATACGCCGACATAGCCGCGGCACTCGAAGGCGCGGCGATCAGGCGCTGGTTCACCGCCCGCAGCGCGACGTGCACCGCTGACCCTACGCCGTCGTGCAGTCGTGGGGCGCCCTGCGCGACGGCGGCCTCCGGGAGCATCAATGCGGCCAGTGGTCCGTAATCGATCGTCAGCCGCTCCGCAGCGTCTGTGGCGCGGCCACTGCCGTGTCACCCCCGGGCGCGGTAACACCGGGGGGTGCGACCTCCCAAGGGATGCCGCCCAACCCATCCGCCGCCACGTCCGCCGCCGTCAGCACCGCGAGCAGGCCGGGGGCGAAGGGTATCTGGATGATACGCAGGACGGCGTGTGCGTGCGGGGAGCGCACCACCACCGCGTGCACCGTGCCGGGTATCTGGACGTCGGCGATGAAGCGGCCGGCGCCGGTCAGCAGACGTTCATCTTCGAAGCGCATGGAGCTGCGTGCCATCGGCAGCGCGAAGTGGCAAGAAGGCGCGCAACCGGAGAGCTGGGATGCTGATTGCAGGCGGGCTTGTCTACGACCACGACGGCGATACGGATCGGCCGGCGCAGGCCGATATCCTCACCGACGGGAACCGCATTGCGGTGGTCGGACCCGGGCTACGCGTACTGCATCCGAACGCGCCGGTGGTCGATGCGCGCGACCATCTGGTGCTGCCGGGGTTTATCAATGCGCACTACCACTCGCACGACACGCTGCTGAAAGGCTTCTTCGAGGGGGTGCCCGTGGAGCTTTGGAGCGTGCTCGCCTTGCCGCCGAGCTTTCCCCGCCGCTCCCGTCGCGAGTTGCGGGCGCGCACGTTGATCGGCGCAGTCGAGTGCCTGCATGGCGGCATCACGACGGTGCAGGATATGGACCATGTCCATCCGTTCGACCCCGCCGATGTGGACGCCGTGCTGGAGGCGTATGACAAGGTTGGCATACGCTGCATCTTCGCCCCGCACGTCACCGAACGCTCGCCGCTGGAGACCACCGCATTCTGGCGCGACTGCATACCCGAAGCGGAGCAATGGCGTTCGTCCGGCCCGGCCGGGCCACTGTTTCCGCCGGGCACCGATATCGCCGCTTCCCTCGGCGCGTTCATCGCACCTCGCCGCAAACGTTGGCCGCGCATCACGTTCGGGCTCGGCCCGTCCTCTCCGGACCGGCTCCGCCCCGCCACCATCGCGGCGCTGGCCGACCTCAGCCGGCGCGAGGCGCTCCCGTTCTACATCCACCTCAACGAATCGCCGGGGGCGGCCATGCAGGGGCGGCAGCACCTCTCGGCGCATGGCGGTTCGCCTATCCAACTCCTGCACGATTGCGGCGCGCTCGGGCCGCGCACCAGCCTCGCCCATTCCGTTTGGCTGACCGATGCGGAGATCGAGCTGATCGGCAACGCGGGGGCCACGACGGCGCTGTGCCCGGTCGGCAATCTCAAGACGCGGTCGGGCGTGGCGCGGATCGGCGCCCTGTTTGCCCGCGGTATCGATGTCGGGCTTGGCTGCGATAACTGCAGCTGTTCGGACGCGCAGAACATGCTCCAGGCGATGCGCATGACGTGCAGCCTGGCCACGCTCGGCACGCCGGTGCCAGGACGCCCCTACGCTGCCGATGTACTGCGGGCTGCCTGCACCGGGGGTGCCAAACCCGCCGGGCTGGAGGGCGAACTTGGCGCCTTGCGGCCCGGCATGCTGGCGGACATGGTGCTGCTCGATTTGTCCGACCCGGTGTTTCGTGCCCTTCAACAGCGCGGCCCGCCAAGTGGTCTACGCCGAAGCCGGCCGGGCTGTGCGCACCGTGATCGTAGATGGCCGGGTGGTGCGGCAGGACGGCCGCATCACCACGGTAGACTAGGCAGCGCTACGCGCCGAGATCGCCGAACTGATGGTGGCACTGGTGCAGAACGCGGCCGCGGTTTTAGCCCGCATCGAGCCGATCCGCGACGCGATTCTACAAGCGACCCGTCGAGCATGGGACATGCAGGCGAACGAAGGGTGGGCTTAGGAGGCCGCATACCATGCCTGAGATGGTCATCATCGCGGACGACCTGTTCGCTGCCTCGGATTGCGTTAGCGAGGGTATGTTGCTACTCGACGACCAGGTTATGAATAACGTGCCGGCGCACCGCCGAGATATGGCGATGGTGTTCCAGAGCTACGCGCTCTATCCGCACAAGACGGTGTTCGAGAACATTGCGTTCGGCCTCCGTATGCGACGAGTGCCGGAGGCCGACCTATGCTCCGGGTGATGGACGCCTCGGTAAAGCTGGACATTACGCATCTGCTGGAACGCAGGCCGGGTCAATTATCCGGTGGCCAGCGCCAACGTGTCGCCCTCGGCCGCGCCATGGTGCGCGAGCCCGCGGTCTTTCTGATGGATGAGCCGCTCAGCAACCGCGATGCGTCGTTGCGAATTTCGATGCGCGCCCAGATCCGGCACTTTCACGCGCAGATGCGCAGCACCTTCGTCTATGTGACGCACGATCAGGCGGAGGCGCTCACGCTCGCCGACCGCATCGTCGTCATGTGCGATGGCGCCATCCAGCAGATCGGCACCCCCGACGACATCTACGAGCAGCCTGCCAACATCTTCGTCGCACTCTTCCTCGGCAGCCCGGCCCAGCGGCTTGAGTCTGAGCGGCGTCGTCGACACTGCTATGCCCGCGCGATCGGACCAGTATCTCGGCGTGCGGATCGAGGACGCAATCGTATTCGTTCGCGTGGCCAAGGACATGCGGGTGCGTGAGGGCGGCAGCATTGCGCTCGGCATCAACCCGGCGCGACTGCATCTGTTCGACCGTGCTACGGGCCGTTCGCTGCGGGAACTCGCGTGAGCGCGGACGGCGTGGTGAATGAGATCGGGCGGGCGATGCCGCGGCGCGAGGACCGGCGCCATCTGACGGGCCAGGCCCGTTTCCTCGACGATATTGCCTTTCCCGGCGCACTCGTCGCGAAATTCGTCCGCTCGCCACACCCGCACGCCCGTATCTTGGCAATCGACACCGCCGTCGCCATAGCCATGCCCGGCGTCGAACTGGTTGCAACCGGAGCCGACCTGGCCCGCTGGGCAACGCCCCTGCACATGGCACCGCCGATCGAGGGCCTGAAGCCCGTCACGATCGCTCCCATGCCGGTGGACACGGTTCGGTTCGACGGCGACCTGGTTGCGGTCGTGGTAGCACGCAGCCGGACCGCCGCGGAGGATGCGGCCGAATTCGTGCACGTCGACTACCAGGCGCTGCCGGCTATCGTCACCACGGCTGCGGCGCTCGCCCCCGATGCCGTCCTGGTCGACGCTGCACTCGATTCCAACCTTGTCTCGCATCAGAGTTTCTCCGCCGGCGATCCCCTGACCCGCTTCGCTGGCGCGTATCGCGTGGTGGAGGCACGCTTCGTCCAACATCGCCAAACCCACGTGCCGATGGAGCCGCGTGGGTGTTGCGCCGTGTGGGATGCGGGGCGCGAGCACCTGACGCTGCATGTCGGCAACCAGGCGCCGCACCCGCTGCGCACGGCGCTGGCAGCACGGCTCGGCCTCGCGGAATCGCAAGTGACGGTGATCTGCCCCGACATTGGCGGAGCGTTCGGCCAGAAGATCGCGCTCTATCGCGAAGAACTTGCCGTCGCCGCGCTATCCCGAGCACTACGGCGGCCGGTGCGCTGGCGTGAGGAGCGCGGCGAGAACCTGCTCGCCGCGTCGCATGCCCGCGAACAGACGGCACACACGCGGGCAGCCGTCGACGCGGAGGGCCGGATCACCGCGCTCGACCTGCGTCTGGTCGAGGATTTCGGCGCCTACTGCTTCTACCCGGCAAATTACGTTGCGCGTGTCGTGGCGATGATTTTGACCGGACCGTATCGCATCAACCACTACGCGTTCGACGTGCAGGTGGTGCTGACCAACAAATGCGGCGCCGGGCCGATGCGGGCCCCGATGGCGATCACCTCGTGGGTGATGGACGGCACGATCGACGCCGTCGCCCGCGCGCTCGATCTGGATCCCATCGAGGTCCGCCGCCGCAACATGCTCGCGCCGGCCGATCTGCCGTTCACCATGCCGACCGGCGAAGTGCTGCATGACGTCACGCCGCGCGCGACGCTGGAGGCTGGTCTGGCGGCTCTCGGGCTAGACGCGTTTCGCGCCCGCCAGCGCGCAGACCGGGCGAGGGGAGTGTATCGCGGCCTCGGCATCTGCTCGGTCGTGGAATCCACCACCTATGGGTCGGCCTTTTACAAAGCGGCCGGGATCGCCGGCTCCGGCCACGAGGCCGCCTGGGTGAAGGTGGCACCATCGGGTTCGGTCGATGCCTCGGTGGGGCTCATGGGGTCGGGCCAAGGCTACGAAACGGCGCTGGCCCAGGCCGTGGCGCAGGGCCTAGGCATTCGCTCCGAGTTAGTGCGCATGCAACTCGGCAATACCGACACCGCACCGTATGGCATGGGCAGCCGGGGCGCCCGCGGCGGCACCGCCGGTGGCTCCGTACTGCTGCTTGCGGGACAGACGCTGCAGCGTAAGATATGTGCCATCGCAGCGCATCAACTCGGGCTTAACTCCGGTGACGAACTCCGTCTGATGGCAGGCTGCGTGCAGCGCCCGATTGCGGGCGCATGGCAGGACACCGGCCTCACCCTCACCGATATCGCGCGTATCGCCTATCTCGATCCGCTGCGCCTGCCGCCGGGGATGGAGCCGGGTCTAGAGGCACACCGCGCCTACGATCCGCCGCCGATGACCTACTCCAACGCGGCGCATTTCTGCGAGGTTGTGGTGGACATAGACTGCGGCACGGTGAGGCCCGTGCGCTATCTGATCGCCGAGGATTGTGGGACGGTACTCAACCCGGCCATCGTCGCCGGGCAGCAGCACGGCGCGGTCGCGCTCGGCCTTGGCGGTGTGCTGCGTGAGCAGGTTGTCTACGATGCGCTAGGCCACAACCTCACCGGCAGCTTTATGGATTATGCGATGTCCACCGCGGCCGACCTGCCGCCGATCGAAATTATCGCTTGCCACACCCCGAGCACGCGCACGCCGACCGGCAGCAAAGGCATGTCGGAGGGTGGAGTGATGGGGGCGATCGGCGCGGTCATGCTCGCGGTGAACGACGCCCTTGCGCCGTTCGGGGTCATCGCCGAGCACCAGCCGCTATCGCCCGGCACGATCCGTGGCCTTTTAGCGGCAGCGCTTTTACGCCCGTCACAGGCAAACTTTTGACAGAGGATGGGTTGTTGGCCGGCTTCAATTTGCCGATCGAAAGTTGCACCAACGACGATGGAACAATCCTTGCACCAGTGGCTCGCCGCGTCCTCGGCGGGAGGAGTATAGCAGTGGACTTGCCGAACAGCGTAATGGCCCGCGCAACGCCGCAGCAACTGACGGCGGCGTTGGACGGCTCTGCTTTCACGCGCCGACACCTCGTCCTTTATCTGCTCGTGGTGCTCGGACACACCTTCGACGGGTTCGACATCAACATGATGGGGCTCGTGCTGCCCGGCATCGGGGCCGAGTTCCACGCGCCACCACTGGCTCTCGGCTACCTGGCCTCGAGCGTGTTCACCGGCATGCTGGTGGGCTCCATCGCGATCGGCATGCTGGCGGACCGGGTCGGCCGCAAGGGTGCGCTGATCTTCGCCGTTGGGTTCTACGGCCTCACCAGTCTCGCCGCCGCATTCGCCTGGAGCTATGACTCGCTAGTGGTAATCCGCATCGTCGAAGGGTTCGGCCTGGGTGCGGAAGTGCCGCTGGTGTTCACGTATCTGTCCGAGTTCATGCCCCGGCGCCATCGCGGCATCCTACTTGCGTCCAGCGTATTCTTTTGGCAGGGGGCCTCGTTCATCTCGGCCCTCGCCGCGACCGTGGTGGTGCCCGCCTATGGCTGGCGCGGCATGTTCGTGGTGGGTGTGATCCCCTCGGCTATCCTGGTGGTGCTGTTCCTGTGGCTACCGGAATCAGTGCGCTTTCTGCTCGCACGCGGACGTACAGACGAGGCGGAACGCATCACGCGACGTCTCGCCACGCTCGACCCGGTATTGCTGCCGCAGCCCTCGCTGCCAGCGCCGGGCGCAGAAGCGCAGCTCGGCGACCTGCTGCGAGGCGGCTATCTGCGTGCGACCTTGTCGATCTGGATCATGCAATTCTGCGGCGGCGCGGTGTTTGCCGGGCTCGCTGTTTGGCTACCCTCGCTGCTGGTGCGAATGGGCTTTCCCGTAGTCCGCTCCTTCCTGTTCGTTGCCGCGATCACCGGCGCGGGGGCGATCGGAAATATCGGCGCCGGGCTGCTGCTCGACCGTATCGGGCGCCGTCTCACCCTGGCGATTTTCTTCATCGTCGGTGGGGCGCTGATGTTCGTCTGGGGCTTGGCCGAGAGTGCCTCCGCCGTAGTCTTGCTCGGCGCTTGCACCGCCTTCTTCGGCGCTGGCGGCGCAGGTGGCCCGCTGTTCACCTATACCAGCGAGGTTTACCCGACCCGCTTCCGCGGCGCAGGCACAGGCTGGGCGGCAGGGTGGCAGCGCATCGGCGGCATCGCGGCCCCGATCGTATTGGGGGGAATGCTGGCGGCGGGTGGCAGTGGCTACAAGCTGTTCGCCACCATGGGCGTGAGCTTGCTCGTCGGCGGCGTGGCCGTGCTGCTGCTGGGCTTCGAAACACGGGGCAAGTCGCTCGAGCAGATCGGGCTCGAACTGCGCCAGAAAACCTGATCGGGAGCGAAGAGCATGCCTTTCTACACGTCACGCGGCGCGCGCCTGCACTACGAAACCGCCGGTGACGGGCCACCGGTGCTGCTCGTGCACGGCTTCACCAATTTTGGCCACGTCTGGGCGGGGCAGATCGCGGCGCTGGTGCATGCCGGCTACCGCGCGATCGCACCCGATCTCGCCGGGCACGGAATCTCCGCCGGTGCGGAAGCGGTCACGGATGTGCCGGCATTGGCCGCCGACATGGTGGCGCTGCTCGACACGCTCGGCCTGGATCGTGCCACGATCTGCGGCCTGTCGCTTGGCGGCATGGTGGCGCAGCAGATGGCGGTCGACCAGCCGGAGCGGGTCAGTGCGGCCGTCATCGCCGGGTCGCGTGCCGAGAACGGTGGCATGGAAGCGGCGGTGGCAAGCTGGATCATCGAGTTCGAAGGGGATGGCGGGGCGTTGGGCCGGTTGGCCAAGACTTATCCGCTGCTGCTGAACGAGGCCTACCGGAACAGCGCGGCGGGCGAGGCGACGTTGCAGCTTTGGCGGCTGGTGTTGTCGAAGGTCGATGGCCACGCCTTGGCGCAAGTCGCGCGCGGCATGCTGCAGTTCGACGTGGCCGATCGCCTCCCCGCCGTGCGCACCCGGACGTTGGTGATCGCCGGTGAAGAGGACCGGCTGATCGCCCCGGTGCTGAGCCGTCGGATCGCCGACCTGATCCCTAATTCGGAGTTCCGCATGATTGCCGGCGCCGGCCATATCAGCAGCCTCGACAGTGCGGCGGCCTTCAATGAGCTGTTGCTGCAATTCCTGCGTGCCTGATGGTTTGGTGCCGACCCTGAGCAGATGACGCGGCGAGCGGATCCAACCTGCCCCTGTCGCGCAGAGGCTTTGGGATAGCCTAACGGCCATCGGTGCTATTGGAGCGCACCGCCGGGCTCGTTGTCACCACCGATCGGCTCGGCAGCATGGCAATGCGGCGGAGCGGTCGCCATCTAGGGCCTCGTTCGTGGCCGCGATTTTGCTTGGTTGCAAACCCATTGCCCAGTAAGCAGCCGCCGCACGGAGTTTTTTATGCGTCTTCCGCCAGCACTGTCTCGCCGCTCAGCCCTCTCGCTCGTCGGAGTGGCCGCGGCATCCCGTCTCGGCGCAGCGCGCGCGCAGCCCGCCCCGGCGATCGGCAAGGGCACCACACTGACGGTGTCGACCTGGGGCGGCATCACATCGGATGGGGTGCGGGACTTCGTAGGGCCGGAGTTCGAGAAGCTGACCGGTGCCAAGCTCGCCTTCGACATCGGCGGCCAGGGCGCGCGCTACAACAAGCTCCTCGCCCAGAAGGGCAATCAGGCCGCCGACGTGTTCTTTGGCACTGACGAAGCCCTGGTGGGCGGACTGCGCGCGGGCGTGCTGGAGCCGGCAGACCTGTCCGCCCTGCCGAATTTCGCCGACCTGCAGGATTGGTCCGTCACGGTGAAGGCGCCGAACCCGGGCCAGGTCGCGGGGGTGCCCTATACGCTGATCTCCTACGTGCTGGCCTTCAACCCGGAGACGGTGAAGCAGCCGCCGACCAGCTGGGGCGATCTGTGGCGGCCCGAGTTCAAGGGCAAGCTGGCGTTCGCCGCGCCGGGCCATAGCGAGATGCCGCCTTTGGTCATCATCGCGGCCGAGCTGGCGGGCGGTAGCGCCAGTAACGTCGATGCCGGGTTCGCCAAGCTAGCCGAGTTGCGCCCCGACAAGCTGACCTTCTTCTGGACCGATTGGGCGCCGATGCTGAAGACGGGCGATACCAACTCCGCCACCGAGTTCGACTACTACCTCGAATCGATGAAGGCGCAGGGCTACCCGGTCGACTACGTGTTTCCGAAGGAAGGCGCGATCGGGTCCGCCGAATGCGTAGCCCTGGTGGCCGGCACCAAGAACCGCGAGGTCGCGCAGGTCTTCCTCAACCTGATGATCGACCCGACGGTGCAGCAGGTGTTCGCGGTCAAGACCTTCCAGGGACCGACCAACAAAAAGATCCAGCTGCCGGCCGATGTCGCCGCCAAGATGTCCTTCGGCGACGACAAGCTGAAGCGGATCCGTTTCTTCGATCCCGTGGTCTCGTTCGAGAACCGCCCGGCCTGGACCGAGCGGCTGACCACCGAGGTGGTGCCAGCCTGGGGCACTCGTTGACGGGAGGGCCCAATCGACCGCTCGCCGGCCTGTTGATGCTGCCGGCGGCCCTCCTGCTCGTCGTGTTCCTGGTACTGCCGCTCTGCGCCACCTTCTGGCTGAGCCTAGAGCCGAACCAGATCGTCCATTTCGGCGGGCACCGGTTCGATAACTACGCTTACCTGGCGGGACGGCCGTACTACCGCACCGTCCTGCTGCGAACTTTCCGCATGGCCTTGGAGAGTGCAGGGCTGGCCGTGCTACTTGGCTATCCCGCGGCGCTGGCGATGCGGGGGCTGCCGGAACGGACAGCCGGCACGCTGGTTACGCTGATGACGGTCCCGGTGCTTGCCGGGCCGCTGGTCATCGTGCTGGGGTGGATGATCCTGCTATCCAATGGCGGCCCAGTGCTGGCCTCACTCGCGCGGCTGGGGCTGATCGGCCCGCTGCGGCTGCTCGGGTCGGAAACGGGCATCGTGATCGGCGTTACGCATTTCGTGCTGCCGTTCGTGGTGCTTGCGCTCGCTAGTGTCGTCCGCGGTATCCCGGCGCCGTTGCTGGAGGCGGCCCGCTCACTGGGCGCCGGGCCGTTTACGCGGTTCCGTCTCGTGCTGTTCCCGTTGGCCTTACCGGGCTTGCTCTCGGCGGCGGTGATTGCCTTCGCGTTGGCGATGAGCAGCTTCATTGCGCCGCACTATCTCGGCGGCCCAGCGGACCTCACCTTGACCACGCTGATCTCGCAATTCGTGCTTGCCACCTTCAACGGGCAACTCGCGGCGGCCGTTTCCATGGTGCTGCTGGTGCTGATGGCCGCCCTGGTAGGATTGCTGACCGCCGCCGCTGCCCGGGCCGTCCGGGCTTGAGCTTTGTCGGGCGGGCTTATCTCGGGATGCTCATGCTGTTCCTGCTGGCGCCCGCAGCGGTGGTGGCGTTCGACTCCATCAACTCCGCCACCAGCTTCCCCAGCCCGTTCGAGCACGCCACGTTGCGCTGGTATGCGGCCCTGGCCGACCATCCGGAGTTCGTCCAGGGTTTCGCGGTCAGCACGGCGGTGGCCATTGCGGCGGCCTGTTGCGCCTGCATCGCCGGGTTGTTGGCAGCCCAGGCCGTGCGGCGCATGCGGCCCGGCCCGCGCACGGCCTGGACCACGGCGTTGATGGGTCCGCTGTTGGTGCCGGAGATCGTTGCCGGGCTGGCGGTTCTGCAACTGGTGCAGATCGTCGGCGGGCCATTGGGATACGGGGTGCTGATTGGAACCCACGCCGCGTTCGTCCTGCCGGTGGCCACGCGGCTGCTGCTGTCCGGGATGGCTCGGCTCGACCCGGCATTGGACGACGCGGCCCGATCGATGGGCGCCGGGCCGGTAAGGGCGGCGTGGCTCGTGACCCTACCCTTGCTCCGGCCTAGCGTGATCGCGGCATTGGTCATGTCGGCAGTGCTCTCCTTCGTCAACTTGCCGCTGTCTATGTTCCTCACCACCCCGCGCACGGCGACGCTGCCCGTGGTAGCGTTCGCCTACATGGAAAGCCGGATCGACCCCGTGATCGCCGCCGTCGCGACTCTGGTGATGGTGGCCGCAATGGCGGTTGCGTTGCTGCTGGACCGAGTGCTGAAGGTGCGGCTTGGCTGACGCGCTCGAACTGGACGCGATCACCAAACGCTACAACGGGCAAGCCGTGGTCGACGGCGTTTCGCTGCGCGTGAGGCAGGGCGAGATGGTGTGCCTGCTGGGGCCAAGCGGCTGCGGTAAGACCACGACGCTGCGGATCGTGGGTGGCTTCGAAAGCGTGGACACTGGCCACGTGCGGCTGGCCGGCGCTGACGTGACGCGGCTGGCGCCGGAGAAGCGGGACATCGGCTTCATGTTCCAGAGTTACGCGTTGTTTCCCCACATGACCGTGGGGGAGAATGTCGGATTCGGCCTGCGGATGCGCGGCGTACGCCGGGCCGCCCGCACGGCCAAGGTGGCGGAGGCGCTGGCCCTGGTCCGCCTGGACGGGCTGGCGGACCGCCTGCCGAAGCAGCTCAGCGGCGGACAGCAGCAGCGCGTCGCCCTGGCCCGTGCGATCGCGTTTCAGCCCCACCTTCTGCTGCTGGACGAACCGCTCAGCAACCTGGACGCCAGTTTGCGGGGCGTGCTGCGCGACGAGATCCGCCGCGTGCAACAGACGACGGGCGTGGCCGCCGTGTTCGTGACGCACGACCAAGGCGAGGCATTGGCGGTCGCCGATCGGATTGCCGTAATGCGCGCTGGACGGGTTGTACAGTTCGACACCCCCGCCGTTATCTATGGCCGCCCGGCTGATCCCTTCGTCGCCGGCTTCATCGGCCAAGCCAATCTGCTGCCCGCCACGGTCGAACGGGACGGTGACGGCGCCTTGCTCCGCCTGACCACCGGAGAGACACTGCCCCCGGCCATCACGGCCGCAGCTGGAGGAGCGAAGGTGCTGGCGGTGATCAAGGCAGACCGGGTCAGGTTGACGGCGTCCGGCCCTGGCCTGCGTGCCAAGGTGGAAGCGGCGACGTTCACGGGGCCCACCATGCACTACGCGCTGGCAACGGCTGACGGAACCCGGCTGATTGCCGTGGCCTCCAGCACGGAGGCGCCCCGCTTCGCCCTTGGCGACGCCGTGTCGGCCGATTGGGAGGTTGCCGATTGCCTGGTCCTGTCATGACCAAGCGGCCCGGCGCCATGCACCTGGGCGCCCTGTTTCACCCGACCGGCAATCACGTTGCGTCCTGGCTGCATCCCGGCGCGCAGGTCGACGCCGGCACCAACTTCGCCCACTACGTGCAGCTGGCGCAGACGGCGGAACGGGGCAAGTTCGACCTGCTCTTTCTGGCGGATGCCGCCGCCACCCGCGACGGCGACCTGCAGGCGCTGCGACGCTGGCCGCAATACATGGTGTTCTTCGATCCGCTCACCCTGCTCGCCGGGCTGGCCGCGGTGACGCGGGCGATCGGGTTGGTCGCCACTGCGACGACCAGCTACAACGACCCATACACAATCGCCCGCCGCCTCGCCGCCCTTGACCACATGAGCGGCGGCCGCGCCGGGTGGAACGTCGTCACATCCTCCAATACAGCCGAGGCCGGTAATTACGGCCGCGAGGCGCATTACGGCCATGCCGAGCGCTACGCCCGCGCCGATGAGTTCGTGGACGTGGTGCGCGGGCTGCTGGATAGCTGGGACGACGACGCGTTCCCGCGCGATCGCGCCACGGCCGAGTATTTCGATCCCGCGAAGCTCCACACGCTCGACCACGTCGGACCGCACTTCACCGTCCGCGGCCCCCTGAACATGGCCCGCCCGCCGCAGGGGCAGCCGGTGCTCGCCCAGGCGAGCGCGTCCGAGACCGGGTTGGACATGGCGGCGCGGATCGCGGAAATCGTGTTCACCCCGCTCCATACCCTGGAAGCGGCACAGGCCTTCAACCGCGACCTGAAAGCCCGCGCGGCCGGCTACGGGCGGCTACCCGACAGCCTCAAGCTGATGCCCGGCCTCAACCCGATCATCGGCCGCACGGCGGCGGAGGCGCGGGACAAGCAGGCTTACCTTGCCTCGTTGATCCATGCCGATGTCGGTCGGTCGATCCTGTCCACTGCGCTCGGCGGCGTCGACCTGTCCCAGTGCGATCCCGACCTGCCCTTGCCGCCGGACCTGCTAGCGGCCGGGCTACGCAACGGTCGGTCGGAAGCGCACACCGTGGCTGCCATGGCGGCAGAGGAGCCGACCCTGCGCCGGTTGTACCAACGGTTCGGCAGTGCCCGGGGGCAGCGCTCCATCGTGGGGACGCCCGCCGATATCGCCGACCACATGGAGCTTTGGTTCCGCGAGCGCGGCGTGGACGGCTTCCTGATCCAGCCCTCCGTGCTGCCGGTGGACCTGGATGAATTCGTCGACACGGTGGTGCCTGTGCTGCAGGAGCGCAAACTATTCCGGACCGATTACCAGGGCGGGACCCTTCGCGAGAACCTCGGCCTGGACCGGCCGGCTAGCCGCTACGGAGATTGATTGCGATTAATTAGGCGAGCGCGAACATCTGACACCGTCAGGAGGCTTACTCAAAGTTCTATAGCTGACGATTACCGGAGGCTTTTTCTGTTGACAGGGCGGAGAGCTGCGACGCGAAACCGATCGTCTGGACTAAAGCCGCCAACACCAGCCTCGAGGAGCTCAGCGACTGCCTAAACCTTCCGTCTGACTTAGGGCACGAGCATCTGAGTCAATCACACGATGCGGCCAAGCGGTCGAGTTCGGTCAGGATAGAGGCCGCTGATGCAGTCCATACGAATGGCTTTGGCTCAGCCGACTGGGAATTGTCTAAATGGCTCAGAACACTAGATCACCAACTCGCACACCTTGCAGTTCAGTGGGCCTCTCAGGATGGAACAACGGAAGTCACTCTGCCGCCTGACAGACTAACTGAGAAATAGGCATAGGTTCGACCCGGTTCCGGCCATTCCGCTTCGCCGAGTATAGGAGGGTATCGGCTGTCGTGAGCAGATCGGTTAGCGTCGTCGATGGGTTTGTTGTCACGGCGCAACCGAAGCTTGCAGTGATCGTCAGAGATATGTCACCGGCCTTCATGGGGGTTGCGCAAATAGCAGTTCGAAGCCGCTCGGCAAGGCTGACTGCTGCCGCCATATCCGTCGATGGAAGCAGGACGACGAACTCCTCTCCTCCAAGTCGCGCGAATGTATCGTTGTTACGAAGCAACGCCTTGCAAGTGGTCGTCAGCCCCTTCAACGCGACATCACCGATGGCGTGTCCATAACCGTCATTCACTTGCTTGAAATGATCAATATCTAATGCGATGATTGCAATTGGATGACCTTGCAACCCGCACCTTAGTCGCTCGCGTTCGGCAACTTCGAAAAAATGTGCCCTGTTACAGGCTCCCGTGAGATGATCTGTGGTCAACATTGCCTTTAGTTTGACGCTATCGGATCCGTTGCGTGTCACATCACGTAAAATGACGTTGTAGCCTGTAATAACGCGTGAGTTGCTGCCATCGTCTTCGCTTCGGCTGGCGACTAGTCTCTGGCACCAATAGCGCTCGCCGCAGGGTCGCTCTCGCCATCCTTCATCAAGGTGCCATCCGTCCCGTTGAGCGATTGCGATCTGCTCGTCCGCAGTATAGGTAGCCGAGCCATTTTCGGGTGTATCGAGAGCATCAAGTGGGCGGTTCATCATGGCGCTCTGACTAAACCCCGTCTGCCTTGCGGCCGCAGCATTCACCCCGTCGATGATGCCATGCCGGTCAAGTGAGATGACCGCATAGTCGTTCACACTGTCCAGCAATGTCGCAAACCATGTTTCCGCCTGTTTCAACCGGCGCTCCTGGATCATCTGCTTCGAGATGTCCGTTAGCGTGGCGACGAACCGATGATCGTCCAGTTTGACCAATGTGCATGCAAGCACCAACGGATCTGCGACACCGTTCTTGCTGCCAGCATGGATGAAGATACGGTGGCCTTCGAGAACCACCCCTTGAGGCGCCTCGAAGGCGGCAATGATGTGCCGCAGCTCGGGCGAGTACCCCTCGATAACACGGAAGAAATTTACGATTAGGTTCCCCGGCGCGATGGGTAACAGTAGTTTCATGGCGAGCGGATTGACCAAGCCAATCGTGCCATCTGCCGATAATTCGACAAGGCCGACTGGACAGGCGTACAGGAACTCAAGAAGTTCGGTGATCTGATCTTCAAGCTCAGCGCTCATGGTGGCCTCAGGGCGTGCGATTAACGAGAACAAAGTGCAAGTTCATCATCTTGCTTTGCAGTAGCCGGAGCTTGACTGGCGTTGGTCGCATCCGGAGCGTCAGGACAAAGTCGATCGTTGCATCGAGCTCCGGCTCATCCAGGAAGCGTTGAGCAACCAGGAAATTATTCATGCATTGAGCGATATTGTCGAAAAACCTCCCGCCCAGCACTCTGCAGGATGGTAGTCCAGCGAGCTTGGACTCAGTCGCATTGTAGATAGCAACCATCCCATCCGAAGAAAGGCCGATCACGCCGTAAGGCAACCCGTCGAGCGTAGCCGAGGGCAAACCCGAAAGCGTAACCAGAGATATCTTACCAAAATCATACATGACTGACTTTTGCCTCTATCTGCCGCATCGGCGCGATACCGCAGTGGTGAATGCTTCCCGCAGAGCGCGCGCGATGAGTTGTCAGATAGGGTATTGCCAGCACCAGCATGTCGTCCAATGGCGACGGCTCCTCGCCGGTTGCTGGTATGGCCCTCGACGGGCCATGACGGGGGTGACCGGGCGAAGATCTGAAACGAGAACACCTCATTCAGCGAGACTAGCAGCCCAACTTGGGTTCTTATGGCAGGTTTTGTTAGGAAACGTCGCTTCGGGATGGCACAGGGTGCGGCGCTCTCGATCCGGCGATGGTCCTCGCGCGCATTGCTTCGTTCGAACTCCATAGGGCTGAGATAGCCGACGGTCGAGCTACGTCGACGCCGATCATAAAATCCGGTCCGTAGAGTTGAACACGTCCATCCGCGCTCCGTCCGTTTACGATAGACCTTGCTGGC
>CAXTCJ010000068.1:0-8194 GCA_964242215.1 uncultured Acetobacteraceae bacterium | reverse complement strand
GTAGAGTTGAACACGTCCATCCGCGCTCCGTCCGTTTACGATAGACCTTGCTGGCCATCCGTTTCGTTTCCAACCACGGAAAGAGGCTCTCCATTTGCGCGTTTTTCTAGGCACTGCCTGACCGAGCCATGCCGCAGCTGCTGCCATGATCGGCCAGCAATTTCCGCAAGTATTTACCGTGTAGTTGCCCGCGCCGGCGTCCGGGTCACGGCCGCGATGACCGCATCCCTCCTCGTCCTCGGCGCGATCAGTCTTGGCCTCATCCGCCTGCTTGGGCTTGTTTGAGCGGCACCTGCGCCACGATGTTTGGCTTCACGAAGTCTAGGCGCTTTTTGGCTTTTCAGGTTGCTTGTAGGACGAAGTGGTTAGGGGAGACTTCGTCGTAGCGGGAGGGCGGCGGGGTCGCGGTGATCGGCAGGATTGGGGAGGGCAGGGGACGATAAGCGCGGTCGTCGATGTTGCGACGCTGTGTCGGGTCGGCAACGGGGACGGCGGCGAGCAGCGATCGGGTGTATGGGTGGCGCGGGTTCTCGAACACGGCGGCGCGCGGCCCGATCTCGACGATGCGGCCGAGATACATGACCGCGACGTGGTGCGAGACGCGCTCCACCACGGCCATGTCGTGGCTGATGAACAGGAACGACAGCCCCAACTCGGCCTGGATGGACATGAGCAGGTTCAGCACCTGCGCCTGCACCGAGACGTCGAGAGCGGACACCGATTCGTCGGCAACGAGCAGCTTCGGGCCGGGTGCCAGCGCGCGGGCAATGGCCACGCGCTGGCGTTGGCCGCCGGAGAGTTCGTGCGGGAAACGGCGGATGAAATCGCGCGGGAGCTGGACACGGTCGAACAGGTGGGCGACGCGGTCAGCGGCCTCGCTGCCCGATGCGATCGAGAAATTCTTCAGCGGCTCAGCGACCTGAACCCCGAGCCGACGGTATGGATTGAGCGAGGCAAACGGGTCCTGGAAGATCATCTGCATGTCACGCCGGGCCCGGCGCAACTCAAGGCGGCCGAGGGCGCGGATGTCTACCCCGTCGAGCTGGATTTCGCCGCTGTCGGCCTCGATCAGGCGCAGGATCGAGCGCCCGCAGGAGGACTTGCCGCAGCCGGATTCGCCGACGAGGGAGAGGGTCTCGCCGGTGGCGATGGTGAAGCTGACGTCCTCCACGGCGTGCACGTTGGCGATGCGCCGGCGCAACACGCTGCTGCGGACGGGGAAGCGGGTGCTGAGGTGTTTGACCTCCAGTAATGGCCGGCGCGGAACGACGGGTGCCGCGGTCGGCATCGGCGTGGTGGCGGAGCCGAGGGTGCGCATGGGGATCGGGCCGGGGTGGTCGCGCATCTCGCCGAGCCGCGGCACGGCGGCGAGCAGGGTCTGGGTATACAGCTCGCGGGGGGCGGCGAAGATCTGGCGGACGCTGCCCTGCTCGACCAAGGCACCGCGGTACATGACGGCGACGCGGTCTGCCATTTGCGCGACGACGGCCATGTCGTGGGTGATGAACAGCACCGCCATGCCCGTCTCGCGCTTGAGCCGGTCGATCAACGCGAGGATCTCGGCCTGGATGGTGACGTCGAGTGCCGTGGTCGGTTCGTCGGCGATCAACAGGCGGGGGCGGCAGGCCATGGCCATGGCGATCACCACGCGCTGGCGCATGCCGCCCGAGAGTTCGTGCGGATATTGCTGCAGGCGGCGTTCCGGCTCGGGAATCCGCACCTCCGCCATCAGTTCGACCGCGCGGGCACGGGCGGCGTTGGCGGTGAGGCCGCGGTGGACCCGCAGACCGTCGAGCAGCTGGCGGCCGATGGTGAACACCGGGTTGAGCGAGGTCATCGGCTCCTGGAAGATCATGCCGATCTCGTTGCCGCGGATCCCGCGCATGGTGGCGGGGCTGGCGGCGGCGAGGTCGGTCACGTGTCCGTCGGCGCGGGTGAAGGCGATGCGGCCGCCGGTGATGCGGCCGCCGCCGAACTCGACCAGGCGCATGATGGCGAGCGAGGTCACCGACTTGCCCGAGCCGCTCTCGCCGACCACGCAGAGCGTTTCGCCGGGTCGCACTTCGAAGCTGACATCGGCTGCGGCGACCACGGGGCCACTGCCAGTGTCGAACTCGACGCGCAGGTTGGAGACGGCGAGGATGGGTTCGCCTGGGATTGTCATCGCGCCCTCGGGTCGAGCACGTCGCGCAGGACGTCGCCGAACATGTTGAAGGCGAGCACGGTGATTGCCACGGCGGCGCCGGGCACCAGCGCCGTCCAGGGCGCGACGTCGAGGTAGTCGCGGGAGGCTTGGATCATCAGCCCCCAGGAGGATTGCGGCGGCTGGGTGCCGAGGCCCAGGAACGAGAGCGCGGCCTCGGCCAGGATAGCGAAGGCGAGGCTGATAGTGCCCTGGACGATGACCAGCGGGAGCACGTTGGGCAGCACGTGCCGGACGATCATGGCCAGGTCGCCGGTGCCGGCGGAGCGGGCCGCTTCCACATAGGGCATTTGGGCGACGGGGAGTGCCTCGCCGCGGACGATCCGCGCGAGGAACGGGGTGAACGCGACGCCGATCGCGATGATCGTGTTGGGCACGCTCGGGCCGAGCATGGCGCTGATGGTGAGGGCCAGCAACAGCGCGGGGAAGCTGAGCAAGGCGTCGACCAGACGCATCAGCACGAGGTCGATCCAACCGCCCAGGTATCCGGAGGCGATGCCGAGCGGCAGGCCGAAGGCGACGCTGATCCCGACCGCGGCGGCGGCGATGGAGAGCGATGTGCGGGCGCCGAGCAGCACGCGGTAGAACAGGTCACGGCCGAGCACATCGGTGCCGAGCCAGTGGTCCGGGCTCGGCGGGCGCAGGCGCACGGCCATGTGCATCTGCGTGGCCAGCTCGGCCGGCACGACGAGGGGGGCGACGATCGCGATGGCGACGACGGCCACGACAATGGTGAGCGCGATGGCGCCCTTGGTGGAGAGCAAGCGGCGCACCGGGTCAGCTCGTGCGGATACGCGGATCGACCGCGAAATACAGCAGATCGACGGCGAAGTTGATCAGCAGCACGACGGTGGCGATGACGAAGACGGCGGTCTCGATCAGCGGCACGTCACGGTTGAGCAGCGCCTGGTAGGTGAGCCAGCCCATCCCGGTGTAGTTGAACAGGCTCTCGACGACGATGATGGAGCCGAACAGGTAGCCGATCTGCAGGCCGGCGACGGTGGCGATCGGGCCGACCGCGTTGGCGAGGGCGTAGCGCCAAACCACCGCGTGTTCGCCGAGGCCCTTGGCGCGGGCGACACGGATGAACTCCTGGTTGAGGATGCCGGTCATGGTCGATCGCGTGACCCGGGTTAGGTGCGCCATAAGGCCCAGTCCGAGTGCGATCGAGGGGAGCAGCGCGTGGGTGAAGGCGCCCACCGGGTCGGCTCCAGGGTCGACGAAGCCGCTCGAGGGCAGCCAGCCGAGCGAGCGGGCGAATAGCAGGATCAGCAGGATGCCCCAGAAGAAATCCGGCAGGCTGATGCCGACCAGCGCGCCGGTGGAGGCGGCGGTGTCCTGCCAGCGGTTGCGGTAGACGGCGGACCACACGCCGAGCGGGACGGCGCCGCCGAGCGCGATCACCATCGAGAGCACGACGATGAGGGCGCTGGCGGTCATCTTCTGCAGCAGCAGCGGCCCGATCGCGACCTTGAACATCAAGGACTGGCCGAGATGCAGGCTGAGCAGGCCGCCCATCCAGCGCAGGTATTGCACCCATAACGGGTCGTGCAAGCCCAGGCTCTGGCGCAGCCCTTCGAGTGCGGCGGGGTTGCTCTGCGTGCCCAGCACCATCATCGCGACGTCGCCGGGCAGGATGTTCACCACGGTGAACGTCACGATGGAAACGACGATCAGCGTGACGACGATGGAGAGCACCCGGCTCAGGAGATACTTCATGGTTCCTCGGCGTGAACGGCCCCGGAACCGGTCACGCCTTCAGCCAGGCTTTGTGGAAGTTCAGGCCGGAGCCGTTGGGCTGCACGATGGTATCCAGGCCGCCGACGCTCTTCTGCGCCCCGAGGGTGCCGTTGCGGAACCACAGGATGACGTCGTGGGTCTGGTCGAAGATGCGCTGCTGCACCTGCTTGTACAGGGCGTCGCGCGCCGTCACGTCGGCGGTCTCGCGAGCCTGCTGCGTCATGCGGTCGATGTCGGGGTCGTTCACGTTGCGGTAGTTGAACGCGCCCTTGGAGTTCCACAGGCTGTAGTACAGGAAGTCCGGCTCCCACAATCCGAAGAAGTTCATCATGGTGATCTGGAAGTCGCGGTTGGTCCAGCACTGCGTGAGCCAGTCGGACCAGGTGAGCTGCTCGATCTTGGTGTTCACGCCCGCAGCCTGGAACCACTCCGCCATGATCTGCGACGCATCGACGTGGTAGGGGTAGTTGGTGGTGACCTTGAACGTGAGGTTGAGCTTGCCCGGTCCGTAGCCGGCTTCGGCGAGCAGCGAGCGCGCCTTGTCGATATCCTGCGGGCGGTTCTTCAGGGCGGTATCGTACGTGCCGGAGGTCGGGAAACTCGGTGATGCCGTCAGCTTGCCGAGGTTCCACAGCGCGCCCTGCAGCAGCCCGGCTTTGTCGATCATGAGGTCGAACGCCATGCGGACCCGCGGGTCGGCGAAGGGTTCGAACTTGTGGTTCATGTTAATGAAGTCGAAGTTGAGCGGAAACCAGTCGAATGTCTGCAGCTTGGCATCCTTGCGCACGCCGTCGACCCGGTCGGCCGGGATGTCGTTGATGACGTGCAGCTCACCCGTTTGCAGGCCGGTGAGGCGGACGGTGGGCTCGGTGACGTCGCGTTCGATCACCCGGTCGAGATAGGCTGGCCCTTCGAAGTAATCATCGAAGCGGGTGAGTTCGGTTTCGTGGCCGAATTCCCGGCGCACGAACTTGAACGGCCCGGCGCCGGTGGGCGTCTGTCCCTGGATATCGCCGGAGCCGGCCGGCAGGATCGCACCGGCCCCGAGCTCAGCGATGCGGCTGAGAAACGGAGCGTTGAGGCGCTTCATCTTGATGATAACGGTATTCGCGTCCGGCGTCTCGATCGTGTCGACGTCGTTGAACACCTCGAAGTTCACCGCGCCCGTCTTCGGATCGCGGCAGCGGTCGAACGAGTATTTGACGTCGCCCGAGTCCATCGTCTTGCCGTTGTGGAACTTCACGCCCTGCCGCAGCGAGAAGGTGTAGGTCAGCAGGTCCGGGCTGGTGCTGAACTTCTCCGCAAGCGACGGGACAATCTCGAAGGTCGGCGTCGGTTTGACGAGGCTGCAATGGATGTTCTGCAGCACGCGCGTGCTCGCGGCGGCACCGGCCTGGTGGATGTCGAGGTTCTGCGCTGTTTCGGAGTGACCCCAAATCAAGGTGCCGCCGCGGGTCGGCGTGGTCTGCGCCATGGCCGGTACGCCGAGAAGACCCGCGCCCGTGATCGCTGCCGTGGAGGTGATGAAGTCGCGGCGAAGCATGCTTTGGTCTCCTGGATGGGTGGGCTCAGGCAGCGAAGGTCGGGCGTTCGGCTGCAACCGCGAGCGCGCGTTCGAGGGCGACACCGAGGTTGAGCAGCGGGCCCTCGTCGAACAGGCGCCCCCACAGGGAGATGCCCTGCGGCACGCGGAATTTCGGGCTGTCCGCTTCCGGATCGCCGGTGGTGAGCTTGCCACTGCCGAGCGAGGCCTGGCTGCGCGTGCCCAGCTCGAGGAACCCGGCGCGTAGATGCAGGCAGGGGTGGCCGGTGAAGTTGCTCGCGATCAGCATCGGGCCGGTCGAATACGGGCCGATCAGCGCGTCCACCTGATTGAACAAGCCGTCGAGTGCCAGCATCACCTGGTAGCGCAGCCGGTCGAGCTGCACGTGATCCACGGCGGACAGGAAACGAGCCTTGCGAAATGTATTGGGCCAGGAGCCCGGCTCCTGCCACGTCAGCGTGTCATCCTCGCCGGACAAAGTGAGCGCCTCGAAGCTGGCCGCAGCCTCGGCGTAGAGCACGTTCATCAGCGCGCCATACGGCAGGTCCGGCAGCGACGCCTCGACCACTTCGATGCCCAGAGTGCGGGCGGCCGCCAATGCGGCATGGTCGACCGAAGTCGCACCCTCGGCGAACGCGACCGGCAGGTAGCCGAGGCGCATGCCGGCCAGCGGTGCCGCGGCGTCATAATTGAAGGGTTGCAGGATCGAGGACCGGTCGGCCGGGTCGTAGCCGTTCAGCGCCTGCAGCACCATGGCGGTGTCTTCGACGGCGCGGCAAATCGGGCCCACTTTGTCGAGCGAATTGCACAGCGCCATGCCACCCGCGCGCGACACGCGGCCGAAGGTGGGCCGCAGCCCGGTGGTGCCGCAGCGCTGGCTGGGCGAGGTGATGGAGCCCAGGGTCTCGGTGCCGATCGCGAAGCCGCACAACCCGGCGGCGGTGGCCGACGCCGACCCGGCGCTCGAGCCACTGGATCCCTCGTTCAGGTTCCAAGGGTTGCGGGTGCGCCCGCCATACCAGATGTCGCCGTACGCCAGCGCACCCACCGTCGTCTTGCCGAGCAGGACGGCGCCGGCATCGTGCAGCCGGGTCACGATGTGGGCGTCACGCTCTGGGACGCGGCCCTGGAACGGTTCCGCACCCCAGCCGGTGACCAGGCCAGCGGTGTCGAACAGGTCCTTCACACCATAGGGAATGCCGTGGAGCGGGCCACGCCAGATGCCCGCCGCGGTGAGCGCATCCATAGCGTCGGCCTGCCCAAGTGCCAGCTCGGGCGCGACCGCCGCGAAGCAATACAGGCGGGGGTTGAGCGCCTCGATGCGCGACAGATAGATCTCGGTCAACCGCCGGCTGCTGAGGGCGCCGGTGCGGATCCAGGCCGAGAGGTGGGTGAGCGGCGCAAATGCGATCGCCTCCGCATCGGACGGGCACGGCGCCTCGATGGTGGCGTAGCGCACGGGAGCCTGCGCATCGGGCAGCCGCGTGGTCGGCAAGCGCGGGTCGAAGTGGCTGGCCATCGGGGCGTCGTTGGCAAGCGGCACGCGGCGCCGGGCGAGGGCAGAGGCGATCTGGCCTTCCAGGTTGTCCACCATCTGCGCGCGTTCGGCAGGCGTGTAGTCGACCCCGAACAGGAGTTCGGCCGCGGCGATAGTCTCGATGGTCACCATGCGACGGCTCAGCGGGGACGTGCGAGTTTGGTGAGCCGCGGCTCGAATTCGACCGGACGTGCCGGCAGTGCGCTCGCCAACGTCTGGCTGGGGTAGCGGTGGCTCTGGTCGAGAACGGCCCCGTAGCGCTCCGGCCGGCGGTCCTGCAACAGGTTGAGGCCGAAGAATGCCTCGGTGCGCGATTGCAGGACCTCCTGGTGCAGATCGGCGCGGTGGACCACGAGCCCCTCCTCGGCGCCGAGATACGCAACTACCTTGCCCCGCGGATCGACAATTTGCGAGCCGCCGTAATAGTCGACACCTTGCGAGTAGGCGCCGGTTTCGCAGTGGTTCGACACGACGATCCAGAACTGGTTGAAAAACGCGTTGCTCTGCGCCGCCAGGTCCATAGCCCAGCCGTGATAATCACTGCTGCGGTCGTGGCCCTTCATCGGCCAGGCGGTCGACATCAGCACGAGTTCTGCACCGTTGACGGCGTACGTGCGCAGGAGCTCCGGGAAGCACAGATCGTAGCAGATGAGGCTCGCCATTGTGCCGTGCGACGTGGCGAAGACCGGGGTTTCCTCGCCGGGCGAGAAGTACGGAAACTCGAAGGTATTATGCAGCTTGCGATACACGCCGATCACGCCTTGCGGCCCGATCAGGGCGGTCGAATTGTAGATGGCGTTACCGTGCAGCGCGCGTTCGGCTAGGCCGAGTTGGATCAGCATGCCATGGCGGCGGGCTAGCTGGGCGATGCGTTCGGTGGCCGGGCCAGGGATGGGCTCAGCCTCGCGGTGGTAATACTGCTTCTGTTCGGCAGCGGCTTTGGATCCGGGTGGGAGCGCGAAATCGGCGTAGCCTTGTAGCCCGGCCTCGGGGAGGACGAGGATGTCGGCCCCTTGCCCTACCGCCTCGTCGATGATTTCGCAGAAGCGCGTGAGATTGCGCGCTTTGTCGTGGACGATTTCGACGTTGGCAGCGGCCAGGGTGGTTTCAGCCATGATGCGGTCCTTCGCCCGAGGGACCGCCGATGCGGAGTCTCGACCGTTTCTGGTAT
>CAXTCJ010000067.1:0-27081 GCA_964242215.1 uncultured Acetobacteraceae bacterium | reverse complement strand
GATCGCCATGGCCGAGGAGATCGACCTCGCCCGCGCCGCCCTGCCGGAGTTCGAGTTGGACGGGTTCAACGCCGGGCACCTGACGCCGGTGTTCTTCGGCAGTGCCATCAAGGAGATCGGCGTCACCGACCTGCTGGACAGCCTGGTCGCGTTTGGCCCCCCGCCCCGCGCACAGCCTGCCGACACTCGCACGGTGCAGGCGAGCGAGGACAAGCTGACGGCGTTGGTGTTCAAGATCCAGGCCAACATGGACCCGAACCATCGCGACCGCATCGCCTTCGCCCGGGTGTGCTCCGGCAAGCTGCAGCGCGGCATGCGGCTACGCCAGGTGCGCACGGGCAAGCTGATCCCGCTGCATGCGCCGCAATTCTTCTTCGCGCGCGACCGCCAGATCGCCGATGAGGCGTATGCCGGCGACGTGGTGGGCATTCCCAACCACGGCACGCTGCGGATCGGCGACACGCTGAGTGAGGAAGAGGACATCAACTTCGTCGGCGTGCCCTATTTCGCCCCGGAGATCCTGCGCCGGGTGCGGCTGGACGACGCCATGAAGGCCAAGAAGCTCCGGCAGGCGCTGCAGGAACTGGCCGAGGAAGGCGTGGTACAGCTGTTCCGCCCGCAAGACGGCAGCCAGCCGATCGTGGGCGTAGTCGGCACCTTGCAGCTCGACGTGCTGATTGCCCGGCTGCAGGGGGAGTACGGCGTCGGGATCGGTTTTGAAGCCGTGCCCTATTCGCTCGCCCGGTGGATCAGCGGCGACAAGGCCGTCATCGAGAAATTCTGCCAGGTCCAGCGCACCGCGATGGCGGACGACGTAGACGGCGACCCGGTGTTCCTTGCCTCCTCCACATTCTCGCTGAAGCGGGTCGCGGACGCGAACGAGGGGCTGACGTTCCGCGACATCAAGGACGTGCGGCCCGTCGTCTTGGCGTAGGTCGGTGCGAACGCCCGGCACACGGCCGCGTTGTAGCCGTAGGAGGACCAACCATGAACTTGGCATTTCCCGCTCTCGGTGCCGCCATCGCTGTCGCCGGCGCCGACAAACTCACTGGCGACCGCCGCTACAGCCAGATGTTCCGCCATCTCGGCTGGTCGCGTTTCGACGCGCAAGCCGTCGCCTCCGTCGAAACCATGGGCGGCGTGATGATGGCCGCCCCGCCCACCCGCCGTCTGGGCGGCCTGCTCGTCGCGGGTGTGTCGGCCACGTTGTTGCTGAGCGAAATCCGCCATGGCGATGACAAACTTGCAATCGCCCGCGGGCTCGTACTGCTCGCCGGGATCGCGGCGCTGATCGCACCCAAGCGGCACACGTGAGCCGGCAGCTTCGCATCGCCGTCGTGCTGTTCATGCACGAGACGGTGACGATGCTGCCCAACGACACCACGCTGCAGGACTTTATTTACGAGGGCTCACCGGCAGGCGGAGACGCCCTGCTGGCCGCTTACCCCCGCGACTACATGGGCGGTTTCGTCCGGTTTATCCGCGAGCACCAGGACGTGACCCTGGTCGGGATCGAGTCGCCGCTGTTTCCCAAGACCGGGACCGGGTCGGGCTGGGTGACTGCGGAGGCGTTCGACACCTTCACCGCCCGCATGGTGGAGTTGCTCGTCGCCGACGGCCCGTTCGACGGGGTGTATCTATGCCTCCACGGCGCGATGGCGGTCCGTGGCACGCCCAGGCCGGAGGCGGAACTGGCCCGGCGCGTTCGCGCGGCGGTCGGCCCCAAGGCGATGATCGTCGCCACCTTCGACCCGCACGGCAACGAGGACGCAGCATTCTTCGAGCACGCCGACATGGCGTTCACCGGCAAATACTTTCCGCACTACGACATGCACCTGCAGGGCGAACGCGCCGCGCGATACCTGTTGCGTGCCTTGCGCGGCGACTACCGCCCGACCAACGCCGTGATCCGCGTGCCCATCCTGTCCCCGACCGTCGTGCAGTGGACCGGCGCCTCGCCGTGGAGCGACCTCATTCAACGCGCCCTGGTGTGGGAGGCGCGGTCGCCGGGCACCATCGTCAACGTGTTCTTCGGCTTCCCCTGGGCCGACGTGCCCGACGCCGGCATGACGATCGCCGTCGTGACCAACGACGACCCGGCGCTCGCCCACGGTGTGGCGCGAGACATGGCCGAGTTCGCCTGGCGCCGGCGCGAGGCGCTGCTCTCGGCCGCCCGAGTTCACAGCATGGCGGAGGGTGTCGCGCTCGCGCAACAAGCCGTGTTCCGCGGCGAGACCCCCGTCGTCCTAGCGGATCACAGCGACCGCTCGGGCGCCGCAACCTGGCTGCTGCAGGAGGTTGTGGCGCAACGGCTCGAGCACGTGCTGATCGCCACCGTCATGGACCACGACACCGTGCGATCCGTGCTGTCTTCGGGTGCGAAGGAGGGCGACGCTTTCGACGGCGATGTCGGTGGCCGGGTGGCGGAATCGGCCGGTCAGCCGGTGCGGATCACCGGGCGGATCGAGCGTATCGTGCGCGACGCAGGCCGCGACTGGATCTGCGTTCGGTTTGGCGTCGGCAATCTGGTGGTGATCAGCCCATACCTCGTCCAGATGGTGGAGCCATCCGCACTCGCCGTGCTGGGGCTGGACCTGGCCCAGTTCGCGGTGATCGCGCTCAAGTCGCGCGTGCATTTCCGCCGCGGATTCGACGATAGCGGCTTCGCGCGCACTATTCTGCTGGTGGAGCCGGCGGAGCCTTTCCTCGGCACGGTTCGGCTGGATGCGCTGCCCTACGAGAACCTGGACCCGCGCAGCTACTTCCCATGGGGCGACGCCAGCTTCGGCGACCTAGGCGACGAGAGTGCCTGAAACACCGTTGCCGCTGGTGTGGTACCAGCCGTCATAGACAGAGAATCACAGTCGTAGGGTGCAATCCGCTTGGAGGATTGCACCTTCAAGTCGCGATCGACGCCACGGTGATCTGATGCAATGCCAAAGCGCATTGCATCCTACAAGTTGCCCGTCGGCGGCTGGCGAGGTGCAGCTTTGGCCGATCGCGTCCGGTCTCCTCGGTCGGCAGTTACCGAAAAAGCGGCATTCTACCGAACGGCTTCGACGGCTATATCGCCAACTCGGTTGTCAGCGACAGCCAACCCACCCGCCAATCGGCGATATGTTGCTGCAAGCGCCGGTAACGCCGCCTGGGCGGTATACCGCAAGGCTACCGTCCGTCGGGCCTGATCGCCAAGCTCGTTCCTCACCGACGCGGTTTCCGCCAGCCGGGCCACCGCGTCGGCTAACGCCACGGGGTCACCGGCCGTGACGAGCACGACTCCGCCGCCATGCGCCATCTCGGGAACCGCACCGACCGGGCTGGCAATGCACGCCATGCCGGCTGCCATGGCTTCCACCAGCGAGTTGGGGAAGCCCTCGCCGTGGGACGGCAGAAGGAAGATCCCATGGCGCCTCATTAAAGCCAGAACGCGCGCATGATCCGCCGGCCCCTCTGCCGTAAGCCCGGCGATCCCGAGAGCCGCCACCCTCTGCAACAAAGCGGGCGTCGCCGCGACGATGTGCAAGCCAACTGGGACACCTCGGCGATGCAGCAGTTCGATGGCGGCCAGCACCTCCTCCACGCCCTTGCGCCTCGCTTCCAGGCCAGCGATGAACAGGCACGTTGGAACCGCGTCGCCTTCCGACCTGGGGCTTGCGGGCAAGGTGTGCGACCAGTTGGGCAGCAACACGATCTCCCCTGCCCGGCCGGCCCGGCGGATGACGTCCCGTGCGAAGGCGGATTGGGCGATCACGCAGGCCGGCAGGCGCAGTACCGCGGCGATCAGCCGACGCTCCAGCCCCGAGGCATTGCCCCAGAACACATCGAACGCGCCGCCGATCCGGAACAATATCGGGCGGCGCAACAAGCGGGCCATGACCGCATAAAGCGCCGCCTCCCAGAACACCTGGTAGTCCGAGGCCTGGATCTGCACGAGGTCCACCCGTTGGCGCAGAACCGAAAACGGAAAGCTCGCGAGATGCCAAGCGGTCACCAGCACGCCCGTGACGATCCGCCTGGGTCCGCCGCGAAGCATGGCGCCGTAGCCCCAATTCTCCGTCACGTTCGTCTTCGGTGGGCGCGAGGTGGTGAACGGGATGAAAGTAACCTCCGCAGCGAGCGGCGAGGCCATCAGGTTAAGCATGAAGGTGGTCACGCCGCCCTTGGTCGGCGGCATCGGACCGACCAGCAGCACTCTCGGCCGCATTAATCGCGGTCCGAGGCTGACGGGCGCTTCGGCCCATCGGCTGAGGCGGCCCACCAGATCAGGCTATTGCTCTCACTCATGCTGAGCCATCAAATCTGTCAGAACACTAGCGGCGCCGGGCCGCGACGATGATCATGTTGCTGGCCCGACGCTCCGGCAGCAGCCAGCCGAGCACCCGGTTAATGCGGTCCGCCCGGGCGAAATGCGCATGTTCGAGGTAGCTGAACCCTGAGGCCTCCAGGTCGGCTTTGAGCCGCTCGGGGGTGCTGAATTGGCGGAGCAGGCCGAAATACGCCGGGTAGCCGGTCAGACGGTGCACCAAGCGGACCATCCCGCGGCTGACGGAGTCTCGATTGGACACGGAGAACACCAGCATGCCGCCTGGCCGCAGCAAACCGCGGATCGAGAGTAGCGCTTCGGGCAACGACGGCAGGTATTCCAGCGCACTGGACGAGATCACCGCGTCGCCCGGCTGCCACCGCTCCGGCAAGGCGATCGGCAGGGTGGCCTCGACGAACTGGGCGCGCCCGAGGCCCTCCTCCATCGCGGAACGACGGGCGATGGCCAGCATGCCCGGGGCGCCATCCACTCCGACCGTCTCGATCCCGCGCCGGGCCAGTTCACAGGCCAAGATGCCGCTGCCACAGCCTAGATCGTAGGCAAACGTCGTCCGGGACAGATAGCGGTCGATGAACCCACGCCAGACCTGCAATCGCTCCTGCCGGTTCGCGTCCGCAGCGTAGCTCGCGTGGAAACGGGCGGCTGCACCGGAGTAGTAAGCGACTGCGTCCATCTGGGTCGTCGACATCTGGCGCTGCACCCCAACATACGGATGCAGTCAATTACAATGTCGTGAGAGGCTAAGCCAGTGAAACGACCGTCAAACTGCGTGATAGGCTTTGAACCACGCCACGAAGCGCGGAATGCCCGCCTCCAAACTGGTTGCAGGAGCGTATCCCGTCAGCGCCGTGATAGCGTCGACCGACGCCCACGTTTCGACCACATCGGCCAGCGGCCGTGCCTGGGTGCGGATGACGGCCGGCCGTCCAAGCCCGATTTCGAGCAGGCGGACGAGATGGCTGACCTTCTCGCTGCGGTTGTTGCCGATATTGAGGATGCGGGGCGGCCCCGGCGGCGGCGGTCGGTCCATCACGCCGACTACCCCCGTGACGATGTCGTCGATATAGGTGAAGTCGCGCTTCAGCAGTCCGCCATCATAGAGCGTGATCGGCTTACCGGCGACGATCGCCTCGGCAAACCCGTAATAGGCCATGTCCGGCCGGCCCCACGGCCCATACACGGTGAAGAAGCGCAGCCCCGTCTGTGGCAGCGCAAAGAGATGGGTGTAGGCATGGCTGATCAGCTCGTCGGCCCGCTTGGTGGCGGCGTAGAGCGATGTGGGCTCGTCGACCGCGCCGGTTTCCTCAAGCGGGAACTCCCTCCCCAGCCCATAGACCGAGGAGGAGCTGGCATACACGAAATGCTGCAGGTTCGGCAGCAAACGCGCCGTCTCGAGCATGACGAGATGGCCCATGACATTGGAGTGGATGTAGGCGAACGGGTTCACCATCGAGTAGCGCACGCCAGCCTGGGCCGCCAAATGCACGATGTGGGTGATACCCGGCGACGAGCGCGCGATCGCCTCCATGGCGTCCCGGTCGGCGATATCGGCGCGGTGCAGGGTGAAGCCGGGCCGGGTCAACCGGGCGATTCGAGCCTCTTTCAGCGCGATGTCGTAATAGTCGTTGAAGTTGTCGATGCCGATGACCTCGGCGCCCGATGCGGCCAGGCGCTCCGCCACGTGATAGCCGACGAACCCGGCGACACCTGTCAGAAGAACGACCAAAATAGTCCCTTCCACCACAATGCCGCCGTGCTTAGCGATCTCCGGCCACGCTTTGCAAGGAAGCCGGGGGGCTTTGCAAGGAAGCCGGGGGGCTTTGCAAGGAAGCCGGGGCGCTTTGCAAGGCAGCCGGGGCGGTTTGCAAGCAGGCTCGGACGCGCGGGATAGTCGCCCATGGTCCGCATCGCCGCATTCACGCTGCTCGCCGCTTGCGCCGTGCCACCTGTGGCGGGCGCGGCCACGCTGGATGAGTTCTTCGCCCGCGGCTACACAGTTGCGGCGTCGACCACGCTGGCGGGCAATTTCACCGGGTGCATCCGGCAGCACCGCCTCGAGTTCGCCGACGGTTCGGTGTTCTCCTGCGCGCGCACGACGGCGCAGATCGCTTACGAGCCCCGCGTCTATATCCTGCGGCTCGGCGGTGATCCGCCCTCCGTCCTGCTCGTCGGGTCGCGTGTTCTG
This sequence comes from uncultured Acetobacteraceae bacterium, assembly GCA_964242215.1. Lineage (GTDB taxonomy): Bacteria > Pseudomonadota > Alphaproteobacteria > Acetobacterales > Acetobacteraceae > LMUY01. The sequence continues at coordinate 20,572 of CAXTCJ010000067.1, read as the reverse complement.
GGGGGTGAGTTGTTGCGGCTGCGGCAGCACGACTATCCCGTGCCCTTGCGGATGATTGCCGACCCGCAACTGACCGGGCCGGCGGTTCCGGGGCTGGCGCTGGCGCCGATTGGGCCGATCCCGAGCATCAATATGCTGACGCAGCAACGGAACGCTCCGTTATCCGAACAGCAGAGCCGTCTGCCGACACTGCCATCCAAGAATAGCTCCAGTCGTTAACGTCCCATCCATGCGTCCCTGCGAAACTCGCGGTGTGAGACACGCGAGATGGGGACAGCCATGGCCAAGGAGTGTTACGCGCTATTCGAGGAGGAGGCGCTGGCGAATGACGGCGCACAAGCGTGGATCGGGCTGCTGCTGGTGACGATCTGTGGGTTCGGCAGTCTGCGCATGCTGATTTGGCTCGTCGGCCTTTTTGGCGAGTTCGTCATACATTAGTATTCTTTTCCGTCGCCGCATCGACTACACTGACCGTCGAAGGTCGGTGGAGGCGGATGGGTGCGCAACGACGTGGGATCACACAGCTTCAGCGCATGGGTCGATGCCTTTCGCTGGCTCGCCGCCGCGTCCGTGCTGGTCACGCATGCGGGGCTGCGCATGCTGGTGCCCGTCGGGGATATGCCGGCCGTCTCCGTCCCGCATGTGGCCTACGCCTTCCTCGCCGGGTTCGACCATCAGGCCGTGATGATCTTCTTCGTGCTGAGCGGGCTGCTGGTCGGCGGGTCCGTGATGCGCGAGGTAACGCAGACGGGCCAGATCGCAATCGGCGCCTATTTGGGGCGTCGGATCGTCCGCCTCTGCATCGTCCTCTGGCCAGCTCTGGCGCTCGCCGCCCTTTGTACCAGCCTGTCGCTTGCCGTCGGGGCGAGCCGGTACGGCATTCTGCCCGCCGACACCGCAGACACGCTCTCCATCCCCGTTCTGCTGTGCAACGCGGCCTTCCTGCAGACCGCCGCCTGCCCGCAATTCGCCTCTAACGGGGCACTATGGTCGCTGTTCAACGAGTTCTGGTACTACCTGCTGTTCCCTCCCCTCGCGCTCGCGGTGCTGCCGGGGCTGCGGCTGGGCACCCGGCTGGCGCTGGGTGGGTTTGCCGTGGCGGCGTTGGCGGGATTGACCTCGGTTCAGTTCACTGGGTCGCCGGTCGGGCCATACATGCTGGTTTGGGCGGTCGGCGTGGCGGCCGCCCGGCTTCCCCGGCCGGTGATCCGCCGCCCCTGGCTGGCAGCGGCGCTGTTTGTCGCCGGGTCGTTGGCGACGCGGGTGCTCGTGCGGCGATCGTTCGCCGAGTTGCACCCGCTGATGTCGGCCGAACTGGACCTCGGTCTAGCGCTGCTATTCGGTAACCTGCTGCTGACCCTGCGATGCTATCCGGCGCTGGCACCCCCGCCATGGGCAAGGCTGCACGGGACGTTGTCCGGATTTTCGTTCTCGCTCTACTGCACGCACCTCCCCGTGCTGGTGCTCTACATCACCGTGTTGACCGGTTTGTCCGGCGTCGGCTGGCAGATGAGCGGAACCGGCGCCATTCCCTGGCTGGCCCTCGGCGGCGGCCTGACGCTCTGCACCGCCGTTGGCTGGGCTTTCGCGCAGCTGACGGAGGTGCACACCTCGGCAGTTCGGGCCTGGTTGGCGAACACCTGGCCGGTCCAGCGCCTCGCCGCCCATGGCGCGAGGTGATGGGTCGGTTCGAGCGCGCCTTCGCCATCGTCGGCATCGTGTACTATGACCAAGGCATCATCCTGGCGCTGCGGTCCGCACGCGGGGCGGAGGCACTGAAGCCCGGCTCGTCGGACATCGTGAGCACGATCGTCCAATTCGCGGTCCTGGCCGTTCTATTGCTGATCCTGCTGGTTCGGCGCCGCACCTACATGCCGGTGTTTCGCCATGTGGCGCCTTACCTGGCGATCCTGCTGCTCTCGTTCCTGTCTGTACTGTGGTCGGACAATCCGCTGCCGACGGCCCGGCGAGCGACCTCCCTGGCCGGTTGCGTGCTGTTCGGCCTGTACCTGTCCCAGACGCTCGGACTGCGCGGCGCGATCCGGATGGTTGGGCAATGCTCGGTATTCCTCGGCCTGCTCTCGGTCGTGGTCTTCGTGGCCGTGCCCAAGATCGGGCGCGAGACGGCGGCCGGCTACGAGACTGCGATGCGCGGCGTATTCTCGCAGAAGAATCCGATGGCCGAATGCATGCTGCTGGGCGTCAGCTGCTACTGCTTCCGGCTGCTGGACGAGGGCCGCCGCCTCAAGCATTTCGCCGCGCTGCTCATATTGTTAGCCTGCATCGCGTTGGCCCGTTCGGCGACCTCGCTCGGCATCGCGGCCGTGGTGCTGGTCGTCACCGGCTTCATGGCCACGCGGGGCTGGCCGCGGCTGCGGCTGATGCTGTGCTTCGGTGCAGGCTGGATCGTTCTGGCCCTGGTGACCTTCGCCGTCGTGTCGCCCGAATCGTTGATGGCATTGTCCGGCCGCGACACCTCGCTCACCGGGCGTGGGCCGCTGTGGCACGAGGTGATGCACGTCATCGCCCAGCGGCCACTGCTCGGGCACGGCTATGCCGGCTTCTGGAACGGCGATTCGAAGGAGGTGCAATTCCTGTGGCTGCGGGCCGGCTGGGAAGCGCCGGACTCCCATGACGGCTACCTGGACGTATTGGTCGAGCTCGGGATCGTGGGGCTCGTGGCGTATCTGTTCATGTGGGGCCGAGTGACCGCCCGCGCGTTCGGCGCCCTGCGATCCGGCAGCCTGCGGGAGGTACGATGGGTGTTGCTGTTCATGCTCATCAACATCCTCCTCAACCTCGACGAGGGCCCGATGCCGTATTCCAACGGCTTCACCATGCTCATGCCGGGCGCCCTTCTGGCCCTCGGAGTGTGGCACGGGCGCCAGCGCATCGTGGCCGCGCTCGAACACTGGCAACCGGCGCCGCCCCTGGCCCGATACGCGGGATGATTGAGCCGCTGGTGACTGTCGTCATCCCGACCCGTCGCCGGCCCGGGCTGGTGCTCCGTGCCCTCCGCAGCGTGCTGGCGCAGACGCATGCGGCGCTCGATGTCATCGTGGTGATCGACGGTCCAGATCCGGAAACGGTCGACGCGCTGGACAGCTGGCGCGATGACCGGGTGTCCGTCATGCAGACCGAAGTCGCATCCGGTGCGGGGGCCGCGCGCAATTTCGCCGCTACTTTGGCGCGGGGCACGTGGATCGCCTTCCTCGACGACGACGACGAATGGCTGCCGGACAAGATCACCCGCCAACTCGCCGCGGCCGCGGGGCGCGACGTGCTGGTGACGTGCCGCTCGCTGGTGCGGACCCCCGCCGGCGAGGAGCTTTGGCCGCGCACCCTGTACGAGAGCCCCTTGCCGGTCGACGAGTACCTGTTCGACCGCCGTACCCCGTTCCGCGGCGACGCGCATGTCGGCACGTCGACGTTCCTGATGCCCACCACCCTATTCGCCCGCACCCGGTTCAGCACCGACCGCCAGAACGAGGACACCACGCTGCTGCTGCGCGTCACCAAGCAGGCCGGCGCCGCCGTCGTGATGGTGCCGGACGCGCTCGTGGTGCTCTACAAGGAGGAGGCACGCGAGTCGCTCGGCGGCCGGTTCGACTGGCGGGAGATGCTGGGCTGGGTCGATGGCATGGGCGAGTTGGTAACCCGGCGCGCCTATAGCGGCTTTTGCCTGATCTATCTGGGCTCGCAAGCGGCGCGGCGGGGTGACCTGCGAGCCCTGCCGGTGTTGCTCAGCCGCGCGTTTGCCCGCGGCTCGCCCCGGCCGATGCACCTGCTGCCGTTCTTCGCGTTCTGGGTGCTGCCGCCCGGCTTCCGACGCCGATTGCGGCTCAGCCTGACCCGGCGCGCCGCGTGCTGATCCGCCACAGCGCGCTCTACACGGCGGGCAAGCTGCTGCCGGGCTTGCTCGGCATGGTCGCCACCGGGCTGCTCACCCGCCTGCTCGACCCGGCGGCGTACGGCCGGTATGGCGTGGCGCTGGTGGTGATGACCTTCGGCTCGACGCTCGCGTTCGACTGGCTTGGGCTCGCCTATCTCCGGATCGCGCAACGCACGCACGAGGCGGCTGCCATCACCGGCACGGTCGTCACGATCTTCGCCGCTCTCGTGCTGCTGACGGCGGGCGTGGCGTTGGCCGCTTGGGCAGCGGGCTGGCTCGGTGGCCCAACCGGATCGGCCATCGCCGCGGGCTTGCTGCTGATGTGCTGCTATGGCGCCTTCGAATTGGCCGCCCGCCTGCCGGTGGCGCGCGGCCAGCCCGGGCGCTACCTGACGATGAACGCCGGGCGCGGCGTACTCAGCCTGTGCGGGGCCGCCGGCGCGGCATGGCTGACGCGCGACCCGGCATGGACGGTGTGCGGAACGGCGCTGGGCTCGATCGGCGGGGTGCTGCTGGGTGGCCAACGGCCAGCCTGGCCCCGCTTCAGCCCCGCCCTGGCGCGACAGATCGCCGTGTTCGGTTTACCACTCGCCTGCAGCATGGCGCTGGCCAGCGTCGCCAACAGCGGCGTCCGCGGATTGCTCGAGGCGCTGGATTCGGCCGAGGCGCTGGGGCTCTACACGGCCGCCTTCCTCCTGGTGCAGAACACCTTGGCCGTCGTCGCGGCGGGGATCGCGTCGGCGGGCTATTCGATTGCGGTCCGCCTGCTGGAAACCGGCAACGAGACCGCATCCCGCCGCCAGGTGGCCGCGAACTGGTCGCTGCTGCTCGTGGTCATGGCACCGATGGCGGTCGGCATGGCGCTCACCGCGCCGCAGCTTGCCGCGATCCTGGTCGGCCCCCATTACGTGACGGGCGTGGCGCTGCTGACGCCTTGGCTTGCCGGCGCCGGCTTCTTCGCCGGCCTGCGCGCTCACGGGCTCGACCACCCGTTCCAACTCGCCAACCGCCCCGGCCAACTGGCGGTCGTGACGGCGGTGGCCGCCGTCGTGGCGGTGCTGCTCACCCTGACGCTGGTGCCCCGCTTCGGACCGGCCGGCGCGGCGGCCGCGTCGCTGGCGGCGACGGTGTGTTCCTGCGCGATGGCCCTGGTTCTGGGGCAGCGAACCTGGAAAGTGCCGCTGCCCATCGGAACCTGCCTGCGTGTAAGTGCAGCCTGCCTTGTCATGGCGCTGGTGGTGCGAGCCGTTCCCAACGCGCTCGTAACAGAGGTCGGGGCCGGCATTGCAAGCTATGCTGCCGCCTGCTTCGCGCTCGATGTTCTCGGCGTGCGTCGGCGAATCCTGGGCCGAGCCTGGCCGGGTGCAGTCGAACTGGCACGTGACTAAGTCATCCGTTCGCCCGAGTGGACGATTTGAGCAGGACCGAGGATTGGGTTGTGCGGCCAGGTGCATCAACGCACCTGCCCTTGCCTACACCACAAGGGGGAGGTGGTAGCGGCGGGCGGATTTGAACCACCGACCAAGGGATTATGATTCCCCTGCTCTACCGCTGAGCTACGCCGCCAGCCGACGGCGCGCTGTTACGCCGGGGCGGGGCCGCAAGTCAACTCACCCACGCAGGCATCTCGCCGACATGACAGGATGATGAACGCGATTTAAGTTCCTACTTCCTAAACGATTTCAACCATGTAACCGGCTGTTTCAACCTGGTTTATCATTTGTCGCTTTGCCATTGGTGCGGTGAGGTCTAGGCGGGCGCCTCAACTTAGAAGGGGGCTCGCATCATGCGGCTTCGCACCATGCTCGCGGCCAGCGCCGCCGCCATCGTCCTGCCCGGCGCCGTGATGGCTCAGCCCATCGACGGCCTGTATGTCGGCGCTGGCGCGCTGTACAACTTCAAGCAGGACGAACATATCCAGCGCTCACCGGGCGCCGGGCTCGGCAGTTCGCGGTTCAAGTTCGACGAGGCCGGTTATGGCGGCGTCGGCTCGGTCGGCTACGGCCTTGGCAACGGGCTGCGGTTCGAGATCGAGGGCGACTACCGGCAGAACGGCATCCGCCAGCGCGGCGGCACGGCCGGCCCAAGCAACGGCCAAGGCACGCAGCAGGACTACGGCGTGATGGGCAACGTGCTGTACGACGTGGACCTGCGCCCCTACGGCGTGTCGTTCATGACGCCGTATGTCGGCCTCGGCGCTGGGTATCAGTGGACCCATATCGACGGCTTCCAGTCGGTGGGCACGAACAGCGGCACCGTCACCCATATCGGCGGCACCAGCAACGGCTTCGCCTACCAGGGCATCGTCGGCGCGGCGTTCCCGATCAACGCGGTGCCGGGCTTGGCGATCACGGCGGAGTATCGCTTCCTAGGCATCCTTGGGAACCAGAAATACACCGCCGAGCGGTTCTCAACGACGAACGGTCTGCAGACTGGCAACGCCGATACCACGGAGGACCTGAACCACAGCTTCCTGCTGGGTGTGCGTTACGCCTTCAACAGCGCTCCGCGGCCGGTTCCCGCGGCTCCGGTCACGCCGGTGCCGGTGGTCACGCCGTCGCGCACCTACCTGGTGTTCTTCGACTGGGATCGTGCGGACCTGACCGATCGGGCGCGCCAGATCATCTCGGAGGCGGCCCAGAATAGCACACGGGTTCAGACGACCCGCATCGAGGTGCAGGGCAACGCCGATCGTTCGGGCACGCCCCAGTATAACCAGGGCCTGTCACTCCGTCGCGCGCAGACCGTGGCGGCGGAGTTGGTACGCGATGGCGTCCCGAACGGCGAGATCGACGTTCAGGCGTTCGGCGACACGCGCCCGCTGGTGCCCACCGCCGCGGGTGTGCGGGAGCCGCAGAACCGCCGCGTTGCGATCATCCTGCGCTGACCTCTTATCCCTCTCCCGCTTGGCGGGAGAGGGTCGCTTGAGCCTCGCCTAACGAACAAGCGGCTACCCCTCACCCCGGCCCTCTCCCTCAAGGGGAGAGGGGGAAGCTAGCGTGGGTCGCCGACTAGGCCGCGGGCGAAGTCCATCGCTTCGAACGGACGCAGGTCGCCGGCCTGCTCGCCGACGCCGACGGCGTGCACGGGCAAGCCATAGTCTTCGGCCAGCGCCACCACGATGCCGCCGCGCGCGCTGCCATCCAGCTTCGTCACGATCAGGCCGGTGACGTCCACCATCTCCTTGAACACGCGCACCTGCTCCAGCGCGTTGTGCCCCGTGGTCGCGTCCAGCACCAACAGCACGGAATGTGGCGCCGACGGGTCCTGCTTGCGCATCACGCGGATGATCTTGGCCAACTCGTCCATCAGCGCGGCCTTGTTGTGCAGCCGCCCCGCCGTATCGACCAGCAGCACATCGGCACCCTCCGCCCGCGCCCTGGTCAGCGCGTCGAACACGAGCCCGGCAGCATCCGCGTTCGGCGGCCCGGCGATCACCGGTGCCCCCGTGCGGTCTCCCCAAACCTGCAACTGCTCGACGGCGGCGGCGCGGAATGTGTCGCCCGCGACCAGGATGGGGCGTAGGCCCTCCTCACGGTATTGCAGCGCGAGCTTGCCGATTGTCGTGGTCTTGCCGGTGCCGTTCACGCCCACCACCAGGATCACGTGGGGCTTGCGCGCGCGGTCCAACACCAGCGGCTTGGCGACGGGGGCCAGGATCACCGCGATCTCCTCCGCGAGTGACTCCTTGATCTCGGCATCCGTGACGCTGCGGCCGAACTTGCTCCTGCGGAACGCCTCCACGATGTCGGTCGCCGCCGCCGGGCCGAGATCGGCGCCCAACAGCAGCTCCTCCAACTCGGCCAGCGCGTCGTCGTCCAGCGTGCGCTTGTTGAAGGCGGCGGTGAGACCGCCGGTCAGCTTCTCGGTCGACCGGGTGAGGCCGGCCTTGAGCTTGTTGAAGAACCCGCCGAGTGCCATCAGGCCGCCTCCGCCATCAGCCCGCCGGCATCGGCCGCCACGATCCGCGCCTGCACCAGGGCCCCGGCCGGTGCGTCCAGCCGGACCGGGCTGAACTGCTCGGTATGGCCACGCCCGCCCCGCTCCACCAGCACACTCACCGTGTGGCCGAGTTGGACGGCGTGGAAGGCGGCGGCATTGGTGGCGGCGATCTGGCGCAGCCGGGCCGCGCGGTCGCGCCGGGTGGCGACAGCGACGGGCGGCATACGCGCGGCGGGAGTGCCGGGCCGCTCGCTATAGGGGAATACGTGGAGGTAGGGGATCTCCGCCTCCGCCACGAACCGTTCCGTCTCCGCCGCCAATGCGTCGGTTTCGGTCGGGAACCCGGCGATCAGGTCGGCACCGATCCCGATGCCCGGCCGCAGGGCGCGGGCCCGGCGGATCACCGCCAGCGCATCGGCGGGGCCGTGGCGGCGGCGCATGCGCTTCAGCACCAACGCCGACCCCGACTGCAGCGACAGGTGCAAATGCGGCATGAAGCGCGGCTCGTTCGCCAGCAGGTCCCAAACCGAGGCATCGATCGCCGCCGGGTCGAGCGACGACAGGCGTAAACGGCGCAGGCCCGGCACATCACGCAGCACGATGGCGGCGAGGCGGCCGATCCCGGCTTCGTGGCTGGCGATATCCACACCGGTCAGCACCGCCTCCTGCACGCCGCATTCCACCAGTGCTGCGACCTGGGCCACCACTCCGGCCACGGTCATGCTGCGGTTGCGGCCGCGGCCGAACGGGATGGAGCAGAATGTGCAGCGATGGTCGCACCCCGCCTGCACCTGCACGAAACCACGCGTGTGGGCGGCGAACCCGGTGACCACCGGAACCGGCGCGGGTGCATCCGCAGCGCTGACCCGGCTGGGTGCGCCGGCCTGCCACGAGCGCGCCTGCAGCTTATCGGCATTCCCCAGAACGCGGGTCACACCCGGCATAGCCGCCCAGCGCGCCGGATCGAGCTGGACCGCGCAACCGGTGGCGACGATGGCGGCGCCCGGCCGTTCCCTCGATGCACGCCGGACCGCCTGCCGCCCCTGCCGCTCCGCTTCCGCCGTCACCGCACAGGTATTGATCACGACCGTGTCGGTATCGCGGTCGAGCAAGGCGCGTATCGCCTCGCTCTCAACGATATTCAGGCGGCAGCCGAAGGTGATGAGCTCAGGACCCATCAGGATCGCTTGACGGGGTTGGTCGCGACCAACTGAGTGCCCTGAGGATTCGGCGTGAAGGTCAGGCCGATATCGTACGTGCTGCCGCAGGCATACAGCACCCAGGTTTCATGCCAGGCGCGGCCGTCGCGGCCGTCGGTGATCTGCGGGTTCGGCAGGCCGATATAGCCGTCGAACCTGGTGTCGACGAAGCTCTGCTGCCTGCAATTGGCCGGGGAGGCCCGAATCGCGACGGCCTGGGCGTATTGCAAGGCCGATTTCTGCGTCTGCGGGTCGGCCTGGGTGGTGCCGGGCATGGTCGCGATGCGGGCTGGCGCGCTGCCGGGTTGCAGCACGGTTAGCACGTTCAGCGAACGTGGAGCGCCGCAGCCGGCCACGGTCAGGCGCTCGCTCCAGATCCCCTGCACCAGCGTGCCCTGCGGGTCGAACTGGACGGGTGCGAATAGCGTAAGCTGGCCCGTCGGCTTGAAGCTGGCCGCGGCACACGAATCCGGCAGCTGCTTGAACTGCGCCCGAGCCACCGCGATCAGCGGGTCCTGCCAACTCGATTGCTGCACCAGGGCTGCGAGCGTGGGAGGATGGGCGGTCTTGGACTGCAGATCGGGTGACATCAGCGGGTCCGGCATCGGCGCAGGGGCCGGCGTCGGGGCCGCGGAAGCGGCCGGTGGCGGTGTCGTCGTCGTGGAACCGGCGGGTGTCTGGGCAACCGCAGGCCCGGCTAGCAGCAGCAAGGCAACGAGGGGGCGGCGAAGGTCCATAGTGTCGTAAAATCCCTAGTTTGGCCGGCGCATTAGGCCGGGAAGGCATCGGGGTCGAACTGCCCCACGAAGGCGGTGGCGACCGGCCCGGTCATCTCGACATGGCCGTCCTCGCGCCAGGCGATGTCCAGCGTGCCGCCATCCACGATCACGGTGGCCTTGCGCCCGGTCAGGCCGCGGCGGCTGGCATTGACCAGCGCGGCACAGGCGCCCGAGCCGCAGGCCTGCGTCAACCCGGCCCCTCGCTCCCACACCCGCAGGCGGATCCGGGCGCGGTCCAGGATCTGGGCGAACCCGGCATTCACGCCCTGCGGAAACATCGGGTCGCGCTCGACCAACGGACCGCGGACCGGCGCCTGGTCCAGGGCGTCGGCGAAGAAGGTGACATGCGGGTTGCCCATGGAGACAGCCGCCGGGTCACCCGGCAGGTCGAGATGCAGCGTGTCGGCCCGGTGGGCGAGCGGGATGTCAGCCCAATCGAGCCGGGGCTCGCCCATGTCGACGCGCACCCGGCCATCGGGCAGGCGGGCGGCCTCCAGCAGGCCCCCCACGGTCCGCAGCCTGAGCGCGGAGTGGCCGGTGTCGCGCATCAGCAGCTCGGCGGCGCAGCGCGTGCCGTTGCCGCAGGCGCCAGCCTCCCCGCCATCGGGGTTGAAGAAGCGCAGCCGGGCGTGGGCACCGTCGGCTGGCTCGCCTGCAACTGGCTCTATGGTGATGAACTGGTCGCAGCCGATCCCGGTATGGCGGTCGGCCAGGGCGGCGATGCGCGACGGGCTGAGCGCCAACGACCCGGCCCGCTCGTCCACCACCACGAAATCGTTGCCGGCGCCGTGCATCTTGTGGAAGGGGATCCGCATGCGGCGGCTTATAGCCTCCCCTTGATTACAGGGTAAGCCGGGGCTAAAGACTGGCCCCTCGTCTGCGAGCCGGGCCTGGATGGGCATGCCCGGCCGCGACGCCTGCGTTTTTAGCAGGTTTCTGAACAAGGAGATGCAAATGCCCAAGTTGAAGACGAAGTCGTCGGTCAAGAAGCGATTCAAGATCAGCGCGACCGGTAAGGTGATCTCCGGCCCGTGCGGCAAGCGCCACGGCCTGATCAAGCGGACGCAGAAGATGAAGCGGTCCGCGCGCGGCAACCAGACCATGACCCACGCTGACGGCCTGACCGTCAAGCAGTGGGCCCCCTACGGCCTGTCGTAAGGAGCATCCGGAATGGCACGCGTTAAACGGGGTGTAACCACCCACGCCCGGCACAAGAAGGTTCTCGAGCAGAGCAAGGGCTTCGTCGGCCGCAGCTCGACCAACTACCGTATCGCGCTGGAGCGGCTCGAGAAGAGCTTGCAATATGCCTACCGCGATCGTCGCGTTAAGAAGCGCGAATTCCGCGGCTTGTGGATCCAGCGCATCAATGCGGCGGTTCGCGAGCACGGGCTCACCTACAGCCGATTTATCGATGGTTTGAACAAGGCCGGCATCGAGATGGACCGCAAGGTGCTCTCCGCCCTCGCCTTCGACGACCCGGCGGCGTTCGCTGCCGTGGTGCAGAAGGTTCAGGCCGCGCTGGCCTAGGCTATGGCGTGCTGGCCCGTGACACGGCGTGGCTTGGCTATGCCGCTTCTGTCCGGGCTGGCGCTGCTGCTGGCGCCCGTGGCCCGGGCGCAACTGGCCGATCTCGGCCCTCCGCTCGCGGTGGTGACGTTGCGGATCGGCCCGGCGGACGATGCCGGGTTCCTGCACGATCTTGCCGACTATATCGGCCATTATGGCTTCGACGTGACGGGGCGCCCCGGTGGCCCGATGATCGACGGCCGAGCCGTGTTCCTCGCCTGGTTCCGCCGGCAAGACGGGGTGACGATGCTGGTGACCGACCTTTCCGCCCCCGAGAAGATGCAGGCGTTCTTCTACGGCCGGAAGGACGGCACAGCGGGCCCGATCGCGTCCGACCTGGTGCAGGCCTATGTCAACAAGATGAGCAGCTACAAGGCGTTCGGGGCGGGACCTTGAGGCCTGTCGCTTCTCCCCCGCCCCTTGAGCGAGGGGGATGTTGTTCTCTGTTCCAAGCGCAACGGCAGCACGTCGGGACAGGTCTAAATCTCCCACTCTTCGCCCAAGCAGTCGAACGCGCCTCCAACCTGCGCGATCTGAGGCCGTCGCAGGGCCACTCTCTCCTGACTCCCGTGGTGATAATACTATGACCGACCTCGACACCCTCCAAGCCGAGACCGAGGCCGCCCTCGCTGCCGCCACGGATCTGCGTGCACTCGACGCCATTCGTGTCGGCGTGCTCGGCAAGTCCGGTCGGCTTACTGCCATGCTCAAGGAACTTGGCCGCGCCACGCCTGACGAGCGGCGGGAACGCGGGGCGGCGCTGAACCGTCTGCGCGACAGCGTCACCGCGTCGATCGAGGCGCGCCGGACCATTTTGGACGCGGCCGCGCTCGATGCACGCCTCGCCGCCGAACGGATCGACGTCACCCTGCCCCCGCCCCCCGAGCAGCCCGGCCTGATCCACCTGATCAGCCGGACGATGGAGGAGATGGCCGCGATCTTCGGCGCCATGGGCTTCCGCGTCGGCGAAGGGCCAGAGATCGAAACGGCCTGGCACAATTTCGCCGCACTCAACATCCCGGCCCATCATCCCGCGCGCACCGAGATGGACACGTTCTATCTGCCAGGTCTCGGCGACGGTCCGCCACGGGTGCTCCGCACGCACACCTCCAACGTCCAGATCATCTCCATGCTCGGCGGCGAACCACCGATGCGCGTGATCGCGCCGGGCCGGGTGTATCGGGCGGACCACGACGCCACGCACTCGCCGATGTTCCACCAATGCGAGGGCATTGCGATCGACCGCAACCTCACGCTCGGCCACCTGAAGGGCTGCCTGATCGATTTCCTGCGCGCCTTCTTCGGCATCGCCAACCTGCCCGTGCGTTTCCGCTCGTCGTATTTCCCGTTCACCGAACCGTCGATGGAGGTCGATATCGGCTGGAACCGGCGCACCGGCGAGTTGGGCGGTGGCGGCGACTGGCTGGAGATCCTGGGCAGCGGCATGGTCCATCCGCGCGTGCTGGCCAATTGCGGTATCGACCCGCGGGTGTGGCAAGGGTTTGCCTTCGGCATGGGCGTAGAGCGCGTGGCCATGTTGAAATACGGCATCGCCGATCTGCGGCCGTTCTACGAGAGCGACCTGCGCTGGCTGCGTCATTACGGCTTCAACCCGCTCTCCCCCGTCGCCCTGCACGAGGGAGTGGCGTCATGAAGTTCTCGCTCTCGTGGCTCAAGACGCATCTGCAGACCGAGGCGCCGCTCGACACCATCACCGACACGCTCACCCGCATCGGGTTGGAGTTGGAGGGTGTGGAGGATGCTGGCGCGGCGCTCGCCCCGTTCCGCGTGGCGCACGTGACCGCAGCGGTGCAGCATCCTAACGCCGACCGGCTGCGTGTCTGCACGGTGGACACCGGAAACGGTACGGTGAGCGTGGTCTGCGGCGCCCCCAATGCGCGGGCCGGCATGAAGGCGGTGTTCGCGCCGCCGGGCAGCCACATCCCGGGCCTGAACACCGTGCTGAAAGTGGGCGAGATCCGCGGCGTACAATCCGCGGGCATGCTGCTCTCGTATCGGGAGATGGGGCTCGGCGACGAGCATGACGGCATCGCCGACCTGCCGTCGGATGCACCGATAGGCGTGTCCTATGCCACCTACGCCGGGTTGGACGACCCCGTGATCGAGATTTCCGTCACCCCGAACCGCGGAGATGCGCTGGCAGTGCGCGGTGTGGCGCGGGATCTTGCGGCTGCCGGAGTGGGAACGCTGGTGCCCTGGTCGCCCCCGCCGGTGAAGAGCCGCTTCCCATCCAGCCTGGCGTGGCGCATCGAATCACCGGCCTGCAAATGGGTGCTGGGCCGCACCGTCAGCGGTGTACGAAACGGGCCAAGTCCGGAATGGCTGCAGCGGCGGTTACGCTCGATCGGATTGCGGCCGATCAGCGCACTGGTGGACATCACAAACTTCTTCACGATTGATCTCGGCCGCCCGTTGCACGTGTTCGACGCGGGCAAGATAGAGGGCCCCGTGCTGACGATGCGGAGCGGCACAGGTCAGTCCTTCACCGCATTGAACGGAAAAGATTACGCGCCGACCGCGGAGGACTGCGTGATCGCCGACGCCAGTTCCGTGCATTCGTTGGCCGGCGTTATGGGCGGCGCCGTCAGCGGCTGCACCGAATCGACGACCGACGTGTTCATCGAGTGCGCGCTGTTCGACCCCGTCGCCGTCGCACTGAGCGGCCGTCGCCACGACATCATCTCCGACGCGCGCAGCCGGTTCGAGCGCGGCGTCGATCCGTCCCTTCCCCCCGCCGCGCTGGACGCGGCCACCACGATGGTTATGGAGCTATGCGGCGGCCAACCGAGCGAGGTCGTCGAGGCGGGCAAAGAGCCAGACTGGCACCGCACCGCCAGCCTGCGGTTCGCCCGCCTCGCCGGCCTGGGCGGTCTCGCTGTCCCCGCGAGCGACGCCGTGGCGTCGCTGGAACGTCTCGGCTTCACGACCCGTCTGCGCGACACCGAGCGGGTGACCGTGGCGGTCCCGCCGTGGCGGAATGACGTTGCGGCGAACGCGAGGTTGGACCAGGCCACCACGCTACTACCGGAACAGGCGCTCGCGGCCGCAGTCGGTTGCGCCGTCGCCGAGCCGGAGGCGGACCTGGTCGAGGAGGTGTTGCGCCTGCGCGGGCTGGATCATGTGCCGCCTGTCTCGATGCCGCCCGTGGCGCCCGTCCCGCTCGCAACCTACACGCCGCGCCAAGTCCGCGCCGCCACCGCACGACGCATGCTGGCGAGCCGGGGCATGCTGGAATGCGTGACCTTCTCGTTCGTCGCGCACGAGCGAGCCGCGCTATTCGGGGACACGCCGGCTGCGCTGCAACTGGCCAATCCGATCGCCGCCGATCTGGACCAGATGCGCCCGACTCCGTTGGCCACGCTCGTTCCTGCTGCCGCCCACAACTGCGCGCGCGGGCTGCCTTCCGGCGGATTGTTCGAAATAGGACCAGCCTTCGCCGAGACCTCGCAACAGGTGATCGCCGCCGGGTTACGCTACGGTCCCGCCCCGCGGAGCTGGCCGCCTGGCGATCCACTCACGGCGCTGACGGCCAAGGCCGACGTGCTGGCGTTGCTGGCAGCACTTGGCCTGCCGATGGACAGCCTGAGCGTGACGCCGGATGCACCGGCGCACTACCATCCGGGCCGTTCCGGCACCGTGCGGCAGGGGCCGAAATTGGCACTGGCCACGTTCGGCGAACTGCATCCGCGCGTCTTAACCGCGCTGGACCTGCCCGGCCCGGCGGTTGCGTTCGAATTGTTGCTGGATGCCGTGCCCGAGCCCAAGCGCCGGCGCAAGACAGCGCCCGAGCTGCCCGCCTTCCAGCCGCTCCGGCGGGACTTCGCCTTCGTCGTCGATACCGCGACCCCGGCGGAAACGCTGTTGCGGGCGGTGCGTGGCGCCGCACGGGGGCTGATCAGCGCCGTCTCGCTGTTCGACGTTTACGAGGGCGAGCACATTCCGCCCGGCAAGAAGTCGCTTGCGGTGGAGGTTGTGATTCAGCCGCAAACGGCGACGTTGACGGACGCGGAGATCGAGGCGCTCGCGGCCAAGGTGATCGACGCTGCCGCGAAGGCGACGGGGGCTACGCTAAGGGGCTGAGTAGGCGGATCGCTACGTCGCCATAGCCGGGCGGCGACGGGCTCGCGCCTTAGCGGTGGGCTCCGCGCTAACGCCGGGCGCGGGCTTCTTGCCTTTGATGGCGGCGGGCCCGTTGACCCGCTGCGGTTTCAGCACGGGCGCGTCCATGAGTGTCACCCGCGGCACGAAGGCGCGGCATCCGACTTCTTCCCGCAGGATGTGATCCTGCGTCACGTCGCTGAGGTTCGGATTGTAGAACGGGTCGCCGTCCCGAAGGATGCCGGCATGCCGCGCCAGCATCAGTTCGGTGTCTTCCGGATGCATGACCTGCTTGGTTTGGCTGCGCGTCGCGCTCTCGTAGTGGAACAGCACGGTTGCGCCATCGTACAACACCTTCAACCCCATCTCCCTGACACGCAGGCATAGGTCGACGTCGTTGAACCCCACCACCAGCTTCTCGTCGAAACCGCCGAGCTCCTCGAACACCGATGTGCGCATCATCAAGCAGGCTGCGGTCACGGCCGAGTAGTCGCGCACCGACGTCAGGCTGCAGTTATAGCCGAGGTTGCGCGTGCCCTTATCGTCCAGATAGGCGAATTCGAACTTGAACGTCGCCTCTGCCGAGCCGTTGAAGCCGAGGATCACCCCGGCATGCTGCACGCGCTTGTCCGGATACAGCAGCAGCGCCCCCACCGCGCCGACCTCCGCGCGGTTGGCTAACCGCCGCATGCGGTCCAGCCAGCCATCGGTAATCGCCTCGACGTCGTTGTTCAGGAACAGCACGAACTCGCAATCGCCGCCATGTTTTTCCACGGCCAGATTGTTCATGCGGGAGTAGTTGAACGGCCCGTCGTAGGGCATCACGGTATGACGCTCGGCAAGTTCGGCGAAATACGCCTGGCTCTCCGGCTCGTCCGATTCGTGGTCGACCAGCACCAGCCGATACTCCGCGCCCGCTTGCGTTTTCTCGATCGACTCGACCGCGGTGCGGACCAGGGCGGCTTTGTTCTTGGTCGGGATCACGATGAGGATGCGGCCGCTGCTGGCCGGCCAATTCACCCGGAACTGGTTGAACCAAACGCCGTCCTCGACCGTGGCGCCGGTGCCGCGGCGATCCAGATGCCGCTGCAGCGCCCCGCGCGTGGCCTCCATCACCGTCTCCTTCTTGGAGTGCCCGGTGCTGCTGCCGTGGGTGCGCCAGCGATAGAGCACGCGCGGCGCATGGGCCACGATCTTGGCATGCTCAAGAATGCGCAGCACGAAGTCGACATCGGCCGAGATGGACATGCTCTCATCCCAACCGCCGATCTCGTAGGCAATTTCTCGCCGCACGCACAGCATGTGCACGAAGTACGGATGCGACAGGTAATAGTCGTATGAGAAAGCCGGCCGTGCCTTCACGTCGGCGATGCTGACGATTTTCTCGTCCGTCGTCGCTTCGTCCGAGTAGATGAAATCCGCGTTGGACAATTTGGCCGTCCGCAGCAGGTGATAGACGGCGTCCGGCTCCAGCAAGTCGTCGTGGTCCATGAAGGACACGTATTCCGCTCGGGCGGCGCGCAGCCCGAGATTGGTCGCGCGCGCGATGCCGAGGTTCTGCGGCGAGTTGAACACGC
Organism: uncultured Acetobacteraceae bacterium; assembly: GCA_964242215.1. Lineage (GTDB taxonomy): Bacteria > Pseudomonadota > Alphaproteobacteria > Acetobacterales > Acetobacteraceae > LMUY01. The sequence continues at coordinate 3,498 of CAXTCJ010000067.1, read as the reverse complement.
GGATGCGCGGGTCGTGCTTGGCGAACGCCTGCAGCACTTGCGCGACGTGCGGCAGGGTGGAGCAGTCGTTGACGCAGATCAGTTCCCACCGGTCGCACCACTGCGTGCGCACGCTCTCCAACGCTTCGATCAGCCACTCCCGCGGCGTGTTGTAGACGGGCATGATGATGGACACGCCGCTCGGCCCGGCGCGGTAGTTCATCATGCGCTTCAGGCGCGGCAGCAACGCCGGGTCCATGCCGCGCAGGGGGCGGAGGTAGCGCAGCATGTTGGCGTTCTGCGTGGCGATCTTGGGCGAACCGGGCAGTACCAGGTCGGTCCCGGCAACACGGACCGATACCTCCTTGCCCAGTAGGTCCAGCAGTGCCGCGCCGATCTCGATCTTGAACGCGCAGAAGCCCTCGTTCAGCCCGGCATCGAGCAGGTCGCCGCGGAACAGCTTGGCGGGCGCACTGGCGAGCACGCGGCCCTCGCACACCGCCTCGACCACCACCGGCGTCTTCGGGTCGAAGGTGTTCAGCATCCAGCCATGCGCGGACGTGCCATGCAGCCGGTCGAAGAAGCCACGATACGGCAGCGGCGGGAGTGCCAGGAATGGGCTGTTGCACAGGTCCATCTGCGTGCCCGATACGCGGACGGACACTTCGTAGGGCTTCTGGAACGCCTTGTCGGGTTTCAGGTCCATCGTGAAGGCCGAGAACCCGTCCCCCATGCCCGCCGTCGCCAGATCCGACCGCGGCTCGTTGGCGACGACGGTATCCACCACCACGCCATCGATCACCAGGTCGAGCGAGACGCGGGACGCGGGGGCGCGAAGATTGACCGCCCAGCCTGAAACCCGGCCCGGAATCACGTCATCCACGAACCCGGCGATGCCCACGTCGTTGGCCGTGACCTGGATGACATGGCTCGGGATCGGCCGCCCGGCGATCCACGGCAACAACTGCGCCGGTTCGTTGAACGGGATGGCCGTCAGCATCGGCAGTTGGAAGGCGTAGTCGGACCCAGCCGCATCGCGGATGGCGAACCCCCGGGCCACGCCGCGCGTGCCGGTCGAGCACTCGACCCAAAGGCGCTTGCCCAGCCCGTTGGCGGCGAAGCGACCCTCCAGCCGCCCGTCCTTGAGCGTGAAGCGTTCCATGCGGAACCCGGTCGCGGGCCGCAGATCGTACGGAACGAGCAGGATGCTGCGTCCCGTTTCGACGTCCACCAGGTCGAGCTGGTCGGCCATGGAAAACGGCGGCAAAGCGATCTCGATCTCGATGCGCCGGCCTGCCAACTTCCCCAACACGTCCGCGACATGACGCCCGTCCAACAACAGTCCGAGCGTAATATCCTTGGGAAGCTTCGATCCGCCAGACTGGATGCGGGCGCGCAAAAGGCCCGGCTCGCTCTGGAAGCTGACAACAAAGGTCACCGAGCGTCACTCCCTAGCATCAAAATACACTGTTCGTGTCACAAAGTAGTTTACCCCCGCTTTGCCCGCCTACCAACAAAGTTTTGCACTGCAGCATATGGTTGCGATGGCGTTCGGAGCCGACGATGCCGAGGCAATACTGCCTGGCTCCTGCCCTGACAACGCGCACTGCGGGCAGAGACGCGCCAGCCAACGCCCGCGTCGGCGACGGGAACCGATTAGGCATGCAACCTGCATGGCTCCGCGCCGAACCCAGGAGAGAGCTTGATGCGTGAACGCCCGGCCACACTTGCCGCCCTGCTGCTCGGCGCCACCGCCCTGCTGGCGCCGGCCGCCCAGGCGCAGACGCGCGCGGAGACGCTGCGGCAGGTGACGGGAAACACCATCAACACGCTGGACCCCACCATGCCCGGCTCCACCCGTGAGGCGTTCGGGCTGAGCATGAACGTGTACGACCGGCTGGTGACCTGGGAACGCAAGCCGCAGGGCAATGGCTTCATCTTCGACTTCGACCACATGCGCGGCGAGTTGGCCGAGAGCTACACGATTAGCCCCGACGGCCTCACAATCACCTTCAAGCTGCGGCCCGGGGCCAAATGGCACGACGGCACGCCGGTGATGGCGGATGACGTGAAATGGTCACTGGACCGCGAAGTGACGTCAAAATCGCTCGCCGGACCGCAATTGCAGACGGGGTCGCTGACCAAGGCCAACCAGTTCAAGGTCCTCGACGACCACACCATCCAGGTGACGCTGGACCGACCGGACCGGCTGGCGCTGCCCAATCTGGGCACGGTCTACGCCATCATGATCAACAGCAAGGTCGCCAAGCAGCACGCGACCCCCGACGATCCGTGGGCGCAGCAATGGCTGAGCGAGCACGAGGCCGGCGGCGGCGCCTACACGGTGGAAAGCTACAAGCCGGGCGAACAGGCGATCCTGCGCCGCAACGACGATTGGAAGAACGGACCCGACGGCAAGTTGCCGTTCTTCCGCCGGGTCATCTCGCAGACCGTGGCCGAACCGGCCACCCGCGCCAACCTGGTGGAACGCGGCGACGCCGATCTGTCGATCGACCTGCAGGCCAGCGACGTGATCGCTCTGGCGCAGCGCGGCAAGGTGAAGATCGTCTCCACCCCGCAGTTCAACGCCTTCACCTTCATCACCTTCAACCTGCGGATGAAGCCGTTCGACAACCTCAAGGTGCGCCAAGCCGTCGCTGCCGCCCTGCCCTACGACGACATGTTCCAGGCCGCCATCTTCGGCCGCGGCGCCAAGCTGTTCGGCGCCGATTGGACGGAGGAGCCGCCCACCAGCCGCTTCCCGCAGCCGATGCCGCCCCACACCGACCTCGCCGCGGCGAAGAAGCTGCTGACGGAGGCGGGCTTCCCGGACGGGTTCAGCACCACCTTCAGCTTCAACGTCGGATCCTCTGCGGTGAGCGAACCGATCTCGGCGCTGGTGCGCGAATCACTCGGCAAGATCGGCATCAAGGTCGACATCCAGAAGATGCCGGACGCGCAAATCAGCACGATGGTGACGGATAAGAAGCTGCCGTTCTTTACCGAGACGTCGATCGCCTGGCTGCCGTCCACCGACTATTTCTTCCGCAACTTCTTCACCGGCGACCAACGCTGGAACTACAGCGACTGGAACAACCAGGACATCGTCAACACCGCGCAGACCGCCCGTCTCGAGCAGGACCCGGCGAAATACGATGCGGAGTCCAAACACTTGATCTCGCTGTTCGCCCAGGACGTACCGCAGATCTTGCTGTGGCAGCCCAACCAGGATGCGGTGATGGCGCCGTCCATCGAAGGCTACACCTATTGGTTCCATCGCCAGGTCGACTTCCGGGATCTGTCCCGCAAGTGACGGTTACGCGACCGCTACTCTTCATCCTCCTCCGTCTTTCACGGGGGAAGGGGACCATGCGCAGCATGGTGGAGGGGGCGCTTGGGCACGGCCCATACCCGCGCCCCCTCCGTCGGCTTCGCCGCCACCTCCCCCGCGAAGTGGCGGGGGAGGATCTGCAAAGTGCCCCTGCCGTGCACCGATGACAGCGGCCGGATTCGCCCGCC
>CAXTCJ010000066.1:0-27678 GCA_964242215.1 uncultured Acetobacteraceae bacterium | reverse complement strand
ACCGCCGCCGCAGAAGCCTGCTGAGAGGCTCTACCGGCCACTACCTTCAGCGCAGGCTGCCTCGTTGCACGCGCGGGGGTCGAGGCTGGTGGGTGCGTTAGCGATGCGACAGACCGGCTCTGCCGAGCATTCACTTGGAAGTAGCTCGTCAGGCGCTCCAGCTCGGCCGTCTCATTCGTCAGGCTATGACTGGCCGCCGTGCTCTGCTCGACCATCGCCGCGTTCTGCTGCGTCACTTGGTCCATCTGGTTTATGGCGGTATTGATCTCGGCAAGCGCGCTCGCCTGTTCCTTGGTCGAAGCCGCGATATCGTTGATCGCGGTATAGAAGCCTGCCACGTGCACGACGATGCGCTCCAGCGAGCAGCCGGTCTCAGACACCAGCTCCACGCCTCGGCCAACCTGCTGCGACGACGTCGAAATGAGCTGCTTGATCTCCTTGGCCGCCTGGGCGGATCTTTGAGCGAGTGCCCGCACTTCGGACGCGACCACGGCGAACCCACGGCCGGCGTCCCCAGCCCGCGCAGCCTCCACACCGGCGTTCAACGCCAGAAGGTTGGTCTGGAAAGCGATCTCGTCGATCACCCCGATGATCTGGCCGATTTGCTGCGCCGATGACTCGATCGCGCTCATGGCGGTGACAGCATCGCGCATGACCGCGCTCGAGTGTTCGGCGTCGGCCTTGGCGGACGATACGATGGTTTGTGCGCCGATCGCTCCCTCAGCCGTCGTGCGGACGGTCGAGGTGATCTCGTCCAGGGCTGCGGCAGTTTGCTCCAGGCTTGCCGCCTGATTCTCCGTTCGCCGCGAAAGGTCGTCGGATGCTTTGCCGATCTCCGCGGTGCCCGTGGTGATATTCCGGACGGAGACGGATATGGTGGATATCGTCTCCCGCAAACGGCTGGCAGTAAGGTTGAAGTCGTCCTTCAGCCGTTGTGTCTTGGGCGCGAGCGTCGCCGTGATCTGATGCGTCAGATCACCGTGGGTCAGCGCGTCCAGGCCCTGCTGCAACGCTTCGATCGCAGCCTGATCCTCCGCCGCCTCACGCGCCTTTTCGGCCTCCACACGGGACCGCGTGACCTCAGTCGCAGCACGATCCGCAACAATCTCTGCTTCCATCGCGACCGCCTTCAACGCGCTGGCTTTGAACACCTGCACGGTCTTCGCCATGGCGCCGATCTCGTCCAAACGCTCCTGACCCGGCACGCCCGCCGCAAGGTCGCCGTCCGCCAGGGTCCGCATCGCCCGCCCTAGGGCCTCCAACGGGCGACTGATCTTCGCCACCGAAATCCAGACTGAGACCGAAACACCAAGCAACACGGCCAATGCGCCGAGGCCGATCATCATCCAGAGCGTGCTCTCGGATGCTGTCGTGAGATCCTTCACTGTCTGGGCATTGGAGTCATTGATCTTGTTATTTCCCGTGTTCAGGTCAGTGGTGAAGACCAGCAAGCGGGCTGCAATATCGTTCATGGCCAAACGGCTCGCTGGATCGTCTCGAAGCCCGCCGGCCATCGCGGACTTCATATCGACGACCATCTGTTCGAAGCGTTGCTTATAGGTGCTGAACTCGGCCAGGCGAGAGGGGTCGAGCGAAGCCGCCTTGTCGATTTGCTCCCGTGCCATGGTCTCGTGCGCATGCGCCGACGCCTCTGCAGCGGTGCACTTCTCCGCGTCACCATGGGTGCATTCGTAGGACTGGAGAAGGAGCCCATCGACCACCATCAGCGACGTCGTGCGATTGAAGCGCAGGGCAGAGAGGGCGGCGGGACTCGTCTGGCTTGTGAGCTTGGCATAGCGCGACGACACGTCGCTCATCGTGCTGGCAGACATCGCGATCACACCGGCAAATAGCGCCGCCATCAGCGCGAGCGGCAGCATCGACTTTGTCTTGAGCTTTAGATTATCCAGTATCACGGGCCGCTCCAGTTCGCGAGAGTGATGTAGCGTCACCCATTCAATTCGATGACCGTTACCTGGAAAGGCTTAAGAAGCCGTTGCGATCTGATTGTATTTGCCTCAAGCACCCGGCCGCGTTCTGCGTCGCCTACGGGGTTGGGCTGGGCTTGCCGAGCGGTACGGGTGGAGTAGAAGGGCAGCTGGCTCATCTGCGCGCCTGTGGCGAGGCCGTCGTGCTCGGGACCTGGCCGGGGTTCGACATCATGCCTGGACGCCCGCGCGGTTGGCACCGGAGACGGATCGGAGGGGAAACGCATTTCCTGGTTCAAAGCCGCAGGGCATTGGCCATTTTCTCCAAATCGGCCGAACCGCAGACCGTTCCGTCTTTTTTGCCGTCGTCTTTAAACAGTGTGTTGACGCGCCGTCGATGGCTGATCAGCCTTAAGCCATGCAGAAGCCCCTCAAAGCGAAACAGCACCGAACATCCTGCATCGCGCAGTCGGTGACGGCGTGTTGTCGCGGTCGTTCGACTTTCTGAACCGGCGTCGCCACAGAGTATAAGTGACGCCCTTGACCAGTCAAAGTTTGGCAAGAGGCAAAGATGATTCAGTCGCATGTCGTCGAGGTAAACGGCACCTTCGTTGGTGTTGCAATTGCCACCGCCGGCGCATTCCGCTTTCGCGCTGTCGATATCAAAGTCGAAGAATTGGACCAGAGCACTTGGCGCTCTCTGGGCGAGCTCAATAGGGTGGTGACGCATCTGTTCACGACGGGCCGTTTCGGTGCTATCCGAGCCCCCGTTCCCATCCCGCTGCAAAGCGCTGAGAACTCGCTGCTGCTCGCAGCGGCCGTAGGGGCTTCCTCATGGACGGGCTGACCCTCGCCGCGCCGCCAGCCGCCGACGACTACGCGCAGGACATCGCCGATCGTGCCGCGGAGGTCGATCGATCCGGTGGCTTCCCGTGGGAGAGCCTGGACATCCTGCAGCGCGAGCGGGTCCGCGCGATCACGGCGCGTCGCGAGGATGGCGGTGAGGCTGCGGGGCTGGGCCGGGTGTCGGATCTGGTACGGCATATCGGGCGTGGCTGCGCGTCCACCGGGCTGATCCTGGGGATGCCACTCATCCATTTGCGTCACGCGGCCCGATCCGGTTGGCCGGTGCATCTCAGCTTGTCTTCGGCCTATCAGCCGCGCCCAATAGAAACAGGACCGTCCTAATGAGTGGAACTGCATCGTTGGGTCGCTTCGTGCCAGGGCAAGCTGTTTTGCTGGGCTCGCCGCGGTTGTCGTCATGAGCACAAGGCGCCAGATGCTGGCCGGGCTTGCGGCGGCGGGGGTGCTCGGCCCAAGGGCGTGGGCCGACACCGTAGCCCTGCGCGCTGGCGACCAGAGGGGCGGCACACAATCCGTGATGAAGGCGGCGGGGGTGCTGGAGGGGCTGCCCTATCGGCTGGATTGGAGCCAATTCGCCGCCGCCGCGCCCGTGCTGGAGGCGCTCAACGCCGATGCGGTCGATCTGGCCTTCGCAGGTGATGCCCCGGCCACCTTTGCGTTGGCGGCCGGGCTGCAGGCCCGCATCGTTGCCCCCATCCGCACCAGCGGCGCGGGTACCGCGATCCTGGTGGGCCAGAACTCGCCGCTCCGATCGGCGGCCGACCTCAAGGGCCGCACGGTGGCCGTCAACCGCGGTTCGATCGGCCACGCTTTGGTCCTGGCCGTTGCCGAAGCGCAGGGCTGGGAATTCAACGACATCAAGATCGCCAATCTGATGCCGGGCGACGCGAATACGGCGCTGAGCACGGGCGCGGTGGATGCGTGGTGCTCCTGGGGCGTGTACGTGGCCCAGGCACGCCTGGTGGATCAGATGCGCATCGTGGTGGATGGCGGCGGTGGGTTGTTGACCGGGCTGTCCTACCTGGTCGCCAGCGACGATGCGATCGCACATCGCCGCAATGCGCTGCTGGATTTCTCGCGCCGCCTGGTTGTTGCCCGGCGCTGGGCACAGTTGCACCCCGACGAGTATGCCCGCGTGCTGGCAGCCGAAATCGGCGTGGCGCAGCCGGTGGCGCGGCTGGTGTTCGATACCGAAATACCCGTGCCGATCGCGATCGACGCCCGCGTGATCGCAGACGAGCAAAAGACCGCCGATCGCTATTTCAACGCCGGGATCATCCACACCCGGCTGGACGCATCCCGCGTGTTCGATGCCTCGTTCAACGGAGCGTTGACCGGATGATCGAAGCGGACGTTCTCGTGCTCGGCGGCGGCTTGGCTGCGACCTGGGCCCGCGCCGGCTCCCTTTCACCTCAGGAGACATCCCCATGACCGTCGAATTCATCGGCTACGTCGGCCACTTCAACTCATCCGAGACCATGCGGCGCACGGGCCTGGCGCTCGACCCCGGCTATGTGGAGGCCGTTGCCAAGGCGCATGAGCACGTGGGCTTCGACCGGGTGCTGGTCGCGTTCAACTCCACCTCGGCCGAGAGCATCCTGGTGGGCCAGCACATCGCGTCCGTGACGGATAGGCTCGGCCTCATGATTGCGCACCGCCCCGGTTTCACCGCGCCCACGCTCGCGGCCCGGCAACTCGCGACGCTGGATCACTTCTCCCGGGGGCGTGCGGCCGTGCACATCATCACCGGCGGCAATGATGTGGAACTGGCGCAGGACGGCGATCATCTGACCAAGGACGAGCGCTACGCCCGCACCAGCGAATACCTGGACATCCTGCGCCAGGAATGGACGGCCGATGCGCCGTTCGACTATGCCGGCAAGTATTACCAAGTGGAACGCGGGTTCGGTGACCTGAAGCCGTACAGCCCCGCCGGTATCCCGGTGTATTTCGGCGGCGCGTCGGAGGCCGCGATCCCGGTCGCCGGCAAGCACGCCGACGTCTACGCCCTGTGGGGTGAAACCTACGACCAGGTGCGCAGCCTGGTGGCCCGCATCCGCGCTGCGGCGGCGCCGTTCGGCCGTCAGCCGCGCTTCAGCCTGTCGCTGCGCCCGGTGCTGGCGGACACGGAGGCACAGGCCTGGGCCAAGGCCGACGCCATCCTGGAGCAGGCCAAGGCGCTGAAGGCCAGCGGGGGCAACGGCCGGTCGCCCAACAATGCGCGCCAGACCCAGGCGGCCCCTGCGAACGAGGGGTCCCGCCGTTTGCTCGCGGCTGCAGCGCAGGGTTCGCGGCTGGACAAGCGGCTATGGACCGGCATCGCGGGCCTGACCGGTGCGCAGGGTAATTCCACCGGGCTGGTCGGCACGCCGGACCAGGTAGCGGAGGCCATGCTGGACTATTACGACCTCGGTATCACGACGTTCCTGATCCGCGGCTTCGATCCTCTGGTCGACGCCATCCAGTATGGGCGGGAGCTGCTTCCCCGGGTCCGCGCGCTGGTCGCCTCCCGCAAGGCCATCTCCGTCGCGGCCGAGTAAGCCAGAAAGGATTTGCTGGATTGACCGCCATCCTCCCGACCCGCCGCGCATTGCTTGCCGGCGGGTCTCTGCTGCTGGCGCGCCCGGCCTTGGCGGCGCAAACCGTGCTGCGGATCGGCGACCAGAAGGGCGGCGCGCAACCGCTGATGCAGGCGGCTGGCGTGCTGGGCGGCCTGCCATACCGGGTGGAATGGAGCCAGTTCGCCGGGGCGCCGATGCTGATGGAGGCGCTGAACGCGGATGCCATCGACGCGGGCGGTATCGGTGATGCGCCGTTCGTGTTCGGCATTGCCTCGGCCATCCCGATGCGTGCCGTCTCGGCCACCCAGTCGGACGGCGCGGTTACGGCGCTCGTGGTGCCGGGTGCGTCTCCCATCCACACCGTGGCCGATCTGAAAGGACGGTCTGTCGCCACGCTGAAAGGGCAGACGGGACACTTCCTGGTACTGGCGGCGCTGCAGGCGGCCGGGTTGCGGGCCGATGACGTCCATTTCGTGTTCATCGCCCCATCCGATGCCAAGGCGGCGCTGATGGCGGGCAGCGTCGATGCCTGGGCCACGTGGGGGCCGTATATCGCGCTCGCCGAGGTGCAGGACGGCGCTCGGGAGGTGGTGAACGGCCGCGGGCTCATGAGCGGGCAGAGCTATACCGTCGCGAGCGAGGCCGCGATCCGCGACAAGCGGGACGCCTTGGGCGACTTTCTGCGGCGGCTGCGTCTGGCGCGTGAATGGGGCTTGGCCAATCCGGATGCCCAGGCCCGGGTCTGGGCCGAGCAGACCGGCTTCCCGACAGCCGTCGGACGGGTTGTGGTCGATACGGCGCAAACCCGCACCGTCGCCATCGACGACATAGTGATTGCAGCCCAGCAGCGTGTGGCCGATTTCTTCCAAACGGCCAGGGTCATTCGGCAGACGCAATCCGCAGCCGGTTATTTCGACCGCTCGTTCAACGCAGCCGTCTGGTCGTAGAGGAGTTCTCGAGGCGGCGACGCACCTTCCTTGGGACTTCCCGTCTCGCTGCCGAGGCCGGTGCAAGCGTCGTAGCGGTGCGCCAGCCGATCGGCATTCAGGCGGGACGGTCGACGCCTCCGGAACATTGCTGCATCTGACCTTGGCGCGCGGTCACGCCTTGATGCGACCCGGCGACCATTGCAGCGTGGACCTCAGTCGGGCCCGGCTGTTGCCTGAAAAGCCTTGCTGACGGGTGAGCTAAGCTAGCTGAGGGGAGGGTGAACCGTTCACGTCGTGACGATCGGCGCGTTTGTGCGGTGCAATGCCAAAGCGCATTTCACCCTACGGAATGAGACTTCCGGCAGTGCTTGAGGCCGCTGGGACTACAACCCCACTTTTCCGGCTGGACTCGCGTGGCTGAGCTTGGATCTGCGGACGTAGCTGCGCATCGTCGTTAGGCTGCGATGCCGGCTGTGCCCCATGATCTCCTCATCCGGCACCTGATTGCGGTAGGCAGACGTCACGAAGCCGGCCCGCAGGCCGTGGGGTGAAATCGGCTCCAGCAACGTGCCCTTGATGCCCGCCAGCCTGGCCCGTTTCAGCACGATCAGGCGGACCGCCTCGCCACTGAGGGCGGTCGAGCGCACCGTGCCACGATGCGTGACGGCACGGAACACGGGCCCCTGTTGGATCTCGACGGCGCGTAGCCAGGCTTGAAGCGCCCGGACTGGACAGGTCGCCTTCGACTTGCCGCGCGGGATGCCGATCCGCGCACCCTCGGCCTCCGCGTCCGTCTTGGAGCGCGGGATCAGCAACTCCAAACTGCGGGACTTCCAGGTGATGTGGTCCACCTCGATGGCGCACAGTTCGGACCGGCGTAGCGCGCCGGCAAAGGCCATGAGGATCAGGGCGCGATCCCGTAAGCCGGCCGGATCGTCCGCGCACGTCGCGACCAACTTCTGCACCTCCTCCGTCGCGAGAGCCTGGGCGCGTTTGGGCGGGCCACCATGCGCGCGGCCGATGCCACGCAGAACGTCCCGGATCGCGGTGTCGCGCGTGTCCAGTGGATGACCGGCATGGCGGTTGGCGCGCGCGATCGCCGCCACTTTGCGGCGCAGTGTGGCACGGGCGTAGCCTTCGCCGAGATCGGACAGGTAATCCCCCACAAGCTGCGGGCTCGCGGGCATCGGCACCTGTTGCCTCGCGATGCACCACAGGGAGAAATGCTTCCAATCCGCGGTGTAGGCCCGGACGGTCGAGGGCGCGTCGGCGGCGGCAAGATAGCCTGTAGCGCGACGGCGCGACCGCTTTCGGGCGGCTTGGACCGAAGCGTCGTCCGCTGTCGTGATACCGTTGCGGTCTGGTGTCTCCGGAACCATAAACCCTCTTACCCGTGCGTGTCGGGTTCTGCACGGCCGATCTCAGGGGCCGGCTTAGTGGCGCGTGAACAAACCAATCAGTGCCTGGAGGTCCGGTTGAGTTTCCAGCTTCGACAGGATCGCCAGTGACTGAGCGATCGTGTCCATCCCGATCGGGCGGACGGCGTTGGCAGCGCAATCACGGAACTTCGCCTCCCGTTGGGCCTGACTGAGCGGGTTGGCCGGGGATCCGAGCGGCGCCCGGGTTTCGATGGTTTGGCTTTGCCCGTCGACGAGGCGTAGCGTCACTTGGCCCCAGCCGCGGCCACTGCCGGCTGGCCGGCCGGTGATGCGGGCGGCCAGTGCCAACGCCTCGGGATCGGAGAACGCCGCCACTTCGGTGATCCCCACCTTGCCGCGCAGCAACGCCGTCGCGACCAGGAACGGCAAGGCGAATTGGGCCTCCACGATCTGACCAGGGCGACGCTTGTGCGGGCCGCTCTCGAATTGATCCGCGTAGCTCGCCGGGTCGAGCGCCAGGTCGACTGCGGCGATCTGGTCCGGACCGAACCCGGGCATCGCGCGCAGGGCGAGGGCGGCATCCAGCACGGCATGGAAGGGGCGCCCGCAGGCATACGGTTTGAAGCTGACTTCGTCGCCACGGAACGCGGTGCCGAGACCGTCCGTTAGCCGGTCGATATCATATCCGCCGGGCTGGTACAACTCGTAGAAGCCGAATTTCCCGGCGAAGATGCCAGAGGCGCCGGTGAAGCCATCCTGGGCCAGGAAGGCGGCATAAACGCCGCTGCCGGCCGCCTGACCCGCCTGCAGCCGCTTGGTCAGCGCGCCATCCACGATGCACTGCCGATTGCCCGCCGCCTGGCTGTACGCGATGCCGAGCGCATGGACCATCTGGTCTTCCCCGAGCCCAAGCAGCTTCCCGGCGGCTGCGGCCGCGCCAAACACGCCGATCGCGGCCGTACGGTGCCATCCACGATCGACCGTCGCAGCGAGGGCGATGCGGCACGACACATCCAACCCGAGGGCGTAGGCCAACACGAAGTCCTGCCCCGTCGCACCCGTGAGCTGCGCCAGCGCCAGCGTCGCCCCCAGCACCGAGGCGCCGGGATGGATCGAGCCGCCATGATCGAGCGTATCGTCGAAGTCGAGCGCGTGCGCCATGCTGGCATTCAACGCCGCAGCTTGAGGCGCCGGCAGCTTGGCACCGAGCAGCAGAGCGTCGCATTCCGGCGTGCCGCCCCAGCGCTCGGCGAGCCGCAGTATCTCAGCGATGCCCGGCGCGGAGCTGCCGCCCAGCAGGCAGCCAAAGGTATCGCCGATGTCCTGCTTGGCCGCCTCGACCGTGGCTCGCGGCAGTTGGGCAAAGCTGGTGCGGCAGACATGGGCGGCAAGGGCACGAGCGGGATCGGTGGTCATGCTGGCAACTCCTCAGACGGCATTCGTCCTGCTACGTTAGGCGCTCAATCGACGGATGAAACCCTCATGAGCGTGACGATCACCCGCCGCATCGTGCTGGCAACTGGATTGGCGATGCCGTTCGTGGCTCGGGCGGCGCCTGTCTTGCGGGTCGGCGATCAGCGCGGTGGTTTCAAGTCTGTCATGCTGGCGGCGGACGTGCTGAGCGACGCCCCATTCAGCTGGAGTTTGTTCCCCGCAGCGGCGCCGCTGCTGGAGGCGATGAACGCCGATGCGATCGATTGCGGCGGGGTGGGTGATGCGCCCTTCGCGTTCGCCCATGCCTCGGGGGCGCCGGTCAAGATCTTTGCCGCCACGCGGTCGACCGGTGCCAACACCGCCATCATGGTGCACGCCGGGTCGCCGTTCCAGACGTTCGCGGATCTGAAGGGGAAGACGATCGCCACCGCCAAGGGCTCGGTCGGCCATTACCTGGTGGTGGCGGCCCGCGACAAGGCGGGGCTGAAGCCCTCGGACATCACTATCGCCTTCCTGTCGCCCGCCGACGCCGGGTCGGCATTTTCCAACAACTCGGTCGATGCCTGGGCAACCTGGAGCCAGTATATCTTCTTGGCCGAGGCGCAGGGCAACGCTCGCGTTCTGCTCGATGGCAAGGGCCTGATGAGCGGTTTGAACTTTGAGGTGGCGACGACGAAGGCGATCGAGCAGAAGCACGCGTTGTTGGCCGACTTCAAGCGACGGCTGGAGGTTGCCTTGCGCTGGGGCCTGGCCCACCCCGACGAGTATGCCGCCGCCTGGGCAAAGGAGACGGGGGTGTCGCTCGATATTTCGAAGCAAACACTCAAGGTGCGCGGCTTCGACCCGGCCCCGATCGACCAGGCGATGATCGACGATCAGACCCGAACTGTGGACCTATATGTGCGCGAGCGCGTATTGCCGGGGCAGCAGGATGTCGCCGGCGGCTTTGACCGCTCATTTACGTGAGGGCAGTATGCTAGCATCTTTTTTGATGGGCCTCGTCGGCGGTCAGCGCGCCATGACACCATTGGCCGTGGTGTCCGTCGCAGCCGCATGTGGCGGGCTACCGCCTGACAATGGTGCGCCCCGGCTCATTGCATACCCGCTTGTCGCCGCGGTTACGGTCGCCCTTGCGGCCGCCGAATTGGGTGGCGACAAGATGAAGACGGCACCTGACCGGATCGTCCCCGTGGGATTGACCGCACGATTTATCACCTCGGCCATCGCGGGTGCCGCACTCGCGCCGTTTCGGCAGCGCTGGCTCGGCGCAACAATCGGGGGTTCGACCGCAGTCGCAGCCGCCTATCCTGGCTGGCGAGCCCGGACAGCATCCATCCCACGCTATGGTCAGACGCCAACCGGCCTGGTTGAGGATGCCGTGGTCATCATAGGTGCCGTCACCATCCTCCTGACCATGGGGAGGCCTGCTCGTTCGAAGCAGCACTAGTGGCGCTGGGCTTGCGCCTTGCACGCTGCACGACGCGCACCGTTCAAGGCAGCCCGACCTGCTCGGCCATCATCAACTCGCGTCCCTCGGCGGCCGACCGCAGGATGCCGAGGCAAACCTCCGTCGTGGCCAAGCCCCACTCGCCGGAGTGAACAGGGGCGACGCCGTCCAGCACTGCGGCGCACAACTCGTCGATCACCTCGGCGCGCGGCACCGCTGGCATTGGTAGGCCGTCCAGCGTCTCGCGCCCGTCGTCATAGATCATCACCCCCTGCGGCACCGGGCGTAGATCCGCGTGGTCGCACGAGACCACGACCAGACCGAAATGGTTGTGCGGCATCGGCGCCGTGCGCAACGGGGATGCGGCGCCAGCGCCATAGGCACGTGTGTTCTTCAGCGCCGCCTCCTCGGCCGGAGAGCTGAGGCCCTGCAGCTTGAGACGCGCCTCGCCGTAGCGCCGGGTGCCCCGATCCTGGCCGAGCTCGCCAACCCAGCCGCAGAACTCGTCCGTGTCGAAATGCGCGTAGCCGCTGTAGGTCAGGGTTGCGAACGCACCATCCTCGAAGGTGAGAAACGCGGCGTAGGCCCCCTCGGTTGGCCGGGCCGGGTCCCACCGTCCGGTAGATGCACGAACGCTGCGCACCTGGCCGCCGCCTAGCAGCCGCACGACATCCACCTGGTGGGCGCCCTGGCTCCAGACCACGCCGCCGCCTTGTGCGGTGTCGAGCTCCTCCGGACGGCGCGGGCGGTAGAGGAAGTCGGTGAAGTTCATCGCGCTGATCATCCGCGCACGGCCGTAGGCGCCGCCTTCGATCAGCGTGCGGGCGTGCAGATACGGACGATCGAAACTATGGCTGTGCCCAACGACCAGCCATACGCTGGCCTGCCGTGCCACTGCGATCATGGCGCGGCAATCGGCTAGGCTCAGTGCCATCGGCTTCTCGATCAGCACGTGCTTGCCCGCCCGCGCCGCCGCGGTCACATGGTCCACATGGAACTGGTGAGGCGTGGCGATATAGACGGCCTCCACCGCCGGGTCGGCGCACAAGGCGTCAACGCTGGCGTGGCCCCTGCCGCCGAAATCCGCGGCGAACTGCGCCAGCGCCGCCGGGCGGGGATCGGCGGCGGCGACAAGGGTTATGCCAGGATGCTGGGCCAGCGTCGGCAACATCAGCATGAAGCCACGGCCCAGCCCGGCAACGCCAATCCGCAGCGGCCGCCGGGGGGCAGCGTCGCCCATCAGATCTTGTGCGTCTCGAGCGAGGAGGGGTGGAACAGCTCCTCCGGTTGCAGCAGCCGCGATGACAGCCCTTCCGCGTGATGCCGCTCCAGGAAGCGCTGCAGCACCATACGGTTCGGCTCGAGCCCATAGGACCAGAAATCCGTTCCCATCAGCGCTCGGGCCGCGCGTAGCTGCTCCTCCACGAAGGGCAGCGTGACCTTGGTGGCGGACGTATCGCCCAGCTTGGCCAACGCCACCGCCTTGGACTTCTCGAACGCCTTCACCACGGCGGCGGGCAGCCAGGGATGCTGCTCCGCCAGCGTCTTGCGGATGCCCAGCAGGTGCATGATCGGAAACATGCCGGTGCGCCGGTACCAGTCCTGCCCGGCCTGCTGCGGGTCGGCGAACAAGTATCCGACGTCGGGGTGTCCGCGGTCGAAACAGGAGGGCGCACGTGGGCCGATCACAGCATCGATCCCCCCCGAGGCCAGCAGGCCGGAGATCGTCTCCCCCGGCTGCACGCTCTCCACGCGCACGTCGGGCGGAAGGGTCAGGCTGATCTTTTCAACCCGGCCCGGATCCTCGTAGCCACCCCGCACCCAGGTCACATCCGACGGACGGATGCCGTGATCCTCCTCCAGGAACATCCTAACCCAGACGTTTGCGGTGAGCTGGTATTCCGGCACGCCGACGCGCTTGCCCTTCAGGTCCGCCGGCTCGCGGATACGGTCGGTGCGCACATAGACGGAGGTGTGGCGGAACGCGCGGGACGGGAACACCGGCACGGCGATGTAGGGGCTGGTGCCGGCCGCCGTCTTCACGCTGTAGCTGCTCATCGACAGCTCGCAGATGTCGAAGTCGGCGTGGCGGAAGGCACGGAAGAAGATCTCCTCCGGATCCAGCAGCATGTATTGCGGGTCCACAGCGTCGATCTGCACGGTGCCGTCGACCAGGGGGCGCATTCGGTCGTAATCGCCGATGGCGACGGAAAGCTGAAGTTTTGCCATAGGATCCTCCTTGATGGCGTCTAAGCTGCGGCGCCGATACAGCGACGCAGACGGGCGGCCAAGTCGGCGGTGACCTGCGGCGCAGGCGTCGCAGCGCCGGTGCCGCCCAAGTATCGCTCGGTGATCTCCGGCGATCCCAGTAGATCTTTGGCCGGGCCGGACAGCGTCACGCGGCCGTTCTCGATCACGTAGCCGCGGTCGGCCACACCCAGCGCCGAGCGGGCATTCTGCTCCGCCAGCAGGATTGTCAGGCCTTGGTCGCGCAGCGCCCGCACCAGCCGAAACACCTCGGCCACCAGCAGCGGCGACAGCCCGAGCGACGGCTCGTCCAGCACCAGCAGCCGTGGGGCGGACATAAGCCCGCGGGCGATCGCCAGCATCTGCTGCTGTCCGCCGGAGAAATTGCCGACGATGTCGCCCATGCGCTCCCGCAGCACGGGAAATTGGTCACATACTTCCCGCAGCCGCTTGGCGTAGCCGGCCGCGCCGCCGGGTCCGGCATAGCCGCCCAGCGCCAGGTTCTGCGCCACAGTCATGGAGGCGAAGACCTGCCGACCCTCCGGGACATGCGCGATCCCGAGGCGGAGGCGATCGGCTGGACTGGCCGCGCCAATTGGCTTGCCCTCGAACAGCAGCCGCCCGGACATCGGCGTGATCAGTCCCGAGATACATTGCACCAGCGTAGACTTGCCCGCGCCGTTGGCGCCAACCAGCGTCACGATCTCGCCCTGCGTCAGCGTCAGGTCGATGCCGTGCAGCACCGCGTTGGAGCCATACCCCGCCACCAGGCCTTCGACTTGCAGCATCATGCCGCCTCGGCCCCCAGATACGCGGCGATGACCCGCTTGTCGGCTTGCACATGCGCCGGCGGTCCTGCGGCGATCAGCTTGCCCGCCTCCAGCACCAGCACGGTATCGGCAACCCCCATCACCAGCGGCATGTTGTGCTCCACGATCAGCACGGTGATGCCGCTGACCCGGATCGCCCGTAACAGCGCGGCGAGTTCCGCCGTTTCGGTGTCGTTCAGCCCGGCCGCGGGCTCGTCCAGCAGCAGCACGCGAGGCAGCGCCATCAGCGCGCGCACCACCTCCAGCAGCTTCTGCGCGCCCATCGGCAGATCCACCGCGTGGGTATCGCGATAGGGCAGCAACTCGACCAGGTCGAGCAACTCTTCGGCCCGTGCGCGCAGATCGGTTTCTTCCCGCCGGGCCGAGGGCCACGCCACCATGCTGGCCAAGGTGGACTGACGAAGCAGCCGGTGGCGGCCAACCAGCACGTTTTCCAGCACCGTCATGCCTGGGAACACGCGCGCCGTCTGGAAGGTGCGAATGAGGCCCAGCCTGGCAATCGCGGCGGAGGACAGCCCCGCCAACGGGCGCCCATACAGCGCGATGCTGCCGGCGCTTGGCGGGAACAAATTGGTGATCAGGTTGAACAGTGTCGTCTTGCCGGCACCGTTCGGCCCGACCAAGGCGCAAACAGTACCTTCCGCGACGTCGAAGGACACGTCCGACGTTGCCATAACACCGCCGAACGATCGGCTGACGCCCGCTATGCGGAGGGCTGGGACGGCCCCGCTCACGAGACGCGCCGTTGCGCCGCGACCGGCAACGTGGGTAAGCGGCGATGGCCGGGCAGCCGAGCCAGCCAGCCGGCAAACACGCCGAACATGCCCTGCGGCAGGAACAAGAAGCTGGCGACCAGCAGTGCACCGCTGGCGAACGTCTTGAACATCGCCAACGGCTGGAACACGGTCGGCAGCAGGGTCAGCAGCGCCGCGCCGAATAGCGGCCCGACCAGCGTGCCCTCGCCACCCACCACCAGCATGGCCACCAACTCCAGCGAGCGAGACGTGCCGAGCATGTCGGGCGACAGGAAGTGAAAGAAAAACGCGTAGAGGCAGCCGCTCAGCCCGGCCAACCCGGCGCCGATCGCCATCGCGGTGACCTTGGCCCGCACGACGTTCACGCCAAGCGCCGCCGCGGCCAATTGGTCGGTGCGGATCGCCTGCAGCGAACGGCCGAACCCGCCGCGCATGGCCCCCCGCAACAGGAGCAAAATCAGCACGGCGATCGCGAGCACCAGGTAGTACATCGAGATTGGCGTGTCGAACGCGTATGCGCCGACGGAGAAGGACGGGATGCCGACCAACCCCGAGGGGCCGCCGGTGAGATCGACGAACCCGACTGCGCAGGAATCGACCAGCAGCCCGAAGGCGAGTGTCGCCAAGGCCAAGTATAGTCCGCGCAGGCGCATGGTGACCGCCGAGAGCACGAGCGAGGCCACCACCGCCAGCGCGACCGCGGCGGCGACGGCCAGCAGCGGTTCCACGTCGTATTGCGTCGTGATAATGCCGGCGGTGTAGCCGCCCAGCGCCATGAATCCGGCCTGACCCAAATTCACCTGGCCGGCATAGCCCATCACCACGTCCAGCCCGATCAGCGCGATGAACAGGATGCCGGAGATTACCAGGCCGCTCAGCAAGCTGGGCGATCCGATCAGCAGCGGCAACACCGCCGCTGCCAGCACGGCCGCTGCCCCAGCGAGCCAGGCGGTCACGGAGGGCAGCCGGATCAAGTGGGTCGCCACGCGTGCCGTGTCTCGCACGTCTTGCCGGCGCACCGGCCCCGAACTCAGCAACCCGTTCGGCTTCAGCACCAACACGGCCAGCAGCAAGACCAGGGTGATCGCACTGCTGAACAGCGACGAGACGTAGGCGGTGGCCAATTGTTCGATGATGCCGAGCAGCATCGCACCCACGATGGCGCCGGAAAAGGAGCCGAGCCCGCCGATGACCACGGCAACGAAGCCGGAGATGGTGAAGAGCCGCCCGGTGTCGAATTGCAGCGACATGGTGGGCGCGACGACCACGCCCGCCAAAGCACCGAGCGCGCCTGCCAGTGTGAAGCTGAGCAGCGTCATGCGCTTTACGTCTACGCCGACGAGCCGCGCCGCGACCGCGTTTTCGGCGCAGGCACGGAACGCGCGGCCCAACCCGGTGCGGGTCAGCAGCAGCCAAATCGCGAGGGTCACCACCAAGGCGGTGCCCAGCACATACAGCCCCTGCAAGGGAATTGTGATCGGGCCCATCGCAAGCGGCGCGCCCTTGTTGAACGGCGTCAGCACGTAGGGTGCGCTGCCCCAGCCCACGAGCAGCACGCCTTCCATCAGCGTCAGCAGCCCGGCCGTCAGCATCAGCATGCTGCCATTGGGCAGGCGCGGCAGGCCGGGGACGAAGGTCGCGGCGCCGAGCACTGCGGCCCCCGCCGCCGTCAGCACGACAGCCCCGAGTGACGCAGGCAGAACACCCCAGCCGAGATCGGTTTGCAGCGTGTAGGCGAGCAGCGCACCGAAGACGCAGAACGCACCCTGTGCCAGGTTCACGACCCCGGTCACGCGGTAGACCAGATACAAACCGAGCGCCACCAGCGCGTAGGTTGCCCCTACGAGCACGCCGCCGGACAAGATCTGGAGGAAATCGGCCATGCTGCGGCCCGGTTAGAACGGTACGCCGCGAGGCGCGCTCGCCACGTCCCAGTCGCCGGTCGCTTTGTTCCAGCGCGTGATGACGACGTCGCTATCATCCAACCCGCGCTGCGGATGGGCGACAAAATCGTAATCACCATTGATCCCGACGAACCCGGTGAGCCCCGCGATCGCCGCACGCAGTTGCTCGCTGGTCGCGCCTGGCCCGAGCTTACGGAGTTCGCTCACCACGATGAACGCCGGGTCCCACGCGAATGAGGAGGCGGCGTCCGGCTTCATGCCGGTGCCGGCATAGGCGCCGAAGAACTGGTCCTTCGCCTTGGCGACCGCCGACCCGGCGTCCTGCTTCGGGTTGCGCGGCCATTCGGGCGAAGGGATATAGAGTTCGGCCGGCAAGATGTCGGCGTAGCGCTGCATCGCGGCGTAGGTCATGTTCGCGTCGGTGGTGGCCACGGGGACGTTGAGCCCGGCGTCCTGGATCGCCTTGAACACCGTCCCGATCGCGGTGCCGACCGACCAGCAGATTACGGCTTGCGGGCCGGCGCTCTTTAGCCGCTGGATCTGCGCCGCGGCACTCACGTCGGAGGGATTGAACGTGGTCTCCGCAACTACGTCGACGCCCTTGTTCTCGGGCAGTGCCAAGATCTCCTTCAGGTTGCGCGCGGCATCCTGGCCGGAGGCGTCCGTGCTGGTGAAGATGCCCAGCTTCGTCATGCCCTTGCTGCGGAAAAAGCGCACCTGGGCCGTCAGTAGATCACGCGTTGCGTTGCTCGAGCTGAATGTAAAGCTACCCGGCGCCGGGTAGATGCCGGGGGAGAAGCAATACAGCACCGGGCCGCGGCGCATCAGAGGGGCCATGGCGTTGCACATCGCGACGACGGCGGACCCGAGCACGACCGGCGGCTTGTTGGCGGCGATCTCCGTCGCGAGTTGCACCGCGACCTGCGGGCTGGACTGGTCGTCATGGAAAGCGAAGTGGACGGAGCGGCCGGCGATGCCGTTATCCCCGGTCAGCACCTTCTCCGCCTGTTGCAGGGCCTGCTGCTCCGCAGTGCCGAGGAAGGCGGCGGCCCCCGTCAGCGGCAACACCACGTCGATGGTGAACGGATCGGCCGCATGGGCGGGAAGGCTCGCCGATACCAGGCAACATCCAATCGCGAGCGCACGCCGGGCCGCTTGGGTCGTTCGCTTGAACCGGGCCGTCGTCACCATGCCGCCATTCCCTGGATAACGGCCTCGAAAGGCAGCCGTCTTGCTTAGTCTTCTAAGCATACCTAAGACCGTGGATAGGGCCTTGTCGAGCCGCAAAATACCTGTCCATGGTTTTTGCCGACCTGTCCCGAACCGGTGCTTCCAAGGCAAGCCATGAAAACGCCCAGCCGAACGCAATCGCCCTCCAAGGCTCCGTCCCTGCCGCTGGACCGCAGCGTCGGCTACCAAATCCGCATGACGCACCGGCTGGTGCAGCGCGCGCTGCAGGCGCGGATCGAGCGCCACGGCGTCAGCCTCGGCATGTGGTATTTCCTCCGGGTGCTGTGGAACAAGGACGGCATCACCCAAAGCGAGCTGTCCTCGCTGATCGGCACGATGGAGCCCACGACGTTGTCGGCTGTCGCGTCCATGGAACAGGCCGGGCTGGTCCGCCGCGAAAAGCACTCGACGGACGGCCGTAAGGTCAACGTGTTCTTGACGGAGAAGGGCCGCGCCCTGCAAGCAGAGCTGCTTCCCGAGGGCATCGCCGTGGTGCAATCCGCCGTGGCCTCGTTCAGCAAGCGGGAGGTCGATTTCATGCTGGCGCTGCTCAAAGTCATGCAGGCGAATCTTGCCGCCGAACTGGGTGAGGCCACGCAACACACCAAGCGCACGCGCCGCACAAGCAATCCATCACAACAGGACAGGAACGATCACGATGGCTCTCCTCCGCATCGAACCCCGGCTCGATGACGCATCCGGGAATTACTTCCTGGAGATCTTCTGGCCGCACGACGCCGAGCGCGCGTTCGTGACCACGCAGCCGCGCTACAAGACGACGGCAGCGGCGGAAACCGATCTGATCGCCATCATCGCGGCCGCCGCCAGCACGCCCCGGAAGGGCTGAGCGGCGGCCTCACGCGTCCAGCACCAACTCGCCGGATTTCGCGCGCGAGACGCAGACCATGATGGAATGAGCGCGTTCTGCGGGGGTCAGGACCAAGTCGCGATGGTCGACCTCGCCCGAGATCAGCCGGGTCTTGCAGGTGCCGCAGGTGCCGCTCTCGCACGAACTCGGGGCGCGCAATCCGTGCGCGCGCATGACTTCGAGGATGGTGCTGCCAACCGGTACCGTTAGCACGGTGCCGCTGCGGTGTAGCCGCACGGTGAACGGCGCGTCGTCGGCGCGCGGGCGCACCAGGTCGGAGCCGAAATCCTCGAAATGCACCTGGCTAACTGGCCAGTGCCCCGTCATGTCCCGTACGGCATCCATCAGGGGGCGGGGGCCGCAGCAATAGATGTGCGCCTTGGTCGGCTCCTCGAACACCGGCCATAGGTCGAAGGCATTCTCGAGGACGCCTTCGTCATGGTGGATCGTGACGCGGCCGCGAATGTCCTCCCCGCCGAGATCGTTGAGGAATGCCGTGCCCGCGGCGTTGCGAGTGAGATAGTAGAGCTTAAACGGCTTATCGCCATGGGCCCGTACCCAGTGGATCATCGACAGGATCGGCGTGACGCCGATGCCGCCGGCCACGAAGATGTAGCTGGGCGCTGCTGCGTTCAGTTCGAATAGGTTCCGCGGTTCGGATACGCCCAGCAGGTCGCCTTCCCGCACGCCGTCCACCAAGCTGACCGAGCCGCCGCGGCCGCTGGCGTCGCGCTTGACGGCGATAACGTAGCGGCTGCGGTCCGCCGGGTCACTGCAGAGTGAGTAATTCCGCATCGACCCGTTTGGCACCTGCACCGACAGATGCGAACCCGGCGTGAAGTTCGGCAGGTCCGCACCGGAGGGATCGCGCAACTCGAAGAGTTGAATGCCATCTGCCGCCGGCATGGACCGGGCTACCTGCAAACGCAGCAGCGTCGCATCCGCTTGTTCAGTCACCGACACCCTCCTGTCTCCGTCCCTCGGTGGTGCCGGACGCCCTCCGACTGCGAATATCGGGATGGACAATCCGGCTCCCGCCGCCTATTTTCCTTAGAAGGCTAAGGGATACCGGCGCCTTCAGAGGGCGTCAACGTCAAGAAATAGGGAGCCGCGCATGCTCACATATGACGAGAACCAATTGCTGTGCCGCGTCGAGGGTGACGCCCCGATGGGACAGATGATGCGCCGCCACTGGGTGCCGGCCTTGTTGTCCGAACAGTTGAATGGACCCGACTGCGACCCGGTGCGCGTTCGGTTGTTCGGCGAGGATCTGGTGGCGTTCCGCGACACCGATGGCCGGATCGGCGTGCTGGGCGAGTTCTGCACTCACCGGAAAGCGTCGCTGTTCTTTGGCCGTAACGAGGAGTGCGGCCTGCGCTGCCTGTACCATGGCTGGAAGTTCGACGTGGACGGCAACGTGGTCGAGATGCCGTCCGAGCCGCCGGGAAGCGGGTTTGCCGACAAGGTAAAGCATAAGGCCTATCCTACGCAGGAGGCCGGCGGCTTCATCTGGACCTATATGGGACCGGCCGAGGAGATGCCCGTGTTCGAGCCGCCGGCCTGGGCGCCGACGCCGGACCAGCGCGTCTCGGTCGTCAAGATCGACCTGCCCTGCAATTGGGCGCAGATCATGGAAGGGCAGATCGATTCCGCCCATAGCTCCAGCCTGCACTCGTCGGACATGCGGCCGGCCCGGGTGACGACCGCCGGCGTGTCCGACACGCATTGGACCCGGCCGTCGACCGACAAGAACCCGCGCATCCAGGTGCAGATGACGAATTACGGCATGCGGTATGCTGCCATTCGCCGACCGATCCAGAACGCGCAGACGCATGACTACGTGCGCATCACCAC
Organism: uncultured Acetobacteraceae bacterium; assembly: GCA_964242215.1. Classification (GTDB taxonomy): domain Bacteria; phylum Pseudomonadota; class Alphaproteobacteria; order Acetobacterales; family Acetobacteraceae; genus LMUY01. The sequence goes on along the minus strand of CAXTCJ010000066.1, from coordinate 7,448 downwards.
CTACGTGGCGCCGTTCACCGCGCTGATCCCTCCCAACAGCTCCTACAACGTGGCCAGCGTGATCGTGCCGAAGGATGACACGAACACGTATTTCCACTTCATCGCCTGGGGGGACCCGGCGACCTGCATCGATCAGGATGCCTGGCGCAAATTCTGCGTGGCCTCCGTCGGCGCCGAGCTGGATCGGGACTTCAAGCCGGCGCTTCGCCACGCCTCCAACAACTACCTGCAGGACAGGCAGGCAATGCGGGAGGGCAACTTTACGGGCCTACCCGGCATCCCCAACCAGGACATCGCGATGTGGGAGTCGATGGGCAAAATCTCCGACCGTACGTCCGAGCGACTGGGCGCCAGCGACATCGCCGTGATTCAGTTCCGCCGCTTGCTGCTGGATGCGGTGGAACGGTTCAGCGCCGGGGATGGCACGATCGGCCAAGTCGCACCGCATTTGCCGCAGGCGAAACTACGATCCTACCAGGGCATCGTCGCCAAGACGGAAGATTGGCGGATCCTCGGCGCGTCGGATGAGGAGAAGTCTTACCTCGACGGCATGGAGGAAGACGAGACCGATCGCGAGATGGCGACTGCGGCCGAGTAGGGCAGGCTGGCCCGCGAGCCGCACCGAGCGCGCCGCACCAGGCGGTGCCGCTCGGTGTGGCGTCAAACGCGTTGCATCGGCAGCTGCCGCAGCCGGACTGCCGTGATGACCATGACGATGCTGGCGCCGATCGCTGCACCGATCAAGATCGGGCTCAGCCAGCCCAACCAGGCGAGCGGGCCCATCAGGTAGAGCGCATCGTCCGGATCGAACCCCCAGCGGCCGGAATAGGCGCGCGTGTCCGGTGGGCTGCGCTGCTCGAGCCACTCGGAGAAGATGCTGCTGAGCATTATCGAAACGGCGGCGATCAAACCCAGTGGGATCGACCACAAGCCTAACCAGCTATGCCGTAGGCCGAGACCGATCGCGGCAAAGAACAGTGCGTTGACCAATACGTCGGTGTAGTAGTCGTACCTGTGGCCGCCGGGGCTCATCAGCTTGCCAAGCCGCGCCAATTCGCCGTCGGCACGGTCCAGGAACGCGGAGACCAGCCACAATGCGCCACCCCAGATCATGCCGGCATGGCTGCCGATGGCGAAGCAGCCGCAGGCCGCCAACCCCGTCAGCAGCCGCAAAGTGGTGAGGTGGTTCGGACGGATCCGTGTCCCGATCATTGGCCGCACCAGCGGCCGGGCCATGAGGTGCGTCCAGGAATCGCCGCTCATGGGGATACCTCGAGGCCGGATTGCAAATCCAGGTTGCCGTTGCGCGTGCTCAGGACTCGCCAGGTGACCAAGCCCGGCAGGCCGAGCACGACCTCCCGCAAGCGCTTCATCAGGGATAGGGCGATGGCTACCTCGGGCGAGAGGTTAAACGCCTGGCAGATCACGATGTAGCCTCCTTCTTGAACGCCGAGAGCGCCGGGCACGGCGAACCCAGCTGCCTTCAGCGCTTGCCCCAGGCTCTCGATGACCATGCCGTTTTCGAGGCTGGTATCGTGGCCGAGGAAATGCAGTGCCAGACAGACTTCTAGCCCGCCGAGCAGCCACGAGATGCTGTGCCAGCACATCGCCAGCAGCACGCGGCGCGGCCGGCGGTAGCAGGCCAGCAACGCCTGATGCAGCCCCTCCACCTGTGCCGTGCCCGCCCAGCCCAGCGTGCGGCCGATCCGCATCAGCGCCTTCTCGAACACCAGGGCCAGCCCGAACCACTGCGCGCCGAGGAAACCGGCCGCGACCAGCACGGCGACCAGCACGAAGCTCACCACGGTGCTGGACAGCCCGCCGCCGCCGACGCTGTGCAGCAGCAGGCCCAGCCCGAGCAGGGTGAAGAAGATCTGCGTGACCAACTCCATCGTCAGGTCCGCCACGGTGCCCGCGATGGCGGGAGCGAGCGGAACGGCGCGGCGCTGCAGCAGGCGGGCGGCGACGAACTCGCCACCGATCTGCGCCACCGGCAGCAGGTTGTTCACTGCCTCGCGGATCCAGCGCAGCACGCAGTAGCCGGCGAGCGTTGGCCGCCGCGGCATCGGTCCGGCGATTTCGCGCCAGGCGGCGGCGGAGAACACCACCTGGACCAGGTGGAAGGCGATCACCGCCGCGATCCCGCCCCATCCGGCTTGGCCGAGCAGGTCGAGGATGCGGCCCAGCCCGTAACTCGCCAGCAGCCACACCGCCAGCGCCAGCCCGGCGATGCCGGCGATCAGGACGCTGAGCTTCATCGCAGCTGGTCCTGGCGGCGGCGTGTCATTTGCGATACGGGGGCAGTATGCTCGATACCGCCACGACGCTGCTGCTCACCCCCGGTCCCTTGACCACGTCCGACTCCACCCGAGCGGCGCTGGACCGCGATTGGGGCTCGCGGGACGGCGCCTTCATCGCCCTGTCGGAGGGTATCCGCACCCGGCTGGCCGCCCTCGCCGGGGTGGCGGACACGCATGTGACGGTGCCCATCCAGGGCAGCGGCACCTTTGCGGTGGAGGCGGCGATCGGCTCGCTGGTGCCACGCGACGGAAAATTGCTGGTGCTGATCAATGGCTCGTACGGCCGCCGCATCGCCGCCATGGCGCGCCGGTTGGGCCGGTTGGGGGCCGTGCTGGAGGTGGCGGAGGACCGGGTGATCGACCCTGCCGCCGTCGCCGCCGCGCTGGCGCAGGATGCGGCCATCACCGACGTGGCGCTGGTGCATTGCGAGACCACCAGCGGGCTGCTGAACCCGTTGGGGCCGATCGCCGCCGCCGTTCAGGCCGCCGGCCGGCGGCTGATCGTGGACGCGATGAGCTCGTTCGGCGCCGTGCCGATCGACGGCGCCACCACGCCGTTCACCGCCCTGGTCGGATCCGCCAACAAGGGGCTGGAGGGCGTGCCCGGGCTCGGCTACGTCATCGCCGAAACCGCCCATCTGGCACGCTGCGAGGGCAACAGCGTCAGCGTCAGCCTGGATGTGTGGGAGCAGTGGCGCGGCTTCGAAACGACAAAGCAGTGGCGTTTCACCCCGCCGGTGCAGGTCGTGGCCGCACTGTCCGCCGCCCTTGATCAGCTCGAGGCGGAGGGCGGTATTGCCGCCCGCCACGCCCGCTACCGCGCTAATTGCGACCTGCTGGTGCGGGGCATGCAGCGACATGGCTTCGAGCTCTACATCGACCCGGCGATCCAGGCGCCGGTGATCGTCACCTTCCGCATTCCGCCTGGCAGTTGGTTCGCGTTCGACCGGTTCTATGCCTTCCTGGCTGACCGCGGCGTGGTGATCTACCCGGGTAAGCTGACGCAGGAACCGAGCTTCCGCATCGGCTGCATCGGCGCGATCGGGCCGGCCGACATGGCGCGCGCCTTGGCGGCCGTCGACGCATTCATGGCGCAGCATGGCCCGAATTAGGCCGCACGCTGACGCAGGAACGTGCGGAAGCGCTGGGCCACCTCGTGCGGCGCGATCGTCGGCCGGCCGAGAACCGCCAGCGAGCCCGGGCGGATACGGACGTGCAGCAGAACGGGTCCGGTCGTAGCCAGCGCCTGGGCGAAGGCGGCCTCGAACCCGGCGGCACTGTCGCAGGTGAAGGCGTGGGCATAACCGCAGGCTAGCGCCACGCCGGCGAAATCCACCATGGGCGAGACCGTCGCCTGCCCGCCGGTCGAATCGTGCACGCCGTTATCCAGCAACACGTGCAGCAAGCCCGGCGGCTTATATGCGCCGATGGTCGCCATGGCGCCGAGCTTCATCAGCGCCGCCCCGTCGCCGTCCAGCACCACCGTGCGCCGCCCCGTGGTCAGGGCCACGCCCAGCCCCATCGGCGCCGCACAGCCCATCGAGCCGACCTGATACAGATGCTGCTCGCGGTCCTGCAGGGTGAACAGTTCGCGCCCGGCCTTGCCCGTGGTGACGATCACCGGCACGTCGCCCGGCACGGCCGCCAGCACACGCTCCAGGATCTCGATCCGGGCCGGCCGGTCGCCATGCTCGAATAGGTCCACCCGGCGTCCTGCCACGGGCGGGGTGCGCGCGGGCTCGGACAGGTCCTCCTCGCGCAGGCTGTCCTTGGCCATCACCAGCGCGAACGGCAGGCCTGTGCGCGCCATCGCCTCATTGGCCGCATCCAGCGCCGGCTGCAGCCCTTCGGCGTCGGTGGGGAAGGGGCGTTGCTCCAACTCCATCGTGGTCAGCAGGGTTTGCGTGATCCGGCCCATCAGCTCGTGCTGTGGCTCGTCCTTCAGCCCGGGCTGGCCACGCCAGGTTACGATCAGCAGAGTGGGAATGCGGAACGGTGTATTGAGCGATGTCAGTGGGTTGACCGCGTTGCCCAGGCCGGAGTTCTGGCACATGACCGCCGTCTGCCGCCCAGCCAACCACGCCCCCGCAGCGATCGCGACTGCCTCACCCTCGCTGGCGGCGGCGACGTAATGCAACGCCGGGTCACTGGCGACCCGGTTGATCAGCGGGGTCAGGAACGAGCACGGCACGCCGGTGTAGAAGTTTACCCCACTCTGGCCGGCGGCCTGCAGGAAGGTCGGCGTGTCCAGCATCAGGAGAAGTTCCGCGCCGCCGCCAGGTCGGTCGCTGTGTCGACGTCCAGCCAGTGCCCGGTGATGTAGTGCACCGCCACGCCGCCACGCCCGATGAGCCGCTCCAGCAGCGCCGGAAGGTCCGCCTTTGCCAGCACGCCTTCGGTCTGCATGGCGGCCAACTCCTCCCGCACCAGATCCGTGCCCTTCGCGCTTAGATACAGCAGCCCGATCCACTCGCCGGCTGCAGCGCCCGGCTGCGCCCCGACCGCGGTCAGTTGGGCTGGCACATCGTCCAGATAGGCGACGGTGTCGTGCCGGTCCGCGGCGACCAGGTCCCGCGGATTGGCGGTGGCCCGTTTGCTGGCATCGACCACGATGGTGACGTCCGCGGCGGAGCTCAGTAGCCCCTCCAGGATGTAGCGGCGGAACAGCACGTCGCCGTACACCACGACCGCTTCGCCGTGCAGGCTGGGGAGTGCGCAAGCGAGCGACGCCGCCTCGCCGGTTTCCGCATAGTCGTAGTTGTCCACCACGCCGAAGCCGTCCGGCTGGATCTTCTCGCGGCAGTAGCCCCGCACCACCGTCACGTCACCGACGCCACCCTCGTTCAGCGTGCCCAACAGGCGGTGCAGCAGCGGCTTGCCTCGCACGTCGACCATGCATTTCGGCAACTCGGCCGTGACATCGCCCAAGGCCGACCCGCGCGACGCCGCCAGCACCACGCCATGCACGTTGCGGCTCACTGGGAGGTAGCGCTGGCTCGCCTCCTCCAACTCGTCGTTGCCGGTCAGCTTGAAGATCTCGCGCACGCTGGTCAGGCGGTCTTCTACGTCCATCAGCGACTGCGTGGCGGCGATCGTGCGAGCGGTCTCGCGCATGGCGGAGATCGACGCGCGCACCAGGTGGTTGGCCCAGATGATGGTGGAGATGCCAGCTTGCCGGAACGTGTCGGTGGGCGTGGCATAATACATGGTGGGCACGATCACGATCGGGCAGCGGCGGTCCCAGCGGGCCATGAACCCGTTGATCTCGGCCGCATCCTTGCGCTTGGAATGCACCAGGATCGCGTCGGCCCCGGCGGCGTGGTACGCCTCGGCCCGGCGCAGCGCTTCGTCCATGGAGTGCCCGGAGATCAGCGCCTCGGTGCGGGCCACGATGGAGAACTTGTCGTCGGTCTGTGCGTCCTTGCCGGCCCGGATGCGGCCGCAGAACTCCGCCGTGTCGGCCAGCTCCTGCCGCTCCCCGAGGAAGGAGTTGGTCTTGGGGAACAGCTTGTCCTCAAGGCACACGGCGGCGATGCCGCGCTCGCCCAGCTTGCGCACCAGGCGGCGGACGTTGTTGAAGTTGCCATACCCGGTGTCGCCGTCGACCAGGATCGGCAGCGTGGTGGCATCGGCCATGTATTCGAGCACGTCGAGCACCTGGGTCCACGACGCCTCGTTGTTGTCGCGCACCCCCAGCGAAGCCGAGATCGACAGGCCGGACGCCCAGACGCCAGCGAACCCGGCTTCCTCGACGATCTTGGCCGACAAGCCGCTATGGGCCTCCATAAGGAAGCTCAAATCAGGCGCATCGAGCAGGGCGCGCAGGCGAGCGGGCCGAGAGAGGGACGGCCCGCGATTGTCTCGCCCGCTGGTCTCTTGCAGGGAGACGATGTTGTCTGGCACTTTAGCTGACTCCTGGCGTTCGGCTGACCGATCGGTCAGCGGCTCTGTAACCACTAAATGACACTGACACAATGACGTCACATATGACAGCGGCCGACCTGCAGCCTGCTTCACCCCACGCCATCATCCTCGCGGCCGGGGTCGGACGGCGTCTCGGTTCGCAGAACCTGCAGTCGCCGAAAATCTTGCTGGCATTCGACGGTGCGAGCCTACTTACGCGCCATCTCAGGATCCTGCGACAGGCGGGCGTAGCGGACGTCACCATCGTGGTTGGCTACGCGGCCGACCAGATCCGGTCGGCGTTGCTGGGACACTCCGACGGGATGACGGTTCACACAATCGAAAATCCGGACTTCCGGGAGGGTAGCGTGGTGTCGCTCTGGGCCGCGCGGGACGTACTGCGCAGCGGAGCGCCGATCATCCTCATGGATGGCGATGTGCTATACGATCACCGTCTGATGGCGCGACTGGTGGCCAGCCGCCGCCCGGACTCGCTGCTGCTCGACCGCGAGATCGAACCCGGCGACGAGCCAGTCAAGCTGTGCATCCGCGACGGCAGCATCGTCGATTTCCGCAAGCAGCCCACGGAGGCGCACGACTTCCACGGCGAATCCGTTGGCTTCTTCCGCTTCACCCCGCAAACGGCCGCCGAGCTGGCCGATCGCACCGATGCCTATGTCACCACAGGGCGGCGTGGCCTCGAATACGAGGAGCCTATTCGCGACATGATCATGCAAAGTTCGCCGGACCGGTTTGGCTTCGAAGACATCACGGGCCTGCCATGGACCGAGATCGACTTTCCCGAGGACGTCCAGAAGGCCGCCGCTCTGCTGCCGGAGCTTGCGGCATGAGTGCGGCGCTGCAGCCCAAGCGGGCAATGGGCGAGAATGGCCCGACCGCGGCCGAGCAGGCGCTGATGCAGCGCGACGGCTATCTGGTCGTTCCGGGCTTCTTCGATGCGCAGCAGACCGCAGACCTGCTGCGCTGGACCGAGGCATTGGAGCAGGCCCCGGAACGTGCTGGCCAGCATTGGGTGTATCACGAAGACAGCCTGACCGAGCCAGGGCGGCGGGTCATCCAGCGCATCGAGAATTTCTGCCCGTATCACCAGGGCTTCGACGACCTCGTCCGCCACGGCGAATTGTCGCGCTGGACGGGTGCTTTGATGGGCGGCCCGGTCGTGCTGTTCAAGGACAAGATCAACTTCAAGATGCCCGGTGGGCCTGGCTTCAAGGCGCACCAGGA
>CAXTCJ010000065.1:0-27689 GCA_964242215.1 uncultured Acetobacteraceae bacterium | reverse complement strand
CAGACCTTGCCTTATACTTCGGAACCCCGCGTCTCCCGGAAGTTTTGGCCAAAAGCCTTTCAGGAAGTGTATACTTACCCAAGTCGTCTTCTAATAAGCCAAATCTCTCGTTACATCCATTGCATTCATCGAGACTGAAGAGTGTGTCGTTTCCGAGTAGGTTTGGTATGGCATGCGCAATTCGACTGAACGATGCCTGAGGGCTTTCCTGCAGGCAGTACCGGCACTTTCGCGGTGATGCACTCCGCCCAACGTAGCGCTTCGCTGAAGTGGCTGGGATGTGAGAGAACACCACATCGTAGTGCTCGGCGTAGTATCGAAGCGGGTCAACAGGTGTTTCTTCGCTCGCGACCGTCACGGTGATCGAGCATCTCGTAGCCGTACCCCCGAGCCGCCCCCGTTCTGCTCGATGGACTGAAGGCGGCGTCGATAGAGACATATGCGGCAAGCTTTCAAAGCCGGCCAAAGCACTTTGACGTCGGCTCTTTCGACCGGCTGCAGATGGAGCGGCACGGACAAACGAGATTGGAGACCCGCAACCCACGCGTCGCCAAAATCCGACCATGTCAGCCATCGGGCCACGGTCGGCCCCTCACAAGTTGCAAGGACGGCGGGATCGCAATCGTGCATGATCGCTATATCAGCGTCACTTGCCGGTCGGCTGGTGCCTTTGGCCCGGCTGCCGAACAGGTATGCTCGCCTAATCAGCGGTTCGTGCGCGGCCCAAGATGCGACGCTGCTGCGAATTTCGTCGATCGTCATCGGCTGGCGCGGAGCCGCACGCCCGGCGCATCTCCGTTCGTGAATTCGACGCCGGCCGCCTCGAGGGCGGTGCGAATGGCGGCGAGATTGTTCGGGTATGGCACACGCGCGCCACGTTCGAAGTCGACAACGGTCTGCCGTGCAACCTTGGCGGCTTCGGCCAACTCTAACTGGTTCCAGCCAAGCATCGCCCGGGCACCGCGACACTGGGGAGCTGACAGGCCGTGATCGGACAACCTCAATCTTTCTGATTGACTTGGTGGCGGGGTAGCTCAATCATTGTAATTGAGGTTAGGCAGTAGTCCTAGCCGAAAACGGCCGAACGAGGTGTTGGAAGCACTTCGCCCGGCCTGACCGCAACCGCTGATGGAGGTCAGAGGCTATGGCTGAACACGCCCATACCACGCCGGTCACGCTGGCGAGAAGAAGACACGTCCGCGCCGCGCCCGGGGCGATGGACAGAAGAACCCCGGCGCCGACCACCTTTCGCCTCCAGCTATCCCGCACCGAGAGCGACGGCCTGCCGCTCGTTATCGATTGGCGATACGGCTTCGGCACTCTGCCGGGCCATCCCGCCCTTCCCCTGGCGGTCGACTGGACTGGGATCGTCACTCCCGACCTTCGCCGCCGGATCGAGCGGCACGTCGACCTGCTGATCGCGCTCCTGGATGCGCTGGACGGCGATGCCGAGAGCGACGGCTGCGAAGACGCCATCTTCGACGGTACGCTAGTGGGGTGTGGTGAACAGCCGGGCTGGTCCGAAGACTTCGAGCCGGACACCGATGCCGAGGCCGGGGAGGCTGGCGATCCCGATAGCGGCTGGCTGGAGCCGGCGGACGGCCACGGCCTCCGCGGCTCGTTGGTGGTCGCATGAGCCCGCGCCCCTTGAACGTCGGCCACATCCACGCCGCCGTCGACGTCGTGGTGACGGTGCATCAACCCGGCGAAGCTGGCGCAATCGTTGCCCACACCGGCCGCCTCATAGCCGCGGTGCTGCAAAACGGCCGCTTGCATCATTACCGGATCAGCCTTGGCGGAGGCGTCGCGCTGCTGGCACCGCCGCGCTGGCTCGCGCGGGATAGCCGGGCGGCCGTGATCGCCGCCGGATTGCCCGGGCCACCCCCCGAGCCGGCGGCCGTGCGAGGCCCGACGAGGCTGGCTCCGCTCCGACGGGGGATTGCCGCACCGGCGGGGATGGCGTCATGAGCACCCGTCGGGACTTCCTCGCCCTCACGGCTGGCGCCATCGCAGCCAGGACCGTCCTGCCGATCGCGGCCAGGGCGGAGCCGGACAACAGGCTAAAAACCGCGTATCAGCGCGAGCTGCTCCTCGTGTTCCGGCAGCTTGGAGACGCTGAACAGGTAGCATTCCTCCGCAGCCGGCAACGCCATCAGGCCGGCATGCCGTTCGAGGAGGCCGCGCGAGGCGTCTACGTCGAACTGGGGCGGCCGGTGCCCGCTAGCCTGCTGGTGCGGGCGTGACGAAGATCGCACTTTACGGCTGGTTCACCCTTCGAGGTGGCAGCTCTGGATTGCAACCCGTTGCACAACCACGGATTGCGAGGCGTTCGTTCTCCGGAACAATCCCCGGTATCCACAGGCTTATCCACCGGAGCCGTGGATAACTTTTGTTACCACCACCCCGCCGGGCACGTCCTGGCGGGGCTTCTCCTCTCGGAGGATCGACCATGGCGAGCGAGCCAATGCGCGACGCGACCAGCGTCGTGATATCATCCGAATCGGCGCGGCTAGGTTTTGCCGCCGAATACCCCGGTCCTCCGCCAGGGGCCGCCGCGCCAACTCTTAGGCGGGAGTGCGCGGAGGCGCTGGGTGTCAGAAGACGACAATCGCCCGTACGGCGGCCTTCGGGCGGGTCGCCGGCCACTGCCGATATTGCGGCCGGAGGAGCACCGTCCGTGGGAGGTCTCTCGCCCACAAGGACATACCTTAGTGGAAGCGCGGCTCGAGCTAGTCTCATCCGTTCTGCGCGACACCGTTGCCTATCATCTCGCACGGATATCGGCAGGCGCTGCGGACCCAGCGGCAGAGACGGCGTGGCTGCAGGAGTTTTGGTGGAACGTGTTGACCCGGCTGAAACGCGGCGAGCTCGTGATGCGCGGACGCAAGATCGGCACCGGCGAAACCATCACGTTGGCAGCCGATATGCTCGACGATGCCGAGCCGGACTTCCAGACAAATCGAATAACCTGCTGTGGTGTGACCCTCGGGGGTGTTCGAATTTTCGAACAGGCTCCGCTATCCGTGGGTGCCAGTCCGGTGGCGACTTTGCGCTTGACCCGACCTCAAGCTGCTCCCTCAGGCCGACTGGACTACAGGGCGTCGGACTTGGCCTTGATCAGCAAGATGGCGAACCTCATCAACGCCGGAGACGCTTCGGGACCGGAAGCCGCTGCTGGCATGGTCGCAAAAATGGCAGCTGGAGCGGGCAAGCCGGCGAGCAAAGTCACCCGTCTTTTGAAGCGGTGGCGGGAGCAAAACTCCTAGACGACTCATTCGTGAAATTCGACTCACGCGTGAGCACTCAGTGCAGGACTGAGCAAAATGCGCTCGTCATTGTCCGGTTGTGGCGATCCGCGGGGGATCGCGGCAACGCGAGGCAAACGATGCCAATATTTGATGAGAAAGAAGCTGCCGCCTACGTCGGTTTCAGCGTTCGCACGCTGCAGCGTAAGCGTGCCGAAGGTGACGGACCTGTTTATATCCGAGTGTCCGAACGACGCCTCGGCTACGACAAGGCTGACTTGGACGCCTATCTCGCCGGCCGCAAGTTCACCAGCCGCGCCGCCGAGCTCTCGAAAGTTGCAGCCTAAAACGCAAACGCCCGGATCTGGAGACCCGGGCGCGCAAATAGCAAATTGGAAGACGACCTCGACACTCGTCCCATAGCGTAGCTGTTTGCCGCGTTCAAGCGGTTTCCGGCCGGTCCACCATGAGGACCAGCCTAATGCACCACCGAGACAGCCTTCAAATGCTCTGCCTGCAGCGCGGGGTCGAACACCTCCACAAGCTGGGCTCTCGCACCACGGCAGAGGCCCTCGCCGAGATGGCTGACCGCATTGGTGGTTGGCCGGCACTGTTGGGCATCCTCGCCGAGTACGAGCGCCGGTTGACGCCAGCCATGGTCCGCACCGCCGGCGCCGACCGTTTCCCGCCCCGGCCACTCCGGCAGGTGGCGTGATGCCAATGGGCGCGGCCTCGCTCCACTATCCTCGCCGCGAGTCGCTGGGCGACGGCCTGCGCGCGCTGCACAGGGAGTCCGGCGGAGTCGTTCTGCTTCAAATCGTCCGGCCATTGGAGGCCGGGGCGCTGGCGGAGCTGGCCGCCGGCGGGGATGCCGAGGCCGAGCAGCTGCTGGAGGCGAGCTTGCAGGTGATCCAGCGGGTGGCAAGCGCCTCTCGCCGGGATCCCGTCTGTTGCGCCGCCTGCAAAGCGCGCGTGCTCGGGATGCAGTTCGCCTGTGCCGTCGTGCTGCCTTACCAGGCCAGCGCGGACGCCGGGATCGGAATGGCCATCTGCTGGGGATGCGGAACCGAGCCGGCCGCGATCCTGGCGGCAGCACAGAACGCGATCCGCGAGCTCTGGCCCAACACCAGAGCAATCCGTGCCACCCACACCACGGGCGGGCGGGCTTGAGCGTGCTCGATCTTGCTGGGCGGCTCGATCTCCACCGGGCAGGTTCGATGTGGCGAGGATCCTGCCCGGTATGCGGCTATGGATCGAACGCGTTCGCCCTGACCGCAAAAGGCGGCCGGCTCAAAGGCTGGTGTGCAAGCTGCGGTGATCGTGATGCGATCGCGGGCGTGCTGTTGCGGCTCGAGGGCGGAGAAGCCTTTTCCAGGCCGGTTGCGGCGTCAGTGCCATCGCTATCGGACCTGGCCGGACGAACGGCCGCCGCGATGGCGGTTTGGAACGGCGCGGTGCAGGCGCTCGGCACACCGGCAGACGCTTACCTCGCCCGGCGCGCGTTGCCCGGACTTGCCGCCTCGGCATCTCTGCGCTGGCGTCCCGACGTTGCGCATCCGGCCGGGGGCGGCGTTCGTCACCCTGCGATGGTGGCGCTGGTCGTGGATGTGGACGGTGCGCCAATCGCGGTCCATCGAACGTACCTCGACCGCGACGGTCACAAGGCGGACCTGTCTCCGGTCAAAGCTTCAAAGGGCCCGATCGCCGGTGGCGCAATCCGGCTTGACCCCGTCGCGTCGGAACTAGTCATCGGCGAGGGCATCGAAACTTCGGCCTCTGCCGGGCGGTTGCTTGGCCTTCCAGCATGGGCGGCCGTTGCTGCCGGCAATTTGGAGCGGTCACTGCAACTCCCGCCGGAGGTACGCTCGGTCACTGTGGCGGCCGACCTCGATCCGGCCGGCCAAGCCGCGGCTGAAGGCGCAACACGCCGGTGGCGCGCTGAAGGTCGCACTGTCCGCATCGCGACACCGAACCGGTGCGGCGCGGACTTCAATGACCTGCTGCTTGAAAGTCGCGCTCATGCCTGAGGGAAGCGCGGGGTACACCATCAAGGAAGTCTTGCCAGCGACCTGGGCAACTTCATCGACGTGGTTGCCGGCCGGGATACCACCGCGCCCGTGGATCGCACCCGGATACCTGTTGAGAGGCGCCGTGACGGCGATCGTCGGCGCCGGCGGCGTGTCCAAAAGCATGCTGATGATCGCGTATGCCGTCGCACTGGCGCTCGGCGAGCAGTATCACCGAATGCGCCCACTCGGGCCCTGTCGCGTCGTTCTGTTCAATGCCGAGGACGATGACGACGAACAGCAGCGGCGCCTGACCGCAGTGCTCGCCAGCATGGGTAAAACGCCGGCCGACATCGCCGACAAGGTATTGCGGACCGGTCCAACGAAGGCAGCAACGCTGCTCGCGCGCCACCCCGAGACTCGCGCGCTGTATCGCACAGATGCCATGGCAGAGCTGATCGCCAACGCCCGCGCGTTCAGAGCCGACGTCCTGATCATGGATCCGCTCGCCGAGCTGCACACCGAAGATGAGAACGCCAACGTGGCGCTGCGCGAAGTTGTGGCGGAGTTCCGCGCCGTCGCGAGAGAGTTGGAGATGGCAGCGGTGCTAGTGCACCACACCAGGAAGGGCGTGACTACGCCGGGCGACATGGATGCAGCGCGCGGCGCATCCTCCGTGGTATCCGCCGCGCGCGTCGGCCTGACGGTAGTGGCCATGACAGAGGACGATGCCAAGGCCCTCGGCCTCCCGAGTGGAGCGCATCGACACTACTTCCGGCTTGATGGCGGAAAGGCGAATTACTCACCGCTGACCGAATGCGAGTGGTTCGAGCGAGTGACGTTCGAGCTCGAGCAGGGTGACACGGCAGGTGTGCCCAAGCCGTGGACGCCGCCCGTAGACGTAGTGAACCTGGAGACGCGGCTGTCGATCCGAAGCTCTGTCGCCGCCGGTGGCAAAGACGGACCGTGGTCAGCACGACTATCGAGCGATCCGCGGTCCGTTCAGCAGGTCTTGGTCGATCATGGCGTGGTCGCGAAAGCTGGACAGCGCGCGGTGCTCAAGGACTTGGAGGATGCCGGCTTCACAACTGCGGACTATCGCCGCGCCAACCGCGGAACTGCCAAAGGCCTCCGGTCGCCTGAAGGGCAGCCAGACAACGTCGAATGGCTCGACGGAACCACGGTATGATCCGCGCGCACTTCCGTGCATCTTCCGTGCACATCCGCGCGCTGCACGGAAGTGGAACCCCTATAGGGGGAGAGGCACTTCCGTGCAGTCGGAAGCGCCCTCCCCTTCCGTGCGGGGTTCCGTGCAGACCCGTGCACGTGGGCGGACGTGTGAAATGTAGAACCCGTCACAACCCGTCACCCGCCACTGCTGGCGGGCGCACTTCAGAGCCGTGCGAGCGCGTAGATCGCCATGGCAGCGATGGTCGCCCAAACCAGCAACCCGACCGCGACGCCGAGGATCATCTCCGAACGATCTTCGGAATGTCTCTCGGTCAGTCTGACCTTCTCGCGCTCGGCGGTGATTTGCGACGGACCGTTGAACGTAACGCTCATTGTCTCATCCTCCGCGGCCTGTTGACCGGCCGATCGACAACCCTACGACCTGCAATTCGATGCATGCAATCGTGCGCTGCAGCAATGAATGCCGTCCTCGCATGGAGGAAATCTCCTCGCCCGCGCTCAGGATGGCCACCGCGCCCGACGCCATGCGCGGAGGGCATACCATCCGATCACGGGTCCTTCCCCGCGCCTAACCACCCCGCGGGAATTGCGTGCCGCATTTCATCTCTAGCTAGGAGGTCTAAAAAGTGGGTAACAAACTGACAGGTAACGGGTTGGCGCTCGTCAGCCAGGCCGAGTTTGCCCGCATGAAGGGCGTTTCGCGCAAGACGGTCACGCAATGGAAGAGCGAGAAAAGGCTCGTCTTTGCTGGCAAATTGATCGACGTAGCCGCCTCGCAAGCGGAACTGTTGCGGCAGGCTTCGCACGCATCGGCGGGCAAGCGCGCGCCTGTTACCCAAGCTGCTGAGAAGGTAACAGGTTACAGTGTGAGCGCGGGGATAGGTAACGCCGCGCGCTATGCCAACGGCGCCACCTACGGCAATCCAGCGAACCTACCGGATGAGGTGGTGGCCATGTCTTCCGCCATTGGATGCGGCGCGCTCGATATGGCCAGGTTGCTGCGGCCGCACCTATCCCTGCCGCTCGTGAAGGCGCTGGTGACCGAGTGGGCCAGGGCTATGCGAAACGGCTACGTCGGTGGGCCTGGCATAGACCTGGAGACCGTAGCGGACACGGAATGGCCAGAGCCGCCGATCGGCAGCACCAGGTGGTCCGACCATCCCCTTTTCCAGGGCGACGCGCTGGCGAGCGCCGACTGGAACGAACTGGAGGAAGACATGGCCGCCGGCACCCTGCCCAAGGTGACCGCGTAGGTGCCTACCGCCTCCCCCATAGCCGCCATCCTGCGCGCCGAGGCCATCCTGCGCGCCTCCGGGGACCCGGCGGGCCTGATGGTGGCGGATGGCCTGGCCCGGCACGTCTACGAGGGCGCCAGCCTGCCGCACGCCCTCGGCCTGGTGCGGTATGGCGCCGCGGCACACCGGGCCACCGAGGGCCGAGCCGAGCGGGACGGCCTGCTGCGCGAACTTCACCGCCGCTACTTCCTGGACCTGGGACCAGCGCCGGCGGCCGTCGCGATCCTGGCCGCATTGGCGAGGCAGCGGCGGGCAAAGGGCCGCGTGGCCGACGACCTTTCGCGCCGGCTGGAGGCGCTGCTGATCTCCTATCCGCCCGTGCCCAATGGCGCCCGGCAGCTACGGAGGATTCTGGCCTTCAACGCGGGCTTTTGAAGGCCACGCCTAACTCGTAGACCGGCTGCATGATGCACCGCCTTCCCCTCGACATAGCGTCGGACCTCACCCTGAGCATCGGCGATGCCAGCGTGAAGATCACGCCCCGCATGGGCCTCCGGTACGCCGAGAGCCTGTTGCAGGTCAGCACGCGGGCGCTGGTGCGGGAGACGGCCGAAGAGGAACGGGCGCGGATCGCGACCGAGGAAAGGAAGCGGAAACGATGAGCGACGCGATGGAGACGATCGTCGTGGCAGCCGGCCGGACGGTCGTGACGGGACGAGCCTGGCCGCCCAAGACGCATGGTCCTGGAGCCACCGTCAGCGTGCCAGCTGCCGACGCGGCGCAGTTGCGGGCCAGCGGGCATGCGATCGATCCGGAAGCCGCACTGGTGCGAATGCAGAACGCGACGCATCCGGACGCCCACGGCTCAGTGTCGGTCGGCGTGGGCGATGCTGAGCCACGGGTAAACCCCGGACTCGTCGGAGGACCCGCGCGATGAACACCTATCCGGCGGGTAGTTACATCGTCTCACCGGGACGCACCGTCTATAGCGGCAACGGCAAGGCCGGCCCAGGTAGCGTAGTCACGCTAATGCCTGAGGAGGCGGCCCGCTTGGTAGCGCTCGGCTATGTGTACGACGCCAATGCTCCGGCGGCGTGGGCGCCGACTTCCCCGGGCATCAACGGCCAGGTCTCCATCGGGTACGGCGCGACGGCCAACGTGCTCAATCCAGCGATCGCCAAGGATGGCCAGACATGAAGACGCGGAACTCTGTCGGCGCGGCCGAGCCGCTGGTGAATTCCGGTTTGATCGGCGGTGCGAAGTGAAAGCCCGCGCTACATTCGCCCAGCTGTTGGGCCTGTCATCGGTTTCCCCGGTCAAAGCGAGCTCGCACCTTTCGACGGCGCCGCGGACCCGCCGGGCAGCGAAGTCCACCTCGAGCGCGGGCGACTTGGCCGTGCGGCCGGGGACGAGCAAGGTGGACAGGTCCGCATCCATAACCGCGTACGACTTCTCGCACCTTCGCACCGGCGCCGAGGTCAGGCAGGCCGCGGGGGGCATCGAGCAGCAGGCTGCCTCCCCCGATGCCGACTACCGGGCCCGCCGTGCCGTGGCGTTGCTGGAGGGCCGCGACCCGGACCAAGTGACGCGCAGCCGACCCGCTGCATCGAACCCGTTGCCACTGCCACCTGAGGCGCAGCTTGCGGCGGTAGGCCTGAATGCAAAGCGGATCCTCGCATCGTTCGCCATGACCAAAGGAGGGCGCCGCTGATGGATGACAAGCTACTCGCCAGGTTGCGTCCGGCGGATGATACCGCCGATGCGGTGGCCAACGCGGTTGACCGCATCGACGAAGAGCGCGATGCCACCACGGCCAAGCTCGCGGCGTTGCGGGCCCAACGAACTGCCGCGCTGTTGACCGGCACCGCGAGGCATCTCCTCGCTCTCGAGGGGCAGGCGCGCGAGTGCGAAATCCTGCTGGAGCAATTGGACCTGCTTGACCAAGACCTGCGGTCGAAATTGCGAGCGGCGCGCGCATTGGAGAGGCACTCTGCGTTCAAGGCAGAAGTGCATGAAAGGAACAGTGTCGCCAACCAGGCCGTGGCCTGGTATCGGGACGAGTATCCCCGCCTTGCTCGGGAACTGGTGGCCGGCCTTGAGTTGTGCCGGGCTGCCGAGAATGGCGCGAACGGGCTTCAGCATCGCTACGGGCAGGCCTGTGCCAACGATCCTGACCTCGCTGCCTTGCCTGACCCGCTTGGAGGCTATCCGGCCATGCCGCGAGCCCTAGTTGGTGGTATCGGTGTGCCGCCCAGCCAGGCGGTGCAACTCCCCGGCGGCCCGAGCGACTTGGAACCAATCTGGTGGCCCCGCGAACTCCGCGGCCGCCCTCGTCCGATCGGATACTGACGATGGCCGACATGGTCGAATGCATCGTGGCGCCGGGCCGGGTGGTGTACGGCGGGTCTCCCAACGCTGCCGGCACGTCCACGCAGGCCTACGAGCCGGGCGCGGTAATCTCGGTGAGCAGGGAGGAGGCGGCATCGCTTCGTGCCAGCGGCCACTTGCTACAGGCCGACGGCGCCACGTTACCGCCCGCTACGCTCGGCCCGATGCCGCCCGGCAACGACGCCGCGCGATGAACCGGACCTTTCAACTGCAACGCCGAACCTGAGGACAGCGCTTTGACCCTCGACCCGCTTCCCGAAGTCTACGTCCCCACGCTGCCCGAGCCGCATGCGGCAGGGGACACCCGACAGCCAACGGGTCCGGCGTCCGCCCCGTGACCGAGACTGAGGCGGCATTGCGCATGGTCGAGCTGACCGTAGCGGCAGCGAAGGCCGTAGCGGATTTCGCCACGTTCATGCACCGAGATTATCCGGCACTGGCGTCAGCCATGGCGCGCGGCAAGGCGCTGCAGAGGCCAATGCAGGAGGCCCTCGCAGCCTTGGATGCTTTCTCCGCTCAATGGCCCGACTTGCCCGTCCCCGTCATGCCGGACGGTCCGGAGAAGGCGGCGGCGATGACCCTGATTACCCCGTCGACGAGGCACTGAGGCTATGAGCGCAGCCAAGACCGCCGCCGCAATCGGCCTCACCATTACAGCCGACGAGAAGCAGGCGACCAAGGCACTGGCGGCACTCAACGCCAGCATGGGCGGCCTACAAACCAAGTCTGCCGGGCTTGCGTCCTATCTAAGCGACCTCACCGTTGACGGCCTGGAGAAGCTGACGTTCGGGCTCGGACGAGCCGCGGTCAGCACGGCGAAGTGGGGCGTAGGCCTCGGCGCGTTGTCTGCCACGGCCGCTGCAGTCGGCCTGGTCGACATGGCGCGGAATTTCGCCACCGGCGCTTCCGCCATGGGGCGCTCGGCCGACATGCTCGGCATCCCCGTGACGAAGCTATCTGAGTTCGGCATTGCGGCACACCTGGCCGGATCCTCGGCCGAGGCGATGCAAGCCGGGATAGCCGGGTTGCAGGACACCGTGTCCAAAGCGGCGTTCGGTGGCGACAACATGGCGTTCTCTGAATTCCGGCAAATGGGCATCGACGTCGGCGACGCAAAGCGAGGGGCGGCGAAAGACTATCTTGCCATGCTGCCGAAGATCGCAGACGAGACCGAGCGGCTGGCCAAGGTGAACGTCCACGCTGCCGAGCACATGCTGGATGTGATCGGTGTTGGGCACGAACTGTTTCCGGTGTTGCGGCATGGTAGCGCCGGCCTGTCCGCCAGACTGAACCAAGCCGCAGATATGAACCCGACCACTGACGCGGACGTGGCCCGCGCGCAGGCCTTGGATTTCACCATTCGCGGGTTGGAGGAGCGCTTCGCCGGCTTCGGCCGCGAGGCGGGTGCCGCGGCGGCGCCGGGTCTAACCCACGTTTTGGACGAGCTGCAGAAGTTCCTGACCGAACACAAGGGCGATGTGGCGGAGTTCTTCGGGGAGGTCGAGCAGGGCATCGAGTGGTTGGCGACGCCGAAGAACCTGTCCTGGCTGCACGAAGAGGTCGACAAGATCATCGGCGGGTTCAAGGAGGCGGGCCACCTTGTCGAGGAGTTGGACCACTCCGTCGTGTTCCGGCGGTTGCTCGGCCTGCCGGTCGACCAAAGCGAGGTGACACAGGATCATGCGGCACAGCGGTCCGGCATGCCCATGGAAGGCGAGGACGATCCGGCCGGCCGGCTGGGTGGCAGCCTGCCAGGCGGCCCAACATTCTTCAGCAGGGCGTTTGATTGGCTGACCGGTAATGGGAGACCATCAGGCGCGGTCAACGGCTCCACGCAAGCCGGCATGAAGCAGCTGATCGCCATGGGCTGGCAGCCCGGCGACGCGGCCGGACTGCTTGGCAACGCGCAGCAGGAAAGCAGCCTCAACCCGCAGGCCGGTGCCGGAACCGCTCATCAAGGCCTGTTCCAGTGGGATGACGAGCGCCGCCGAGCGATTGAGGCGCACTTCAGCAAGCCCCTGATGCAGATGTCGTTCGCCGAGCAGCTTGCGGCGGCAAACTGGGAACTGCGGGAAGGTAAGTTCAAAGGTGTCGGCGACCAACTGCAATCCGGGTCGCATGAGGCTGGTCGATCTGCTGCGATCGTCGATCGATACTATGAGATGCCAGCCAATCCAGGGTCTCTTCAGCTTCTGCAGGAAGATGCGAAGCGGGCCGCCAATGCCCGGCTGGCAATGCGAGGCTTCGACTCTGGCGCGCAGCGGATGGCCCAAGATGCCCAGGCCTCACCACCCAGTGCGACTTCCCCGCCCTCTACCGACGCCGCAGACCGTCTCGCCAAGCTGAAGGTGGAAGTCCACCACATCAATGCGCCGCACGGGTCCAGCGTGCGCGTGACCAGTGACAGTCCGGGCTACATCGACATCGATCCGCCCCGGACCATGGGTGCGATGCCGGACTCAGGGCAGCAGCGGAACGTGGTGAAGGATGGGTACTAAACGTGCGCCTCAATCGGCCGCATTCATGACCTGCGGTGGTCCAGCCTGACCTGTGTAGGCCGGCAGCTGCGAATGGTGGAGCAGCGTCACGTTGGACATGCCCGCCAGATCCCTCGCAGACCTGGTGAACGCAGCATTCGAGACCACGGCCGCTAAGTCAGTCCGGTGATAGGTCCGGGCTGCTATCGCTTCTTGCACCGCTCCATTGCCGACATTGCTGGAGTAGAGCTTGCACTGGACGACAAGGCTGACACCGCCCCGCTCTGCGAGCACGTCGGCTCCTTGATCGCCGGTCCGTGGCGTGGCCTTCGTGACCCAACCGGCCTTGTTCAGCTGGAGGGCGCAGTGCATTTCGTAGTGGACCGGATCCATGTCGGGGCTGAAGACTGCAGGATTGCTGAAGGTCTCCTGCATCGCCGATGGTATAGGGCGCCATGACGCGGCCTCTACCTCTCCGAAAATTCGCGGCATGAGTTCGGCTGTAAGGTCGCCCAAACCAGTCTCGTTGAGCAACGGCACGACCCGGGTTTCGATGAAGTTAACCTTCTCCTTCTCCCACCTCGTGGTGTCGACCGTGCCGTAGAAGTCAGGCTGCGTTAGTTGCTCGCGTCTGACGTGAAGAAGGTGGGCCTTCCCGCTGATCTCGCCAAACGCGATCGCGGTAGCCTTCCGCCGCCGCACATTCGCAGCCTCTACCCGCGCTCGCTCTGCTCGGGATTTGAGGACGACGATAAGGATAACGATTGCCGCAATCACGGCGAAGATTAGCAACCCGGTTCCAGCACCGCCGCTAGTCGTCTGAGCTGCCCCCGGTAGTGCGGCAGCAGGCTCGATTCTCGATGTATCTGGCCGACTGGTGAATCCGTTGGACGGAGCGGGATATTGGCTCGGCGGGGCCGCGCCGGAGTAAGGTGCGGTGTCAATCACCGGCGGTGATGGTTCGATTACAGCCGGCGCCGGGTTAATACTTTGCCCCGCCGGGTAAGCGGGTGGCGGGAGCACGACTGCGACGGGTGCTGCGAGTTCGGACTCACGCAGGTAGAAGGTCCCCGGACGGCCTGTCGTGCCGGCATAGGACATGAGGACCAGGTCGCCTTCATGTCGAATCAGCCGCCACGGACTGTTCGGCGTGATCGGGGCGCAGGTTCCATCGTTGACAACATAACTGACCCAGCCCGGATCACTCCGCCGGGTCTCCAAAGGGTTCGTCAGCGCCAACGTCGCCCGCGGGTTCTGGCACCCGTAGGTATTGTTCTGGACATGATACAGGGTCTCGGGGGCGGGTGGCTGATACGAACTCGGCGCCGTGACCGGAGCTTGCACGCTGTTCCAGCCAAGCCTGTAGTCCGGTTCCGCCTTCCGCCTCGCGTCGATGGGAGCAAGCCGTTGCTGCGCGGCTAGGCATCCTTGCAAGTCGTCCCCGCCGCCGCCGCAATGAGCCTCCTTCGGAATGCTCCGGTGCGTCACCCAATAAAGCGCACCGTTGTGCATGTCGCCCGTGAGACTGCCGAACCACTGTTCGAATGTGGCGCGATCCGAAGCACCCGCCTGGAACGAAGGCGTTTGCTGCGCACTTGCCGATCCCGCTAGCAGTGCGGCCAGCATAGGCGAGTAGAGCAGGGCGAGGGTGGGGCGCATCCCTCAACGCTCGCATGGCAAGGCGGAGGCGGGAAGGGGCTACGGAGCCACAGCGGCCGGCGGGGTAATCGGGCACTTCAGCTGCGACAACGCGAGTTCGCTCCTGAAGCGCAAGGGCAGTTCTTCGAACAGTCTGAGCAAGAGCAGTTCCTTTTCAAGAAAATCCGGCTTCGTTCTATCCAGTCGCGCAACGAAGTAGGCCGGAACATGCGTCAGCCACAATTGATCCAACCAATCGCAAAGGGCGTCTGAGAAAAAGAACCGCGCCTGCTCGAAGGTCACATGAAACTCTGCCAGAGCCATCGGGCTGAAGCTTTCGTCATGACCCTCATTCAACACCTTCCTGAGAAGTTGCTGAATGCTGGTGTAGAGCCCGTAACGCCGTTCAAAAGCATTGTTCTTCAGCTGATCAAGCGCCGTGCGGGCTTGTTGCTGTGAGATCGACGCCTGTTCCCGAGCGACACTTAGCTGTCGCCGTGCAAATCTCCACGTGATCCCGGCCGCCGTGACTGATGCAATGACTGTCGATATTGGTCCGGCAAAGTCTTTGAGGGTCTGATACACCTTTGAGCGCCGGACGCGACGATACTACTTACTGGCCGGCTCGGCGCAGCAATGTGGCCAGATAGGGCATGTAAACTGCCCCCAGCGCCGCAGCGGCCACGAACAAGCCGGCCACGGTGAAGCCCATACCCCAGACGGTGCCGCGGGTCGCCTTGGTGGCCAAGTCGGTGCGGACGTTGGCCACGTCCTCTTTGGTCGCCATGGTGGCGGTCCGTTCGTCAAGCCGGATGATCATCGGCTCAAGGCGATCAAGTGCCGCACCTACGCGTCCCATGGCGCGCTCCAGCCTGGCAACGCGAGACTCGATGTCGGGAGAGGGGCCGCCGGTGCCGTCATTGCTCAACTCGTAAACCGGACCGTTCATCCCGCCAGGCTGGCACGCGGCGGCCGGGATGTGAAGAAGCGCGCAAAAGCACAAGCCGCCGCGGCCTTTGAATGGCGTCAGAGTCCGCGTTGAGTCCGCATCCCGCCCGTCCGTAACGGAGCCGAACCATCTACCCGCTAAGTCATTGATTTTGGCGCGCCCGGAAAGACTCGAACTTCCAACCCCCAGATTCGTAGTCTGGTGCTCTATCCAATTGAGCTACGGGCGCAACCGAGCGCGCGGTTTAGGGCAATGGGCTCATGCAGGCAACCCCTCAGGGGGGTAAAGATGGGGGAAGTGGAGCGAGGCTGGCGTGACGATCCAGCATGGCGTCCATGGCCTCGAAGATCCTTGGGACGCAGGCGTGCTTGTAGGGGAAATCAGCGACGCTGTCGTTCAAGTGGACCAGCATCGTCGCGTTGGCTTCGAAGACCAGCAGGCGCCCGTCAGGCAGGACCGCGAAGTCGATGCCGGCGAAGTCCAAGTCCAGCCGCTGGCCGATGGTCAACAGGGCGGCCATCGCCTCCTGACCTAGAACGCCGCTCGGGTCGGCTAGAAAGCGTTGCTCTTCGTCGCGCTTCCAGGGGGCAGACATCATCGCGGCCGAAAAGTAGTGCACCAGCCAGCGGTCGGAGATCGCCAAGTGATAGGCGAAGGGTATCCGGTCGACGAAGATCATCCGGTATTTGCGGTAAAAACCGTCGTCGAGACGGCAGTCGTAGTAGGCGGCGAAATAGTAAGCGTCGGCCGCACCCGGGACGAAGGCGGCGAGCTGGTCAGGCGTTTGGACAAGCTGCACGCCCTCGCCGCCGTGGCCAGCAATCGGTCGGATCAGGACGGGGCACTGGATACCGGCATCACTGAGCTGGCGTGCCAGATCCCCCGCTGAAATGTCCGCTCGGAGAAGGCGGAGGACCTGGGGGACAACGATGCCGGGGATGCCGTCCAATATCTGGTGCAGACGGTCCCGCCGGGTCCGTGCAACGGCGTGCGGCGAGTTCAGCAGGCGATGGCGGCTGGCGAAGGCGCTGAGATAGTCGAACGCTTCGTCTAGGACGTCGGCATTGCCGATGGCGTTGAAGGCGACGTCATAGGGCGGTAGATCCTCGGCTTGCTCGGGCGTGGCGAACTCCACCTGCCAGGTGATCCGCGTGTTGGTCCGGCTCGGCAGGATGGTGTCGAGCGGGATGTTGCCCACGCAGGTATTGGCCAAGACCAGCACGGTTCGCCGATGGTCCGGGGCGGTCTCGACAATCAGGGCTTGGGGCCGGGCGATCCGGCGGCGGTAGAGCTTTGCCTCGGCCATTCGCCCGTCGGCTTCGAAGATGCTCACGAGATTGAGGTTCGCGACGGCCAAGGTCGGATCACTGGCCAGGGCACGCTGGTAGTAGCCCGCGGCTTCGGTCTGCTGCTCGGCTTTGGTATGGATGATGCCGAGATTGCACAGCGCCGGTGCGAAATCCGGCTTCAGTCGAATGGCCCGCGCATACTGGGCGGCCGCATCCGCCGTCCGGCCCTGGGTGTGCAGCACGTGGCCGCGGCGGAACAGGCTCTCAGCCTGGTCTGGTATCAGCCGGAGTGCCCGCTCGAACGCGACGGAGGCCTCGCCGAACGCCCCCCCTGCTTGCAGGGCAGACGACAGATTGACGAGGGCGTCGACATAGTCGGGTTCCGTGGCCAATGCGCGCTGAAACATTGCGACGGCGTCGGGCGGGCCCAGCATGAGCCCAAGGTTATTGAGGGCAGCCGGGTGGCCGGGCTCTACCTCGATAATCAGCCGGTAGATTTGCTGCGCGGTATCGGTGCGGCCGTTTTGTTGATGGTCGACCGCCAGCGCAAAAGCATCGTCGATAGTCTTCAAACGGCTCGCCCCCGGGTCTGCCCGGCCAGAATGCCGGGCAGGGGTTAACGAGGCGTTAGCGAGCTAGCTGTCCAGGCGGTCGAGCTCGTGCAGGATGCTGTCGCCCATTACCGAGGTGCTGGCCTGGGTGGCACCGGGCGCCATCACGTCGGCGGTCCGGATGCCGGCGGCGAGCACGTTAGTCGCGGCCTTTTCGATTAGCGCTGCGTCCTCGTCCATGGCGAAGGAGTAGCGCAGCAGCATGGCGAAGCTCAGCAGCTGGCCGAGCGGGTTGGCAATGCCTTTGCCAGCGATGTCGGGGGCGCTGCCGTGGATGGGCTCGTACAGCGCGTAGCGGCGGCCTGTGGCCGGGTCGGGGTTGCCGAGCGTGGCGGAGGGCAGCATGCCCAGGCTGCCTGTCAGCATCGACGCCAGGTCGCTCAGCAAGTCGCCGAACAAATTGCTGGTGACGATCACGTCGAACTGGCGCGGATTGCGGACGAGCTGCATGGCGCAGTTGTCGGCATACATGTGGCTGAGCGCCACGTCTGGGAACTCCTTCGCGCCCAACGCGGTGACCAACTGGCGCCAGAGCAGGCCGGACTCCATGACGTTGGCCTTCTCCACGCTGCAGACGCGACCCCCCTTTCCACTAGCCTGGCGCTTGCGGGCGAGCTCGAAGGCGACGCGGGCGACGCGTTCGATCTCGTTGGTGGTGTAGACCTCGGTGTTGATGCCGCGTTGCTGGCCGTCGGGCAGGGTCTCGACGCCGCGGGGCTCGCCGAAATAGATGCCGCCGGTGCTCTCGCGCACGATCATGATGTCGAGCCCGCGCACCACGTCCGGCTTCAGGGTGGAGGCATCGATCAGCGGGTCGAGCACGATGGCGGGGCGGAGGTTGGCGAACAGGCCCAACTCGCGGCGTAGCGTCAGGATGGCAAGTTCGGGGCGGTTATCGAAGCCGAGCTTGTCCCATTGCGGGCCGCCGACAGAGCCGAACAACACGGCGTCGGCCTCCTTGGCGCGGGTTACCGTGGCGTCGCTGATGGCGCGGCCTTCGCCGTCGATCGCCGCACCCCCAACTAGGCCCTCGCCGAGTTCGAAGCTGGCGTGGCGGCGGCTGGACATCCAGTCGATGACCCGGCGGACTTGCGTCATCACCTCGGGGCCGATGCCGTCGCCGGGCAGGAGGAGGAGTTTTTTGTTGGCGGGCATTTGGGCTCCTTTTGGCGAGTGAGGGGCTTGGCTTACCCTCCACCGCGGTGGGGGTGCTTACCCCTCACCGCGGTGGGGGTGCTTACCCCTCACCCCGGCCCTCTCCCTCAAGGGGAGAGGGAGAAGAATTTAGGCGGTTACGGCGGGGAGCCAGGTGGGCTGTTTGGCTTCGTAGCTGTCGATGGCGGGGGCGCGCTGCATGGTCTGGCCGATGTCGTCCAGGCCGTTCAGCAGCAGGTGCTTGCGGAAGGCGTCGATCTCGAACGGAATCTCCTCGCCGGAGGGGCGGATGACCACTTGGCGCTCGAGGTTCACGGTGACGCGGGCATTGCCGCCTAGGCGTGCGTCTTCCATCAGTTGGTCACAGATCTCGCGCGGCAGACGGATGGGAAGGATGCCGTTCTTGAAGCTGTTGCCATGGAAGATGTCGGCGAAGTCGGGCGCGATCACGCAGCGTATGCCGAAGTCGAGCAGCGCCCAGGGGGCATGCTCACGCGACGAGCCGCAGCCGAAGTTCTCATGCGCGATCAAAATCTCGGCGTGACGATAGGCCGGCTGGTTCAACACGAAGTCGGGCCGTTCCGCGCCGGCAGCGTCGTAGCGCAGCGTGTCGAACAGATGCACGCCGAGACCGGTGCGCTTGATCGTTTTCAGGAAGCGCGCCGGGATGATCTTGTCGGTGTCGACGTTCGCCAACGGCAAGGGCGCCGCAACGCCGGTCAAGGTGGTGAAGGCTTCCATCACGCGAACTCCCGCACATCGGCAAGGTGGCCGGACACCGCGGCGGCGGCGGCCATGGCGGGGGATAGCAGGTGGGTGCGCCCGCCCGGACCCTGGCGGCCCTCGAAGTTGCGGTTGGACGTGCTGGCACAGCGCTGACCCGGCGTGAGCTTGTCGGGGTTCATGCCCAGGCACATCGAGCAACCGGCCTCCCGCCACTCGAACCCGGCGTCCAGGAACAGCTTGTCCAGCCCCTCCTGCTCCGCCTGCTGCTTCACCATGCCGCTGCCCGGCACCACCAGCGCGCGCACGCCGGCGGCCACGTGGCGGCCGCGGGCGATGGCGGCAGCGGCGCGCATGTCCTCGATGCGGCCGTTGGTGCAGCTGCCGATGAACACGACGTCCACCGGCAGTTCGGACAGCTTCTGGCCGGGTTGCAGGCCCATGTAGTCGAGCATGCGGCGGACCTGGTCGGCCTGCGCCGGGTCGGTGTAGCTCGCCGGGTCGGGAACGATGCCGGTGATGGGGAGCACGGCCTCGGGGTTGGTGCCCCAGCTGACCATGGGGGCGATCTCGGCGCCGTTCAGCTCCACGATGCGGTCGTATTGCGCGCCTTCGTCGGAGGGCAGGGTGCGCCAATACGCGATGGCCTGCTCCAGTGCGTCGCCCTTGGGGGCCTGGGGGCGGGTGCGGACGTAGTCGAACGTCGTCTCGTCCGGAGCGATCATGCCGGCGCGCGCACCGGCCTCGATGCTCATGTTGCAGACGGTCATGCGGCCGGCCATGTCCAGGCCGCGGATGACGCTGCCGGCATATTCGATCACGTGGCCGGTGCCGCCGGCGGTGCCGATCTTGCCGATGATGGCGAGCACGACGTCCTTGGCGGTGACGCCTGGCGCCAACGCGCCCTCTACGCACACCAGCATGTTCTTGGCCGGCTTTTGCAGCAGGGTCTGGGTGGCGAGCACGTGCTCGACCTCGGACGTGCCGATACCGAACGCCAGCGCGCCCATGGCGCCGTGGGTGGACGTGTGGCTGTCGCCGCAAACGATGGTGGTGCCGGGCAGGGAGATGCCGAGCTCGGGGCCGATGATGTGGACGATGCCCTGGCGGACGTCGAGCAGCGGGATGTAGGGCACGCCGAACTCGGCGACGTTGGCCACGAGCGTGTCCACCTGCAGGCGGCTCTCCGGCTCGGCGATGCCGGCGCGGCGGTCACTGGTGGGGACGTTGTGGTCCACCACCGCGATCGTGCCGTCCGGGCGGCGGACTTTGCGGCCGGCGAGGCGGAGGCCTTCGAACGCCTGCGGGCTGGTGACTTCGTGGACGAGGTGGCGGTCGATGTAGAGGACGCAGGTGCCATCCTCCATCCGATCGACCACGTGGGCGTCCCAGACTTTGTCGAACAGTGTACGCGGCATCTTTGGTCTCCCTGACTCCCAGGGGCTTTGCCCCTGGACCCCACCAGAGGACGGTCGTCCTCTGGACACCTGTTGATCAGGGGTGAAGGGGACGTGTCCCCTTCCGGGTCCAGGGCAGAGCCCTGGCCTTCTTACTCGGCGGCGACGGTCTCGGTGGTGCGGGTGTCCCGCGCCTTCTCGGCGATGCGCGCGGACTTACCGCGGCGGCCACGGAGGTAATACAGCTTGGCCCGGCGCACGTCGCCGCGACGCACCACGTCGATCGCCGCGATGGTCGGCGCATACAGCGGGAACACGCGCTCGACGCCCTCGCCGTAGCTGATCTTGCGGACGGTGAAGTTGCTGTTCAGGCCCTTGTTGGAGCGGGCAATGCACACGCCCTCGAAGGCCTGGACGCGCGAGCGCTCGCCTTCCTTGATGTTCACCGAAACGCGCAGGGTATCGCCGGGTGCGAACTCGGGCACCGCGCGCGCGGCGGTGAGGCGGGCGATCTCGCCGGCCTCGTATTGCTGGATGAGGTTCATGGTCTTGGTCCTTCTCTCGTTCAGTTACGGCGCGATGACGCCGGATGCAACGTTTCAGCAAGCAAGCTGGGGCCGGCTGGAAGCAGATCGGGCCTGCGAGCGCGGGTGACCTGCTCGGCTTGCGCCTGACGCCAGCGGGCTATGGCGGCATGGTCGCCGCTCAGCAGCACGCCGGGCACGGGGTGGCCCTGCCATTCCGCGGGGCGGGTGTAGTGCGGGTATTCCAGCAGGCCGGCGGTGAAGCTCTCCTCGACGGCGCTTTCGGCAGCACCCATCACGCCGGGGAGGAGGCGGATGCAGGAATCGAGCACCACCATGGCCGCCAATTCGCCCCCGGATAGTACGTAGTCGCCGATGCTGATTTCCTCCGCGGCCCGGGCGTCGATCACGCGCTGGTCGATGCCTTCGTAGCGGCCGCAGAGCAGGATCACGCCGGGGCCCGATGCCAGCCGGGTGGCATCGGACTGGCGGAACGGGCGACCACGGGGGGTGAGGTATAGCAGGGGACGGCCGTCGCTGACCTGGTCGATGGCGGAGTCGATGACATCGGGGCGCATCACCATGCCAGCACCGCCGCCGAACGGGGTATCGTCGACGCTGCGATGGCGGCCTAGCCCGGCGCTGCGGATGTCGTGGGTGTCGAGCGACCAGGTACCGTTGATCAGCGCCTTGCCGGCTAGGGAGGCGGCGAGCGGGCCGGGGAAGGTTTCCGGGAACAGGGTGAGGATGGTGGCTTGCCAGGTCATGTGGCGGCGGCCCCGTGCGGATACCCCTCACCCCGGCCCTCTCCCGCAAGGGGAGAGGGAGAAGAAGCCCCCTCCCCTTGAGGGAGGGGGTTGGGGGAGGGGTCGGCCGCGACGACCACTTCGGCGGGAGGAACGACCACCAACCGGCCAGCAGCAACGTCCACATGCGGCACGCAAGCGCGGGTGAACGGGATCAGCAATGCGCCGATTTCCAGGCTAGCCCCGGCACCGTAGTCATGCACCACGTCGACCCGACCCAATGCGGAACCGTCGGGTGCGACAGCTTGCAAACCAACAAGATCGGCGAGGTAGAACTCGTCGTCCTCCGGTTCCGGCAGGCGATCCCGCTCGATATACAGCCGGGTGTTCACCAGCTTCTCCGCGGCATTCCGGTCGGCAACGGGCGTCCCGGCTGCATCGCGCAGCTCGGCAACACCCTCGCCGCGCCAGACCATCGTCCAGCGGCGGCCGGATTCGTCCGTCAGCGCGCCATAGGCGGCGAGGTCGGCCGGGTCCGCGGTGTAGCTGTGCACGTGCAGCAGCCCCCGCACACCATGCGGCCGGCCCACCACGCCCAGCAGGATGCGCGCGTCAGGCATCAGGCCGCGGCAGCTTCCTTGGCCCGCTCCTGAGCCTTCTTCTTCGGCGCGGACTGCACGGGCTGCTCGCGGAACACGGGCATCGGGGCCAGGCCGGCGCGGCCCAGGAACTTGGCGACGCGCTCAGTCGGCAGCGCGCCTTCGCCCAGCCAGTGGGTGATGCGCTCGTCCTGCAGGCGGATGCGCTCGGCGTGGTCGGCCGGCAGCATCGGGTTGTAGCTGCCAAGCTTCTCGATGAAGCGGCCGTCGCGCGGCGAGCGGCTGTCGGCCACCACAATGTGGTAGTACGGCCGCTTCTTGGCGCCGGCGCGGGCTAGTCTGATCTTCAGTCCCATAAGTCTCTTCCTCGTGACGTGTTAGTAGGGTCGGCGCTGCTGCTGGCCGCCCATGCCCTTCGGCATGATCGCGCCGAGGCCGTGGCGCATCAGCCCCTTCTGCCCCAGCTTGCGCATTTTCTTCATCATCGTGGACATGTCGTCGAACTGCTTCAGCAGCTTGTTCACGTCCTGCACCGTCGTGCCCGACCCGGTGGCAATCCGCTTCTTGCGGCTGGCCTTGATGATCTCGGGCGTGCGGCGTTCCTTCATCGTCATCGACGAGATCATGGCGCCCTGTTTGGCCAGGATCGTCTTGTCGATGTTGGCGTTCTCCAACGCCTCCTTGGCCGCCCCCATGCCCGGCAACATGCCGACGATGGAGGAGAACGAGCCCATCTTGGCGATCTGCTTCAACTGCTTGGCATAGTCGTCGAGGTCGAACTTGCCGGCCATCATCTTGGCGGCAAGCTTCTCGGCTTCTTCCTCGTCGACCGTCTCGGCCGCTTTCTCCACCAGGCCGACGATGTCGCCCATGCCCAGAATGCGGCCGGCGACACGCTCGGGGTGGAATTCCTCCAGCGCGTCAAGCTTCTCGCCCGAGCCGGTGAGCTTGATCGGCGCGCCGGTGATGGCGCGCATGGACAGGGCGGCGCCGCCACGGGCATCGCCGTCCATCCGGGTCATGACGATGCCGGTGATGCCCAGCGCCTCGTTGAAGGCCCGGGCGGTGTTCACGGCGTCCTGCCCGGTCATGGCGTCGACGACCAGGAGCGTTTCCGCCGGGTCGGTCTCGGCGCGGATGGCGCGGACCTCGTCCATCAGGGCGGCGTCGATCGACAGGCGGCCGGCGGTGTCCAGGATCACCACGTCGTAGACTTCGCGGCGGGCGGTCTCCATGGCGCGGCGTGCGATCTCCACCGGGGTCTGCCCGGCGATGATCGGCAGGCTGGCGACGCGGGCCTGCTGGGCCAACTGCTGCAACTGCAACTGGGCCGCCGGGCGCTGGGTGTCCAGCGAGGCCAGGAGTACCTTCTTCTTATCGCGGTTCTGCAGGCGCAGGGCGATCTTGCCGGAGGTCGTCGTCTTGCCCGACCCCTGCAAGCCCACCATCAGGATCGGCACGGGCGCCGCGGCCTGCAGGTTCAGCGGCACCGCGCCGGCGCCACCGAGCGCCTCGACCATGGCGTCGTTGACCGCCTTGATCACCTGCTGGCCGGGGGCGACGCTGTCCAGCACCTCGATCTGGGTGGCGGCTTCGCGAACCGTGGCGATGAAGTCCTTCACCACCGGCAGCGCGACGTCCGCCTCGAGCAGGGCAAGGCGAACCTCGCGCAGGGCCTCCGCGATGTCGATCTCGGACAGCCGGCCGCGCTTACGCAGGCCGTCGAATACGCCGTTCAGTTTGCTCGACAGGCTGTCGAACATGGTGTGCTCCACAACACGGATCGCGCCGCTGCGCGACCATCGCGGAGCGGCGGTGCCCCCTCGGGGCGGGATGCTTGTGCATCCGGAGCGCGCGGTATGGTCAAAAGCCGCCGCTAGGTCAAGCTGCGCCTTACAGCGCGGCGTCAAGGTTGCGCGGGGCGCGGGGCTTCTATATCGGCCCAGGCTCCAGTTGCTAACCTCGGGGTAACGCCTTCCATGCGAGTTTTGGTCATGTTGTTACTGCTCGCGGCCAGTTTATTCGCGGAGGCCGGGCCGGTGCGGGCCCAGGCAACGGCGGATCAGTTGAACAAGCTCTCGCTCGAGGCCCTCACCGCCCCATCGGCGGGCGGTGGTGGTGGTGGCTATGGGCGCTCCTATCGGGGTCATGCGGCCCGGCGTTCCTACGCCCGCAGCCCTCGACGCGCCGGTTACTCTCGAAACAGCTACCGTCGCCACAGCTACCGGCAGGCGCCGTCGCGTGGCTATCGCGCCGCCGTCGGATCGCGGCACCGCACGGCCGCGCGGCATGCCTTCGGCCGGTCGTACCGGCGGACCTATCGGGCGCACGGCCACGTCGCCCCACGCCATCGCTACGCCCGGCGTCGCGCCTGACGCATGGAGTTCCTGACCGACTTTGCCGATCAGGCGGTGATGTTGCCGCTCGCCGCCGCCATCGGATTGGCGCTGGCCCTGTCCGGGTGGTGGCGGGGGTGCGCGGCGTGGATCGTCGCCGTGGCCGGCGTGCTCGGAACGATCGGCGTGCTCAAGGTCGCGTTTTTCGCGTGCTCCAACGTGCTGGGCGGCACCGGCATCCACAGCCCGAGCGGGCATACCGCATCGGCCGCCGTGATCATGGGCGGGGCGCTGATCCTGTTCCTGCGTGGGCGAACCCCGCTTCCCGTGCTTGCGCTCATCCCGGTCTCGCTCGCGATCCTGTTCGGGATCACGCGTCTGGCGGTGCACGCCCACTCCGTGCCGGAGGTCGTCGTGGGCGGCTGCGTCGGGATTGTCGGCGCGGCGGTCCTGGCGGTGCTGGCCGGTCCGCGCCCGGCCGTGCCTCGCTGGCCAGCCGCCTTGGCCGCTGCAGCGATCCTGCTCGGGCTGCATGGTTTGCGCCTGGGGGCCGAGTCGGCGCTGCACAACCTCTCGCTGCTCAGCTGGCTCCCGCTGCCAGGGGTTTGCCGCGTCTGAAAATGCGGCCTGAAACACTGCGTAATTTGCAAAAACCGCCCCGTCGGCTAAGCATCCGCCGTCCCCTGCGGCTGGGCGGGGCAGGGACACAAGGGGAGTTATAGTTTTGACGACGACAACGCCGACGATCAGTAATGTCAACGTGACTAACATAGCGGGCAGCGCTGCAACGCCGTGGAGCGTCGCAACGATCACCACGTCGACCGTGACCAATCCGACCACTGGCTACTCGGCGAACGTGGAGAACGTCATCTTCCAGCTGACCCCAGCGGGTAGTTCGACGTATGGCGGTGCAATCGCGGCGGACTACCTGGTCGGTGCGAACGGCGCGCTCACGACGATCGACAACGTCTTCTATCAAGCCAACGGCAACGTCACCGCCGCCTATTACGGATCCGAAGCCGTCGACCCTTACTTCCTGGCGACCGGTAACACTCCGTCCAACGCCGGCTATGCTTATACCATCTACAACTACGCCGCCGGCGCGTTGACGCAGGTGATCGCGGTCCAGCCCGACGGGCAGACGTTCGTCGGAACCTAGTGGTCCGGTCCTGACGCTCACTCCCCGAGCGTCAGGTGAAACGGCCGACCAATTGGCGGCGCCGCTCCAGCCACCACAGCGCGAGCCCGAGCAGGCCGACCAGCACCTCCCTGACCCGCTTGACCAGCGAGAGTGATAGGCCGGCTGCTTCCGGAAGCCCGACGGCGGCGGCGGCCAGGGCGAAGCCGGTTTCTTGCACCACCAGCGCCCCCGGCACCGCAAACCCGGCGCTGCGGGCCGCCATGCCGAGCGACTCGACGATCAGCGCCTGGAGCGGGGTGATGCCCGTGCCGATCGCTTGCAGAACCGCCCAACTCTCCAGAGTGCCGAGCAGCCAG
This sequence comes from uncultured Acetobacteraceae bacterium, assembly GCA_964242215.1. Taxonomy (GTDB): domain Bacteria; phylum Pseudomonadota; class Alphaproteobacteria; order Acetobacterales; family Acetobacteraceae; genus LMUY01. The sequence goes on along the minus strand of CAXTCJ010000065.1, from coordinate 1,683 downwards.
GCCAGCAGGTGCAGGGCCGAGCCCTGCGCGATCGGGCCGCGACGGCGATAGATCGCGGCGGCCGCGGCGTCTATCCCGGCCAGCGCGCCGGCCGCGGGCCACCGGGCGGCGATCTGCCGGGCCAGGGCCTCCAGCAGCCGCAGGACACCGAAGCGCTGGGCCGCGAGCAACCCCGCGGCCGCTGCCGCAGTGACCAGCGCGGCGCTCAACCAACCCTGCCAGCCGCCACGCGGCGAACTCGCGGCCATGGCGGCGAGACCGATCAGCAGAAAGGCCAGTTGGGTCAGGAACTCGATCGTGACGTCCACCACCACGCTCGCCGCCGCCTGTGCCAGGTTCAGGCCGCCCCCGCTGAGGCCGGCGCCCTGGGAAAGCAGTTTAGCCCCCACCACCTCGCCGCCGACCTGCGCGACCGGGAGCAGTGAGTCGATCCCCTCGCGGATGATCCTCAGCCGGTAAATGTGGACCTGTCCGACGCCGGATTGCTGCAGGTTGGGTGGCAGCAACAACCCCCAGCCCCGCGCGGACAGCATCAGTTGCGTGAGGTGTAGCGCCACCAGCGCCGGGATCAGCCAGAGAACATGGACCGTCGCCGCGCCGACGGCCAGCAAGCCGGTTCCGGCGGAGACGACGGCCCAGATGGTAAACCCAACCAAGCCAAGTGCGAGTACCAGGTTGAGCGTGCGGCGCCCGCTCAGCTTCGCTCCGCTCCGACCCGCGCGCGCCAATCCGCCAGCATGTCGGCGAGCGTTTGCGGCCAGGGGATCACAGGCGACCACGCCAACACGGAGCGGGCTTGGGTGGCGTCCCCCGCGGCGGTGGCGATCTCCGATGGGCGCATACGGGCCGGGTCGGCCTGGATCTCGGCGGTGACCCCCGCCAGCGCCAGCAACTCGGCCAGCACGTCGCCGATGCGCCGGGGCGTTCCCGAGGCGATGTTCAGCACGCTGCCGGATGCGATCTCGTCACGATGCTGCAGGCACAGCGCGTAGGCGCGGCACACGTCGCGCACGTCCAGGAAGTCGCGGAACGGATCGAGCGCCCCCACCTGCAGCTCGGGTGGTTGCAGCCCGGCCGCGATCCGGGCCACTTGCCGCGCGAACGCCGCGACCACGAAGCTCGCCGACTGGCCCGGGCCGGTGTGGTTGAACGGACGGGCTCGGATGACGTGCAGCCCGTCCCGCGCCATCGCCCCCAAGGCGAGGTCGGCGGCAGCCTTCGTGGCGCCATAGATGTTCATCGGGTTGAGCGCGGCGCTCTCGTCCAGCGCCACGCCGCGTTTGAACGACTGGCCGTAGGCATCGGCCGTGGAGGCGAATAGCAGGGTGCATCCGGGCAGTTCCGCCAAGGCGCGGGCGAGGGTCAGCGTTCCACCGAGATTGACCCGCCACGCCAGGTCGGGGTCGGCCTGCGCGGCGGGGATCGCCGAGATCGCCGCCAAATGGATGCAGGCGTCCGGTTGAAGTGCGTGCACCGCGCTCCGCACGGCGTCGGCATCGGTGACGTCGAAATTCGACGGCATGACGGCGGCATCCGGAAACATGGCCTGCAGCGCCGGAACCAGGTGCCCCCCCACGAAACCGGCGGCACCGGTGACGAGGATTTTAGCCAACGCACGGCGGGGGGGCGCCGCCGCCATGGCTAGGCCGCCATGCGGGCGCGGTGCCGGGCCAGATCCGCCTC
>CAXTCJ010000064.1:0-27700 GCA_964242215.1 uncultured Acetobacteraceae bacterium | reverse complement strand
AGCGTGACCCGGCGATCCCGCAGCGCCTCGAACAGCATGTAGATGGTCATCATCTTGGTCAGGCTGGCTGGGAAACGCGGCTCGTCGGCGGAGGCCGCCTCCAAGACCTGGCCGGACCCGGCATCGAGCACAAAGGAAGCATACCGGGCGGACCCGACCTGGGCGCGGACCGGTCCACCGAACACGAGCGCACCCACAAGCATTGCCAGCGGCAAACCGCTTCGCAGCCAGCCGATCATGCCGCCCTTACTCCAAACTGCCATCGGCACACTATCTGGTCGTCAGGAGGGCTGTCCAGCGCAGACAGACCGATCCCGAATATATTGAACACGTTACGCGAAGTGCTTCGTCCGCCGTCGTGAGTTGTTAGCATCAGATGATGCTGCGATGCACAATTTATGTTGACTGCAACTTTCGGAGACCATACGTCTGTGATCGTGCTGCATCGCAGCATGCACCGCCGATCGCGGAAGAAAAAATGTTGGTCGCCCGACGGTGTGAACCTCAAAATGGAGAGACGTTGATGAGCAGCACGGTGATTAACGATGTGCAAACCGTCGCGCACGACAATATCGAACGTACTGTGACCGGCCTGAAGGATGGCGTTTCGTCGGCTACGGCCGGCCTCGAGCAGGCCCAGGCCGCCATGCGGACCGGCCTGCAAAAGGCAATGAGGACGGCCGAAGACCTGCTGTCATTCAGCCAGGGCAATGTCGAGGCCATGACACGCTCGAGCCAGATCATCGCGAGCGGCATGCAGGACATCAGCCAAAGCATGGCCGCCACCGCGCGTGCCTCGCTTGACGAGACGATGAGCGCTGTGAAGGCCTTGTCCACCGTGAAGTCGATCAAGGACGTCATGGACCTGCAGACCGGCCTGTTTCGCGCGGCCCTGGAGCGGGCTGTGTCTCAGACCAGCCAGATCACCGACAACTCGCTGAAGCTGTCCGAGCAGGCGTTCGCGCCGATCGGCGCGCGTTTGTCGCTCGCAGCCGAGAAGTTCAGCCGGCCCGCCTGACCCGAGCACACTGCCCGGCGGACGTCGATGAAGGGCCCGGACGGTGACGTCCGGGCCCTTCATGTTTGAAGCAGCCCTTTTCCCGCCGGTCGGCAATCCGATATGCTGCGGCCATGATGACACGATACGCGGCTCGGACGATCCACTGATGAGCGACTCGGACAAACGCGGCGGCGACGGACCCAACATCGGCGTCGTGACGAAAACTCGTCCGAAGACCCGCAAGCCGGCTCTTTATAAAGTTTTAATGCTGAACGACGATTACACGCCCATGGAATTTGTCGTCCATGTGCTCGAACGCTTCTTCCAGAAGACCCGGGAGGAGGCAACTCGCATCATGCTGCACGTGCACCGTCGAGGCGTGGGCGTCTGCGGCGTGTTCACCTACGAGGTCGCGGAAACCAAGGTTACGCAGGTCATGGACCTCGCGCGACAGAATCAACATCCGCTGCAGTGCACGATCGAGAAAGAATGAGGCTGCAAACTCCGGGCGAGCCACCCATGTTCACCAATAGTCAACACGATAAGCCGGCTGCCGATGAGGCTCGACAAGCGCGCTGAAGTAGCGTGTCGTAGGCACCGGCTTGAAGGAGCAGCGATTGCCATGCTGTCACGGAACCTAGAACAGACGCTGCACCGCGCCTTGTCGCTGGCGAGCGAACGCCGGCACGAGTACGCCACGCTCGAGCATTTGCTGCTCGGACTGGCCGACGACACCGACGCAGCCACGGTGCTGCGCGCCTGCGGGATCGATTTGGACAAGTTGCGCACCGAGTTGGGCGAGTTCCTCGACAAGGACCTTCCGGGTCTTGCCACCGATCGTCCGGGCGACCCGAAACCGACGGCCGGCTTCCAGCGGGTCGTGCAACGCGCGGCGATCCACGTCCAAAGCTCCGGTCGAGACGAGGTGACCGGGGCGAACGTTCTCGTCGCGCTGTTCAGCGAGCGGGAGAGCCACGCGGTGTACTTCCTGCAGCTGCAGGACATGACCCGGCTGGACGCGGTGAACTTCATCAGCCACGGCATCGCCAAGGCGCCTGGCCGGCAGCCCTCCCGCCCGACCTCCGCCGAAAAGCCCGAGAGCAACGGCGAGAGCGAGCGCGAGGAAAAGCCGGGCCGCCGCAACCAGGACGCACTGTCAACCTATTGTGTGAACCTGAACAAGAAGGCGACGGCCGGTAAGATCGACCCGCTGATCGGTCGCGAGAGTGAAATCGAGCGGACGATCCAGATCTTGTGCCGCCGCACGAAGAATAATCCGCTGTATGTGGGTGACCCCGGTGTCGGCAAAACGGCGATAGCCGAGGGCCTCGCCAAGCGCATTGTCGAGGGCGACGTGCCTGAGGTGCTGCAGAAGAGCACGATCTTCTCACTCGACATGGGCGCCCTGCTCGCCGGAACCCGCTACCGCGGCGACTTCGAGGAGCGACTGAAGGCGGTTGTTACCGAGTTGGAGGCGCAACCTAACGCGGTGTTGTTCATCGACGAGATCCACACGGTCATCGGCGCCGGCGCAACCAGCGGCGGCGCGATGGACGCGTCCAACCTGCTGAAGCCGGCTTTGGCCAGCGGCTCGCTGCGTTGCATCGGGTCCACCACCTACAAGGAATACCGCAACTACTTCGAGAAGGATCGGGCGTTGGTGCGCCGGTTCCAGAAGATCGATGTGAACGAGCCCTCGATCGAGGACGCGATCAAGATCCTGCGCGGGCTCAAGACCAACTACGAGCGCCACCACAAGGTCCGTTACACCGAGGAGGCGATCCGTGCCGCTGTCGAGTTGTCGGCCAAGTATATCAATGACCGCAAGCTGCCGGACAAGGCGATCGACGTGATCGACGAGGTGGGCGCCAGCCGGATGCTGTTGCCCGAGGGTAAGCGTCGCAAGACGGTGACCCTGCGTGACGTGGAGGAGATCGTGGCCAAGATCGCCCGTATCCCGCCAAAGAGCGTCTCGGCCGACGATAAGGAGACGCTCCGCAATCTGGAGCGCGACCTCAAGGCGATGGTGTTTGGCCAAGACAAGGCCATCGAGGCGTTGTCCGCTGCGATCAAGCTGTCGCGCGCCGGGCTGCGCGAGGCGGAGAAGCCAATCGGTAACTACCTATTCTCCGGCCCGACTGGCGTCGGCAAGACCGAGGTGGCGCGTCAGCTTGCGTCCACTTTAGGCATCGAGCTGATCCGGTTTGACATGTCCGAATACATGGAGCGGCATAGCGTATCACGCCTCATCGGCGCGCCGCCGGGCTACGTGGGGTTCGATCAGGGCGGCCTGCTCACCGACGGAATCGATCAGCACCCGCATTGCGTGCTGCTGCTGGATGAGATCGAGAAGGCCCATCTGGACCTCTACAACATCCTGTTGCAGGTCATGGACCACGGCAAGCTGACCGACCACAACGGCAAGAGCGTCGATTTTCGCAACGTCATCTTGATCATGACGACCAATGCGGGTGCTTCGGACATGGCCAAGGAAGCGATTGGCTTCGGCAGCCCGGTGCGTAAGGGCGAGGACGAGGAGGCGATCAAGCGTTTGTTCACCCCCGAGTTCCGCAACCGTCTCGATGCGGTCATCCCGTTCGCCGGGCTGACCGAGGAGACAGTGGGCCGCGTGGTCGAGAAGTTCGTCATGCAACTCGAGGCGCAGCTGGCCGACCGCAACGTGACCATCGAGCTTTCGTCCACCGCCAAGGATTGGCTGGCCGAACGCGGCTACGATCCGCTGTATGGCGCGCGTCCGCTGGCTCGTGTCATCCAGGAGTACATCAAGAAGCCGCTCGCGGAGGAACTGCTGTTCGGCAAGCTGGTGAAGGGTGGCTCCGTGAAGGTCAATCTCGTCGACGGGGCGCTGTCCTTCGATGTGACCGAGGCATCGCCTCCGGCAGTGGCGCAGAAGCCGGAGAGCGACGGCGACGAAGGTGGAACCGAGCGCGAGCCGGAGATCGTGGAATGAAAGCGACCTGGAACGGCACCGTGATTGCCGAGAGCGACGACATCGTCACGGTGGAGGGGAATGCGTATTTCCCCTCCAGCTCGGTGAAGCCGGGCCTGCTGAAGGACAGCAGCCACACGAGCGTTTGCCCTTGGAAGGGAACGGCGCACTACTATTCGATCAATCTCGACGGTGCCGTCAACGAGAACGCGGTGTGGTATTATCCGACCCCGAAAGACGCGGCCAAGGAGATCAAAGACCGCGTGGCGTTCTGGAAAGGCGTCAAGGTAGCGTGAGCTTAATCCCTCTCCCAAATTGGGAGAGGGAGTTTTCTGTCACCTTCGCAAGTGGCTGGTCACGAATTGACGGCATCGGTCACTGATCGGGTCGCCGAACACCTGGGCTGGCGGGCCTTCTTCCTCAATACGCCCTTGGTGCAGGAACACCGCCCGGGTCGATACATCCCGAGCGAACCCCATTTCGTGCGTCACGATCAGCATCGTCCGGCCCTCTTCGGCGAGCGCGCGGATGACGCGCAGCACCTCGCCGACCAGCTCGGGATCTAGTGCACTCGTCGGTTCATCCAGCAACAACGCCGCCGGTCGCATGGCCAAGGCTCGGGCGATCGCCACGCGCTGCTGCTGCCCACCGGATAATTGCGCCGGGTAGGAGTCGGCTTTCTCGGCCAGGCCAACTTTGGCCAGTAAAGCGCGCGCCTCCTCCATCGCTTCCGCTCGGGGGCGGCGCTGCACGTGGACCGGCGCCTCGATCACGTTCCCCAGCACCGTCATGTGCGACCACAGGTTGAAAGACTGGAACACGAACCCCAGCCGGCTGCGCAGCCGCGAGACCTGAGCTTTCTCCGCCGGAATTCGCGCACTACCCTTCGAACGCCAGGCCAGCCATTCCCCGCCAACGCCGACCTCGCCGGCGTCCGGAACCTCCAGCAGCGGAATACAGCGCAGCAGCGTGCTCTTGCCGGAACCGGACGCGCCGACGATGGAGATCACCTCCCCTGTGCGCGCCTCCAGGCTGATGCCCTTCAGCACCTCGAGCGGGCCGTAGCGCTTGCGGATATCGCGGACGGCGACCGCGCTCTCGCTCATGCCGTGATCGCCAAGCGGCGCTCCAGTAGGCGCACGGCCCCGGCGATGGTGAAGTTGATCGCGAGATAGATGGCTGCCGCACAGGCGAACACCGGCAGCGCGCGGAAGGTCTCGCTGATGATGCCCTTGGCGATGCCGGTCACCTCCATCAGCGTGATTACGCTGGCGAGTGAGGTGGATTTGACCATGATGATGATCTCGTTCCCATAGGCCGGAATGGCCTGGCGCAGCGCCTGCGGCAGGATAATGCGGCGGTACAGGCCGAAGGTGGACATGCCGCAGACCCGCCCCGCCTCCGCCTGACCGCGCGGGACGGCGAGCAATCCGCCCCGGATCACCTCCGCCCCGTAGGCGGCGGTGTTCAGCGACAACGCCAGCAACGCGCACCACCAAGGCTGCCGCAGCAACGGCCAGAGAACGCTGTGTCGAACGGCCGGGAACTGTCCCAGTCCGTAGTAGATGAGGAAAATCTGCACCAGCAGCGGAGAGCCACGGAAAACGAAGATGTAGGCCTGCGACGCCCACCCAGCCACGCCCCCCGCCCGCGCCAGCAAGGCAAGCGCCCCCGCCAAAACCGCGCCGACTGCCACGGATGCGGCCGCCAGTTCCAGAGTCAGCGGTACTCCGGCCAGCAGCTGCAGCAGCGTATCGAGCATGAACGCCATCAGGCGAGCGCCGCTCCACGCCGGGTCGTCCGTTCGGCGCCCCGGAACAGCGCGGCGGAGGCAGTGGTCAACAGCAGGTACAAGCAGGCCGCGGCCGCGTAGAACAGGAACGGCAACCGGCTCGACCCGGCGGCCACCTCCGTCTGACGCATCAGGTCCACCAGCCCGGTGACGGAGATCAGCGCCGATTCTTTCAGCACCATCTGCCAGACATTGCCCATCCCCGGCAGCGCCGTGCGCAACGCGAGCGGCCCGGTGATCCGCCACAGCATCAGCCCGCCGCCCATACCGGCCACGCGGGCCGCCTCCACTTCGCCGCGGGAGATCGATCCGTAGGCGCCCCGCAGCACCTCGGTCTGGTATGCACCGGAGACGATGCCGACCGCGAGCATCCCCACCATGAAGCCGTTCAGCCCGAAGAAGCCGGTGCCGCCCAGCCAAGCCGCCATCTGCGTCAGCACCGCCGAACCACCGAAATAGAACAGGTAGATGACCAACAGGTCGGGGATGCCGCGCATCAGGGTGGTGTAGACGTTGGCTACCCCGCGCAGCACCGGGCCACCCGCGATCTTGGCCGCCGCCGCCAGAGTGCCGAAGCCGAGCCCGGCGAAGAATGCGCAGACCGACACAGCCAACGTCATCAGCGCCGCGGTCAGCAGGGCCGCCCCCCACCCGGCCGGGCCGAATCCGAGCGGGGCGAGCGCCGCGATCAAAGGCTGATATCGACCTTGAACCACTTCTCCGACAGCGTTTTGGTCGTGCCGTTGGCCTTCAGATCCGCGATCGCCTTGTCGAACATCGTCTTCAACTCCGGATCGTCCTTGCGCAGCCCAACGCCCGAGCCGATCCCGGTCGGCCCGCCGCGCAGCAGCGGGCCGGCGAGCACCGCGTTCTCCGCCGGGTTCTCCAGGCTAGCAACCAGGGTGGCTTCACTGCCGAGGATGGCGTCGATACGCCCGGCCTGAATGTCCAGATCCTCCTCCTGCGTTGTCTTGTAGGTGCGGATCTCGCTGACGACGTCCTTGAAATAGGTGTTCGCGACGTCGGATTGGATGGTGCTGACCTGCACGCCCAACACCTTGCCCTTCAGCGCCTGCCGCACCGGCTCCAGCGCAGCCCGGGCGGCCGCGGCGTCGTCCATCTGTACGACCACCCCTGTCATCGGCAGCTTGCCGCCGGCATCCTTGCTCATGGCGAAGGTGGTCGGGCTGCCGACGTACGGCCCGGCGAACGCCAGCACCTCCTTCCGCTTCGGCGTGATGCTCATCGCGGCCATGATGGCGTCGTACTTGCCCGCCTGCAGCCCCGGGATGATGCCGTCCCAATCCTGCGCGATGATGTCGCAGCTGACCTTCATGTCGGCGCACAGCGCATGGGCGTAGTCGATCTCGAACCCCGTCAGCGAGCCGTCCGGCGCGTGCATGTTGTAGGGCGGGAAGGCGCCCTCGGTCGCAATGGTGATGTGAGTCCAGTCCTTAGCCTGGGCAGCGGGGGCCTGGGCCGCGGTGGCGAGGGCCAGAATAGTGGCAGCGACGGCGGTGAGGCGGATCACGGGCGGTTCCTTGTGTGATGACTTCGTTCGGTCATGCGTCAGACCGATGATGCCATGCAACCGCCGCGCCGCAATGGTGGAGTCGTGAGAACCGTCAGCTTGCGCGCAAGCTGATGTCGCCGGGCCCTGGGCATGGCCTGGACACCATCGCCTAGAGCGCAGACGCGGGCCAGTGCGGACGCCCAGCGTCCTACTCTGTGTGACAACAGCGTGCTAGTAGCTCGGCAAGCTCAGCCCGGAGGCCAGTCGTGCAAGCCGCCATCGTCGTATTCCCCGGCACCAATCGCGAGCGCGACGTGGCCATCGCGCTGCATCGCGCCACCGGGCAGGTGCCTGCCACCCTTTGGCACCGCGACACCGAACTGCCGGCCGGGCTGGACCTGCTGGTGTTGCCGGGTGGGTTCTCCCATGGCGATTACCTGCGGTGCGGCGCGATGGCGGCGCATTCGCCGGTGATGCCCGCCATCCGCGCCTTCGCCGCACGCGGCGGGCACGTCCTGGGCATCTGCAACGGCTTCCAGATCCTGACGGAGGCGCAGTTGCTGCCCGGTGCCCTATTGCGCAACGCCGCCCTGCGGTTCCTCTCGCGCGACTGCCATCTGCGCGTGGAGCGGTCCGGCACCGCGTTCACCCGGCAGTATCAGAAGGGTCAGGTGTTCCGCGCCCCCATGGCGCATGGCGACGGCAACTACACCGCCGACCCGGCGACGCTCGACCGGCTGGAGGGGGAGGACCGGGTCGCCTTCCGCTACGTGACGCCGGAGGGGGAGACGACCGCGGTGGCCAACCCGAACGGCTCCGCCCGGTCGATCGCCGGCATCTATAGCGAGAACGGCCGGGTGCTCGGCCTGATGCCGCATCCGGAGGATCTGGTGGACCCGCTGATGGGGGGCACCGATGGCGCGCCGCTGTTCGCCGGGTTGGTGGAGGCGCTGGCGGCATGATGGTGAACCAGGCTCTCGCCAAGCAATTCGGCCTCAGCGGCGAGGAATATGCCCGCGTCCTGGCGATTATGAGGCGCACGCCGAGCCTGACCGAACTCGGCATTTTTTCGGTCATGTGGTCCGAGCATTGCTCCTACAAATCGTCGCGCGTGTGGCTGAAGCAACTGCCGACCACGGCGCCCTGGGTGATCCACGGGCCCGGCGAGAATGCCGGCGTGGTGGACATCGGCGAGGGGCTGGCCGCCATCTTCAAGATGGAGTCGCACAACCACCCGTCGTTCATTGAGCCTTACCAGGGGGCCGCGACCGGCGTCGGCGGCATCCTGCGCGACGTGTTCACCATGGGCGCGCGGCCGATCGCCAACCTCAACGCGCTGCGGTTCGGCAGCCCGGACCACCCGGCGACCAAGCGCGTGGTGGACGGTGTGGTGCGCGGCGTCGGCGGCTATGGCAACTGCGTCGGCGTCCCCACCGTCGGCGGCGAGGTCAACTTCCACCCGGCGTATAACGGCAACCCACTGGTCAACGCGATGACGGTGGGGATCGCGCCGCGGGACCGCATCTTCCTGTCCGCGGCGGCGGGGGTGGGCAACCCCGTGGTGTATGTCGGCAGCAAGACCGGGCGGGACGGCATCCACGGTGCCACCATGGCATCGGCCGAGTTCGACAAGGACAGCGCCAGCAAGCGCCCAACGGTGCAGGTCGGCGATCCGTTCACCGAGAAGCTGCTGATCGAGGCCTGCCTCGAGCTGATGGCGACCGACGCGATCATCGCCATCCAGGACATGGGGGCGGCCGGGCTGACGTCCTCCTCGGTCGAGATGGCGGGCAAGGGCGGTGTCGGCATCGCACTGGATATGGACGCCGTGCCGCAGCGCGAGGCGGACATGACGGCCTACGAGATGATGCTGTCGGAGAGCCAGGAGCGCATGCTGATGGTGCTGCGCCCCGACCGGCAGGAGATGGCGCGGGCCATTTTCGAGAAGTGGGAGCTGGATTTCGCCATCATCGGGCACCTGACCGATACGGGGCACATCGTGGTGTCGCACCGCGGCGAAGTGGTGGCGGACATCCCGCTCGATCCGCTGGCCGAGCAGGCGCCGCTGTACCACCGCCCGACCGAGGATACGCCCACCCCTGCCCCGCTCGGCGCGGTCTCGAGCTCAGCCAGTGTGATCGACGCCTTGGTCACGTTGGTCGGGTGCCCCGATCTGTGCTCCCGCGCCTGGGTGTGGGACCAGTATGACAGCACGATCGGCGGCCAGACCGCCAAGCGGCCCGGCGCCGCCGACGCAGCTATCGTGCGGATCGACGGGCACACGCTTGCGCTCGCGCTCACCACGGACTGCACCCCGCGCTACTGCGCCGCCGACCCGAAACAGGGGGGCATGCAGGCGGTGGCGGAGGCGTGGCGCAACATCACCGCCACCGGCGCCACCCCGCTGGCGATCACCGACAACATGAACTTCGGCAACCCGGAGAAGCCGCTGGTCATGGGGCAGTTCGCCGCCGCCGTGCAGGGCATCTCGGCCGCTTGCATGGCGCTCGGCTTCCCCGTCGTGAGCGGAAACGTCAGCCTTTACAACGAGACGGACGGCGCCGCGATCCTGCCCACCCCCGCGATCGGCGGCCTGGGCGTGATCGGCGACGCCGCCCGTGCGGTGGGCCTGGCGCTGCGCCCGGCGCTGGAGCTGATTGCCGTCGGGCGCACCGAGGGCTGGCTCGGGCAGTCGCTCTGGTTGCGGGAAATCGCCGGCCGGGAGGAGGGTCCGCCGCCCCCGGTCGACCTGGACGCCGAGCGCCGCAACGGCGATTTCGTGCGGAGCCAGATCGCTGCCGGGCAGGTCGTCGCCTGTCACGACGCCTCGGATGGCGGGCTGCTGGTCGCGGTGGCGGAGATGGCGCTGGCGGGCGGCGTCGGCGTGCACCTCGGCCGCTTGCCGGCCGGCACCGACGAGCACGCCTATTGGTTCGGCGAGGACCAGGCCCGCTACGTGATGGCCGTCGCGGACGCGGCCGAGTTGATGCTGGCGGCCGACGATGCGGGCGTGCCCGTGGTGCGGTTGGGCTCGGCGACCGGCAGCCGGATTACGCTGGCCGATGGCAGCTACGTCGAACTGGCCGATCTCAGAACCGCGCACGAGCGGTTCTTCCCGGAATGGATGGAGTCCCGTTAGTCCAGCAGCCGCGGCAGACGCTGCAGCAAGATGGCAAGGACGGCCGGGTTCGTGGCCATCGTCACGTGCGGCCCGGTGACCTCGAAACAGTCCCCCGGATACCGCGGGTCGTAGCAGCTCTGCCATGCCACCGTTCCGTCGGACGTGGTGTAGACGAAGGTGCCCGGCACTGGCAGTGGCTCCTCGATACTGGTGGCGAGAGCCTGTAGGTCTATCCCACGCCAAAGCGGCAAGGCCGGGCGCAACGGCAGAAAGAAGCTGTCGAGCGGTGATCGGAATGGCGTGCAGATCGTCACGACCTGCCGGACTGCTGCCGGGTTGGTCTGGGCCAACCAGCGGCAGAACAGGCCGCCCATGCTGATGCCGACGACGTTGACGGGCCCGTGGGCGCGATGCAGCGCGTCCAGCCGGGTGGCAACTCCCTCCATCAAGCGGCGCGTTGGACCGAGATCGACGCCCAATCCCCACCCGAAGCTGCTGTAGCCACATCCGTCGAGAAAGTGGCGCATTGCTTTGGTCTGACCGTCGCCTCGTGCCAGCCCTGGCAGCACGAGCACGGGGCCTGCTGTCGCGGCGGCCGCCACATCGGTCCGATCCGGAGGAACAGCGGCCGAGTTGGGGCCCAAGAGAGCGGACCATTCCTGCCATCGTGCCGTCAGGGGAGGACGCCTTGGTGTATACACGCCGTGATCTGCCAACACGGACATCTCCGGGACAGTCATGGGCAGACTTGCCGAACGATCGAGGCTGCGTGCATGAGTCGTTCCATTGCGGCCGATTTGACTTCGCCAAACGTCGTCACCATACCATTATGCAACCGAGAGAGTGCTGTCACGATGGCCATGGCCGCCAATGAGATCGAGGCGATGATCCGCGCCGCCCTGCCCGACGCCCACGTCACGGTCGAGGACCTGGCGGGGGACGGAGATCACTACGCCGCCACCGTCACCAGCGAGACGTTTCGCGGCCTGTCGCGTGTGAAGCAGCACCAGTTGGTCTATGCCGCCTTGCGGGGGCGGATGGGGGGCGAATTGCACGCCCTCGCCTTGCAGACATCCGCACCAGAGCCCGTCGCCTCGTAACCCCGTCCACAATCCGGAGACCCATGATGAGCGATTCCGCCGTGACTGCCCGCATCCAGAAAGATATCACCGACAACCGCGTGATGCTGTTCATGAAGGGCAACGCGCTGTTCCCGCAATGCGGCTTCTCGGCGCGCGTCGTGCAGATCCTCAGCCATTTGGGCGTGCCGTTCCAGACGGCGAACGTGCTGGAGGACGCCGGGCTGCGCGATGGGATCAAGACGTTCTCGCAGTGGCCGACCATTCCGCAGCTGTATGTCGACGGCGAGTTCGTTGGCGGCTGCGACATCATCACCGAGATGTTCCAGTCGGGCGAGCTCGAGACGCTCCTGACCGAGAAGGGCGTGCCGCACAAGGCCGCTGCCTGAGCACCAAGCCGAACGCTGGCTTCCCGGGCTTCGGTCCGGGAGCATTCCTGTTTCTGCGCGAGTTGGCGGCCAACCAGACGAAGGCCTGGTTTGAAGCCAACCGCGACAGCTACGAGGCCGAGGTTCGCAGCCCGGCCCTGGTGTTTGCCGAAATGGTCGGCGCCGCACTTGCCGTGCACGACCTGCCGCTGAGCGGTGACGCCAAGCGGTCGATGTTCCGCATCAATCGCGACGTTCGGTTCAGCAAGGACAAGAGCCCCTACAAGACCCATGCCGGCTTGGTCTGGATGCGTCCCGGGTTCAAGAAGATCAGTCCGGGGATCCTCTATCTCCATATCGCGGACGACGGCTGTTTCCTCGCCGCCGGGTTCTATGGGCTGGAGCGGCCCGCCCTCGACGCGATCCGGGGGGCGATCCGCGATGACGCCGCGGCTTTCACCGCAGCCGTTGCGGCGGGCGGTGGCGCCGGGTTGTCCCTGGATACAATGGACAGCATGACCCGGCTGCCGCGCGGCTTCGAGGATTTCCACGACCCGGCGTTGATCCCCGCCATCAAGGCGCGCCATCTGCTGCTCCGCCGCACGCTCACGAAGAAGCAGGTTGCCTCCTCTGCGCTCGTCGACGTGCTGGTGGCCGCAACCGAAGCCGCCACGCCCTTCCTCCGCTTCGGGTGGGACGCGATCGACGAGGCCGCGGCGGCGCCGGAGTGGAGCAAGCTGAACTGACGCTTGCTTTAGCTAAGGTCGCTTAGCTAAGGTATTGGCATGGGCATCGTCACAGTTCACGTCGCTAAGACGAACCTCTCGCAACTCCTGATCCGCGCCGAGGCGGGGGAGGAGATCACCATCGCCCGGGGCACGAAGCCCGTGGCCAAGCTCGTTCCGGTCGCGCCGCACGCTGCCAAGCGACGGTTCGGGGCGTTGCGTGGTCAGGTCCATGTTGGCCCGGCGTTCTTCGAGCCCTTGCCGGACGAGGAACTCGACGCGTGGGGTCTCTAACGGTCTTCGATGCGCCTCCTGCTCGACACGCATGCTCTGCTCTGGTGGATGGCCGGCGATGCCGCCTTGTCGACCCCGGCGCAGGCGGCCATCGGTGACGAAGACAACGCTGTTTTCGTCAGTGCGGCGTCCGCCTGGGAGATTGCGACTAAAAGCCGGCTCGGCAAGCTACCGGGGTTGGCCGCCTTCATTGCCGACTTCGAGCAGCACTTGGCCCGGCAGGCCTTTGCCGACCTGCCGATCACCCTTCGCCACGGCCGCGTCGCCGGAACTTTGCCCGGCCCGCATCGCGATCCGTTCGACCGCATGCTCATCGCGCAGGCGTTGCTCGAGGATCTGGTGCTCGTGTCGAGCGAGCGGCCATTCGATGATTACGGGGTCACCCGGCTATGGTGAGACCTATATCAGCCGGATCAGCCCCGGCGATGTGACAGCGGAGACACTCTATGGCGTATGATTTCGACCTTTTCGTCATCGGCGGCGGGTCTGGCGGGGTGCGTTGCGCCCGGATCGCCGCCCAGCACGGCGCAAGAGTCGCGGTTGCGGAGAGCACCTACTGGGGTGGCACCTGCGTGAACGTGGGGTGCGTGCCCAAGAAGCTGATGGTGATGGCGACCGACTACGGCATGGCAGCGGACGATGCGCGTGGCTTCGGCTGGGACACGCAGCGGGGCAAGCACGATTGGGGCGCGTTCATCGCCAAGAAGAACGACGAGATCAGCCGGCTGAACCGCATCTACACCAACCTGCTGACCGGCTCCGGCTGCACGATGTTCGACGCGCGCGCGACCTTCATCGACGCGCACACCCTCGACGTCGGCGGCCAGCGGGTGACGGCGGAGCGCATCGTGATCGCGGTGGGTGGCCATCCGTTGCGCCCCGAGATGCCCGGCTGCGAGCTGGGCATCGTGTCGGATGACGCGTTCTACCTGCCGGAGCTGCCGAAGCACATCATGCTGATCGGCGCCGGGTATATCGCGGTGGAGTTCGCCGGGATCTTCGCCGGGCTCGGTTCGCAGGTCGAGCTGGTCTGCCGCCCGCCGCTGCCGTTGCGTGGCTTCGACCACGACATGCGCGAGGCGCTGGCGGAGGCGTTGCAGGCGCAGGGCGTGGTCCTGCATTGCGGCACCGCGCCGTCGAAAGTGGAGCAGGATGCCGACGGCTACACCGTCCACCTGCAGGACGGCACCGTGCGGCGGACGGACCTGGTGTTCTGGGCCGCGGGCCGCCGTCCCAACACGCGCCATCTGGGGCTGGAGGCGGCGGGAGTGCACACGACGCCGAGCGGTGCCGTGGTGGTCAACGACCAGTTCGAGAGCAGCCAGCCGCATATCTACGCCATTGGCGACGTGTCCAACCACTTGAACCTGACCCCTGTGGCGATCGCCGAGGGCCACATGCTGGCCGATCGCCTGTACAGCCCGCAGCGCCGGCACTGGAACTTCGCGGCCGTGCCCACCGCTGTATTCAGCCATCCTCCGATGGCGACCGTCGGGCTGACGGAGGAGGACGCGGCCGCCCGTTTCCCAGTGGACATCTACATCAGCAAGTTCACCCCGATGCGCCACCTGATGACCGGGCGGCATTCGCGGACGGTGATGAAGCTGGTCGTGGAGCAGTCGTCGCAGAAAGTGGTCGGCGCCCATGTGCTGGGTGACGACGCACCGGAGATGATGCAGGGCATCGGCGTCGCGATCACCGCGGGCGCCACCAAGGCCGATTTCGACCAGACGGTGGGGATTCACCCCACGGCGGCGGAGGAGTGGGTCACCATGCGGACTCGCACCCGGGTGGCGGGTGTGGAGGCGAAGGCGGCGGAGTAGTACGCGCTCACCACAGCCCAGCCACCGCGGCCCAGCAATGGCACGACGGCGCGGTTCGATGGTATCGGAGGCATAGGAGACAGCCCCCATGACCCCTTGGTCCCCCGCATCCTGGCGCAAGCACCCGATCCGTCAGCACCCCGCCTACCCCGACCAGGCCATGCTGGCCAGCGTCGAGGCGCGGCTTGCCGGGTATCCGCCGCTGGTGTTCGCCGGCGAGGCACGGCGGCTGAAGGCGGCCCTGGGGCTCGCGGCCGAGGGACGGGCGTTCGTGCTGCAGGGTGGGGATTGCGCCGAGAGCTTCGGCAAGTTCCAGACAGACGTCATCCGCGACACCTTTCGCGTACTGCTGCAGATGGCGGTGGTGCTGACCTTCGGCGCCTCGGTGCCCGTGGTGAAGCTGGGGCGCATGGCCGGCCAATATGCCAAGCCGCGCTCGGCCGAGACGGAAACCGTGGGCGGGGTGAACCTGCCGTCCTACCGCGGCGACAACATCAACGGCCCTAGCTTCACCGCCGCCGAGCGCATTGCCGACCCGGCGCGCATGGAGACCGGCTATTTCCAGTCCGCCAGCACACTGAACCTGCTGCGCGCCTTCGCCCATGGCGGCTATGCCGACCTGAACGAAGTGCACCGATGGAACCTGTCCTTCGCCGCCCGTTCGCCTCTGTCCAGCCGCTACGGCGAGTTGGCCGGCCGTATCGACGAGACGCTGCGCTTCATGGCGGCGTGCGGCGTCACCGCCACCAGCACACCGCAGATCCGCGAAACCGACTTCTACACCAGCCACGAGGCGCTGCTGCTGCCGTATGAGCAGGCGCTGACGCGGGTCGATTCCACCAGCGGCGACTGGTACGCCTGCTCCGCCCACTTCCTGTGGATCGGGGACCGCACCCGCCAGCCGGATGGCGCCCACGTGGAATTCCTGCGCGGGGTCAAGAACCCGATCGGCATCAAGGTCGGCCCAACCACGACGGCCTCCGATCTCCTGCGCCTGATCGAGACGCTGAACCCGGCTGACGAGCCCGGCCGCATCACCCTGATCAGCCGCATGGGTGCAGACAAGGTGCGGACCGCCCTGCCTCCTCTGCTCAGCGCCGTACAGGCGGAGGGGCGCCGTGTGCTGTGGCTGTGCGACCCGATGCACGGCAACACCATCACCACCGCAGACGGCGTGAAGACGCGGTTCTTCGAAGCCATCCTGAAGGAGGTCCGTGGCTTCTTCGACGTGCTGGGCGAACACGGCAGCTGGGCCGGTGGCGTGCACGTGGAGATGACGGGCCAGGACGTGACGGAATGCACCGGCGGCGCCCACAGCTTGACCGAGGCGGATCTCAGCAACCGGTACGAAACCTTCTGCGACCCGCGCCTGAACGCCGAGCAGTCCCTGGAACTCGCTTTCCAAGTCGCCGAAGAACTAAAAGCCCGCCGCATACCCAGCCCAGCCACGTCGGTCGCCGCCGAGTAGCACTTTACACAACGGGGTGAAGGGGACGACTGTCCCCTTCCGGGCCAGGGACAAGTGTCCCCCTCCGGGGTAGGGGGCGGCGCCCTCGCCTTCCTTGCCAGGTAAGCCATGACCCTGTCCGACGACATCAATGCCCGCACCGACGCCTATTTCAACCGGACGCGGGACATCATCGCAAAGTTCGGGGACAAGACGGTCACCTACGCGGTGTTTCTGCGCCGCCCTGTCATCTCCGCCCCCCGGCTGATGCTGCAATGGCTCCAGGCGGTCGCCGACGAGCAGGGTTTCACCGTCCAGGTGGACGTGACGCACCCGGAGGGCAGTTGGGTCGGCGCCGGCGAGCCGCTGATCTACATCACCGGGTCGTTCCAGAGCCTGTCGAATTGCGAGACGATCTTTTTGCAGAAGCTCGGCGCTTGCTGCGTCGCGGCCCACAACGCCTACCAGATGTGCAATGCGCTGCCGCTCGTGGCCTTCCTGGCGATGGACGCACGGCACTGCGCCGGGGCCGAGATGCAGGACATGATGGGCTACGCCGCGAGCGTTGGCAGTGCCGCGGCCCGGCGGGAGGGCGCGCGCGGCTTCGTCGGCACCGCGACCGAGATGACGGCGCACTGGTTCGGCCAGGCTCACGGCGCCGGCACCATGCCGCATGCCCTGATCGGATACGCCGGGTCGACCGTGCGGGCGGCGGAGATGTTCGCCGACACATTCCCGAACGAGCCGCTGACGGTACTCACCGATTACTTCGGCCGCGAGATCTCCGACGGCCTCGCCGTCTGCCGCCGCTTCGCCGAGATGGCAGAGGCCGGACGCCTATCCGTCCGGCTCGACACCCATGGTGGCCGGTTCCTCGAGGGGCTCGACCCGGCGGAGAGCTATGCCGTGCTGGAACGCCACTCGCCCGGCGCCATCCGCCGCTATCGCAGTGATTCCGAACTGCGCTACCTGGTCGGCACCGGCGTCTCCGCGGCAGCCATCTGGCGCATGCGGGAGGCACTGGACGAGGCCGGGTTCAAGCGCGTGCGGATCATCGTGTCCTCCGGGTTCAACGTCGACAAATGCCGTGTGATGGCCGACGCGCAGGCGCCGATCGACGTCGTGGGCACCGGCAGCTACATCCCCGAGGCCTGGGGCGAGACCTACGCCACCGCCGACATCGTGGATTACGGCGGCGATGCGCGGGTAAAGGTCGGCCGCGAGTTCCTTCTGCGCCGCAATGGAGCCCGCAAGCGGAACGGCGTTGATTCCCACTCGGGCGGGTCCTAGTTTACCCGGCAATGAGTGATCTTTTCGCGCCTCCGGGTGGGTGGCGCGTGCGCATCCTGGACCTGTCCGGCGCCTCCGACGACAAGTTGGTGGAGGAAGTCAGCGGCTTCCCAACCCTGATGCAGGCCAATGCCTTTGCCCGAGCCTACGTCCGCGACAGCGTCGAACGCTGCCGCGCGCCGGGGCTGTCGGCGCGCGAGGTGCTAGATGCCTGGTTCGCCTTCGGGGAGGACGCGGAGATCGCGGACAACCCGCAGGGCGCCTGGCGCAGTGCCACGGAACTGGCCGATTTCGGCGACCGCCCCGCTAGCGAGGAGGACCGCGACTGGCGCGCCTTCGACCCACGCCAAGACGGCGAGGAGGAGGAGGTAGAATGAGCGCACACATCAGTCCCCCTCCCCTGGAGAGAGGGGTTAGGGGAGGGGTAAGTCGCGGCACATTGTCGGGACGTATTTCGCGAACGCCCGTGCGTGTGGCCCCCCTCCCCCCGCCCCCTCCCTCAAGGGGAGGAGGAGTGTACTCGTGAAGCTTCGGTTCGCGCCTTCCCCGACCGGCTTGCTGCATGTCGGCAATACCCGGGCTGCTCTCGCCAATTACCTGCTCGCCAAACGGCATGGCGGCGAGTTCCTGTTGCGCTTCGACGACACCGATACGGCTCGCAACAAGCCGGAATACGTGTCAGCGATTGAGCAAGACCTGCACTGGCTCGGCATCGAGTGGTCGGACAGCTTCCACCAGTCCAGCCGCCTCGCCGACTATCAGGCCGCCGCCCGCAAGTTGGAAGCCTCCGGCCGGCTGTATCCCTGCTTCGAGAGCGAAGTGGAGCTGCAGGCCAAGCGCGACCAGCGGCTGCGCCGGCATCTCGCCCCCGTCTACGATCGGGCCATGCTCAAGCTCACTGCGGAACAGCGCGCCGCGGCGGAGGCGGGGGGAAAGACGCCGTATTGGCGGTTCCGCCTGTCGGACGGGGCCGCCGCCTGGCACGACCTGGTGCTCGGCGACAAGCAGGTCCGGCTGCCGACGATTTCCGACCCGGTGTTGATCCGCGCCGACGGCACGCCGCTATATACCTTCACCTCCGTAGTCGACGACCTCGCCACCGGGATCACCCACATCGTCCGCGGCGAGGACCACGTGACCAACACGGCAGTCCAACTGGACATCTGGGCGGCGCTCGGCGGCAACCCCAAGACGGTGTCGTTCGCGCATCTGCCGCTGCTGGTGGGCGACGACGGCGGCAAGCTGTCCAAGCGGACGGGGGCGCTGTCGCTGCGCAGTCTGCGGCAGGACGGGATCGAACCGACCGCCGTCACCGCCTATCTCGCCACCCTCGGCACGTCGGAGGACCCGGTGCCCGCCAGCCTGGACCAACTGGCCGCCGGGTTCGAGCTACAGCACTACTCGCGCAACGGCCCGCGCTTCGACGTCCGCCAATTGTTGGGGCTGAACCGCCGCGTACTGCACGGCTTGCCGTTCGAGGCCGTGCAGGATCGGTTGCCCCCCGGCGCCACCCCCGTGTTTTGGGAGGCAGTGCGAGGCAATTTGGACATGCTGGCGGAGGCCCGCGGCTGGTGGGACGTCGTCGCCGGTACGATCATCCCACCGGTGATCGAGGGCGACGCCCCGTTCCTGCGTGAGGCGTTGGACGCTCTGCCCCCGGACCCCTGGGACGGCGACGTGTGGGTCAGCTGGACCGACGCGCTGAAGGCCAGCACCGGGCGTAAGGGCAAGGCTCTGTTCCATCCGCTGCGCCTGGCGCTCACCGGCGAGGAGCGCGGGCCGGAAATGCGCGGGTTGCTGCCGCTGATCGGCCGGTCCCGCGCGGCTGAACGGTTGCGGGTGGCGCAAAGTTAATGGGGGCGGCTGACTTGGGCGGCACTGCCGACCAGCTGAACACCATCGCGCACGTCATCCAGACGGCGCTGACGCCGGTTTTCCTGCTATCCGGCATCGGTTCGTTGCTCAACGTGTTCAACCAGCGCCTGGCGCGTGTGAGCGACCACTACTCACATATGTACGAGTTGCTTCAGGCGGCCGAGCCGGATGCAGTGGCCAATTTGCTGCGCCACCTGGCGCGTCTCAGCAAGCGCCGGGTCGCGCTGGACGCCTCGGTCGCGTTTGCCGCCAGCGCCGGCGCGATGACATGCGCGGCGGCGTTCGCGCTGTTCCTGGTGACGTTGCGGGACTCCGAAAGCGGCACAGCCTTGGCCTGGCTGTTCGGCGCTGCCCTGTTCTGTACCATCGCCGGCCTGATCGCCTTCATCGTGGACACAGTGCTCGCCTGGCACGGTCTGCGGATGGATGGCCCGACGCCGCGGCCGAAAGGCGACGGCTGACCGCAACCGCGGCGGTGCCGGCCACGTTGCCAACCGCAATGACCGACACCCTGCTCGCACGGCTCGAAGCCCTGCTCCCAACCATGCAGGGCCGCGCCGCCGCGCTCGACGCATCCGCCACATTCCCCACCGACGACATCGCCGACCTGCGTGCTGCCGGTGTTCTGTCCGCCCCAGTGCCACCCGGATTCGGCGGACCCGGCATCGGCACGGAACCGGAGCAAGCGGCGGTGGCCCTGGACATGTTCCGGTTGCTCGGCCGCGGCAATTTGGCCCTGGGCCGACTGGTGGAGGCGCATGTCAATGCGTTGCGGCTAGTGTTTCGCTACGGGGATGCAGCGACGTGCCAGCGCGCCGCCGACGACGCCCAGGTTGGGGAGCTCTGCGGGCTATGGGTAACCGACCCGCCGGATGGTGGGCTGATCGCCGGGCCGGATACGGTGTCGGGTGCCAAGCAGTTCTGCTCGGGTGCTGGGCACGTGACCCGCGCCGTGGTCACGGTGGAGGATGGCGGCGCCACCCGCCTGGCCTATGTGGCGCTGGGTGATGGCGTGACGGTTCGCCCGCTGCCCGGCGGACTGGCTGGTATGCGCGCGGCAACCACCGGACAGGTCACGTTCGACGCCACGCCCGCCCACCTATTCGGCCGGCCCGGCGACTACCTGCGCGAGCCGGACTTCTCGTGCGGTGCCTGGCGCACATCGGCGGCCACGCTGGGCGGCCTCGAGGCGCTGACGGAACAGTTCCGCGGGCAATTGCTGGCCCGCGGCCGCGAGGGCGACCCGCACCAGCAGGCACGCTTCGGCCAAGCGCTGATAGCGACCGAAACCGCCCGCCTCTGGATGGTAGCGGCGGCTGTGCGGGCTGAAACCACCGATGACGCCATCACCTATGTCGGCCTGGCGCGGCTGGCGGTGGAGCGGGCCTGCCTGGACGTCATCGAGGGTGTGCAGCGCTCGCTGGGCGTCGCTGCGATGCTGCGGTCCAACCCGGTGGAACGCATCTGCCGCGACCTCGCCACCTACCTGCGACAGCCGGCCGCGGACATGGTCCTGACGGAGGCCGCCGAAGCTGCCCTTCGCACATAGATCTCCGCGCCCCTTGTCGAAGGGCGATCGCATTTCGCTCATCCTCCCTCGTTCTTCACGGGGGAGGTGGCGGCGAAGCCGACGGAGGGGGCGCGGGCACACGGCGGTGCGTGTGGCTCGCCCCCTCCACCATGCTTCGCATGGTCCCCCTCCCCCGCTTCGCGAGGGAGGATGTAGCAAACGGACCCTCAAGGGGAGGGGATGAGAAAGCGATACCCATGACCCGGCGCACCGAGACTATCCGTCCCGACTACTTCGAGAGCCTGTACACAGCTGACCCGGATCCGTGGCGGTTCGCTACCAGCGATTACGAACGCGGCAAATATACCGCCACCCTCGCCGCCCTGCCCGCTCGGCGGTTCCCATCCGCGCTGGAGGTCGGCTGCTCGATCGGCATTCTGACCCAGCAACTCGCTCTCCGGTGCGACAGCCTGCTGGCCCTGGACGTCGCCGAGTCCGCCCTGGTCCAGGCCCGCGCACGCTGCCCAGACGTGCGTTTTGAGCGGCGCGGCGTGCCGGACGAGTGGCCGCCGGGCCGGTTCGACCTCATCATGTTCTCGGAAGTGTTGTATTACCTGGACAGCGCCGCCATCCGAGAAACCGCCGTGCGTGCCTTGAAGGCGCTACAACCTGGCGGGTGCATCCTGATGGTGCACTATCTTGGTGGAACGGACTATCCGCGCACCGGCGACGAGGCCGCCGAGGAATTCACCGGGGCGAGCGGGCTTAGTCCAGCCCTTCAGGTTCGAGAGCCTCTGTACCGGATCGATCGCCTCGACCAAGCCGCGACCTGAGCCGGGCCAGGATAGCCTCCGCCTCAGCCGTCTGCGCGGCGAGTTCCGTTACCCGCACGCGCTTGCGTATCAAGACGGGGGACCGTTGCTCGACCCGCTCCCAGGCCTCTCCGAAATAACGCTCCGTAAGATAGACCGAGAGGATGGCAGGAGCGATCCTCAGCTCCAGGGCGAGCGGCAAGATGTCGCGGCCGGGATCGTTGTAAACGATGCGCAAAGCCGCCCGGGCCTTTGCCCGGCGGGCACAGTCCGCGGCGGGCTCCAGCCGGTCGTCAATGAAGATATCCGGCTGGGTCAAGCGCCGGCGGATCGTGTCCGCCATGCCGCCTGCGCTCCGCCCCTCCGTACGGCCGGATACCGACAGATGGACCTCAGGCGCGTGCCGGATCCGAGCATCTACCCGGCGCAATGCCGCGATCAAGGCGCGATCTTCGCCGCAGGGAATGGGCGGCACGCCACCACACAGCGCGTAGGCGTGTGCCGTCAGCGCGATGCTGGCGCCGGAGTGCTGGGTATGACGCGGCATCGGGTCGGCCGGATCGGGGTCGAGCCGACCATGGATCTCGTCGCACAGCGCGTCGTAGGCACATTCGCGCGCGTCGTCCTCGTGCAGCTCATTGGGGATTTGGCCCCACTCGATCGGATGCAGTTCCACCCAGCCCGCGACCGCGTCGACCCCGGCATCCAGCGCCGCTAGGTTGGCTGCCAGCCAGTCCGGATCGACCAGCCCGTCGGCATCCGTCGTCAACAGCACGCCACGTGGTCCGGCCAACGCGGCGGCCGCCTCCATCGCCTGGCGGCGCGCGTGCCCAGCAGTAGCCTGCTCCGGCGGCAGGGTCCGTTCCAGAACATGCAGCGCGGTCTGTGGATGCATGCGGACACACCGCGCGATCCGCGCAGTGTCATCCGTCGTGTTGTTGACGAGGAGGACGATCGCATCGAGACGCGCCCCCTCCTGCGAGTCCAAGCCTTCAAGGCAGGCGGCGATTCGTTCGGCTTCGTCGCGGGCGGGAATGGCTACTGCGGTGAATGCCGGTCTGGAAGGCTGCATTAATGTGACATGGCCGCGCTCTATAGAAAGGAAATAGTCAATTGTTACACCCACGCAAAAACAGAAGGCCCCAGCTTGCGCCAGGGCCTTCACATTGCCGGACGGCCGCGCCGTCAGCTCTGGAAGTGTTTACGCCGCGGCGAACACCGAGGCACGCATCCAGGTCAAAGCGGCGGGCAGATCGTTCTGACAATGAGACACTGGATCACCTCCTTTCAGTAAGTTTCGGGACTCGGATGATGGGATGCCCGATGCTGGACGGCAAGAGGTAGACAGCACCCACTTTGCAACGCGAATGTGCGGGCGCCCCGATAGGAGACACCGGCATGGAATTCGATTTCGACGCGCTCGCCGCGGCCGACCGCTACAAGCTGATGGTGTCCACCATCGTGCCTCGCCCAATCGCCTGGGTGGTGACGCAGAACGAGGCCGGGTTGGTGAACGCGGCCCCCTATTCCTTCTTCCAGGGCGTCGGCGGTGATCCACCGCTCATCACCATCAGCATCGAGGGCCGGCCCGGTGGTGGCTTGAAGGATACCGCGGCCAACATCGCCCGCTCCGGCCAGTTCGTGGTGAACCTCGTCAGCGACGCGATGACCAAGGCCATGGTGGTGACGGCGATCGACTTCGACCCGACCGTCAGCGAAGTGACCGAGGCGGAGCTGACCACGCTCGCCTCCACCCGCATCGCGCCGCCCCGCATCGCCGAGAGCCCTGTCGCCTTCGAGTGCGAGCGCTATCAGACGGTGGAGCTGCCGCATGACCGCCATTTGGTGATCGGCCGCATCCTGATGATGCACATCGCCGAGGAGAACATGGAGAACGTCGCGCGGCTGTATGTCGACACGCCCAAGCTCGACTTGGTCGGCCGGATGCATGGCCGCGGGATGTACACCCGCACCCGCGACCAGTTTGAGGTGCCGCGGATTCCGCTCGACAAGTGGAAGCGCGCCGCGGAGTGAACTCGCCACTGCTGCTGCGCCCGCTGGCGATCGGGCGGGTGCGGCTGCTCTGGGGGGCGTTGACGCTCTCCGCGATCGGCGACCAGCTGTATGCGGTGGCCCTGGTCTGGGTCGCGGTCGGCGTGTTGGGCCCGGCGGCCGGCTATCTGTCCGCCTTGCAGGCCGGGTGCGGCATGGTGGCGGCGCTGCTGGCCGGGCGCTGGGCCGACCAATGGGACCAGCGCCGGGCGATGGCGGGGGCGGATCTGGTGCGGGCGACCGTGCTGCTCGGGTTGGTGGCCTGGTGGCTCGGCCGAGGTGGGCCGCCGCCGCCGGGCCTGATCGTCGCCATCGTGGTGCTGGCCGCCGGAGAGGCGGTGTTCCGGCCCGCACTGCAGGCGACCCTTCCTGCCCTGCTGCCCGACCGTTCGGTGCTCCCCGCCGCCAACGCCTTGTTCGACACCACGGAGCGGTCGGCCCGGCTGATTGGCCCCGGCTTGATCGGCGTGCTGGCCGGCACGTTGCCTGTGATGCATTTCTTCACGCTCGACGCCGCAAGCTTCTTGCTCTCGGCGGCCGCCATCGTGAGTCTCGGCCAGGTTGCCCGCCACGTGCCCCGGCCCCGCGCCTCGTTGCTGGCAGGGGTCGGGCGGGGGTTTGCCGTGGTGCGGACCCATCGGTTGCTGTGGACGGTGCTGCTCTGCAGCGGCCCGATCAACGGGTTGTGGGTTGCGGCGTTCTCGCTCGCTTTGCCGCTGCTGATCGAGCGGGCCGGCATCACCGGGCCGGGTGGCACGGGGCTCGGCGCCTATGGCCTGGTGATCTCCGCCTATGGCTGCACCAACCTGCTGAGCACGCTGATCGTCGGCAGCCGCCCGATCCCGTCCCATCCCGGCCGCCTGATGTTCACCGGCAGCATCGTCACCGGGTTAGGCACGGCGGCACTTGCCCTGGGTGCGCGCGAGGGACTGCTGGCGCTGATGGCCGCCTCGGCATTGGCCGCAATCGGCGGTCCGTTGAAGGATATTCCGACCGCCGTGCTGCGGCAGACCGAGCTGCCGCCGGGCGACATTGCGGCGGCGACACGCGCGTTCATGGTGGCGAGCTATGGGGGTGCGCTCGCCGCGATGCTGCTGGCGCCCACGCTAGCCCACGCGCTGGGGGCGAGCCGATTCGTGATGCTATGCGGCTCGGGCCTGGTCGCGTTGGCGGCTTTCGGGCTCTCGCGTCATTGGCACGACGGACGCTATGCCAGCACGTTGACCAGAGAGGCCTGACTTCGGTCCTGCTGCAGCTGCGCCTGCGCTTTCTGCTCGTCTTGCTGCGCAGTCCGCACCGCCTGATGGTCCGCCGCGATCGTCGACGGTGTCCCTCGGGGTTGCTGGTCGGTGGCGAGTTGCTGCGTCGCCTGGGTCGCTGACGACGTGGCGAATTGCGCCGAAGACTGGTCGGACACCAGGTTGAACACGGTGACACCTCCAGCCCCAGTTGCCGCCCGCAGCGACTGGAACGAACTCTGCGCCGCCGCAACTCCGCTCACTGCGTCCATGATTGCACTCCCGAGTTTTCCGATCCCTGCGAGTGGCATCGTCGGGCGGAAAGCTTAAGATCTTCTCAACGGAATCGGATGAAATCGGTCCACAGTCTCAATTCGAGAGACTTGCTGATCCTCCCCTGCGAAGCGGGAGAGGGGTACCATGCGCAGCATGGTGGAGTGGGCCCTTGGGCACGGACTGTGCCCGCGCCCCTCCGTCGGCTGCGCCGCCACCTCCCCCGTAAACGGGGGAGGATCGTCGTTGTCAGACCGCCCCATTCTCCACCAGCCGCATCAGCGTCTCCAACCGGTCCGCCTCTGCCACCGGCTTGTCCGGACGCAGCCGGGCCACGCGCGGGAAGCGCAGCGCTACCCCCGATTTATGCCGATTGGACAGCTGCGCCGCGTCGAACGCGATCTCCAGCACCAGCCCGCGCTCCACCTCCCGCACCGGGCCGAAGCGGTTGGTGGTGTGGTTGCGGATCCAGCGGTCCAGCTGCACCAGCTCCGCATCGGTGAACCCGCTATAGGCCTTGCCGACCGGAACCAACTCGCCGTCCTCCCGCCACAGGCCGAACGTGTAGTCGGAGTAGTAGGAGCTGCGCTTGCCATGCCCCCGCTGCGCATACATCACCACCGCATCGATCGTCAGCGGGTCGCGCTTCCACTTCCACCACTGCCCCTTTGGCCGGCCCGGCACATACGCGCTGTCGGCACGCTTGAGCATCAAGCCCTCGATCGATGCGGCACGGGTGCCATCGCGGATGGCGGACAACTCGGCGACGCTGCCGAACGGGATCATCTGGGATAGATCCATCCCCTTCGGCCGGGTGCGCTCGAACCACTGCTCCAACCGCGCCCGCCTGGCGTCGAACGACAGGGTCCGCAGGTCCTCCGTACCGTCGAACAGCATGTCGTACAGACGGACATGGACGGGGAAATCCTTCAGCATCTTGGCGCCGACGACCTTGCGGCCCAGGCGTTGCTGCAGGTCGGCGAATGGCGCCACGACCCCATCCCGCATCACCAGCAACTCGCCATCCAGCACGGCATGAAAGTCCATGCACTGGATGACTTCCGGAAACGTATTGGACACATCCTCCGCCCCGCGGGAATACACCCGCCGCCCCCCCGGCACCGCAACCAATTGGGCGCGGATGCCGTCCCACTTCCACTCTGCCCGGAACGCGGCGGCATCCAGCGCGGCCAAATCCGGCGCCTCGAGCGGCTGGGCCAGCATCAGGGGACGGAACACCGGCGCACCGGCCGGGTCGGGGCGGTCGCCGTGTCCCTCCAGCCAGGCGAACAACGGCAAATACGGCGGGGTGAGGCCGTGCCAGACCTCCTCGATCTCATCTGCCGCGATCCGCCCGCCGGCTAGTTCCGCCAGCGCCACCTTGGCCAGCCGGGCGGAGGCGCCCACGCGCAGACTGCCGGTAATCAGCTTCAACAGGGCGTAGCGGCCCGAGGCGTCCGACGCGTCCAGCCAGCCGGCGACGATCTGTGGCAGATCGGCCTTGGGGGTGGAGATCAGCGTCTGGATCACCTCGGTCATTCCGGGGGATGGCTGGTTGGTGGGCCGCGCCGGCCACATCAGGGCGACCGTGTCGGCCAGGTCGCCGACGTAATCGTAGGACCAGGCGAACAGCACCGGGTCGGTCCGCGCCTCCGCCAGGCCGCGGATCAGCATGGGTTTGGCCGCCTGGAACGCCAGCTCGCCGGTGAGCGCCGCGAGGGCGAAACCGCGGTCCGGATCCGGCTCGGTCGAGAAGTAGTGGCGTAGCAGGGCGATCTTGGCGAGGCGGCCCGGGGTCAGCACCAGGCGCTCCAGCAACTCGGCGAATGCGATCATGACAGTGTTAAGCTACCACGTACCCTTGCGTTTCCCGCCAAGCCATGCTTCACACCGCGCCTTCCCTGCTGGGGCGCTTTGGCGGTGTCCCGGCTATGCCCATTGTGGGCCGATCCAGCCATAGGGACCAAATATGCCATTGTATGAAACCGTGCTCATTGCACGGAACGACGTCACGCAGCAGCAGGTCGAGGCCGTCGCCGACACCATCGCGGCCCAACTCGAGCCCGATGGCGGCACCATCCAGAAGCGCGAATACTGGGGCCTGCGTTCCCTCGCTTACCGCATCAACAAGAACCGCAAGGGGCACTACATGCTCCTGGGTCTCGATGCCAAGCCCGCCTCCATCAACGAGATGGAGCGCCAGCTGGGCCTGAACGAGGACGTGCTGCGCTTCATGACGATCCGCGTGGACGAGATCACCGAGGAGCCTTCGGCCATCCTGTCGCGTAAGTCCGACGACCGCGAGCGCACCTTCCGGGGCCCGAAGCCGGCCGGCCGGTTCGAGAGCGGCCGCAAGCGCGGCTTCGACGACCGTGAGGAATTCCGCGCCCGCGACGAGTTCAGCCGCGACGAGCGTGGCTTCGGCGGCGGTGGCTTCAATCCGGGCGGGGAGGAATAACCGATGTCCGACGCAAATCTGAACGACAGCGACGTCAACCCAGCCGCCCGCCGCTCCGCCGTCGGCGCCCGCCGGCCGTT
>CAXTCJ010000063.1:0-27764 GCA_964242215.1 uncultured Acetobacteraceae bacterium | reverse complement strand
TGGACCGCCTCCTTAGCGACGGAATGACCCGGCGTGAAGCCGCTCCGTGTCAGGGCTGCTTGGACGCCGGCGCGGGGACAGGCGGAGCAGGCGAAATCGGTGCTGCCGGGGCAGGGGCCGGGGCCGTTGTCGCCGGAGGGGGTGTCGGGGTCGTAGCCGGGGCCGGCGTGGTGGCCGCCGGTGGAGTCGCAGCTGGCGGCGTCGCGGGTACGGCCGGGGCCGTGCTGGCCGGCGGTGCGTCCAGGATGGAGGTACCGCTGCGAACGGTGGTCCCGCGGTTCAGCAGCGCCAGCGCCATCGACAGCACGAAAAAGGCGGTGGCCAGGATCGCCGTGGTGCGGGTGAGCAGGTTGGCCGTGCCGCGCCCCGACATGAACGAGCCCATGCCCTGCGACGTGCCCACGCCCAGCCCGCCGCCCTCGCTGCGCTGGATCAGCACCACGCCGATCAGCGCAAGCGTAACGAACAAATGGACGATGAGCAGCACGGTCGTCATGGCTAGTCCTTTGGGGGAGCGCGCGTTCTAGGCCTTTTGCCGCGGCGCTGGAACCCCTGGGAGCGTGAGTGCTATCCTCGTGCCATGGGGATCAACTCCTCGCCCCAGAGTTCTCGTCGGACCCGGTTGCCTAGCCCCGTCGCGCCGCCGCAGCGATCGCCAAAAAGTCTTCGGCCACCAGGCTGGCGCCGCCCACCAGCGCCCCGCCCACGTCCTGCAGCGCCAGCAGCCCGGCCGCATTGCTCGGCTTGACCGACCCACCGTACAGGATCCGGGTCGCCGCACCCGTTTGCGGAAACTGCCGCACCAACTCCGAGCGGATGAAGGCGTGCATCGCCTGCACATCCTCCTCCGTGGCGCTCTTGCCGGAGCCGATGGCCCAGATCGGCTCGTAGGCCACGACGCCCGTGAACCCCTCCGGCAGGCTGCCCGCCAGCTGCCAGCCGACCACCTCCGTCTGCCGCCCGCTGCTGCGCTGCTCGTCCGTTTCGCCGACGCAGACGATGGGGGTGAGCCCGGCCGCCATCGCCGCGACCGTCTTCTGCCGGACCATCTCGTCCAACTCGTGATGCTCGGCCCTGCGCTCGGAATGCCCCAGGATCACCCAGCTGGCGCCGGCGTCCCGCAGCATCGAGGCGGCGATGTCGCCAGTGTGGGCGCCGCAAGCCTCGGCGTGGCAGTCCTGCCCGCCGACCATGACCGGCGAGCCCGCCAGCGCGGCCGCCACCGCCATGAGCTGCGTCGCGGGGGGGCACACCAGCAGGTCGCACTCGGCCGCCCCGCCCCGCAATGCTTGGCAAAGCGCCGACGCCTCGGCCGCAGTACCGTTCATCTTCCAGTTGCCGGCGATCAGTTGGCGCATCGGGTCCTCCGTTCCCAGTCCCTAACCGGCCGGGGGCGGGGCTGGCAATGGACGTAGCGCCTCCGTATGGTGCGCCGCTTTTCGCCTTTAGGTCCAACCATGCTCGCAGCCCTCCGCCGTTTCGCCAATACCTGGCCCGCCAGGGTGCTGTTCGTCCTCCTGTGCGGCTCGTTCGGGCTTTGGGGCGTGGCTGGCATGCTCGGCGGCAGCCTGAGCGGCGGCGACCCGAACTCCGTCGCCACCGTCGGCAGCCAGAAGATCGACCCGCAGGACCTGCAGGACGTGTCGCGCCGCATGCTGGCGCAGATGATGCAGCAATCGGGCAGCACCGCCGCCCCCACGCCCGAGATGCGCCGCGGCGTGGCGGAGCAGGCGTTGCAGCAGCTGGTGGTGCAGGCCTCGTTCGCGGCCGAGGTCGCCCGGCTGAACGTGCAGGTGCCGGACGAGGCGCTGCGCCGGGCCACGTTTGAGACCCGCGCCTTTCAGGGGCCGAACGGGCAGTTCGACCGCGCGACGTTCAACAGCGTGCTGCGCAACAACAACTACACCGAGGCGCGCTACCTGAGCCTGATGCGCACCGATCTGGCCCAGCGCCAGGTGGGCGAAGCCGTGCGCGCCGGCGGATACTCCTCCGACCTGGTGAACCGCCTGGTGTTCACCTTCCAGGGCGAGACCCGCACGGCCGACCTGGTGACACTGCCGTTCGCCGCCGCCGCCGAGCCGCCCGCCCCGACGGACGAGCAGCTGCAGCGGCAATACGACGACAATGCCAACGATTACCGCGCGCCGGAGTATCGCCGGGTTAAGATGGTGATCCTGTCGCCAGAGGGCGTGGCGAAGGACATCACCGTCAGCGACGACGACGCGAAAACCTACTACGCCTCCCACATGGCCGATTTCAGCAAGCCGGAAACCCGCTCCGTCGAGGTGGTGGTGGCGCAGACCGAGGCCGCCGCCAAAACGCTCGCCAACGCCTGGCTGACCGGGGCCGACTGGGATGCGATCCAAAAGCAGGCAGGCGCGGCCAATGCCTCTGCCATCGCGCTGGACGACACGACCCAGGCGGCGTTCCCCTCGCCTGAACTGGCCGGCCCGGTGTTCGCCGCAGCCGCCAATGCCATCACCGGCCCGGTGAATGCCGAGGGCGGCTGGGCGGTGTTCCGGGTCACCAAGGTCGCGGGCGGCAGCGAGCAGCCGTTCGAGGCGCATGCCGCCGAGATCAAGCAGCGCATGGCGCTCGATCAGGCCACCGACCAGGTCTACGACCGGGCCAACAAGGTGCAGGACCTGCTGGCGGGCGGCGCCAAGCTGGACGAATTGCCGGGTGGCCTCGGGTTGCTCGCCGTGACGGGCACGATGGACGCGCAGGGCAACACGCCGGACGGCACGCCCGCCCCGATCCCAGCTGCGCCGCCGCTACGCCAGGCGATCATCAGCAAAGCCTTCGCGCTGGCGCCCACCGACCCGGCGACGCTGGAGGACGGCCCCGACCACTCGTTCTACGCCGTGACGGTCGACTCGATCGTCCCGCCCGCCCAACAGGCCTTCGACGACGTGAAGGACCGGGTGCGCGACGACTGGCTGCGCGATGCCCGCCGTCACGAGCAGGATGTTGCCGCCACCGCGCTGCTGACCGCGGTCGAGGGCGGTATGTCGCTGAAAGACGCGGCGGACGCGGCGAAGCTGCCGATGACGCGCAGCCCGCCGATCGGCCGCGCCCAGCCGCCCGCGGGGATACCAGCCCAACTGGTGCAGCCGCTGTTCGCGACCGATGTCGGGCACGCAACCATGGTCGACGCACCGACCGGTTTCGTCGTCGCCGTCACCGTGGCGATCACCAAGCCCGACCCGGCCACCGATAGCGCCGGGCTCGATCGGGTCCGGATCGCGCTCGGCGGTGCCACGAGCGACGATCTGGAGATGACCTACGCCGCCGCGCTGCGCACCCGCGAGAAGGTGGTGGTCAACCGGCAGTTGTTCGACAGCATCGCGCAATGACGCCCGAATTCGCTGCCGCCTACGCCGCCGGACAGGGCACGCTGGTTGCGGCGACGGATGTGGCGGACCTGCAGACGCCGGTCGCTGCCTTCCTGAAGCTCGCCCACGGCCAGCCGAACAGCTTCCTGCTGGAGAGCGTGGAGGGTGGCGCGGCGCGCGGGCGCTACTCCATCATCGGCATGGCGCCGGACCTACTGTGGCGCTGCGTCGGCGGACGGGCGGAGATCAACCGCCACGCCCTGTCGGCCCCGCACGCCTTCGTGGCGGCCGATCAACCGGCGCTCGACAGCCTTCGCGGCGTCATCGCCGAGTGCCAGATGGCGCTGCCGCCGGGCGTGCCGCCGATGTGCGGCGGGCTGTTCGGGTTTCTGGGCTACGACATGGTGCGGCTGATGGAGCGCCTGCCTGCCAAGAACGCCGACGTGCTGGGCCTGCCGGACGCGCTGATGATGCGCCCGACCCTGTTCGCGGTGTTCGACACGGTGAAGGACGAACTAACCCTCGCGGTCCCCGTGCGCCCGGCCGCGGACGTGACCGCCGAGCAGGCCTGGACCGAGGCGCAGGCCCGCATCGCCGACGCCCAGGCCGCCCTGGCCCGCCCGCTGCCCCGCGCCGCCCCGCCGGTGGCACTGCCCCCGCCGGATCCGGTGCCGAACATGGACCGCGCCGCCTTCGAGGCGATGGTGGTGCGGATGAAGGAGTACATCGTCGCCGGCGACATCTTCCAGGCGGTGCCGTCGCAGCGCTTCTCCGCCCCGTTCGCGCTGCCGCCATTTGCCCTGTATCGCGCGCTGCGGCGGATCAACCCGGCACCATTCCTGTTCTTCCTTGATTTCGGCGGTTTTGCCGTGGTGGGCAGCAGCCCCGAGATCCTGGTCCGCTTGCGCGACGATACCGTCACTATCCGCCCGCTCGCCGGCACCCGCCGCCGTGGCGCCACGCCCGAGGAGGACGCGGCGCTCGAAGCCGAACTGCTGGGCGACCCAAAGGAGCGCGCCGAGCACCTGATGCTGCTCGACCTCGGCCGCAACGATGTCGGCCGCGTGTCGCAGACCGGCAGCGTGCGCGTAACGCAGAGCTTCGCCATCGAGCGGTTCAGCCACGTGATGCACATTTCCAGCAACGTCGAGGGCCGCATCCGTGAGGGTCTGGACGCGGTCGATGCCCTGGTCGCCGGCTTCCCCGCGGGGACGCTGACCGGGGCGCCGAAGATCCGGGCGATGGAGATCATCGAGGAGCTGGAGCCGGTCCGCCGCGGGCTGTACGGCGGTTGCATCGGCTATTTCGCTGCCGACGGCACGATGGACACCTGCATCGGGTTGCGGACCGCGGTGGTGAAGGAGGGCGTGATGCACGTCCAAGCCGGCGGCGGCGTGGTCGCCGATAGCACGCCCGAAGCGGAATACGAGGAAAGCCGCCAGAAAGCCCGCGCCCTGTTCCGCGCCGCCGAAGAGGCGGTCAGGTTCGCGGCAGGCACCAGGTAACTCCCTCTCCCCTTGAGGGAGAGGGCCGGGGTGGGGGGTGGCCGTGCACCGAACGTTCGCCCGTATCAACGCGAACAGCGTGCCGGGACCACCCCTCCCCTAACCCCTCCCTCAAGGGGAGGGGGATGTTCTTCGCTACGGCGCTGGTGTCAGCCCGCCCCAGCGGTCGCGCGTCGCGTCGTAGTGGCGCACCGGGTCGTAGACCGGAACGTGCAGCCCGATCTGCTGCGCCGTCAGACGGCCGGTGACGGCCAGCAACTGTAACTCCGCCACCTCCTCGTCCCGCGTCGCGCGGGCCAGGTTCACCTCGGCGTTCAGCAGCTCCTGCTGGGCGTTCAGCACATCGAGCAACGTGCGGGCGCCGACGCTCTGCTGGCGCGCGACGCCGCGGGTGGCAACGGCGTTGGCATCGATCGAAATCTGCGCCTGGGTCATCCGCGTGCGTCCGGCCTCCAGCATGTCCCATGCGGTCTGCGCCTGACGTTGCGCCTGGCGCAGCACCACGTCGATCTGCAGCAGGCTGCGCGACGCCGCCTCCTTTGCCTGGCGCGTTTCGGCCGCCGGGCCGCCGCCCTGATACAGTGGCACGCTGAGCTGCAGGGTGCCCTCGGCGATGTTGTCGCGCTGGTGCTGTAACTGCACGTCCGTCTCCTTGACTCTCGAGCCCCGCAGCTCGAGCGACACTTTGGGCAGCAACCCGGCCCGCGCGATGTCGATGCCTTGCCGGCTGGCCTCGAGCGCGCTGCGGGCTTGCTGGACGTCGAAATTGCTGCCCGGCACCAACGCCAGGGCCGCCCGGCGATCGGCCGGCAGCGGCAAAGCCAGCTTTGGCAGCGCCAAACTCCCCGGCAGGTCCCCCACCTCCTGCTGGAACGACGCGCGCGACGCCGCGAGTTGGCCCTCCGTCTGGGCCTGGTTGGCGCGCTGGTCGGCCAGGCGGGCGCGCGCCTGGGCGACGTCGGTCTCGGTCACCGCGCCGGCCGCCAGTTCCTGCTCGGTAGCCCGCAACGTGCGCTCCAGCACCGCCGTCTGGTTGCGGTTGAGCTGCACGATCCGCTCGTCCCTTGCCACGTCCAGATACGCGGTGGCGGCGGCGAGCAGCACGGCGGCCTCGCTGGCCTGCAGCGCCGCGCGTTCGGCCACCACCAACGCCTCCGCCTGTGCCACCTGCGCCCCGACCCGGCCCCCGGTATACAGCGGCTGCGTGAGCACCAAGTCGGCGTCTTGCGGGGTGCGGCGTTCGGGCTGGTGGGCCGTGTCGATGCTGTCGAACACGGCGGACGCGCCGGCACTGCCGCGCAACTGCACGTTCGGCCGCCAGCCGGACAGCGCGCGCGGCACGCCCTCGTCTGTCTCACGCAGGCGCGCGCGCTCGGTGAGCAGTTGCGGGTTGTACAGGTAGGCCTGAGACAGCGCACGATCGAACGCCGGGTCGAGCGGCTTGGGCTGCGCCAGGGCGGCCACTGGCAGCAAGGCAAATAGCAACCCACGCCATGTCATAAGCGCTTTCCCGGTGGGAAAGGTCATGGCTGCTTCCTCGGCGGGAAAGGAACCGGCGTGGGGTTCAGCAGCAGCACCACCCCGAACGCGATCATCGCGGCGACGCCGACCCAGCCGAACGCGTCGGCCGTCGCCTGGGTCACCGCCTGCGCCCGCACCGCGGTGGACAGCGCGCCCAGCCCGCCGGTCTCCCGCGACAAGGTCAGCGGCGCGCCCGCGGCGAGGTGGTTGGTGATGTAGAATGAATGCACCCGCTCCCGTACCGTCAGGATGCCGCCCACGACCGCGCCCCCCAGGCCGGTCGCGATGTTGCGCACGACGTTGAAGATCGTGCCGCCTGACAGCGCATCCTGCGGCTGCAGCACCGAGGTGCTGACAACGGTGGTCGGCACCAGGATGATGACCTGGGCCGCCGACGAGATCAGCAACGCCAGCATGACATCCACCGCCACCCAGTCGCTGTCGATGAAGGTCGCCAGGCGGCTGGCGAGTGCGGCCAGGAACAAGCCGATCGCAAGCACCACCCGTGCCTCCAGCACCCGCAGCAGGAATGGCAGACCGATGCACACGACCACCTGCACGAGGGCTCCCCAGATCAGGATCTCGCCGACCTGCAGCTCCCGGTAGCCGCTCACCTGAAGGCCGAACATCGGCAGGATATTGCCGGTGAACAGCGAGGCGAAGGCAAACGCCAGGATCATCGACAGCCCGCCGGTGAAGTTGCGCCGCAACAGCAGCTTCAGGTTGATCAGCGGGTGCTCCAGCGACAGTTCCAGCACGACGAAGGCGATCAGCAGGCAGGCGGCGCTGGCGAACAGGCTGTCGATCAGCGGCGAGTCGAACCAGTCCAGCCGCTGCCCCTGCGCCAGCCCGGCGACCAACGTACCGGCGAAGGCCGAGAGCAGCCCCATGCCGGCGTAGTCGGTCTTGACGAATGGCTCGGGTTTGATCGGTTCCTCCGGCAGCCCGATCATCACCATCAACACCACCACCGGGCCGAGCGGGATGGCGATGTAGAACACCGATTGCCAGTTGATCAGGTCGGTCAGGATCCCCGCCAGACTCTCGGCCAGCAAGGGGGTAACAGCGGTGACGAAGCCGTAGACCGCCAGGCCGAACACGCGCTGGTGCGCCGGGGTGAACCGCAACACGGTCAGCAGCAGCAAGGGAATCAGCGCACCGCCGCCCATGCCCTGCAGGAAGCGTAGCGCGACGAGCACGGGGTAGTTCGCCGCCTCGGACGGCACGAACGCGCCGGCTAGCGTCAGCAGGGCGGCAGCGGCGGCGATGCCGCGACGGGGTGAGATGATTGCGGCCAGCCACGGCGTCAGCGGCACGACCGCGACCTCGGCGATGTTGTAGGCGGTGGACACCCACGAGGCCTCGTCCACCCCGATACCGACCCCGCCGCGCAGATCGGCCAGCGAGAACGTGGTCAGCCTGGTGTCGAGGTTGGAGGCCAGCGAGCCCAGGATCGCGCCAAGCATGCCGAGCGCCAGCCGTCCGGTGATTGCCGGCGGCCCCGGCTGCGGCTTGCCGTCCTGTCCTTTGGGCGGGGGCATCGGTTCGGGGGATAGCGATCCGAACAGGCTCATCTTGCGGTGTCGATCCAGGTTTCCGCCGACAGGCCGGGCCGCAGCGCACCCTCCAGCTCGGGCCGGGGATCGAGGTCGATCTTCACCGGCACGCGCTGGGTGATCTTGGTGAAGTTACCCGCCGCGCGGTCCGGCGGCAGGGCGGATAGGTCGGCCTGGCTCTGCGGCCCCAGGCTGTCGACATGCCCATGCAGCACGGCGTTCGGCAGTGCGTCCACGTGGATGCGCACCTCCTGACCCGGCAGCACATGGGTCAGCGCGACCTCCCGGTAGTTCGCCACCACCCAAACCGGCGTCAGCGGGACGATGGTGATCAGCGAACTGCCGGCCGCCGCAAAGGCGCCCCGGCGCAGCAGCCGCGTGGTCAGCACGCCGTCGACGGGGGCGGTGATGCGGGTGTAGCCGAGCTCGATCCGCGCCAGGTCCAGCGCGGCCTGCCGGGCGAAGCGCGTTGCCCGCGCCTGGCTGGCCTGGGCCCGGAGCACGTCCACCTGCGCCTCGGCGGCGGCCAGGTCCTTCAGCCGGCCGTCTTTGGCGGCTTGCTGGCTTTGTTCCGAGGCCTGCGCGTTCTGGTAATCGCGCTGCAGGAACGATTCGGTGTGCAGCAGGTCGGATTGCCGGGCTAGTTCCTGCCGCGACTGCACCAGCCCGGCATCCGCGCTGTGGATCGCGGCGACCGCCACGCCCAGCTGCGCCTGCCCCTGGGCCACTTGCGCATCGGCGACCCGCACCGCCGCGTCGGCTTGCGCGAAGTCGGCTTCGGCGCCGGCGACGCGGGCGCGGTAGTCGGTGTCCTCGATCTG
Organism: uncultured Acetobacteraceae bacterium; assembly: GCA_964242215.1. GTDB lineage: Bacteria > Pseudomonadota > Alphaproteobacteria > Acetobacterales > Acetobacteraceae > LMUY01. The sequence goes on along the minus strand of CAXTCJ010000063.1, from coordinate 19,026 downwards.
GAACAGCAGGTCGCCGCGGTGGACCAACTGGTAATCGACCGCCGGCACGCTCGCCAGGTAGCCGGTGACGCGGGTCTGCAGCGTCACCGGGTCGCCCTGCAGCGTGGCGTCGTCGGTGTTGCGGCGCGTGCCGGACAGCACGAGTTCGTTCCAGTCGATCGCGAACATGGCGATGGCGAGCAGCAGGAAGGCGGCGACGACGGCACGCACGATGATGTTGCGCATCAGGGGCCCGTGTGCACGGTCGCGACGGCGGACATGCCGGGCCGGATGCGTCCGATCAGCGGGCTGCCATGCCAGTCGATCGCAATCCGCACCGGGACGCGCTGCACCACCTTGGTGAAGTTGCCCGTCGTGTTGTCGGGCGGGATCGGGCTGAGCTGGCCCCCGGTCAGCGGCGCCATCCCGATCACGTGGCCGTCGAGCGGCGAGTCCGGGAAGGCGTCCACCCGCAGTTGGGCCGGCTGGCCGATGCGGATGCGGGGGATCTGCCGCTCGGTGAAGTTCGCATCGACCCAGACCGTGTCGAGCGGGGTCAGCGAAGTCAGCGCGGTGCCGGGCTGCATCAGGTCGCCCACCCGCACGCGCCGGGCCGCCAGCGTGCCGTCGGCGGGGGCGGTGATCAGCGTCCAGCCGAGATTGATCTCGGACAGCCGCACGTCGGCCTGCCGCGCCAGCACCGCGGCCTGTGCCTCGTCACGCTGGGCGGTGAGCGTGTCCAGCTGCTTCTGCCGCACGCCGACCGTGGCGCGGGCCTGCTCCACGCCGGCCTCGGTGCGCCGCTGGTCCGCCTGCGCCTGCTCCAGCGTCCGCCGCACGCCGACGTCGGTGTTGATCAGTTTTTCCTGCCGGATCAGTTCGGGGGCGGTGCGGACGGTGCCGGCCTGTTGCGAGGCTTGCTGGGTCTGCGCCTGCCCGATCTGCGCCAGCAGCTGGCCGCGTTGCGCGTCGATCGTGCCGAGTTGGGCGCGGGCCGCCTCCAGTGCCGCCTGCGCCTGTTCGAGTTGCGCGCGGTAGTCGGACTGCTCGATCTGCCCGAGTGCGTCCCCGGCGCGGACCGGTTGGTTGTCGGTGATCGGCAGGGCAACCAGGTAGCCCTGCACGCGGGCGGCAATCGGCACGGTGTCGCCGCCGACATAGGCATCGTCGGTCTCGGGATCGCGCACTTGGGTCAGGGGCGTGTCGAAGGACAACAGCGCCACCGCGAGCAGGACCACCAGCGTCGCGCCGGCTGCGAACAGGAAGGCGGCGCGGTGCCATCCCTTGTTTGCGGTTGGTGGGTCAGGCTCGCTCATCGTGCGCCTCATCGCACGGCGGCGGGCGGTCTGTCTTTATACCTTGCAGCAGTCGGCGGGCGCTTCTTTACTCGGCGCGAACGATCGGTGGGAGAGACTATGCGAACCCGGCTTCTTTGGCTGCTGCCGCTCGCGGTTGCCGGCTGCGCCCAAGGCGTATCGGCTTCGTTGCCGTTGCCGGTGCAGGCAGCCGCGGCCAATTACCCGCCGATGATCCTGTATGGCACGGTCCAGGCAACCGACGGACACGAGCCGCCACGCGCCTGTGCCGCGGCCGGTTCGCGGGTCGAGGCCAAGGGCGGGCCCACTTTCGTGTTCGGGGGCGCCGATCCGTCCGACCCGGAGCTATGCCTGATGACGGTCGACGGCCAGCCCGCGAAGGGGTGGTATGACATCTGGCTGACCGACTGGCCCGGCGCCGACGACGGCCACCGCGCGCTCAAGCAGGTGCTGAACGGCCCGAGCGGCACGGTCACCGGGTTCGCCACGCACGTCGCCGCCGGGCGGGACTATTACGATCTGGTTCGCAACGAGGGCGTGGAGGACATCTGGCTGCTGAACAAGCCGTATCACGCGCTCAAGATCAGCCACTACCGCGAGGGCGCCAACGGCAACAACTACCGCTCCGTCAGCACGGTGTGGAAGGATATTCCAACGGGGATGCTGATCTACGGGACTTACCAGCACATCTCCGGCACGCCGGTGATCGACGATCCGCTGATCCCCAACGCGATCACGCCCGCACGCTGAGCGTGATCCTCCCCTGCGCAGCGGGGGAGGGGGACCACGCGAAGCATGGTGGTGGGGGCTCTTGGGCATTAACCGTGCCTGCGCCCCCTCCGTCGGCTGCGCCGCCACCTCCCCCGTAAACGGGGGAGGATCTAGGCGCGCCGGGGGGTTGGCCGCAGTTTTACCCAGGCGGGGGCGTGGTCGCTGGCGCCCTCTTCTCCGCGCACTGCCCGGTCTACCCCGGCGTCGGCAAGCTGCCCGGCGATGGCGGGGCTGAGCAGCAAGTGGTCCAGCCGCCACCCGGCGTTGCGCCCCCAGCCATCCCGCAGGTAGGCCCAGAAAGTGTATATCGGCTCGTTCGGGTGCTTGGTCCGCAGCGCATCGGTCCAGCCTTGCGCCACCAGTTCGGCGTAGGCGGCGCGGCTTTGCGGCTGCACCAGGGCGTTGTCGTCGTGGGACTTGGAGGCGTACATGTCCGCCGGCGTCGGCACCACGTTGTAGTCGCCGGCCAGCACCACCGGCAGGCCGCTCGCAATCAGGCTGGCGGCGTGCGCGATCAGCCGCTCGAACCACGCCAGCTTGTAGTCGAATTTCGGCCCCGGCTGCGGATTGCCGTTCGGCAGGTATAACGAGGCGATCAGCACGCCACCGACGGCCGCCTCGATATACCGGCTCTGCACGTCGGACGGATCACCGGGCAAGGCGCGGCGCGTCTCCACCGGGTCGGCCCCACGAGCGAGGATGGCGACGCCGTTCCAACTGCGCTGCCCGTGCCAAACGGCACCATACCCAGCGTCCCGGATCGCGGCGATCGGGAAGGCGCCGTCCTCCGCCTTCAGCTCCTGCAGGCACACCACGTCCGGCTGCGCCGCCGCCAGCCAGCGCAGCAGGTTCGGTAGCCGCTTGTTGACGTTGTTGACGTTGAAGGTGGCGATCTTCACCCGAAACCGAGTTCGTCGAGTGACCGGTGGGCCGCGCGGCGCAACGCCCCCTCGATGGTGACGAGGAAGTCGCCGCCCTCGGTCTCGGTCGTCCAGGGGTCCATCGTGGTGGAGATCAGGAAGTCCACGCCCAGTGCTGATTGGGGCGTGACGCCCAGGCGGCGGCAGAATGCATCCACGAAATGGTGGCCATACACACCGGGTTCGTAGCGGGAGGAGGTCAGGATCAGTTCGAGGTCGCTAACGTCGGCGCGGGGCTCGATCAGGCTGCAATGATTGAACACGCGGTCGTTGAACGCGTTCGCCAGGTTCAGATCGGTGTTCATCCGTCCGTCCGCCGTGCGGAAGTTCAGCGAGAAGGCCAGGATCACCTGATCCGACCCGAGCGCGGTGAACAGCTTCTTCGCGGCCGGGTCGGCGCGCAGCATCGCATCCAGCCCGGCGTTGTCGATGTCCACGAAGCGCCGGATCGCCTCCCGTTCCGCGTCCAACTCGTCGTCGGGGCGCCGCAGACGCTCGGCGGGCGTCTGGTTGAACATCGTGATGCGGAAGCGCGGGTCGTCCAGCGTGTGCAGCCGGCAGAACAAGCGCTTGGACGTCCACATGCACTGGCCGAGGATGCGGCCATAACCCGACCGGTCCGGCCGGATCACCCGGTGCGCCAGCCAGACGGCGGCGGCGGCGGATCCGGGCTTGGAGCCTTCCACGCCGTAGATGCCGACCGTCGGCTCCGCCTGGCTATGGAACACCACCGGCGCCTGCAACGAAATCGCGTCCCGCATCGCGGCGTTGCGGTAGCACAGCGCGCCGGCCGGGTAGGGGACGTAGCCGCTCTTGTGCGGGTCGACGGTGATGCTGTCGGCGTGGCCCAGCACCTCGTATTGGCGCTGCACGTAGTCGCTCATCGCCAGCGTCGGCACGCCGGCCTCCTCGTCCTCGGTACCTTCCTCGCGCAGCATGGAGCGGAAATACCCGCCCCAGGCGGCGTCGGCGTGGATGTAGAAGTTCAGCCCATAGCCGCGGAATCGCTCCCGCAACTCCAGCAGCCCGGCCAGCGGATCGACTGCACTTTCCTCCGTGCTGCCGATCACCGCCACGGCGCACAGCACGGGCGCGCGGCGCCGCAGCAGGTCGAGCAGCGTGGTCTCGACGTGCTCGAGGTCGAGCCGGGCGTCGCGGGTCACGCGCTGGATCGCGACCGCATTCTGCCCGAGGCCGAGCAGCGTCGCAGCCTTCGGCCACGAGTAGTGGCTGGTGGCGGGGGCGAGCAGCACGGGCGGCTCGCTGACGTCGCCCATGAACGAGCGGTAGAAGCCGACCAGGCCGACGTTCTGAACGGTGAAGCCGCCCATCATCCGGGTCAGCCGCGCCGGCGAGATGCCCAGTTCGATGATGCGGGCGGGCAGGGCGGCGATCGCGTCCAGGTCCAGGTTGAGCAGCGTCCAGGTGTCCAGATCGACCAACCGCGCGGTGCCGCCCTGCCAGAGCGGCACCTCCAGGGTCCGTGCCATGGCGAGGGCGGGCAGTTCGCGGATGGCGCGGCGGATGCCGACGGCGGCGAATTTCAGGTTCCGGGCGGCCCACAGCGCCTCGATGTTGGCCACGGTGCCGCCGCTGGTGATGTGGCCCCACGGCACCGCCCGGCCCGGCTTCGGCGGCTTGCCTTCCTTCGGCACGGGGTAGCCCAGCATGCGGCACAGATCGTTGCCGACCTCGATCTCCAGCCGGGTGGTGACCGGGGAGGCTTCGGCGGCGACGTTGTTCTGGTTGTAGAGCATGCCGGCGAACAGGCCGATCACCGCCGGCAGTGCCTGATCCCACAGCATGTGGCCCTGGTAGCGCATCGACGTGAACGAGGCCGACAGTTTCAGCTTGTCCAGCAGCTCGGCGAGTTGGGTGCGCATATGCGCCACGCCCTCGATGAAGCCCGGCGAGTGGCGGATCGCATCCGTGATGTGGCTGGGGTCCTCCGGATGGAAGCCGCGGCGGAAGGCGGCGTGGCTGTCCAGCGCCTCGATGATCATGGCCTTCAGCAGGTCGAGGTTCTCGGCCTTGGGCCCCAGGAACCATGATTCCGGCACACCCTGCGTGGTGCCGCCCAGGCCGAGCGGCTTCTGCAGGGCGTTGTCCCACGCCTGGCGCGCGCGGGCATGCCGCGGCGGCGAGACCGCCTCGGGCACGTCGGAGGGAACGTGGGGCGAGACCTTGATCGCGGCGTCGCTGGGCGGGGTGTTGTCTCCCGATATCTCGCTCCCCGAACCGTCGCTGCCCGAGATGGCGCTCATGGTCCGAGCAACTGCCCGCCATCGACGACGATGCTCTGTCCGGTGACCCAGCTTGCCTTGGGGGAGGCGAGGAACACGACCATTTCGGCGACCTCCTCGGGCTTGCCCATGCGGCCGAACGGGATCTGCGCGAGGGTGCCGTTGTATAGCGCCGGGTCGCTGGTGCGGCGCTGCTCCCAGGTGCCGCCGGGAAATTCGATCGATCCGGGGCAGACACAGTTCACGCGCAGGCCATCGGCGGCCAGCATCTTCGCTTGGCTGGCCGTGTAGTGCATCACGGCGGCCTTGATCGCGCCGTATGGCGGGTTGCGCTTGGTGGCGCGGAAGGCCGAGATCGACGAGATGTTGACGATGTTGCCGCCGGGCCGCTGCTTGAGGAACGGCACGGCCGCCTGGCTGGCACGGACGATGGCCATCAGGTCCACCGCCACCGAGGCGGCCCATCCGGCCTCGTCATCGGCCGAGCCGAACCCTGACGCATTGTTGATCAGCACGTCGATCCCGCCCAGCGCCTCGGCGGCCTGTGGCACGAAGCGGGCGATGGCGTCGGCATCGGCCAGGTCGACGGAGGCTGCGAAGGCGCCGGCGCCCAGTTCGCCGCGGGTCCGCTCGAGCGCTTCGGCGCCCCGCGCGCAGATCGCGACCGTTGCACCGCCTGCCGCGAAGCCGAGCGCGATGGAACGGCCGATCCCGCGGCTGCCACCCATCACCACCACCCGGCGTCCGGTCCACTCTGTCATCGATTTATCTTTCATTTTGGGTGGTTCATTGGACTCGCCGCGGGCGCTTCGAGCAAGCTTCTCGTGAGCGCATTATTTAACGGGTGGGTGGCCTTGAATTACCGCTTGCGATCGTCAACAACATGCGGCGTGATGGTGGATTGATTTCGCGCTGGCTTGGCGCGCGCAATTAAGGCACAATCTGGGCGGAACACGAGAGATTTGGGCAGAGGACGTAGTACTTGAGACCCCCTAAGGATAGCCGGCAGCGGCAACCGCGTCGTCGCGGTTTCGACGACGACAATTTTTACGGCAACACGCCTTCTCCGCCGGTGTTTCCGTCATTCTCCACTCCGTCCGCGGCGCCGCAATTGAAGGCGACGGTCAAGTGGTACAATCCCGAAAAGGGATTCGGTTTCGTCGAGCTAGCAGATGGCTCGGGCGACGTATTCCTCCACGCCAACGCGTTGCAGGCATCCGGTTTCCAGCAGGTGAGCCCGGGCGCTACGCTCGAGGTTCGCGTCGGGCAGGGCCAGAAGGGTCGCCAGGTCGAACAGGTCCTCACCGTCGACGAGAGCACGGCGGCTGCGGCCCCGCGTAGCCCGCGTCCCGCTGGTGGTCCGGGCGGCTTCGGCGGTGATGCACCGCGCGGCCCGCGTCCGCCTCGCGTGCAGGATAGCGGCCCTGGCGTAGAGATGACGGGCACTGTGAAGTGGTATGACCCGAACAAGGGCTTCGGCTTCATATCCCCCCAGGATGGCGGCAAGGACGTGTTCGTCCATGCCACCGCCCTGGAGCGCGCTGGACATCCTCCGCTGACCGAGGGGCAGTCGGTTCGCGTCGTCGTCGGCCAGGGCCAGAAGGGTCCGGAAGTCCGCTCGATCATCGCCGACTGATTGATCACGGCCCGTGCATCGTCCCTGGCGAGCACGGGCCGTCCTTTGTCGATGACATTTAAAGCCGTTTCATTGCTGTCCTCCATCTTGGTCGCAGGATGTTCCGTCGTGGGCATCCGGTCCGGCACTGAGGAACCGCATTACACGGTCGTTGAGAGTTTGGGTGCGCTCGAAATCCGCGAGTATGGCCCCCGCATCGCGGCCGAAACGACGGTCTCCGGCAACGAGTCCTCGAGCCGAAGTGACGGATTCCGCAGGCTTGCCGGCTACATCTTCGGCGGCAACAGCAGCCGCGCGAGCATTGCGATGACGGCCCCGGTCGCCCAATCGACCTCTCAAACCATCGCAATGACAGCCCCGGTCGTGCAGGACCAGACAGGGCCGGGCGAGTGGCGCATCCGTTTCTTCATGCCCGCTACCTACACGCTGGAAACCTTGCCGCGTCCGAACGACCCGGCGGTCCACATCGTCTCCGTCCCGTCACAGACCTACGGCGTGTATCGCTACACCGGGTCGATCGACGCCACGGCCACCGAAACGGCGCGGCGCGAATTGCTGCGGCTGCTGCAGGGTAGCGGCTGGTCACCGACGGGCGAGCCGGTCAGTTGGTTCTACGATCCGCCCTGGACGCTGCCCTTCCTGCGCCGCAACGAAGCGGCCGTTACCGTCGAGCGCCCGAAGCCGTAACCGGTTGTGGCAGCCCACGCCTGGTAGCAAACTGGCGCTTCAGCCGCTAGGAATCCCCGACCGATGAACCACGACTTCATCCTCCGCAATGGCCGCCTGGTCGACCCCGGTCCCGGGCGCGACGGGGTGGCGGACGTCGCCTTCACCGGCGGCAAGGTCTCCGGCATCGGGCCTGGGATGACCGCGGCTGCCGAGCGCGATGTCAGCGGCTGCATCGTCATGCCCGGCAACATCGACTTCCACGCCCACGTCTACTGGGGGGGCACCTCCATCAGCATCGACGGCGACAAGCTCTCCCGTCGGTGCGGCACCACGACCTGGCTGGATGTGGGCTCCGCCGGGCCGGGCAATTTTCCCGGCTTCCGCAAGCACGTCATGGAGGTCAGCGAAACCCGCATCCTGGCCTACCTGCACGTCAGCCACGCCGGCATCTTCGCCTTCGCGCCCCAGTTGATGGTGGGCGAGAGTTCGGACATGCGGCTGATGGACCCCGAGACGTGCGCCTCGGTCGCCTTGGCGAACCAGGACCTGATCCGTGGCGTAAAGGTCCGGGTCGGGGCGATCGCCAGCGGCACCAACGGCATCAACCCGCTGTATCATGCCTTGGAAGCGGCTGACCGCGCCGGGCTGCCGGTGATGTGCCACATCGACCGCCCGCCGCCGCGCTACACCGACGTGCTGAAGGAATTACGGCCGGGCGACACGCTCACCCACTGCTTCAAGCCGTTCCCCAACGCCCCCGTGCACGCCGATGGCCGTATCAAGGACGCCTGCTGGGAAGCCCGCGAGCGCGGCGTGATCTTCGACATCGCGCACGGCAAGGGCTCGTTCGACTTCAACGTCGCGGAGGCGATGATGGCCGGCGGCTTCATGCCCGACATCATCAGTTCGGACGTGCACGTGCTGTGCATCGACGGCCCGGCCTATGACAATATGGAGACGATGAGCAAATTCCTGCTGCTCGGCATGCCCGTGCCGGACATCGTTCGCGCCGTCACGGCAACGCCGGCCGGCGTGCTGAAGCGCCCCGACCTGGCGGATCTGTCAATCGGCAGCACCGGCGACGCGACGGTGATGCGGATCGACGAGGGGGCGTTCACGTTCGAGGACGTTTCCGGCAACAAACGGTCGGCCCGTCAGCGTTTCGCGCTGGACAGCGTCGTAGTGGGCGGCGCGCTGTGGCATTCGGCCGGCAAGGCTCGCACTTGACCGACCACCCTCCAGCGCCACACTCTGGAAACCAATTCGAGAATTCAGGAGAATAGCCATGCCCCAGGTCAGCCTGACGGTGAACGGCAAACCACACACGGTCGAAGTAGAGGGCCGCACCCTGTTGGTCGAGTTGCTGCGGGAGAAACTCGGCCTCACCGGCACACATGTCGGCTGCGACACCAGCCAGTGCGGCGCCTGCGTCGTGCACGTGGACGGCGACAGCGTGAAGTCGTGCACGATGCTGGCGTTGCAGGCGAACGGCACCGACGTGTTGACCATCGAGGGCCTCGCCGCGGCCGACGGTACGCTGCACCCGATGCAGGAGATGTTCCGCGAGCACCACGCGCTGCAGTGCGGCTTCTGCACGCCGGGCATGGTGATGAGCGCGATCGACCTGGTGAAGATGCATCCGCAAGGCATGACCGAGGACGAGATCCGCCACGGCTTGGAGGGAAATCTGTGCCGCTGCACGGGCTACCACAACATCGTCAAGGCCATCGACGCCGCCCAGAAGCTGATGCACCCGATGGCCATGGCCGCCGAGTGAAGTAGGAGCGAACAATGTACGATTTCGCATTTCACACACCGGCTACCGTGACCGACGCCGTTAAGCTGATGGGCGAGGACATGGACGCCAAGGCGCTCGCCGGGGGCCAGACCTTCATCCCGGTGCTGAAGCAACGGTTGAACAAGCCGTCCAGCGTGATCGACCTGCACGCGCTGGGCCTGTCCGGAATTACCTCGGCGCCGGACAAGATCACCATCGGCGCCATGACCACGCATGGCGAGATCATGGCCAATGCGGACATCCAGGCCCGCATCCCCGGGCTTGCCAAGATGGCGTCGTGGATCGGCGACACCCAGGTGCGCCACCGCGGCACGATGGGCGGCTCGCTGGCCAACAACGACCCGTCGTCCTGCTACCCGGCGGCGGCATTGGCGATCGGCGCCACCATCGTGACGGACAAGCGTAGCATCCCGATCGACGAGTATTTCCAGGGCATGTTCACCACCGCCCTGGCGGCGGACGAGCTGATCACCTCGATCGAATGGCCGATCCCCACAAAGAGCAACTACGAGAAGTTCCGTAACCCGGCGTCGCGCTACGCCATGGTCGGCGTCTTCGTGGCAGACGGCCCGGCCGGCGTGCGCGTCGCGATCACCGGTGCCGCGCAGGACGGCGTGTTCCGCCACACCGCGATGGAGCAGGCGCTGACCGCCAGTTGGTCGGCCGATGCCATTAAGGACATCAAGACTCCGGCGGATGGCCTGAACAGCGACATCCATGCCTCGGCGGAATACCGCGCTCACCTGATCGGCGTGATGACCCGGCGTGCCGTGGCTGGGGCCTGAGCCGTGTCGGACACGCAGCCGATCCACATCGTGGCCGAGTGCCGCGCCAAGCCGGGTCATGAGGACGCGCTGCGCAAGGTTCTCCTGGCCGCGGTGGCTCCCTCGCGGGGCGATGCGGGGGTGATCTCCTACGTGGTGCACGAGGACATCAAGACGCCGGGCCATTTCTTCTTCGTCGAGGAATATGCCACTCGGGACGCCCTGAAGCAGCACATGCAACAGCCGCATTTCAAGACGTTGGTGGCCGAGACGAAGGAGCTGATCGCCGGCGAGTTCGCGATGACGATGCTCCGCCCCGCGGAGTGAAAGCCTCCCTTCTCCCTCGCCCCTTGTGGGAGAGGGCGGAGTGAGGGGCGCCCCTTCGCTCAGTGCCTGACTTGGCCCGCGGCCCCGCCGCTGGGATCGTCGTCATCGGCGGCGGCATCATCGGCGTATGCTGCGCGATCGAACTCCTGCGCGACGGACACGCCGTCTCCCTGCTCGAACCCGACGAACCCGGCGGCCCGCAACAGGCCAGCTTCGGCAATGGCGCTTGGTTCAGCCCGGCCTCCGTCGTTCCCACCTCGCTTCCGGGCGCCTGGCGCCATGTGCCGGGATACCTGCGCGATCCATTGGGGCCGCTCGCGATCCGCTGGCGCTACCTGCCGCGCCTGCTGCCTTGGTTGGTGCGCTATCTCCGCGCCGGGTCGACCGTCCCGCGCGTGGAGGCGACCGCCCGCGCTCTGCGCCCCCTGATCGCCGACGCCCCCGACCGCCACCGCCAACTCGCCGAGGACGCTGGTGTGGCGCATCTGGTCGCCCGCCAGGGCCTGCTGTACGTGTTCCCCTCCCGCGCCGACTTCGAGGCGGAGGCGTTCGCCTGGCGCCTGCGCCGCGACAACGGCGTGCGCTGGATCGAGCTGGGCCAAGACGAACTGCGCCAGCAGGAGCCCACCATCGACCGCCGTTACACCTTCGGCGTGCTGGTGGAGGAGGGCGCGCATTGCCTCGACCCCGGCGCCTATGTCGCGGCGCTCATGAGCCATGCCGAAGCTCTCGGCCTGCGGCGCCGGCGGGCGAATGCCACCGGGTTCCGGATCGAGGACGGACGGCTGCAAGCGGTGCAAACCGGCGCCGGTGAGTTACCGGCCGTGTGGGCCGTCATCGCGGCGGGGGCCAGGTCGGCCCCGCTGGCGGCGCTGGCAGGCGATCGTGTCCCACTCGAGACCGAGCGCGGCTACCACATTGCCATCGCGTCCCCCGAGGCCACCCCGCGCCACCCGATCATGCCGAGCGACGGCAAGATGGCCAACACCGTCACCGCGGGCGCGTTGCGGATCGCGGGGCAGATTGAACTGGCCGGGCTGGACGCGCCGCCGAACTGGAAACGGGCGGATATATTGCGAGACTTCGCCCTGCGCACCTATCCCGGCCTGCCGCGGGATCTACCGGCGGAACGCGTCTCGATGTGGATGGGCCACCGCCCCTCGATGGCCGACGGACTGCCGGTGATCGGCCCGGCGACCGGCTGCCCCGATATCGTCCACGCCTTCGGCCACGGTCACATCGGCCTGGCCGCCGGGCCACTGACGGGGCGTCTGGTGGCAGACCTGGTCGCCGGCCACCACGCCCCCGTCATCGACCCAGCCCCCTACCGCCCCAACCGCTTCCACTAATCCCCCTCCCCTTGAAGGAGGGGTCAGGGGAGGGGTAGGCAATGGCACGGTCATGGGTCCGAGGGCTGAAAAGGACGTTTGTGGCCACCCCTCCCCCCCGACCCCTCCCTCAGGCGGAGGTGGGGGTCTTTAGCGCTTTGCGGGGGGCTTTGCCGTCGCTTGCTGGCGGAAGAGCGTGTCCGCCGCCTGCTTCTGCGTCGGGGTGAGGCTGGCGTAGAGGCTGTCGAACGCAGTGGACAGCTTCGCCGTGTCATCGGCGTACGAGCGGGCCAAGGTCGCGTAGGAGTGCATGTTGTCGACTGCCGTCATGGTGGCCGCCGCGCCGGCTCGCTGCTGGAACAGTTGCTCGGTGCTCGCCGCATTGTCCCGCATGGCCTGGGCGAAGGCGTTCCACAGCGGCATCTGCTCCGGCGTGATGCCCAACTGGGTCTGCAGCAACTGCACGCGTTGGTCGACGGCCGCGGTGGTCGCCGCCGGGGCCGGTGTTTGCGCGACGGCGACACTGCCGAACCCGGCCGAGAGCGCGGCCACCATCAGCATGGTGCGATGAAGTCTAAGCATGTCTGGATGTCCTCGTTGAATCAGAACCGGCCGCGATGGTCCCAGCCACGGTGGTCCCAGCCACCCCCACCCCCCCAGCGCGGACCGCCGCCCCAGCGCGGGCCGCCACCCCACCGATGGAAGACAGGCGGCCCTAGGAATACCGGCGGCGGCGCGTAGACCACCAGCGGCGGCGGATAAGCCACCAGTGGCGGTGGCGCGTAGTAGGTGCGGGCGTAAACCCGGTGGCGCACGACCGCATGTGCAACGGCGACGCTGCTCACCGCGAGCGCGCCCGTCACGAAGCCGCCGACACGCCAAACGGCGGGGCAATCGGCGTAGGCCAGCACGGGCGGAGCGATCGCCAGGCCGTCCGCGGGCGGCGCTAGAATCGGCCAAGGGGGCGCGGCGGCGGCGACTACATCGCCTGGTGGCGGCACGAGGATCGGCGGAGGGGCCGCTGCGGTGATCATCGGGCCACAATCGACAGCGGGCGCCGCCGCGACGACCTGCGGTGCGGTTGTGGCGAACGGCAAGGGGGCGATGGCGGGGAGGCCGACGATGATCGGCGGCGGCGCCACATAGATTGGCGGAGGCACGATGAAAGCCGGCGGTGCGTAGACGACCGCCAGGCTGCCGAGGGCCACCGTAGCCAGCCCCGCCGCTAGCCCGAACCCGGCCGAGCGATAGCCCCAACCCTGCTCCCACGACCAGTTCTGGTAGCCGTAGCCGTAGGCAGGCCGTGCGAACGGCACGAAAGGCCGGCGGCCACCGAAGCCCGGGCCGGCGAAGCTGGGGCCGGCGAAGCGGGGGCCGGCGAAGCGGGGACCAACGAAACCCGGACCTCCGAAGCGGGGACCGGCGAAGCGAGGGCCGCCGAAGCCGGGACCGCCGAAACCTGGACTGCCGGCGAAGACGGGCGCGCGGCCACCACCCTCGAACCCGCCCCGTGGGCCGAAGCCGCCGAAATGGCCGCCGCCGCGAAAGCCTTCACCGCCGCGGAAACCGCCACCGTGGAAGCCACCATCACCGCCGCGTTGTGCGGCGGCGGGGCCGGCACTGGCTGTGACGAGCCCAAAGCCCATGACGGCCGCTACGGCGACCCGAACGACGCGATGCTGTGTTGGCTGTCCCATGACCATCAGCTAGGCCCCACTTCGCGGCAAGAACGTGGCATGGCGGCGGCTTGACGCATTCGTGAAACCCTACCGCAGCGCGCGTGCGACCGCCGTGCGCCAGCCCGCGACCAACTGCGCCCGGGTATCCTCGGTCATGCCGGGTTCGAACCGCCTCTCGCACTGCCACTGGGCGGCGACGTCCTCCGGCTTGCTATAAACCCCGACCGCCAGCCCGGCCAGGAAGGCGGCCCCGAGCGCCGTCGTCTCCAGCACCGCCGGACGCTCGACCGGCGCCTGCAGCATGTCGGCGAGGAATTGGCAGAACCAGTCGTTGGCCGCCATGCCGCCATCCACCCGCAGCGCGTCGGCGCCCCGCCCGGCGTCGGCCGCCATCGCGTCCAACAGGTCCAGCGTCTGGTAGGCCACGCTCTCCAACGCGGCCCGCGCGATGTGGGCCGCCGTCGCGTCCAGCGTCAGGCCGCAGATCAGCCCACGGGCGTGCGGATCCCAATGCGGCGCACCCAGCCCGGTGAAGCCGGGCACCATGTAGACGCCGTGGTTGTCCGGCACCCGCGTCGCCATGTCGTCGGTCTGGCTGGCATGGGTGATCAGCCCGATCCCGTCCCGCAGCCACTTCACCGCCGCGCCGGCGACGAAGATGGAGCCCTCCAGCGCGTACTGCACCTCGCCGCCGAGCCGGCACGCCACCGTCGTCAGCATGCCTCGGCTGGACGTGACCGCCTCCGTCCCGGTGTTCAGCAGCGCGAAACAGCCCGTGCCGTAGGTGGATTTCACCATGCCCGGGGTGAAGCAGGCCTGCCCCACCAGCGCGGCCTGCTGGTCGCCCGCCATGCCGCCGATCGGGATGGTGCCGCCCAGCAGCGTCGTCTCACCGAACACCGCGCTATTGTCGCGCACCTCGGGCAGCACGGCGCGCGGGATGCCGAACAGCGCCAATAACTCGTCGTCCCACATTTGCCGGTGGATATCGAACAGCAGCGTGCGCGACGCATTCGCCGCGTCGGTGGCGTGCGTGCGGCCCTCCGTCAGCCGCCATAGGAGGAAGGTATCCACCGTGCCGAAGGCCAGCTCGCCGCGTTCGGCCCGGGTGCGGATGCCGGGCCGGTCCAGCAGCCAGGCGAGCTTGGTGGCTGAGAAGTAAGGGTCCAGCAGCAGCCCGGTGCGCGTCCGCACCAGGTCCTCGGCCCCGTCGGCGCGCAGCCGGGCGCAGGCGTCGGCGGTGCGGCGGTCCTGCCAGACGATTGCGGGGGCGACCGGCTCGCCGCTGCGGCGGTCCCACAACAGGGTTGTCTCGCGCTGGTTGGTAATGCCGAGCGCCAGCACGGGGACGCCGGCGGTGGCGAGTGCCTCCCGCGCCACCGTCAGCGAATCCTGCCAGATCGCCTCGCCGTCATGTTCCACCCAGCCCGGCCTGGGGTAATGCTGGGCGAGGTCGCGGCGCGCGATGGCGAGCGGGCGGCCTTCAGCGCTGAACACGATGGCCCGGGTCGAGGTGGTGCCTTGGTCGATCGCCAAGATCGCGCCGGCCATTGTCAGGGGCCCGGCTGGATCGCGGGGGCCGGTTGCGGTGCCCGCACCGAACGCGCTGCGCGGCTCGGACCATGGCCCGCGACCATGGCGTGCCCTCGCCATACCACCCGCCGCGTACGGTAGCTCGCCACCATGACGGCGACCGACATGGCCTCGCGGAGGGGGAACAGCAGGAACGGAGATTGCAGCGCCCGGATATGCCCGGACCCGCGTGCCAGTGGGCGGAGCATGCGGTCGATCTGCCAGCCGGCCAGGCCGCGCGTGGCCCAGGCCAGCGCCAGCACGAGCAGCATGCCGCGCGCCCCGCCCGAGAGCAGGAGGGCAAGACAGGCCCACGCGATCGGATATTGCAGGATGGAGGCGGCATACCCGGCGGCCGCCTGCATGCGGATCGTCCGAGCCCAGCGCAACTCGTGCTCGAACCCGTCGGCCAGCGTCCGGTCCGCCACCGTGGTGGCCGGCAGCGTCGTGGCCAGGCTCACCGAGAGCCCCTGGGCCCGCACCAGCTCGCCCAGCACGTTGTCGTCGGCGAGGTGGTTGGCCAGGGCCTCGAGCCCGCCCGCCCGGTCCAGCGTCTCGCGCCGGAGCGCCATGGTGATGCCTAGGCAGTCCTGCCGGCCCAGCGCCCGCGCCATCAGCACGCCGGGCAGGAAGCCGTAGGTGATCTGGCTCGCGGCCAGCCGTTCCGGCAGGCGTTTGGTAGCGGGCAGCCCCACTGAGAGCGTGGTGACCAGGCCTGTGCCTGGCGTCCCCAGTTCGGCCACGACGCTGCTGAGGTAGTCCGGGGCGGCGTGCACGTCGCTGTCCGCGATGATCAGCCAATCATGCCGAGCGGCGCCGAACATATTGATCAGGTTGGACACCTTGCGGTTGCTGCCATGCAATTCGTCGCATACGACGAGGTCGACATCGGCGGCTGGGAAGCGGGCGCGCAAACGCGCCACCACGGCGACGGCCGGGTCGTGGTTGTGCGCGACGCCGAACACCAGCTGGTAGGCGGGATAGTCCTGCGTGAAGAACGTGGCCAGCGCGGCTTCCAGCAACGGCTCGTCGCCATGCAGCGGCTTGAGCACCGTCACCGGCACGCCCGCACCCCGGGGCACGGGCGGTCTCGCGGCAAAACGGCGTACGGCGAGCACGCCGGCCCATGCCTGGAGCATGCCAAATCCTGCCGCGATCGAAGCAGCGACCGAGAGATCGCCGGCGAGCAAAGGCCAACCCATGGCGCAGATGTGACGCAACGATCGGGGATCGCCAAGCCCCGATCATCTGCAGTTGGCCGGCGCGGTTCTTGCCGCCCTCCATAGAACGACAGACGAATGCGATAGTATGGTAGTGCCGGGGTTTTCGTGGCGGCGTCGTCTTTGGGCAGAACCGGTTCCGAGACCAAACCGAACGTTCGTTTTGCGACCGTTTGACACGGTGGGGTCGCATACCGATCTGTCCTCCCGGATCTAGGGGACCCTCGTACGATGACCCGACAACTTCGCCTTGGCGCCTTCATGCGCCCGGTCAGTATCCACACGGCCTGGTGGCGGTATCCCGGCAGCCTGCCCGACGCGAACTTCAACTTCACCCACCTGAAGCAGTTCGCCCAGACGCTGGAGCGCGGCAAGTTCGACGCCTTCTTCATGGCCGACCACCTGGCCGTGCTGAACATGCCGATCGACGCGCTCAAGCGCAGCGCCACCGTCACCTCGTTCGATCCGCTCACCCTGTTGCCGGCGCTGGCCGTGGTGACGGAGCGGCTTGGCCTGGTCGCCACCGCCTCCACCACCTTCGAGCAGCCCTACATCATCGCCCGCAAATTCGCCTCGCTCGATCATCTGAGCAACGGCCGGGCGGGGTGGAACATCGTGACCACGGCGAACCCGGATGCCGCGCTGAACTTCGGCATGGACGACCAGATGGACCACGACGAGCGCTACCGCCGCGCCCGCGAGTTCTACGACGTGGTCACCGGGCTGTGGGACAGCTGGGACGACGACGCCTTCATCAAGGACGTCGAGAGCGGCGTGTTCTTCGACCCGGCGAAGATGCACGTGCTGAATCACAAGGGGAAATACCTGTCCGTCCGTGGCCCGCTGAACGTCGCCCGCTCGCCCCAGGGCTGGCCGGTGATCGTGCAGGCGGGTGCCTCTGAGATGGGCCGCCAGCTCGCGGCGGAGACGGCCGAGGTCGTGTTCGCCAGCGCGCTGACCATGGCGGATGGGCAAAGCTACTACGCCGATGTGAAGGGACGGATGGCCCGGCTGGGGCGCAACCCCGACCACCTCAAGATCCTGCCGGGCGTACTGGTCATCGTCGGCGACACGGTGGCCGAGGCGGAAGCCAAGCACGCCAAACTGGACAGCCTGGTGCACACGGACAGCGCGCTGCCGAACTTGTCGATGCGGCTGGGAACCGACGCGTCGAAGTTCGACCTGGACGGCCCGCTACCGCCCATCCCCGAGACCAACGCCGGCAAGAGTGGCCGTCAGACGGCGATCGACCTGTCGAAGCGGGAGAACCTGACCGTGCGCCAACTCGCGCAACGCGGCGCCGGGTATGGCGGGCTGACGATGGTCGGCACCGCCAGCACGATCGCCGACCAGATGGAGGCATGGCTGAACGGGAACGCCTGCGACGGCTTCAACGTGATGTTCCCGTTCCTGCCCGCGGGCTTGAACGATTTTGTCGACAAGGTCGTGCCGGAACTGCAACGCCGCGGCGTGTTCAGGCGGGAGTACGAAGGCGCGACGCTACGCGAGAACCTGGGCCTGCCGCGGCCGGAGAACCGCTTCTTCACCCATCGTAAAGCGGCCGAGTAGCAGCAGCCTCAGGCAGAATCGATCCTCCCCCGAGTTTGGCGGGGGAGGTGGTGCCGAAGCCAACGCAGGGGGCGTGGACATCATCCCGTGCCCCTCCGGTCAGATCGTCGTTAGCGGTCCCGGACGACGGCCTGCTGTGCGACCCGGCGCGCGAGCCAGCTCAGAAGCCATTGCGGATGATGTGACTCGCCACCCGAGAGCACCGGGTCCCCGGGGCTGACGAGTCCAGAGATCGTCTTGAACTCGTAGGTTTGGCCTGTGGAAGCGTAGGTCACAGTGACGGATGCATTCGACATTGCTGTCGCTTGGAAGTCTGTCTTCGTAACCATTTGTATTTGCCTAATATTTACAAGGATTGCTATCCAGCAGACGGAGGGGTTTACCGACCTCTGCCGGAGCCTTGCCCAGCAGTCCTGTCCTGTAGAACCCGGTCATGTTGGGAAGTCCAGCAAACAAATTATCAAATGATATGATAACGTCTGCTGCGTCCATTCTCGTCAGCCAAGGCCGACTACTTAGTACGATAGTATGATTTGGGCCCTCGAGCAAGAAGAATTCGGCCATCCAATTATCGCCGGTCGCTCGATTATTGCAGCACGCTGACGATCTCCGGCGGCAGCGGGCCTGGCGTGTGAGGTGTATAACGGGCCCGTACCGCCCCTCGGAGCCTCGTCCATGATCACGCCCGACCTACCGTCAGCCACTCCGCCCAAGGGGGAACTCACTGTCCGCATCGTGGCCATGCCGTCGGACACCAACCCGTCCGGCGACATCTTCGGCGGCTGGATCATGGGGCTGATGGATGTGTCGGCCGGCGTCGCCGCGCGCGATCGCGCACGCGGCCGGGTCGTGACGGCATCGGTGTCGAGCTTGAGCTTCCTGCAACCCGTCAAAGTCGGCGACGTGGTGTGCTGTTACACCGAGGTGGTCAGTGTCGGCCGCACCTCGCTGACGCTGGACGTGGAGGCCTGGGTTGTTCGGGACCGGCGCGCCAACCGGCTCAAGGTGACCGAGGCGAAGTTCGTGATGGTCGCGGTCGACAGCGACGGCCGCCCGCGACCGCTGGTCGTGGACCCCAGCGGCGATTGACGGCAGGCGGATACGATTGTATTCGCCGCGAAAGTCTGTGGCCGGTTTCGCCGTGCCGATGTCCGCAACACTCGTATGTTGGACGCAGCCGCCTTGGCGCACGCCGCGAAACCATGCTAAGCGCCCGGCTTGCCTCGAAACGAGGC
>CAXTCJ010000062.1:0-27878 GCA_964242215.1 uncultured Acetobacteraceae bacterium | reverse complement strand
GGCACAAGCCGCGCCAGCATCTCGCCGGCTTCCTGCGCCGCTCTGGCGGTTTGGGAGGACACGGCACTGATGTCGGAGGCGGCGGTTTGGCTGCGCTCGGCCAGCTTGCGCACTTCGGAAGCGACTACGGCGAAGCCCCTGCCGTGCTCACCTGCCCTTGCCGCCTCGACGGCGGCGTTCAACGCCAGCAGGTCGGTCTGTCGCGCGATTTCCTGCACGATGGTGATCTTCTCGGCAATGGTCTGCATCGCTTGCACTGCACGGCCGACCGCCTCGCCGCTCTTCTGTGCGTCCAGCGCTGACTGGCGCGCGATCGTCTCCGTCTGGGACGCGTTGTCGGCGTTCTGCTTGATGTTGGAGGCCATCTGCTCCATCGACGCCGAGGCCTGCTCTGCCGCAGCTGCCTGCTCGGTCGCACCCTGCGACAGTTCTTGCGCACTCGCCGCCAACTCCTGGCTACCCGATGACACGTTATCGGAAGCGCCCAGGCAGTCCCCAACCACTGATCGCAGCCGCTCCACCATACGCTCGAGCGCCATACCGAGCATGTCCTTGTCCGACAGCCGCTTCGCCATGATCGTCAGATCACCGTCGGCGATCTGGTCGGCGCATCGCGCCGTTATTCTCAGGTTGGCCGTCATGCGGTTGAGCGCGTCGACTAGGTCTTTGATCTCGTCGTTGCTCTTGACGGTTACATCCTGGTCAAGGTCGCCAAGCGCCACCGCATCAGCCAGCGTGATGGCTTTGCGCAGACCATGACTAATGTTGAGTGCAATCCACAGACCCATTCCGACGCCGAGAGCGAGCGACAGTAGGGTCGCCGCGGCGAGAAGCGTGCGGGCAAAGCCGTATTCGTTGATGTTCGCGGTCTGCGCGTCCGCCATCTGCAAACGGTAGCGCTCCACCATATCGGTAAGCTTCCCATTCAGCTCTCCAGCGAGCTGCACTCCATCCGTAAGGGATTGCTCCTGAGCTTTGGCTTGTTCGTGTGATTTCACGAGTTCCCGAAGCCGATCGTCGAAGGCCTGATACCGCTGCCAAGTTCCGAGTATAGCCTGCCATCCTGGTTTCGCGGGCTCACTGACGATTACATAGATCTTGTCGTAGAGAGTCTGGAATTGTTGTCTCAGCCGAGGAATACTTTGATCGAACCGATTAATATCCTCCGGTGAAGTCGAGAGCGTGAGATTCTTCTCGGCGCGGATTAGCTCGAGGAGGTTTATGCGCTCGTCTTGAGTCCATTGGAGCTTCTGCGATGGGCCCTTGATCATCGCATCCGTCGTCGCATTGAGGGAACCTAAGCTCGTGATGCCCAGTGCCGCCGTCGCGGCTGACAACACGATTATGCTCGCAAAGGCGAGGGCTAGTTTCGTCTTGACCGTTAGGCGCATTGTATCCGTTCCAATTCGAACCGAGAGGCTTAGAGGGTTAGTTGGTTTCGGTAGTGCCCGCGCCCGGCGGCAACCCACTCGAGAACACCCGCGCGATATCCAGCACCACCATGAAATCGTCACCCCGCTTGCCTATGCAGCGGATGAATTCGGGCCGCCATCTGGTGCCGATCCTGGGCGTTTCCTGCAGGGCCGCGGCCGATACCTCGGTTACTTCGTGCACCTTGTCGGCGCGGATCCCGACCGTCAGCGGCTCGCCCTGCAGATCCAGCTCGATCACCACGATCCTTGTGTCCACCGTGGGCGGCTTCTGCTCCATACCGAACTTGATGCGCAGGTCGGTCAACGGCACCACCTTGCCGCGCACGTTGATCAGCCCGGCGACGAAAGGTTGGCTATGCGGCACCTCGGTGATCGGAACCAGATCGAGTATTTCACGCACGTAGGCAGCCTCTACGGCAAAGGTCTCGCCTTCGAGGTCGAGCGTCAGCACCTCGAGCGCTTGATTACCATTCCACTTTGCCATGTTGCCGTTCCTAGCTCGCGATCCGCAGATGTTCTTCGTGCTGCTGGCCGTGTTCGACGAGATGCGCGACGTCAAGGATAAGGGCCACGGTGCCGTCGCCGAGGATGGTTGCACCGGAAAATATCTGCACGTCGGCATGCAGCCGGGAGAGCGACTTGATGACCGTCTGATGGTCACCGATCACCTGGTCCACCACCAACCCGACGCGCAGGTCTCCCGCCTCTACGATAACGACTTTCTGGTAACGGTCCGGAGGCGTCGAGGCGTTGAACAGCTCGCGCAGCCGCAGAAATGGTACCAGATCGCCGCGAATATTGAGAAAGCTGCGGCCGCGTGAGCGCGCGTCCTCCTCCTCGCTGAGCTCCACGCATTCAGCCACTGCCGATAGTGGGATTACATAGCGGCCACGCCCGACGCGTACCAGCAGGCCGTCGATGATCGCCAATGTCAGTGGCAGGCGCAACATGATCTCAGTCCCGCTGCCCGGCGTGCTGGTTATGTCTATGGTGCCCCGTAGACCATCGATGGTGCGCTTCACCACATCCATGCCGACACCACGGCCGGACAGCGCGGTCACCTCGCGCGCCGTCGAGAAGCCAGGCTGGAAGATAAGCTGAAATACCTCGTGATCGCTCAGTTTGGCGCCTGGGATGATCAGACCGGTTTCCTCGGCGCGGGCGTAGATACGCTCCCGGTCCAAGCCCTGACCGTCTTCCTTGACCGAGACGAGCACCTCGGCGCCGGAATGCCGGGCGGACAGGGTAATGCGGCCCTGCGCCGGCTTACCCGCAGCCCGCCGGCCGTCCGGCCCCTCGATACCGTGGTCGACCGCGTTGCGGATCAGGTGGATCAACGGATCGTTCAACCGGTCGATCACCGTCTTGTCCAGCTCGGTCTCCTCGCCGACCGTCACGAGCTCGATATCCTTGCCGAGATCGTGCGCCAGGTCGTGCACCAGGCGGCGGAAGCGGCCGAATAGCGAGCCGATCGGCAACATGCGAATTCCCATGGTGGTATCGCGTAGTTCCAGCGAAAGCCGCTCGATCTCCTCGGCAACCGACTTGACCGCCGGGTCACGGCTGGCGGCCGCGACTTGGTTCAGCCGGGACTGAGCGATCACTAATTCACCCACCCGGTCCATTAGTTCGTCCAGCCGCTCGGCCGGCACGCGGATGGTGCTGGTGCTCGCGACGGTACGGCTGCCGGTGCCCTGCTCCGGTGCGGCCACCACGGGCGACGAGCGCTCTGCCGGGGGCGGCACGATCACAGCCGGCCGCAACACGATTGCCCCCTGCTCCGCAGGCTCGATGGTCAGTTCCATGTCATCGAGCACGAACAGGAACACCTGCTCGATAGCCTCACGGGATTGCGCCGTGGTGAGCGTCACAGCCCAGCTCGGGTAGCAAGCGCTGGGATCAATCGCGTCCAGCGCGGGAATGGCCTCGGTCAGCATCGATACCGCGGCCTCGCCCATCTCACGAAGCTCGTCCAGCAGCAGCAGCGGGTTCGTGCCGGTGGCCATCGCGTCCATCGGCAAGCGAAACCGAATGTTCCACGTGGCCATCGCGGCTGCCGGCTGAACCGTTGCAGCTGCCATCAGGCCTTGTAGGTCTTGCAGGATCGCCTCGCCGATGGCGGCATCGCTATGGGCGGGGTTTTCGATCAGCAGGCGCATCTGGTCCTTGGCGGCCAGGGCAACGGCGATCAATTCCTGCGTCGGCGCCATCTTGCCTTTGCGGACCAGATCGAACGCGTTTTCGACATGGTGGGTGAAGGTGGCGACGGCGTTGAAGCCGAACATCGCGCCAGAACCCTTGATGGTGTGCAACGCCCGAAACGCGGTGTCGGTCAGCGCCATGTCGGTGGGCGTGCGTTCGAGGTCGAGGAGCGTTTGCTCCAATTGCTCCAGCAGCTCCTGCGCTTCTTGCAGGAATAATGCAGCCGGATCGGCACCGCTCATTGGCCGAGCACCTTCTTGACGATCGACAGCAATTGGTCCTGCTGAAATGGCTTGGTGATCCAGCCGGTGGCACCCGCCGCCTTGGCCTGCTTCTTGATCTCAGCGTCGGATTCAGTGGTCAGGAAGACGACTGGCACCCCGCAGTAGGCTGGTAGCTTACGCAGCTCCCGGATCAGGCCCAGGCCGTTCATGATCGGCATGTTCAGGTCCGTCACCACCAGGTCCACGGTGCAGGCCTGCGCCTTCGCCAGTCCGTCAGCGCCGTTGACCGCCTCCGTCACCTGATAGCCGGCGCCGGACAATGTCAGCTTGATCATCTGACGTACGCTCGCGGAGTCGTCCACGGTGAGGATCTTTTTCACGCCGGAGCTCCCTGGAACCAAAAGTCTTCGCCTGCACCTGGCAGAGCGAGGTTGATCGAACGCAGCCCGGCACGGCGCAACACCGCGAGCAGTGGACCATCCGGGCTCTCGGCGAGGGTTACGGTTCGGCTCGCCTGCTGTGCGCTGGAACGGGCGGCGACGAGCAGTTGAATGAAGCTGAGATCGACGTCGGTGGCGTCCCTGCAATCGATCGAGACCGCCGTATTGTGCGCGAGCGCTTCGCGCAGCACGTCGCATGTCTCGATGGCGGTTCGCAGGGTCAGTGGTCCCTTGAGTTTTAGCTCCGCGGTGCATCCAGACATCTTGATCCCGCTCCCAATTCGTCAAACACGGTCACGTTCCGCGCGTCATCGATTGGAGGAGCTACACCGTACCGATGAATCCGGGATTAATCCGGAATGCTGAAGGAAACGGGGAGGCCTTGGTTCGCCATCGCTACTGGCGATGGCCGGTGGACAACGTGAAGAGGCCTGCCAGAGGGTGGCGTCCAAAACAACGATAGCAGGACTGGTTCTGCACGCCGTCGTCCACTCGGCAGCCTGTAGGGCCGAGATGGGGGTGCGCTCGTCGTCGCCGGCCGGTCCGCCCGCGTCGCAGGGTGGCTGTGACACAGACATCCTCGCCGATCCGAAATAAAGTGCATTTTCCTTGCCGTCGTGGCCGGCCCCGGGCAACGTGCTCCCAACGGCGACAAAACTGCCGACGGGGGGAACGCGCTTGGCGTCAATCATCGCCATGACGGGAATCGTGAAATCGTTCGGCGGCACACGCGCTGTCGACGCCGTGGATTTCGACGTCCGCCCGGGTGAGGTTCACGCCCTGCTCGGCGGCAACGGAGCGGGCAAGTCCACCCTCATCAAAGTTCTCGCCGGCGTGCACCGCGCCGATGCCGGGGAGGTGCGCGTCCGCGACGCCCTGGTCGATCCCACGAGTGACCGCCTGCCCGTCGCCTTCATCCATCAGGATTTGGGGCTCGTCGAATGGATGAGCGTCGCCGAGAACATCGCCCTCGCCGCGGGTTACCCCCGCACCAGGTTTCACCTCGTCGACTGGCACGCGGTCACCAGGCAGGCCCAACGCGCCCTCGCTCAAGTGGGCTGCCCCATCGACCCGGCCACCCCCATCGCAGACCTCTCCCGCACCGATAAATCCGTCGTCGCCATTGCCCGCGCCCTCGCCACCGACGCGGAGGCGATCGTGTTGGACGAGCCCACCGCGAGCCTTCCCGCCGCCGAAGTCGAGCGCTTGTTCACCGTGCTCGACCGCCTCCGTGCCGGGGGTGGCGGCATGGTCTATGTCAGCCACCGGCTCGACGAGGTGTTCCGTATCGCCGACCGCGTGACCGTGATGCGGGATGGCCGCCGGGTCGCAACGAGGGATGTCGCGGATACTTCCCCGGCCGAGTTGGTGGAGCTGATCGTCGGCCGAACGCCGCTCGGCATCGCTCGCCGCAGGCCAGTCGCCTCCGTTCAACCGTTGCTTGCCGGTAACGGCCTGCTCACCGAGGATGCCGGCCCTATCGACTTCACCCTTCTCCCCGGGGAGATCGTGGGGTTCGCCGGGCTTCGTGGTGCCGGCCAGGAACCGCTGGGGCGCGCGATCTGCGGCATCCTCCCTCGCACCGCCGGCACGCTGCAACTCCGCGGCGCGCGCATCGCCCCACGAACGCCCGCCGACGCTGTCCGTCTCGGGATCGCGTTCGTCTCGAGCAAGCGCCAAGAAGAAAGTCTCGCCATGCCACTCGCCGTCCGCGAGAACCTGTTCGTCAACCCGGCCGTGGAGCAACGCGGCCTATTCTCACCGATTACGGAGGCCACCGAGGCCGCCCAGGCGCTCGCCCGGCTGCGCACTGTCGGTGCCCGTCCGCTGCTGACCGAACCAGCCATCGCCACCTTCAGCGGCGGCAATCAGCAGAAGGTCGTGCTGTCCCGCTGGCTCGGCGGCGGCATCGCCGTGTTGGTACTGGAGGAACCCACGATGGGTGTGGACGTCGGGGCCAAAGCCGACATCTACGCCCTGCTGGACCGCCATGCCGCGGCGGGGGGCGGGGTGATCGTCGTCTCCACCGATTTCGAGGAGGTGGCAGCGATCTGCCACCGCGCGCTTATCTTCGACCGCGGCGGTGTGTCCGGACAGCTGGCCGGTGACGCGCTCACCCCCGCCGGGCTGATCGGCGCGTGCGGCGGCAGTATGCCCACGTTGGTCCAGGCGCTGGCCATGGAGCACGACCATGCGTGAATCCCGCGGCACGGCCATCAAGCTGCTGGCCAATCACGCGCTGCTGCTGCTGACGGTGGCGCTGATCTTGTTGTTCTCCTTCCTCCTGCCGAGAACCTTCCCGTCCATGCTGACGGCGCAGTCGATCCTGTCCGACAAGTCCATCGTCGCCTTCCTGGCGTTGGCGGAGATGACCGTCATCTCGGCCAACCAGTTCGACCTCTCGGTGGGCTTCATGGTCAGCCTGCTGCACTCCCTGGCCATCGGGCTGATGGTCGGCGGCGCACCATGGCCCCTGGTCTGCCTGCTGGTGCTGGGCATCGGCCTTGCCATCGGCCTGCTGAACGGCGTGCTGGTCCGCTTCGCCAAGATCGACAGTTTCATAGCGACCCTCGGCGTCGGCACCGTCGCCTACGGGCTGGCAGGCTGGTACACCGGCGGCGAGCAGATCATCGGCGACATCCCCGCCGGCTTCACCGCGCTGGACAGCACGCGGCTGCTCGGCATTCCACTATCAGCGGTGCTTCTGCTCGTGCTCGCGGCCGTGATGTGGGTTGCCTTCGAGTTCCTGCCAATCGGCCGCTACCTGTATGTCATCGGCGCCAACGAGCGCACGGCGGAGCTGACCGGCATCCGCGTCAATCGCTACGTCATCGGCGCCTTCTGCGTATCGGGCGTCATCACCGCGATCGCCTCTCTGCTGCTCGCCGCCCGCATCCAGGTAGGGCAGAGCAACGTCGGGCAGGAGTTCCTGCTGCCTGCCTTTGTCGGCGCGCTGCTGGGAGCGACCACCGTGCGGCCCGGCCGGGTCAACGTGTGGGGCACTGTCGTCGCCGTGCTGATCCTTGCGGTCGGCATCTCCGGCATCGAGCAGATGGGCGGCGCCTTCTATGTCGAGCCTTTGTTCAACGGCTCGACCCTCATCGTCGCCGTGGGGATGGCGGGCTGGGCGGCCCGCCGCCGCATGCGCGTGTCGCGCAGCACCGCGGGCGCCGTCGCGCAAACCGAAGCCGTCAAAAAGACGGCGTAGAACAACAACAAAGGATTCGCCTCATGACCCGGCTGCCGCTCCATCTCGGCTTTATGCCCCTCTATCTCGGCCTCACGACAGCAATCGCGCCCCAAGCTCACGCCCAGGATGTCCTGGCCGAAGCACGCACCGACATAGCCGCCGCCACCGCACCTGCCACCAAATGGGAAGGCCCGACGACCGGCCCCAAGGCGCAGGCGGGAAAGACCATCATCTACATCTCCGCGGACCAGCGGAACGGCGGCGCACTGGGGGTCGGCGCCGGGGTGGAGGAGGCCGCGGCGGCCATAGGCTGGACCTTCAAGGTGATCGACGGCCAAGGGTCCGTCCCCCAACAAACCGCCGCCATCGGCCAGGCCATGGCGCTACGACCAGATGGTATCGTGCTCGGCACGATCGACGCCGTGGGGCAACGTGCCACCATCCAGCGCGCTACCGAGTTGGGCATCAAAGTGGTCGGTTGGCACGCCAGTCCCAAGCCGGGCCCGATCGATAGCCCAGCGGTGTTCGCCAACATCACCACGCCGCCGGAACAGATCGCGCTGACGGCGGCCGACTACGTAATCGCGAAGTCCGACGGCCACGCACAGGTCGCCATCATGCGCAACAGCGAGACCCTGATCGGCCGCACCAAGGGCGATCTGATGCGCCAGCGGATCGAGAGCTGCACGGGGTGCGCGGTGCTATCCTTCGACGTCATCCCGATCGTGGAGACGTCCACCCGGGTCACGCCGCTGACGTCCTCGCTAATGCAGCGCTTCGACAAGAAGCTGAACTGGATGCTGGCGATCAACGATCTGTATTTCGACTTCGCCATCCCCGCCCTGCGCGCGGCCGGCGTCGGGCCGGATGGCCCGCCGCTGCTGGTGTCCGGCGGCGACGGCAGCGTATCCGCCTATGGCCGCATCAAGGCCGGGCAGTATCAGGCGGCCACCGTGCCGGAACCGCTGAACCTGCAGGGCTGGACGGCTGTCGACGAACTGAACCGTGCCTTCGCCGGCGCGCCCTGGAGCGGCTACGTGACGTCCGTCCACCTGGTCACCCACGACAATGTTGGCCAGGACGGCGGCGCCAACAATCACTTCGATCCCGATAACGGCTACCGCGACCACTACAAGGCGATTTGGGGCAAATGATCGCGGCACCGCTCTCGGCCAGCAGCAATCTGCGCGTCATCGGCCACTCCGACATGGGGGGCCGCCCCGACGGTGTACAGGTGATGCTGCACCGAGGCTACGCCTACGTCGGTCACATGTTCAGCGACGGCTTCACGGTGCTGGATGTACGTGATCCGCGCGCGCCTCGGGCTGTGGGGTTCGTCGCCTGCCCGCCGAACACCCGCTCCCACCATATCCAGGTGCATGACGGGATCCTGCTGGCAACCAACTCCGCCAACATCTGGGCCATGCAGCGCTACGGCGACCAGGCGGACTATTTCACCGCCCCCCTCGCCGACAGTTTCACCCGCCGCGAGCGCGAGTTCACCGCCGGGCTGCGCGTGTTCAGCCTGGCCGACCCGGCGGCTCCGCGCGAGATCGGCTTCTGTCCCGTCGAGGGCATCGGGCTGCACCGCATCTGGTGGGTGGGCGGCCGCTACGCCTATGCGTCCTGTCACTTCGACGGCTACTCCGACCACATTCTCGCGGTCTTCGACGTCGCCGACCCGGCGAACCCCACGCTGGTCAACCGCTGGGCGCTGCCGGGGATGGCGGCAGGCGAAGCGCCCACCTGGCCGAAAGGCAAGCGCTGGGCGTTGCACCACATGATCGTTGCCGGGGACCTTGGCTACGCCGCGTGGCGCGACGGCGGCGTTACGATCCACGACCTCGCCGACCCGGCATCCCCTCGGCTGTTGTCGCACCGCGTGCTGTCACCCCCGTTCGCCGGCGGGTCCCATACACCGTTGCCGCTACCCGGGCGCGGATTACTGTTGCTTGCCGACGAGGCGACCAGTGCCAATTGCGCCAACGGCCTCGCCCATACCTGGGTGATGGACGTGCGTGACCCGGCCAATCCGGTTCCGTTCGCGACGTTGCCGCAGCCGTCCGAAGCCGATTACTGCGCCCGCGGCGGCAAGTTCGGGCCGCACAATCTGCACGAGAACCGGCCGGGTAATTTGCAGAGCGAGACCCTGGCATTCGCCACTTGGCACAACGCCGGCGTGCGCGTGTTCGACCTCGCCAACCCGTTCCAGCCGCGAGAGGTTGCGCACTGCGTCCCAGCCGCGCCGGAACGGCTGGTGGACATTCGCCCGGGTGCTGTCCCCGTCACGCAATCCTGCGACGTGCTGGCCACGACCGATGGGCTGCTACTCGTCACCGATACTAACGCCGGGCTGTCGGTGATGGAGTTCGATGGACCGTGACCGGGACGATCTCCGGCTGGGTCTACGCCCAACTCCGCGGCGACATCCTGTCCGCCGACCTGCCACCCGGCGGCAAGCTGCGGATCGAGGCGTTGTGCGCGCGCTACGGTGTTACCAGCACCCCGATGCGGGAGGCGCTGAACCAACTGGCGTCGGAAGGATTCGTGTTGCGGCGCGAGCAACGCGGCTTCAGCGTCGCCTCTGCCAGCATCATCGAGTTGGAGCAGTTGACGCAGACTCGTTGCTGGGTTGAAGCGGTCGCCTTGCGTGAGGCCATCGCGCACCGCACGGCCGCCTGGGAGGCAGGGCTGCGGGAGGCGTGGGAGGAGTTGTCAGCCACGCCGCGCTCGACCGACCCCACGGCATTCCGCGAGAATCCCGCCTGGGAAGGAATTCATCGCCACTTCCACATGGCGTTGCTGGCATCCTGTCCATCGCCCTGGCTGATCACCTTCTGTGGCCAACTGTCCGATCACGCGATGCGCTATCGTCGCCTGGCCATGTCCACCGCGTTTCCGCACCGCAGCGTGATGGGGGAGCACCGCGCCATCCTGGATGCGGCGTTGCAGGGTGATGCTGTGCTGGCTGTCGCAAAGCTGGAGGCGCATTACCGCCGGACCGCCGGTATCGTGGTCGATTGGGGTATGTCTGGAGCGCCAGAGGATAGGGAATAGCCTATGTCCTATCGTAGGGTGCAATCCGCTTGGAGGATTGCAACTTCATCGTGGCAATGATCAGCGCATTTGTCTGATGCAATGCCAAAGCGTATTGCACCCACAAGGTAAAACAAGGGTCAGTGCTTGAGGTTGCCGGTATAAGTTCTGGACTATTTACGAAGCAGAAATGGGAAGCAGCCCGGCAGAGGCGGCTCCTACGAGGGAGGTTTCCATGCTGATCAAATGCAACCGGGTCGATCTTGGCCCAGCAACCCCGCCCTGTGGCTGCACACTTCATGCGCCGCCCAAGGCGCTCGGCAGACGCGGCTTCGTCCGCGGTGCGGCCGCCCTCGGCGTCGCGGCAACGGGCGCCACCGCGGCGAGAGCGCAAGCCTCCCCAACCCGGATCGACGTTCATCACCACTACACCTCCCCCGCGCTGCTCGCGATGATGACGGGGCGGCGCACCAATCAGACCTTCAACATGCAGTGGACCCTGCAGAAGTCACTGGACGCCATGGACGCAGCGGGCGTGGCCACCGCCGTGGTGTCCACCAGTGACCCCGGCGTGTTCTTCGGCGACTACGACGCGACGAAGGCGTTGGCACGCGATTGCAACGAGTTCCAGGCGCGCATGGTGGCCGACCACAAGGGCCGCTTCGGCATGTTCACCACGCTGCCCCTGCCGGACGTCGACAACACGCTGGCCGAGATCGCCTACGGCATGGACACGCTGAAGGCGCAAGGCGTCGGCATGATGACCAGCTACGGCACCAAATACCTCGGCGACCCGGCCTTCATCCCCGTGATGGAGGAACTGAACCGCCGGCAGGCCGTGGTGTTCGTCCACCCGCTGCAACCGGCCTGCTGCACCAACGTGGTGCCCGGCGTCCCCGACGTGGTGGTCGAATACGGAACCGAGACGTCACGTACCGTCGCCAGCTTGCTGATGAACCACACCACTATCCGCTTCCCCAACATCCGCTTCATCTTCTCCCATGGCGGCGGCGATGTGCCGTTTCTGACGTTCCGTTTCGCGCGGATGGTGGGCGGCGATGCAGAACTGATGAAGGCGGAGCCGGGCGGTGCCGTGCCTCTGATCCAGAAGCTGTATTTCGACACCGCGCAGGCCTGGAACCAGTACACCCTGCCCTCGCTGACCAAGCTGATGCCGGTCGACCACATCCTGTTCGGCTCCGACTTCCCTGCCGCATCCCCGCTGGACACGGTGGACGGCCTACGCGCCTTCGGCCTGGACGATGGTGTGCGGGAGCGGATCGAGCGGCTGAACGCGAAGTCGATTCTCGCTAATTTCGCTTGAACGGGGACGTGACATGCGAACCACGATCATGCTCGCTGCTACCGTCCTTCTGGCAACGGCACAGGGAGCGCCCGCGCAACTAGCCGACAAGAAAGTGCTGACCCTGGCGGCCGCACAGAAGATCGCCGATGCCGCGCACACGCTCGCGGTCACCAACAAGTACAGGCAATGCATCGTGGTGCTCGACGACGGCGGCAACCTGGTCGTGTTCTACCGCATGGACGATGCACAACTCGCCGGCTTCCAGGTGGCGATGGCCAAGGCCAAAACGGCGCTGATG
This sequence comes from uncultured Acetobacteraceae bacterium, assembly GCA_964242215.1. Lineage (GTDB taxonomy): Bacteria > Pseudomonadota > Alphaproteobacteria > Acetobacterales > Acetobacteraceae > LMUY01. The sequence continues at coordinate 15,749 of CAXTCJ010000062.1, read as the reverse complement.
TTCCAAACGCCGAGCAAGGCCTTTGCAGACCGCGTGCTTGCCGGGCAGACCAACGTGCTCGGCCTACCCGGGGCCGCGCCGATCGACGGCGGTGTTCCGCTGATGCACGACGGCAAGATCGTGGGCGCCATCGGCGTCAGCGGGGCAAGCCCGACCCAGGACGGGCAGACGGCCACGGCAGCGGCGGCGACGCTGGAGTAGTAGGCGGCATCAAGAGACCAGGCGGGTATCGGCCACCGCCCAGGTGACCAGCGCCTCGGTCCCTTGCTGCAGCAAAGGTGAGCCGGCGCGGTTCTGTTGCTTGACCAACACAACTTGCCCGGTCGGAGTTTCCAGGTCGTAGCGCGTGGCCTCACCCATGAAAACCACTTCGCGGACCGTCGCCACTAGCCCATTCTCGCCGGGTGGTACGACGCCAAGCGGGCCGGCCATCATCCGTTCCGGCCGCACCATACACGCGCAACCGGGTGCATGCGGCTGATGCGGCGCCTGCACCGTGATGCCCCATTCCGTTGCGGCGGTCAGCCCGGCTTCGCCGGCGGAAACGGTCGAGACCGAGGCGAAGTTCGCCTCCCCAATAAAGGAGGCGACGAACCGGTTCGCCGGGGCGTCATACAATGCCTGCGGCTCGGCGAGTTGCTCGATCCGACCCGCGTTCATCACGCTGACGCGGTCCGACATCACCAGCGCCTCACGCTGGTCGTGGGTGACATAGATGAAGGTGATGCCTAAGCGGTCGTGTAGCCGTTTGATCTCCAGCTGCAGACTTTCGCGCAGTTGCTTGTCGAGCGCGCTCAGCGGCTCATCCATCAGCAGCACGCGCGGATTGAACACGATGGCGCGGGCGATGGCCACGCGCTGCTGCTGCCCGCCGGACAATTGCTGCGGGTAGCGCGCGCCGAAGCCGGGCAACTGCACCAGGTCGAGCATTCGCCGCACCGCTGCGTCCCGATCGGCCCGGCCAACGCCGCGCTGCTTCAGGGGAAAGCCGATGTTTTCCGCGACTGTCAGGTGGGGGAACAGGGCATAGCTTTGGAAGACCATCCCCACGTTGCGGCGGTAGGGCGGCAGGCGGACCATGGGAGTGTCGCCGATCAGGATCTCGCCGGCGCTCGGTGTCTCGAAGCCAGCGATCAGCATCAGCGTCGTCGTCTTCCCCGATCCGGAGGGGCCGAGCAGGGTGATGAATTCGCCGGCAACGATTTCAAGGTCGAGGGCATCGATCGCGCGGTGCAGGCCGTAATGCTTCGCAACGCCGCGCAACTCGACCGCCGCCCCGGCGCGGTCTTGGCGAAGGGACGCTACCGCGCTGCCGTCCATGCTGGGCCTCCGCTGACGAACATCGATCTATGATGCGATACGGCCGCCGTCCTTTACAAGCGCGGCATGAATTTTGCCTGCCATGATCGTCACTCCCGGGAGACGCCATGTCTGACGCCCTCGTCCGCTCCACCGCCGCACCCGGGTTGTTCCGGACGAGGACGTTGCCGACGGGCGTGCTGGTCTTGCCGTTGCTGATTTTCCTGGTGCTGTTCTACGCCTATCCGGTGCTCGACATGCTGGCTCGCAGCGTGCACCCGCAAGGCTGGTCCCTGGCGCCGTACGGGTCCCTGTTCGACGGCGACGTGTTCTGGCGGGTGATGTCCATCACGCTGACCATCAGCGCCATCGTAACGGTCACCTGCCTGCTGCTAGCCTTTCCGTTGGCTTATTGGCTCGCGCAGAAACCACCGGCGCGGGCAAACCTGCTGCTGCTGCTCGTGCTCGTGCCGTTCTGGACCAGCATTCTCGTGCGGTCCTACGCCTGGATGGCGCTGCTTGAGCGGCACGGCATCATCAACAACATCCTACTTTGGATCGGGGTCGCGGACCGCCCGGTGCGGCTGCTGAACACGCGCTTCGCCGTCTGCCTCGCCATGGTGCACGTGCTGCTGCCGTTCATGGTACTGCCGCTGTATGCCACACTGCGCGGACTGGATTGGCGGCTGGTGCGGGCGGCGCAGAGCCTGGGAGCAACGCCCTGGGGAACCATGCGGCAGGTCGTTCTGCCGCTCGCCCGACCCGGGCTGGCGGCGGGGGTGACGCTCGTTTTCACGCTCTCGATCGGCTTCTACATCACTCCCGTGCTGGTGGGCGGCCCGTCCGACGTGATGGCGGCCGTGCTGATCTCGGATCAGGTCAGCAACCTGGCCTGGCCGCAGGCGAGTGCGATGGCGGCGGTGCTGCTGGCCTTGGTGCTGGCCGTCACCGCCGGGCTGTCGCGCCTGCTCGGCGCACGCATCGTGCTGCCCGGGACCGTGTGAATGCGGCGGTTGGGGCTATCGCTGCTGAGCTGGACGATCCTGCTGTTCCTGGTGCTGCCGGTCGTGATCGTGGTGCCGTTGTCCTTCTCGTCCGGGACGTATCTGCAATTCCCCACGCCCGGCTGGAGCCTGCGCTGGTATGGCGCCTTTTTCGCGAGCTCGGATTGGACGGGCGCGGCGCTGATGAGCGTGCGGGTGGCGGTGATGGTGACCGTGCTGTCCCTCCTGCTCGGCACGCCCGCTGCACTCGGGCTGGCTGCGGGGTGGTTCCCCGGCAAGCGGCTGGTGAACGCGCTGGTGCTGTCGCCCCTGATCGTGCCCGGGATCATCGTCGCGATCGGCGCCTATTTCGTCTATGCGCGCTACGGGCTGGTGGGCAATCCTTTGGCCCTGGTGCTGGGACACACGACACTCGCCGTACCGTTCGTCGTGATCAATGTGTCGGCCGCGCTGACGGGTGTGGACAAGCGTCTGCAGCAAGCGGCGGCCAACCTGGGCGCGCCGCCCTTCGCCGCCTTCCACCAAGTGACGTTGCCGCTGATCGCCCCGGGCATGTTCGCGGGCGCGGTATTCGCCTTCATCACCTCGTTCGACGAGCTGCTGGTGTCGTTGTTCCTGTCCGGCACCGGGGCGGTGACGCTACCCCGTCGCATGTTCGATGAGATCCGCTACGACATCGATCCGACCATCGCCGCTGCCTCGAGCTTGCTGATCCTGACCACGACCGCGCTGATGTTTGCCGCCGAGTTGCTGCGTCGGCGCACGCAACGCCTCCGCACCCAACCTCTATGAAGGAGCCCCCAATGACCGATGAACCGCTGAAGACCGTATTGGCCCGCATGGCGGCCGAGCCGCCGCACGTCGCCGACTACAGTAGGCGCCGGTTCATCGCCAATGCCGGGCGCTGGGGGCTGAGCGCCGCCGCGGCCGCCGCGATGACGCGCTCGCTGGCGTTTCCCGCCTACGCCGCCACGCCGGACCTGCCAGCGATCAAGGATTTTCCGGACAAGCTGAAGGGCAGCGGCGAAGTGCGCGTGTGTTCCTATGGCGGTGCGTTCCAGGCCGCGCAGCGGGAGGCGTATTTCAAGCCGTTCGAGGAGCTGAGCGGCATCAAGGTCATCGAGTCCCAAGGCCCCGATACGTCGAAGGTCAAAGCCATGGTCGATACCGGCAACATCGAATACGACGTGGGGGAGTTCGACCGCTCCTCCATAATCAACCTGGAGCGCAAGGGCGATTACTGGGAGACCATCGACTACTCGCTGTTCGACGTCGACAACATCGCCCCGGCGTTCCGCTACAAATACTCCGTCGACATGCTCCCTTACGGACAGATCTTCGGTTACCGCACCGACGCGTTCAAGGGCGCGGTGCCGACCGGTGTGGCCGATCTATGGGACACCAAGAAGTTCCCCGGCGCGCGCTCGTTGCAGGCTGGGTCGGGCGGGCTGGCGCCGGATCTGGAGGTGGCGATGATGGCGACCGGGGTCCCGAAGGACAAGGTATATCCTATCGACATCGACAAGGCCTATGCCAGCCTGGGTAAGATCAAGCCCGATGTCGATAAGTGGTGGACTGCTGGCGCCATTCCCGCGCAGTTGCTGAACGACAACGAAGTCGTCATGGCAACGCTCTGGAACGGCCGCATCTACGCCATCCAGCAGACCGGCGCAAAGGCGGCCCCAGTGTGGAAGGACGGGTTGCTGCGGACCGATGTCTGGGCGATCCCGAAAGGCGCCAAGAACAAGGAGAACGCGCAGAAGTTCTCTGCCTTCATCACCATGGCGGTGCCGCAGGCCCGTATCTCCTACCTCATCCCGTATGGCTTCGTGAACACCAAGGCGGCGGCGCTTATCCCGCCCGACCGGCTGAGCCAGCTACCGACGGCGCCGGACATCTTGAGCCAGATGCTGATCTACAACGTTGCCTGGTGGACCGATAACCACGACGAAGTGTTGGCCAAGTGGAACAAGTTCCTGCTGGGATGAGCCACCGCGCCCTCCCGCGCTCGCTGTACGCCGACACGGCGAGCGCGGCACCCAGCACCCCCGCCCTGGAGGACGAGGTTCGGGCCGATGTCGCGATCGTCGGTGGCGGTTTCACCGGCCTGTCGGCCGCACTGCATTTAGCCGAAAAGGGCGTGGACGTCCGCGTGCTGGAGGCCAACGAGATCGGCTGGGGGGCTTCGGGCCGCAATGGCGGGCAGGTCAACCCAGGGCTCAAATTCGACCCTGACCAGATCGAGGCAGATTTCGGAACCGACATGGGCCGGCGCATGGTGGCCTTCTCCGGGGCGGCACCCCAGCGCGTGTTCGACCTGATCGAGCGCCACCAGATCGTCTGCGAGGCGCGCCAGGGGGGTACCATCCGTGCCGCGAAGACCAAGCGCTACGCGACGAGTGTGGAGGCATCGGCAGCGAAGTGGCAGGCGCATGGTGCACCGGTGCGTCTGTTGGACCGGGAGGCGATGCGGGAGGCGACGGGGACCGCCCAGTATTTGTGCGGCATGACCGATTCCCGTGGCGGCAACGTCAACCCACTCGGGTACGCCCGTGGGCTAGCCCGGGCGGCACAAAGCGCCGGCGCGCGCATCCACGCCGGTAGCCCGGCCTTGCGGACGGAGCAGGCGGAGCGCCGCTGGCGCATCACCACACCGGGCGGTGCGGTTACGGCCGACTGGCTAATACTGTGCACGAATGGCTACACGGATGGGCTGTGGCAGGGGCTAAAACGCTCGATCATTCCCGTGTTCAGCATGATTGCGGCGACTAAACCACTGCCAGACGAACTTGCCGAGGCGGTGATGCCAAGCCGGTCGGTGCTGTTCGAGATCGCCAGCATGACGGTGTACTACCGGCTGGATGCGTGGAACCGCCTGCTGATGGGCGGGCGCTCACCGTCAAGGGAGGCTGTCGACCGGGACGCCTATCAGTACCTCATCGACTATACGGAACGGCTGTGGCCGGTGCTGAAGGGGGTGGGCTGGTCGCATTTCTGGAACGGGCAACTGGCCATCAGCACCGACCACTACCCGCATTTTCACGAGCCTGCACCAGGCGTGCTAGCTGCTTTGGCGTATAACGGCCGCGGTGTCGCGATGGCAACCGCCATGGGCACGCAGATCGCTCAGCGCGTGCTCGGGGCACGTGCCGAGCAGTTGGACATGCCGATCACCAGCCTGAAGCCGATCCCGTTCCACGGGCTGTGGAAGACGGCAGTGTCGGGGCGAATGGTCTATGGACGGTTACGTGACAGCCTTGGGCTATAGACGCGGAGCATGCGGTTCCCGCGCCCTGAAATCTATTCGCACTCGCACGGCCGACGCGATCTCACTCAACGAGCAGGACTGGCTCTGGCAGAGTCGACCACTCCTCGTCCATCGCCTTCTCGCCGGTCGTCCACATAAGTGTCGCAAACCGCGCTGGCCGATCCAAAGGCCGCGATGGATGATGCCAGGTTCCGACGTGATAGTTTACCGCCTGATCCCCGCGCGCCACGAAGGCGCGGAGCTGACTGGCGTCGGGCTTGCCGTCCTTGTCCGGCGCGACCATGACCACGTAGCGCGACACGTCCAGCGGCACGAAGCACTGACTTGAACGATTGTGCCGTTCCATCTCCGTGGCGGTCAGCGGCAGCGTCCAGGACTTGGGATGCCCAAACGACAGGCGTGGCGAGTCCGCGCCGTCCTTCGCGGTGAGCGTCTCCGCCAGCAGGGCGCGGTCGCCGGGTGCTGGCGGGTCGATGACATCGCCGTACGGGGCAAAAGCCTTCGCCGTCAGAGGCTCCAGCTTGAGCGAACGCATCAGCCGCTCACCTTGCCGATCTGCTCCATCCCGGGCTGATACGGAAAGGTCTTGCGCCAGTGATCGGCGATGTCGGTGCGTTTGCAGACCCAGACTTTGTCGTGTTGCAGGATGTAGTCCATGAACTTGGCCAGGCCGACCGCCCGAGCCGGGTGACCAATCATCCGCATGTGCAGGCCGCATGACATCATCTTCGGTTGCTCGGCGCCCTCCTCGTACAGCATGTCGAACTGGTCACGCATAAAGGTGAAATAGTCGTCCGCCGTGCTGAAGAAGCCCCGGCCGAATTTGCTGTCATTCGTCACCAGCGAATACGGCACCACCAGATGCGGCTTGGCGTCCTGCAGCACCCAATAGGGCAGCTCGTCGTTGTAGCAGTCGCTGTCGAATAGGAAGCCACCTTCCTCCACCAGGAGAGCGCGGGTGTTTACGCTGGGGCCATAGCGGCAATACCAGCCGAGCGGACGGCTTCCGAGCGTCTTCTGCAGGCTGTCGATCGCCATGCGGATCTGCTCGCGCTCCTGATCCTTCGTCAGCTTGAAATGCTCGACCCATCGCCAGCCATGGCAGATGAAATCATGGCCTGCCTCGCGGATCGCAGCGGCGGCTGGCGGGTGGCGCTCCAAGGCGAGTGCACACGCGAATACAGTCATAGGCAGATTGCGTTGCTTGAACAGCCGCATCAGGCGCCAGAATCCGACGCGCGAACCGTACTCGTACATCCCCTCTCCGGCCAGGTTCCGGCCAGCGAGAGAGGTGTTCGGGTTCTCGGTCAATCCTGTTTCGGTATGCTCCTCACCATCCTGAAAGGAGGGCTCCGATCCCTCCTCGTAGTTCATGACGAAATTGACCGCGATGCGCGCGCCACCCGGCCATTGCGGATGCGGCGGCGTGGCACCGTATCCGATGAGATCACGCGAATAGTCGTGAGTCTGTTGGGCTTCCATTCGCCAAGTCCCTCGAATCTGGAGCTCACCGTAGCAAGGTGCCCCAGCAACGAACACCCTAAATCCCAGTAGGTCCGGCTCTGACTTGACCGTCTTGCTACCCTGGCGCTGTATGCCTTGGAAGTCGGATCTGGGGTGATCTTCGATGCCGCGTCCCTTTCACCTCGGTTGGTTCCTCGGTAACGGTTTTGGCGTACACGGATGGAAGACGGCCTGGGCAGGAATGTCGGGCCGCGACTGGGCGCAACCAGATCTCCATCTAGACCTCGCGCGGGCGCTGGACCGTGCCTGCTTCGACTTCGTGCTGTTGGAGGATTCCTCTTTCGTACCCGACAGCTTCGGCGGGTCCATGGATTACTATCTCGAGCGCGCGATGCGTGCCCCGAAGAACGACCCGATGCCGTTGGTGCCGCTGATGGCGCAAGCGACAAAACATCTCGGTATCGTGCCGACCATCTCCACGTCCTTCTATCCGCCGTTCCTGCTCGCACGGCTGATGGCGACGCTGGACCTGATGAGCAACGGACGGGTGGGCTGTAATTTTGTCACCTCCACCGCCGAGCGCGCGGCGCAAAATTACGGCAGCGACGGCCACATCGAGCATGACACCCGCTACGAGATGGCGGAGGAGTTTGTCGAGGTTTGCCTGAAGCTTTGGGCGTCCTGGGATGCCGACGCCATCGTGATGGACCGCGAACGCGACCGCTTCGTCGATCCGTCCAAGGTCCGCCCGATCCAGCACAAGGGCCGCTTCTTCAGCGCGCGGGGGCCAATGAATACCGCGCAACCCCCGCAGGGGCATCCGGTGCTGGTGCAGGCCGGCAGCTCGCCGCAGGGCCGGCATTTCGCCGCTCGCCACATGGATGTCGTCGTCGCTGCCTACAGCGGGGTCGCGCAAATGAAGGAGTTCTGCGCCGATCTGCGCCGGCGCCTAATCGAGCGCGGCCGCGATCCACACAGCTGCAAGATCATGTTCATCATCTCTCCGACGCTTGGAGAGACCAGTGATGAGGCGCGTGAACGCTACGACCGCAAACAGGCGGCAGCCAGCGCCTCACCGGAAGTCGTGCTGGCGAGGATGGCAGGGCTGACCGATATCGACTTCTCGCAATACGACATCGATGCGCCGCTTGCAGATTTCAGAACGAATGGCCAGCAGGGCACGTTGACGCAATTCCTGGCCCAAGGCGCGACGCTGCGTGAGATCGCGCGCAACTACCGCTACGGACTCGATCACCTACACGGCACGGCGGACTCAGTCGCTGGCCAGATGGCCGAGATCATGGAGGAAGTCGAGGGTGACGGCTTCATGCTGACCGGCACGCTCACCCGGCGGTATATTGCCGAGATTGCTGATGGCCTAACCCCAGCGCTGCAAGATCGTGGGGTGGTGCGCTCGGCTTATGAGCATGTGCATTTCCGCGACAACCTGATGGCCTTCTGACCAGTATGCCATCGCTGCTGCGCTTGATCTTACGTCGCGTATTATGGGTGTTGCCGGTCGCACTGGGTGTGGTGACCATCACCTTCTTCGCCGCGCGTGTGTTCACTGGCGACCCGACTGAACTCTACGCACCGCCCGACGCCACCGATGCGCTCCGCGCCCAAATCCGCATACGGCTCGGCCTGGCCGATCCGCTCTGGATCCAGTACGTCCACTACATCGGCGCCTTGCTGCGTGGTGACCTGGGCATGTCCTTCTCCACCAACCGGCCAGTGCTGATCGATCTTTGGGATCGGTTGCCAGCAACACTCGAACTCGGTTTCACCGGCTTGACGATCGGTATTATATTGGGCGTGCCCCTCGGGGTGCTCGCCGCGGTGAAGCGTGAGCGCTGGCCCGACTTTCTCGTGCGCGGCGTGACGCTGGGCGGCATGGCGCTGCCGCAGTTCTGGATCGGGCTGGTTTTGATCTGGGTGTTTTTCGTCACCCTGCAGTGGCTGCCGGGTCCGGTCGGCCGCTTGCCGGTCGGTATCGATCCACCGCCGCGCCTGACCGGTTTCATGCTGATCGACACGCTAGCGGCGGGCCGCCCAGATCTATGGCTGATGGCACTGAAGCAGCTCGCACTCCCCGCCGCGACGTTGGGCCTGACGACGCTGGCGCCGATCGCACGCGTGACGCGCGCCTCCATGGTGGAGGTGCTGCAGAGCGACTACATCCGCACCGCCACGGCCATGGGCTACAGTGATCGCACCGTGTGGTTCCGCCATGGCCTGCGCAACGCATTGTTGCCGGTGGTTACGCTCATCGGCGGCGTCGCGGGCCACATCTTCGGCGGTGCCGTGCTGCTCGAGTCGATCTTCGGCTGGCCAGGGCTCGGGCAGTACGCGTTGCAGGCGATCGACTCGTCGGATTTCGCAGCGCTGCAGGGCTTCGTGATCTACGCCTCGCTGCTGTATGTGCTCGCCTTCCTGTTGGTCGATATCCTGTACATGCTCATCGACCCACGGATCCGGCAATGAAGCCGCTCGCACCTCTGGAAGGGCTGGAACTCGCTGAAGCAGCCTCCGCGCCGGGCGCGGCTGTCCGCTCCCGCCGCCGATTGCGCCTGTCGTGGTCGATGCGGATCGGCCTGGCCATTCTCGGCTGCTACGTCACGGTCGCGATCTTATCCGTGTTCTGGACGCCGTACGACCCGCTCGCACCCGGCGTCGGTGACAGCTTCCTGCCGCCGAGCCGGGGCTTCTGGCTCGGCACCGATCGGCTGGGTAGCGACCTGCTGTCGCGCTTGATGACAGGCGCACAGTACGACCTCGGCATCACCCTCGTCGCAGTCGCGGTCGCGCTGACGGTCGGCACCATCCTGGGGGTGATCGCTGGCTATTATGGCGGAGTGATCGATATCGTCTTGCTGCGCGGCGTGGAAATGTTCCAGGCCTTCCCCGGCCTGCTGTTCGCCATGTTGATCGTCAAGGCAGTCGGTCCCGGCATCCTGAACATCATCGTGGTGATGTCCTTCATCGGCATACCAGACTATTTGCGGCTCGCCCGAGCCGAAGTGCAGGCGCGGCGCAATTGGCCCTATGCGGAGGCCGCGCGCATGGTCGGCAATCGCGCCTGGCAGGTGGCCTTCTACCATCTCCTGCCGAACAGCATCGGGCCATTGCTTGCTTTCACCTCCATCAACGCCGCCTTCGTCGCGCTGATCACCGCTAGCCTCGGCTTTCTGGGCCTCGGCCTAAGCCCAGACACCCCGGAATGGGGCAATATGATCGCGCGCGGCCAGGACGCGGTGATGACCGGGGAGTGGTGGATCTGCTTCTTCCCCGGCCTGGCCATCCTCGGCATGACCGGCGCTTTCTACCTGCTGGGCGATGCCATCTCTGACCTGACCGATCCAAGGCGTCGGCGATGAGAACACCGCTGCTGTCCATCGACCGGCTAAGCGGCGGTTTCCCAAGCGCCGATGGCGGCATCGCGCTGGTCCTGGATGCGGTCAGCTTCGACCTGGCGCCGGGTCAGCTCACTGCGATCGTGGGTGAGACGGGCAGCGGCAAATCGCTGACCGCGCTCTCGGTATTGGGCATCCAACCCCCGGCGTTCCGGCGCACCGGTGGCTGTATCTGGTTCGAGGGGCGCGACCTGCTGTCGCTGGATCCCGCAGCTATGCGCGCGATCCGCGGGTCGCGGATCAGTATCGTCTTCCAGGATGCCCGCGCCGCGATGAACCCGGTGTTTACCGTCGGCCGGCAGTTAGCCGACGTGTTCCGACTGCATCATGGCGGCCGCGCACGCGACGCCATGGACCGCGCGATCGAGGCCCTGCGGCGGGTCCGTATCCCAGAGCCAGAGCGCCGGGCCCGGCAGTATCCGCATGAGTTCTCCGGCGGCATGGCACAGCGCGCGATGATCGCGCTCGCCGCACTCATCTGCCAGCCCCGCCTGCTGATCCTGGACGAGCCCACCACCGGGCTGGATGTCACCATCCAGGCCGACATCATGGCGCTGGTCGTCGAGCTGTGCCGCGAACAGGGCCTGACCACCTGCCTCATCACCCACGACCTCGGCGTGGTGGCGGAGACCTGTGATGCGGTGGTTGTGATGCAGGCCGGCTGCGTAATCGAGACCGGTAGCACCGAACAGATCTTTACCGCCCCGCATGCGCCCTACACACGCCGCCTTCTCGCCGCCAGCCAGCTTGGTGAGCCGGTATGAGCGCCTACGCCGTTCTGCAGGTCGACAACCTGCGCAAGATATTCCCGCTCGCTGGGGGGCGGCGGCTGCACGCGGTGGATGGCATCGACCTGACCCTTCATGCCGGCGAGACCCTGGCGCTGGTGGGCGAGAGCGGGTCCGGAAAATCCACCGTCGCCCGATGCATCACCCGGCTGCTGGAACCAACGGCGGGGGACGTGCGGATCAATGGGCGCTCGATCATGCCGCTGGGCTCGGTGGCTTTGGCGGAGCTGTACCGGGAAGTGCAAATGGTCTTTCAGGACCCGAACGCCTCCCTCAATCCCCGGCTTTCCGTTCGGCAGGTCCTGCACGAGCCGTTACGTCTGCATCTGGCAATGCCCCGCGACAAGCGGGAGGCGCGGGCACGCAGGCTGGTCGAGTTGGTCGGTCTCACGGTTGCGCATCTCGACCGCTATCCGCATGAGCTCAGCGGCGGTCAGCGCCAGCGCGTCGGCATTGCCCGGGCGATCGCCGCCGAACCGAATTTGGTGATCCTAGACGAGCCCACGGCGTCGCTGGACGTCTCGGTGCGTGGCCAGATCCTGGCTCTGCTGCGCCAGCTGCAGCAGGAGCTGAAGCTGGCCTACTTCTTCATCAGCCACGACCTCCCCGTGGTGCGCCACATGGCCGATCGCGTGGCGGTGATGTATCTCGGCCGCATTGTGGAGATCGGGCCGACTGCCGAGATCTTTGGCCATCCCGCGCATCCCTATACGCGCGCACTGATCTCCGCGGCGCCGGTCGCTCGATGGGGCGTCGAGCGCCAGCGGCTGCGTCTCGCCGGTGAGATCGGCAGCCCGGTCAATCCGCCAAATGCCTGTCGTCTCGTCGGTCGCTGCCCTCTGGAGCAACCCTCCTGCCGGGCGCACGAGCCGCCCTTGCTTGCCGTCGCGGACGGACATCAGGCCGCGTGCCCGGTTACGCTGGGCCAGACCACACCATCACAGAGCGCCGCATGATTGCGGACCGCAAGGGAGACATCCGATGAAGATCGATCGCCGCGGATTGGGGAAGCTTGCGCTGTCGGGTGGCGTCGCCGCCCTCTCCGGGCTCCGCGCTGGACACGCCCATGCACAGGCCGCGAAGCCCTTGGTGCATGCGATCCCAAACGACGTCGCAAGCCTGGATCCGGCGGACATCCGCAACCAGCAGGACCAGGAGATCGGCGTCAATCTATACGAGCGCCTGGTTCAGATGAAGTTCCTGCCGCAGCAGGACGGAACCCTGGTGGCCCATCCCACGGACGTTGTGCCCCAGCTTGCAGAAAGCTGGGTCGTGGACGGCCCGGTCATCACCTTCAAGCTACGCCCGGGGGTGAAGTTTTATCCTACGGGCAATCCGGTTACCGCGGAAGATGTGCGCTATAGCCTCGAGCGCCTCGTCCGCATCGTCGGCAACGGGAAGAACCAGGCGGCGGTGGCCGGTATCTACGATGCCAAGCAAATCGAAGCCGTCGACCCGCAGACCGTGCGCATCACCTTCACCGACAATCTTGGCACCCCGACCGCCATCCCCGTCGCGTTGACATCGATGAAGTTTCAGCAATTTGCCATCCTGGACTCGGTCGCGGTGAAGAAGCACGCGACACCCGACGACCCGTGGGCCAATCAGTGGCTGATCAAGAACATCGCCACCACCGGGCCGTATTACATCGCCAGCCGCGACCCGAACACGCAGCTGGAGCTGAAGGCGGTACCGAACCACTGGTCGGGATCTCAGCCAGCCTTCGAGACTGTGATCCTGCGCGTGCGCGGCAATGCCGATCTCGTCGCTCTGGTGCGTGGGGGTGTCGTCGACTATTGCGCCGAGGGACTCACCGGTCGCCAATATGATGCCCTCGCGTCCGCTGGATTCCCCGTGCTGCATGGCGAAACACCGGATATTTTGCGGGTCTCTTTAGCGATGGACAAAGCGCCCTTTACCGATCCCCGGGTTCGCCAGGCCATCATGTATGCCATCCCGACCGACCAGATCATTCGCACCGCGATTTCTGGCCGCGGCAAGCGCGCCACCGGATTCTACAACCCCGAAGACATCACCAACAATGATAGCTTCGCGCGCTATACGTTGGACCTGGACAAAGCCAAGGCGCTGCTGAAGGACGCCGGTCAGGAGAGCTTCAGCTTCGATTTCTGGTACAGCTCCTCCATCCCCTACAACAACGATATCGCGATTCTCATTCAAGCCTCGATGAAGCGCATCGGTGTGACGGCGATCCTGAAGCCGACACCTGCTCTGCAATTGCTGGATGCTTTCCGCGCCCGTATCAACGGCACTGAGCAGTCGATGTCGGGCATGTACATGGCGGAGAACACGATTTGGCTAAACGACCCCTCGACGCTGACCAATTTGACCGTGGTGACCAAGAGCGCGACGGGCGGTGTGACGAATTGGGCGCGCTACAGCGACAAGGAGGTCGACGAATTGCACGAGAAGTTTCGCAACTCCGTTGATGTTACGGCTCGAACCGCAGCGTATCAGACCATTCAGAACAAGCTTGCCGAGTCTTGCGCGACCTCTAATCCACTCGTCGTCATGGGGCGCACCATCGTCACGAGCCCGAAGATTACTGGGGTGACGTTCTCCCAGGATCCATACGCTCGGTATGCCTATTTGAAACCCAAAGCGTAGTCGCATCGCACCGTGTCTGCCGGTCGCCACGGGCAAGGTCCGTTTCCTGGTCCATTCGGGGTTCCAGCTACCCTGGATTTGAGTGGCCCGCTCGCGGCCTTACAGGTCTCGGGCATCCCGGCTCCCGCACACCAGACGAGCGATTCTTGCCTAGGCTAGCAACGGCACGACCAGCCAGCACGAGCTGCCGGGCCTGCTATGGGGCATCGTGCCGCTGACGCTGTTTTGGCAATGCCGGCTCTGGCTTTCTACTCCACGCGGCTACATGCATGACGAACCCATCGTCTACGCCTCGCGTGATTGGGTATCCTGGGTCGTTGGCGGGTGTGCGATCGGGCTGCTCGTGCTCCCAAAATCAGACCCTCTCGGGCTGCTTAGCTCGTCCTGCCATCGCAACAACGCTGCCAAACCGGACCGGACGGGTGTTTCTGCCCGCATGGACAGGGCGGCAATCGCGCGGCCTGGGTCGCCGATCGAATGACGGATGTCACCGGGCCGTAAGGCGCCATACTGCGTGTTGGGCACACGACCGAGCAGTTCGCCCAGGATCGCGGCCATGTCACGCACGGAGGTGCCACGGCCGGTGCAAACGTTCATGACCTCCGCCCCACAGCCGGGTGCGCGGGTGCACAACCGATCCATCGCTGCGGTCAAATGGCGCACCACATCGCCAACGAAAACGAAATCCCGCGTCTGCTCGCCGTCGCCATGGATGGTCACCAGTGCGTCCTGCGCCACCAAACGCGCGAACAGGGAAATAACCCCGCTGTACGGCGACAAGGCGTCCTGCCGGGGCCCATAAACGTTGAAGAACCGCAGGCCCAACGTCGGCACTCCATGGGTGAGGAAGGCGACCCGGCCGTGCAACTCGCTGGCGAGCTTGTCCGCGCCGTAGGCGGTTTGTGGCGCGGGACAGCGATCCTCGCGCGCAGGTCCTTCGGCGACATCGCCGTACACTGCCGCGGAGGACGCGTACACGACAGGAATTTGGCCACAGGCGCGGGCGGCGTCCAGCACGGCGACAGTGCCGCCAGCATTCACGCGGTGTGTGCCGCACCAATCCTCCTGCCCGCGTACCACGGAGGCGATCGCGGCGAGATGGAAACACCCGGCCGCACCGTCGAGCGCCGAGCGTGCGACGCCTGGGTCGGCGACGTCGCCGTGAACCACGCTGCAGCGTGGGTCGACGTTCGGCAGCCGGCCGGTGGAGAAATCGTCGACCACCCGCACCTGGTGGCCGTCGGCGAGAAGCGCATCGGCCAGATGGGAGCCGATGAAGCCCGCGCCACCGGTGACTACGAAAATTGCCATGCCCGCTATCTTTCTGCTTGCGGTGTTGCGAGGTCGGCCGCAGCCCAGGCAGCCACTCGCCGTGCATTGCCGCGCCATGTGTAATGGGCCAACGCGCAGGCCCGCGCCGCATCACCCAAACGGCGCCGGAGCGGCCCGTCAGCCGTGAGCCGCTTGACGGATTGCCACATCGCGCCCGGTGCTGCCGGGTCAAACAGGAGAGCGGTTTCGCCATCCGCCACCACTTCGCGAATGTTCGCGAGGGCGGGGGCGACGATCGCGCATCCGGCGGCCATGTATTCGAACATCTTCAACGGCGAGGCATAGGCCATCACACGGGGCTGCAGCGCGATGTCGAACCCGCTCACCAGCCCCGGAATCCGGTCTGGCGGCACCACGCCCAGGAAACTCACCCGGTCGTTCAGGCCGAGTGCCGCGGCCTGCTGCTCGAGCGCCAACGGTGCGTTGACCTCGAGATAGAGCAGGCAACGGCGGCGCGCGAGGAATGCTCCGGCCAGATGGAACAGGTTGTATCGCTCCTACACGAAATCCGGCTTGAAGCGTCGGTGTGCCTGTCGCAAGCGTAGATAAGCTG
>CAXTCJ010000061.1:0-28203 GCA_964242215.1 uncultured Acetobacteraceae bacterium | reverse complement strand
TCCACGTCCCCCAACCAGTTCCTGCTTTGGGACTGATGAGGCGGAACAACTCGCAACAACGACGGCTAGTAGTCACGGGACTGTAGGCGTTCGTTCAGGTTTGCCAGCTACATGGGGCTGATCCGGTCATGACCCCTATCCACAAGGCAGATCTATGGAATTCACGTCTTCGTCTCCGGACCTTGCGTCGGCCGCTACGATCGAGGGCCCTTTATCGGCGTCCGCCCTGCCCGGGTTCGCCGATGTCGGCCTTTTTGACTGGCTGAGTGCGGCGACCGTCACTGACCTTGATACTCTGCCGTTCGGTGTCGTCGCGCTGGCAGCGGACGGCATGGTGGAGGCTTACAACACCGCCGAGGCCAAGCTCGCCGGACTGACCGCAGGCCGGGTCATTGGCCGGAACTTCTTCTCCAACGTGGCGCCCTGCACCAACAACTTCATGATCGCGCAGCGCTTCGAGAACGAGCCCGGTATCGACGCGGTGATCGACTACGTGTTCACGCTGCGCATGACGCCTAAAAAGGTCCGCTTGCGTCTGCTGAAGCGCCAAGGCGCTCGACAGATGTACCTGGTCGTCGAAAAGAGGGCGTGACCATGCTCGAAGCGCCGTTCGATTACGCGGCCTCGTACGAGGCCCTCGTAGAGTTCCTATACCTGGCGCCCGTCGGCATCATCAAATTCAGCCCCGACGGCGTGATCGAGATGGCCAATCCAGCCGCTGCGCAACTGCTGATGCCGCTTGCTACGGACGGCGATATGTCTGACCTTTACCGTTTGCTGGCCGACATTGCGCCGGATCTCCGTTCTCACGTCGAGCGGTTCAGCGCCGATGCGGGACAGATCTGCGACCAGATGCAGCTCGACATGCCAAGCAAGCGCACCAGGCTGATGCTCGACATCAACAAGATCGACAATCGCACGCTCATGGCCGCGGTGCAGAACATCACCGATCTGACCGAAGCGCGCCGGCAGGTGATGCGAGAAACGACGACGCAGCGGCTGCTAGCGTCGGTCTTTATGGGCATCAACGCGCCCGTCGTCGTCGTCCGAACTGACGGGTTCATCCTGATGGCGAACCTCGCTTTTCAGACCATGCTGGGGTACGATGCCAAAAGCGTCCTCGGTTTGAGCATCGATTCGCTGCTGCCTCCGGAATACACCGGCGCCACGCGCGCCGCGCAGTCACAACAGATGCTGACGGGCGGCTGCTACGAGACTCGCATGCAGATCGTCGCCAAGAGTGGCGTGCGTTCGAACGTGCTCATGAACTCTGCCCTGCTAAACGAGCGAAACCAACAACAGTTTCGCGTGATTACTTTGATCCCTGAGAGGATTGAGGTCCGGGAGGATGGCAGCAAGCAGGATCAAGCCAGGGATGCCGACGCGGTTGGGCCGTTCCTCAACCAGGTTCGGGTGGTTAGCCTGGCCACCTTCAAGGACGCATGCGGCGCCGACTGGCCGTTCATGGAATCCCGAGCTTTCGACTTGGCGGAGGAATTGCTTAAACGGGTGCTCGGCCGTAGCGACGTCATCAAACGGGGCAAGTACGACAATTTCGTCGTGTGGTTCTCCGACGCAGACGAACAACATATCTCGACGATGCTCGAGAGGTCGCAGCATGGGCTCAGACGTCTATTCACGACCGACTTCGGATCGAAAATCGCCACTCGCGTCGAGGCCGCTTTGGCCGCGAGACATGGAGAGGCGGACAAGCTCACCTAGCTGCCCTTCGTGAATGGACCGCAGCGATTGCACTGTTTCAGTCGCACCTCCCTTGTTCTTCCGGGCGAAGGGGGAGCTTGGGCACAGTCTGTGCCCGTGCCCCTTCCACCCTGCGTCACACGGTCCCCGTCCCCGTGAGAACGAGGGCAGATTACGCCGCATGAAAATAGTTGGTCCCGCACGGAATAAATCGACCGGGCCAGCGTCTAACGGCCGACACCTCAACGAAGGCAACTAGTATGACGCGGTTTTTCGGCCTGTTTCTCGCAGCGACCACGACGCTCTGCACAGCAGCACTCGCAGCCACGCCGGAGCGTATCCGGGGCACGGTCTCGGCGATCACTGCCGATACGATGACGGTCCACGCGACGGACGGCACGGACAAGTCCATCGGCCTCACCAGCACGACCCGCTTCGCGAAGATCGTGCGCGCCAGCCTGACCAACGTTGAACCCGGCAGCTATATCGGCACGGCCACGAAGGAAGTCGGCGGCAAGCTGATCGCGCTCGAGGTCGTGCTGTTCCCGCCCGCCATGAAGGGCGCGGGCGAAGGCCATTACGGGTGGGACCGCATTCCCGACACCACGCTGTCGGGTGGCGCGAGCGCGTCCAGCACCATGACCAATGGCACGGTCAGCACGGCAGCGGCCACGGCCGGGTCTGCCAACACCACGATGACAAACGGCAACGTCTCGGCCGCCGACGCCAAGGGCGGGGCCAAGCAGCTCACCGTCACCTACAAAGGCGGCGAGCAGTCGATCCTTGTGCCGCCGACGGCGCCAGTCGTCACCTTCGCACCGGGCGCGATCTCCGATGTGACGACGGGCAAGGTCGTGTTCATCGGCGCCAGCAACGACGACGGCAAGCTGACCGCCAATTCCGTGAACGTCGGCAGCGACGGCGTCAACCCGCCGATGTGACACGGCGGCGTTGGTCCGCTGATGTGAAACGGCACGGGCCTTCCGCATTCCGGGGCGGAGGGCCCGTCCATTCGGGGTAGCAGCATGCACGAAGCCGGTCCGGGCGGTCATCCCGCGCATCCCTTGCCGATCCGCATCATGCATTGGATCGGCGCAATCGCGATCCTCTGCATGATCTCCAGCGGGTGGGCGATCTACAACGCCTCGCCGAGCCTGCCCTTCAGCTTTCCGCGCTGGATGACGCTGGGCGGGTGGCTGGCGGGCGGTATCGCCTGGCATATCGGGGTCATGTGGGTCCTGTTCGTCGACGGCATCGCCTATCTTTTGTATGGCTTGCTCACCGGGCATTTCCGCCGCGACTTCCGGCCGCCTGCGCCAGCGTCCGTGGCGCGCGACGTCGGCGCCGCCTTGCGCGGCCGGCTGGATCACCGGATTGGCCATTACAATGCGGTGCAGCGGCTGCTGTATGGCGGAGTGATCTTTGCGATCTGCTTGATCGTCGTCACCGGGCTGTCGATCTGGAAACCGGTGCAGTTCGGCTGGCTGAGCAGCGTGTTCGGCGGCTATCCGGTGGCACGCGGCATCCACTTGGCCGCAATGCTGGCCATCGCCGCCTTCGTCGTGCTGCACGTGGCATTGGCGCTGATATATCCGCGCACGATCGTGTCCATGGTGTCCGGGGTGCCCGCAGAACCGGAGGCTGCCACACCATGACGCCATACCGAGCGAAACCCGCCGTGACAGCTGACGAAATTCGCCCCGACCTAGTGCGGCTGGGGCGACGCAACCTGTTGTTGCGCGGGCTGACGCTTGGCAGCCTCGGCCTGGTCACCGGCTGCGACCTATCCACCCATTCTGGCGTGGACGCCGCGCTGTGGGCCGTCCTGCGGTTCAACGACCGCGTGCAGGCGGCCCTGTTCTCCGGCACCCGGCTGGCCGAGACCTATCCCACCAGTGCCATCACCGACCCGTTCCGCTTCAACGCGTATTATGAAGAATGGCAGGTTCGCGAAGTGCCCGACGATTGGCGGCTCACGCCGACCGGGCTGGTCACCGACAAGACGCCGTGGACGGTCGACCGGCTGCGCGCGATGCCCCAGGCCGAACAGATCACGCGCCACATCTGCATCGAGGGTTGGAGCCAGGTCGGCCAGTGGAGCGGCGTGCCTCTCGGCGACTTTCTCCGGCGCGTCGGGGCAGACCTCACGGCGCGCTATGTCGGGTTTACCTGCTTCGACGACTACTCCACCAGCATCGACATGGCGAGCGCGCTGCATCCGCAGACAATCCTGGCGCTCGACTTCTTGGGCAAGCCGCTCGCACCGGAATGGGGCGCACCACTTCGCCTGCGCATCCCGACCAAGCTCGGCTTCAAGAGCGCCAAGAACGTCCAGGCCATCACCGTCACCAACACCAATCCCAGCGGCTATTGGGAGAAGCAGGGTTACGACTGGTTCTCCGGTTCCTGATGTCCGACCTGTCCCGGCTCGAGGCCGCGATTCCGGCACTGCGTCGTTACGCATGGTCGCTGTTGCGCAATGGCCCGGAGGCGGACGATCTGGTGCAGGATTGCCTGGTGCGCGCCCTGGACCGCATGGCTGGCTGGCAGGGCGCCGACATGCGGCCGTGGCTTTTCACCATCATGCACAACCTGCATGTCAGCCGATGGCGGCGGCTGCGGCGGTTCTCCCTCACCGCAGTGGACGACGCGGACCCGGCGTTCCAGGTCGGCCCCGAGCAGCCGCACCGGGCTGAATTGCGGCGCGTTGTGGAGGCCATGGACGCGCTGCCGAAAGAATTGCGGGCAGTGCTGCTGCTCGTCGCCGTCGAAGGGTTGCAATACGACGAAGCCGCCGGCGTGCTCGGCCTTCCTATCGGCACCGTCATGTCCAGGCTGAGCCGTGCACGAGACCGTCTACGCCGCGAAGTGGATCAAGCAGCCCGGCCGGCGCTCAGGAGAGTCAAGTGACGTCCGATACGAAACCCATCAAGGAGGACGATCTACACGCCTTCGCGGATGGCTGGCTAACCCCCGAGCGCCGGGCGCAAGTGGAGCAGTATCTGAGCGAGAACCCGGCAGAAGCAGCACGCGTGCGGGACTGGATCGCAGTGACCGCCACCCTCCGCTCCGCGCTCGATGCAAAGGCGCGTGAGCCCGTGCCGCCCCAGTTGGACGTGCGCCGCCTGGCCGCTGCAAACGCTGCGACCCGGCGCTGGAGTACGCGCGCCGCCGGGGCTGCCATTGCGGCTTCGATCGTGTTGGGTATCGGGATGGGTTGGCTGGCCCGTGGATCCGACCGGCCGACCGGCGTGGCGTCGATCGCGAAGGAAGCCTTGGCGGCTCACCAGCTGCTTACGCCCGGTGCCTTGCGGCCGGTGGCATGGGCCGATCCTGGCCTCGCCGGGCGCATCAATCCGCCCGACCTGTCGGCCGCGGGTTACACGTTCAAGGCCCGCCAGGTCGTAGCGACAGACGAGGGCGTTGGCTCGATGCTGATGTACGAAGACGGCGGTGGCAACTGGATCTCCGTATTCATGCGCCCGATGCACCAGAGGGACATGACAGCCCCCATGCAGCCGATCGGGACTGCACCCGGGTGGGCCTGGGCGACCGACGGCTTGGGCGTGAGCCTGATCGCGTCCACACCCTTCCCGCAACTGCACGGGCTAGCCGACGAGGTAAGGCGGAGCCTACGGTCCTAGCGATCCGATGCGGACGGGCGTTTCGGCTTGTTGGCGAAATCAAGTCCGGTGTCAGATATGGACGGTGAACGTACGGCGGCCAGCGTGGCATCGGGGCTCGGCATTGTGTTCGCCCTGCGTCAGTCGCCCGACTGGTCGGCGTTAGCGCGCGATCATGGCGCCGGGTCGATCATCGATGCGACGCGCTACGTTCCGCTGCACCGCGTACTGAGCTTCCCCGACCACATCAGCGTGTGCATCGCCGGCTGGAATGCCTCGTTCGGCGTGGATTTTACGCTGGGTTAGCGGCCCAGCATTAGGACAGTCCTCAGTCCTTCAAAACCGCCGTCGCTTCGATTTCGACCAACGCCTGCTTCTCGACCAGTCGTGTCACGCCCACCGCCGACATGGCGGGGAAGTGCTTGCCCATCACTGCGCGATAGGCCCGTCCTATGCCGGGCAAGTTGGCGGCGTAGTCGTCCAGGTCGCAGATGTACCATGTCAGGCGCACGACATCGGAAGGTGTGCCGCCGCCCGCCGCCAGCACGTCGGCGACGTTCTGCAGCGCCTGGCCGACCTGCGCCACCAGCCCCTCGGCGAAGCGCCCCTGCGCATCCCAGCCGATCTGGCCGCCAACGAACACCGTCTCGCCGCGCGCCGCGATGCCGTTGGCGTAGCCGGAGGGAGCAGGCCAGCCCGGTGGCTGCAGAACCCTCACGCGGCAAGGACCTGGCGGGCGATGATCATCTTCTGCACCTCGGTTGCTCCCTCATAGATGCGCAAGGCGCGGACGTCGCGATACAGCGATTCCACGATGTAGCCGCGCTTCACGCCCAGGCCGCCCATGATCTGCACGGCCGCGTCGATCACCCGTTGCGCTGCCTCGGTGGCGAACATCTTGGCCATCGCCGCCTCGCGCGTGATGCGCGCACCCGTGGTGTCCCGCGTCCAGGCCGCGCGATAGATCAGCAGCGCCGCCGCATCGATCTCGGTGGCCATGTCGCCGATGGTGGATTGCGTGACGGCCAAATCCGCCAGCATCCCCTGCCCCATGCGGCGCGTGCGAGCCCGGTGCACGGCCTCGTGCATCGCGCGCCGCGCCATGCCGAGCGCCGCCGCACCAACCGTGGGGCGGAAGACGTCCAGCGTCGACATCGCGATCTTGAAGCCTTCCCCGGCCCGGCCCAGCAGCGCGTCGGTGCCGACGATGCAGCCATCGAAGCGCAACGTCGCGAGCGGGTGCGGCGCGATGACGTCGATGCGCTCGGCCACGATCAGCCCCGGCGTGTCGGCCGGCACCACGAAGGCGGAGATGCCGCGCGTGCCCGGTGCTTCGTCCGTGCGGGCGAACACGACGTAGTGCGCCGCAATGCCGCCATTGCTGATCCACGTCTTCACGCCGTCCAGCCGCCAACCGCCGGGCACCAGCACAGCCGTGGTGCTCATCGCCGCCACGTCCGACCCGGCGTCCGGTTCCGACAGCGCAAAGGCCGCCAATGCCTCGCCGCTGCGCACCGGCGGTAGGAAGCGCGCCTTCTGCTCCGCCGTGCCGAACAGCGTGATCGAGCCCGTGCCCAGCCCCTGCATCGCGTAGACGAAATCGGCCAACGCATCGTGCCGGGCCAGCGTCTCGCGCATCAGGCACAACGACCGGACTTCGAGATGCCCATCCTCCGGAACCGCGTGGCGGAACAGATTGGCAGCGCCCATGCGGCGGGCTAGGTCGCGGCACGCCGCATCCACATCGGCATCGTTGCCGTGCGGGTGGGCGAGTTCGGGCGTGGCCCAAGCCTCCACCTCCTCGGACAATGCACGTTGCGCATCCGACAGGAACGGCCATTGCAGATACGAGCGATCAGTCACCCTTGAACTCCGGCTGCCGTTTGTTGGCGAACGCCTCGAACGCGCGGGTGAAATCCTTGGTCGCCATGCAGATCGCCTGCGCCTGCGCTTCGGCCTCGATGGCGGTGTCGATATCCATGGACCACTCGCGGTGCAGCATGGTCTTGGTGATGCCGTGCGCGAAGGTTGGGCCTAAGGCGAGCCTGGCGGCGACACCCTGCGCATGGCCCAGCACGGCGCCGGGTTCGAGCAGGGCGTTGTGAAACCCCCAGGCCAGCCCCTCCTCGCCCGTCATCGCACGGCCGGTGAACAACAGCTCGCTCGCCCGCCCCTGGCCGATCAAGCGGGGCAGGATCGCGCAGGCCCCCATGTCGCAGCCGGCGAGACCCACGCGGGTGAACAGGAAGGCCGTGCGGCTGGCGGCGGTCGCGTAGCGCAGATCGCTCGCCATCGCCAGGATCGCGCCCGCGCCGGCGCACACGCCCTCGATCGCCGCGACGATCGGCTGCGGGCAGGCGCGCATCGCCTTCACCAGATCGCCGGTCATGCGGGTGAAGGCGAGCAGCTCCGGCATCGCCATCTTGGTCAGCGGCTCGATGATCTCGAACACGTCGCCGCCGGAGCAGAAATTGCCGCCCGCACCGGTGATCACAACGGCCTTCACCGCCGCGTCGTATTGCAGCGCGCGGAAGGTGTCCCGCAGCTCGGCATAGCTGTCGAAGGTCAGCGGGTTCTTGCGCTCCGGCCGGTTGAGCGTGACCGTCGCGACCCCGCCCTCGGTCTGCCAAAGGAAGTGTTTCGGGTTCACATTACCTCTCCACCAGCCACTGCGATCGATTGCCCGGTCAGCGACCCGGCCCCTTCCCCGCACAAATACGCCACCGCACCCGCGACCTCCGCCGGCTGCACCAGGCGGCCTTGCGGGTTGGTGCGTTCCAGCGCGGAGCGGGCGTCACCCGCCGTCTTGCCGGTCTTGGCGACGATGGTGTCGACCGCGCGGCTTACCAATTCGGTGTCGGTGAAACCCGGGCAGACGGCGTTCACCGTGACACCGGTGCGCGCCAGTTCGACGGCGAGCGCACGGGTCAGCCCGATCACCCCGTGCTTCGCGGCGCAATAGGCAGCGGTATAGGCGTAGCCTTTCAGCCCGGCGGTGCTCGCGATGGACACGATGCGGCCCCAGTTGCGCTGCGTCATGCCCGGCAGCACGGCCTGGATCGCGGTAAAGCAACTGGTCAGGTTCAGCCCGAGCATCGCGGCCCAATCGGCCTGGCTGTGCTGGCCGAATGGGGCCGACACGGCGCCGCCAGCGTTGTTGACCAGGATGTCGAACGACCCCAGCCGCGTGATCGCATCCGTCAGCGCCACCCCATCCGTCACGTCGGCGACGGCGTATTCATAGGGGGTAGCCGCCAGCGCCGCCTGATCGCGGCCGAGCACGACCACCGCGGCGCCCTCGGCTGCCAGCCGATCGGCCACGGCGCGGCCAATGCCCTTGGCGCCCCCCGTGACCAGCGCTCTGCGCCCGTTCATTATGTATCCCTTGGTAGGCCGCCGATCCTGCCGGGCGGCCTTTACCTCGTCAATCCTTTAGACTTAAACCATTTCGTGGTCGCTGGGAGGCAAGACGTGATCCATCCGCTGTACGGCCCCAACCGGTTCAAATTGGGACTGTTCTCGCTGAACGCCGATGGCGGCCTCGCGCTCACCCGGGTGCCCGAGCGCTGGCCGGCGACGTGGGCGGGTGTGACCCAAGCGGCGCAGATGGCCGATCGCGCCGGGCTCGAGTTCATCCTGCCGATCGCGCGTTGGAAGGGGTTTGGCGGCGAGCTGAACAGCCGGGAATGGAGCTTCGAGACACTGACCTTCGCCGCGGCTTTGGCGGGCGTGACGCAGCGGATCGCAGTGTTCTCCACCGTTCACGTGCCGATGGTGCACCCGGTGTTCGCAGCCAAGGCGCTCGCCACGGTCGACCAGGCGAGTGGCGGCCGGGCCGGGCTCAACATCGTCTGCGGCTGGAATCCCGAGGAATTCGCCCTGTTCGGCCTGCCCATGATCGAGGACCGCTACGCCCAGGGCCGCGAATGGGCGCAGGTGATCGAGCGGATCTACACCGAGCCCGAGCCGTTCGAGTTCCACGGCCAGTTCTACAACCTGACGGCGGTGTCGGGTAAGCCGCAACCGGTGCAACGCCCTCGCCCGGTCACGTTGAACGCCGCCTTCTCGCCGCCGGGCCGCGCGTTTGCCGCGGAGGCCGCCGATTTCCTGCTGACGACGTTCGTCACGATCGAGGACGGACCACCCACCATTGCGGACATGATGGCGCGCGGTGCGGCGCACGGGCGCGACGTGGGGGTGATGGCGACGTGTCACCTAGTGTGCCGGCCGAGCCAGGCGGAGGCGGAGGATTACTACGAGCATTACGCGGTGACGATGGCGGACCAGGCGAGCCTGGACATCTACACGGCAGCCAAGTCCGCAAACTCCAATTCGCACGACCCGTCGGCTTATCAGCGGCATCGCAAGCGGTTCGCGGCGGGCGGCGGCACCTATCCGCTGGTGGGCACGCCGCGGCACATCGCGGACGAGATGATCCGGATTGCAGAGGCGGGGTTCGCAGGAACGACCCTGTCATTCGTGAATTTCACGGACGAGTTGCCGTATTTCGTGACCGAGGTGATGCCGCTGCTGGTCAAGGCAGGGCTTCGGATCGGCTGATATCCAGAAAACCGCGTCCGCTTCGTGATGAAAGCGCGGAAGGCTGCCAAATTAACGAGATGGGCCAGAAGTATATTGGCGCTTCGTTACAGACGCTTGGCTATCATTTCATAGAAAATCTATGCGGCTCCGCACAATTTGTAACTTGATGGCAACGCTCTGCCTTGGTAATGAGTTTATTATTGCGAAATGAGATCTATAACAAATGTTGATTTGAGTAAAAATGGATCGCGTAATCGAAGAGGTTGGGCAGCTTACAACTCGCAAACGTGCCCATCCGCCCCTGTTGGCAGCGTTCCACAAGACCAGCATTTCGCTGCGATGGTTGTTCGTCGGTCTTGTCGCTTCCGTTGCACTCCCCCTTGCTGCTGTTGCCATTCACGGGGTGTGGAACGTCGTCAATGAGGAGCGGGCACATGCCAACGATGCCCTTCGCCTGCAGGCCCAGACATTCGCCGCATTGCTCGATCGACACATCGCGGACAGCGATGCCCTGCTCCGCGGTCTCATAGCGGCCGCAAGCTTCTGGGACAGTGGCGATACCGGCCGGATTTCAGACGTGCTGCGCGCGGTGGATCTGCCACCGGGCGATGTTCTCGCCATCGCGTCCGCCGACGGCAGCGTTTTGCTCAATACACTGCCACCGCGTCCCGGGCAGACCCTGGCCCCGAACCGGTCCGATGAGATATTGCAGTTGCTGCGCGACCGCAGTTCCGGGGTGACGAACCTGTATCGCGGCCCGGCGACAGGCTTATTCAGGCTAGCACTCGTCCGGCCGATCGAGTGGCCATCAATGCCGGCCGGCACCTCCTATTCGATCATCTACTCGATGCTGGCATCCCGGCTCGTGGAGAGCCTGTTCGTCGGCGTCTTCCCGACCGGACTGAGCATCGAGGTCAGCGACCGGCACGGCACGGTCGTCGCTGGAAGCCAACGGCTGGAACACAGGATCGGGCTGCCGGTCAATCCGGCGCTGCTGGCGGAGACCGGTAAAGCGGAGAGCGGGCTGTTCCGCGTCCCGGAAGGAGCCGGAGCGGCGGGCAGCATCGCGTTCGCCCACTCACGCGCCACAGGGTTCACCGTGTTGGTCAAGGAGTCGGACGCCACCCTCAGTCCCTCCGTTCGCGAGCACGTCGGACGTATGCTGATCGCCACGGCATTGCTCTGCTTGCCTGGCGTCGTTCTCATCTTTGCGACCGCCCGTCGGCTCACAGCAGGCCTTGGACTTCTGACGGAGATCGGCAGCGGAAACGTCACCGGGCTGCGACTGTCGGCAATACGAGAGATCGACGCCGCCGCCGCCGCACTGGTGTCCGCAACAGCGGCCGAGGCCGCAGCCCGCGAGCGGCTCAGGATGCTGAACGCCAGCCTGGAGAGCCGGGTCGAGCAGGCAGTCGCCGACCTCGAGCTCGCCCGCGAACGCACCATGCACGCCCGCCGACTCGAGACGCTAGGGTCGCTCGCCAGCGGAATGGCCCACGATTTCGGCAACGTGTTGCAGGTCGTCGACGGCTGTGCGTCGCTCATTCGCGAAAATCTCGACCAAAACCTCGCCGTCGAGCGATGGACGGTCATGCTGGAAGCAGAGGTCAAACGCGGCATGGCCGTCATTCAACGGCTGATGTCATACAGCCGCAAGGAAGCCCTGCAGGCGACGGCGACAGACGTTGCCTTGCTGATCGGCGGCGTGGCTGAAATCCTGTGCCATACGCTGTCCCGGCGGATGTCCGTGGTCGTCGATGTCCCCGCCGGGCTACCGAAGATCTGGGCCGACAAGGCGCAGCTGGAAACCGTCTTGATGAATTTCGGCACCAACGCCCGGGACGCCATGAGTGACGGAGGCACCTTGACGTTGGCGGCAGCGTTGATCGAGGCCGACGACGGTTCGAAGACTGGGTACGTCCGGATCGATGCCGCCGATAACGGGGCCGGCATGCCGGCGGACATCCTGGCGCGCGCCAGTGAACCGTTTTTCACCACGAAGGAGGTCGGCAAGGGCACCGGCCTCGGATTAGCCACGGCACGGGACTTTGCGGAGAAGTCGGGCGGGCGGATGACGATCGTCAGCAAACCCGGCGTGGGAACGACGGTGAGCCTGTTTATCCCGGTCGCGGCGGAGGTGGTGGCGCCGCCGATTGTCGCCCCTGCGAGTGCACCATCCATCAAGATCCTCCTGATCGACGACGCGGCGGGCGTGCGGGATGTCATCGCCCGCTCGCTTCGCAGACACGGTCTCACGGTTGAAGTCGAGGCGGCAGGGCAGCCCGCTCTCGCGCGGGTTGCCGCAGGAGAGACGCTGGACGTCGTCATCACCGATTACGGCTTGGATGGCATACAGGGTGACGAGATCATCCGCCGGCTACATGCTTTGAGGGTGGGTCTTCCTATCATCTTGCTGACCGGAGACATTACGACGGCAGAGGAATTTCTCGATGGCTACGAGTTCGGCCGTTACGTGCGGCTGATGAGCAAGCCAGCATCCGGACACGACCTCGCGGAGGCCGTCGAACTCGTGCTTCGCGACTGCAACGAAGGCAAACAGTAGCCGGCGGAGAATGTTGCCTTATCTGCGCGCAAAGTATTGACGTTGTCTACTCGAACCGACGAGGGTAGCGACGCAAACTAGAAGTGTCGGCGCACAGGGAAATATGGAAACCGTCGACACAAACAACGCCCCGGTCGTTCTTATCGTTGATGACAAGTCTTCGGTTCGCGTCATCTTATCGGACTACCTTCAGAAGGCCGGGTATTTCGTCCTCGAGGCGCGCGATGTCGGTGAGGCGGTGCAAGTGGTGGGAGATCGATCGGATCTCAAGCTCGTCATCACGGACATCCACATGCCCGGTGAATCTGGCCTGGTTCTGGTGGAACGGGCCCGCGCGAGCCGGCCCGATCTCCGTTTCATCGTCATGTCCGCAGCCCTGCCCACGGATCGGCCAGCACTACGCGCCCTGAAGAAGCCATTCCGCCTCGCAGATCTTGGAATCGCCGTGCGGGAGGAACTTGCCACGGCAGGCTAGCGCAAGCGGCTCGGCTAAGGCTGGCGTTCTGCGTCGGCCAGGGTCTTCGCCCAGGCGCCGGACTTCACGTCGGCGTCCAGCACACCGTCGACTGCCTGTTCCAACGCCGGGTCGGGCTGCAGCAGGAACGCGTTCTCGAAATGGGTGAAGGGTGCGGGCACGGCGGCGGCGCAGAGTTCGGGGTGCACCAGGGCGTCGTGGTCCACCTCCACCCCGTCGGTCACCATCACATCCTGCCGGCCGGCCACGATCTCGTTCGCGATCGTTTTGTTGTCGGGGAACACCGTGACCGCAGCATGGGTCAGGTTTGCCTTGGCAAACGCCTCGTTGCTGCCACCCGGGTTCACCACGACGCGCACGCCGGGCTGATCGATGGCCGCGACCGAGGTGAACTTGTCCTTGTCCGCGCACCGCACCACCGGCCGCTTCCCGTCACTGACCAGCACGGTGGAGAACGCCGCGAACTCCTTGCGCGCCGGGCTGATGGAGATACCGCCCACCGCGATGTCGAACCGGTGCGCCTTCGTGTCGTCGGCGAGCTTGCCCCAACTGGTCGCCACCCACTCGAGCTTGAGGCCGAGATGCTGTGCCAACCGCGCCGCCTCCGTTACGTCGGCGCCGGTGTAGCTGCCATCGGCGCCTTTCAGGCTGAACGGGGCGTAGTCGCCGGGCGTGCCCACGCGCAGCACACCGGCCTGGCGGGCGTCGTCCAGCGTGCCAGCCCAGGCTGGGGCCGTGAATAGCAGCAGGGCAATTGAGAGAGTTCGCATCGAAGGTCCGTTCTGAGGGTTACTGGCCGCTGAAGGCCGGCCGCCTGCCCTTCTTGCGGGCCGCAATACCGGCCTGGTGATCCTGGCTGACCCGGCACGCCTCCACCAACGACCCCAGCGCCCGGTCACCGGGATGTGCCACCATCCGCTTCATGGCCGTGACGGCGAGCGGCGCGTTGTCGGCGATCTCCCGCGCGAGGTCGACCACCGTGTCCGACAAGTCGCCATCGGGCACGACCATGGTCACTAGGCCGATCTGCAGCGCCTGGCGCGCCTCGACCTGCCAGCCGGTGAGCAATAGCTGTTTCGCCTGCTGCGGCCCGACCAGGCCCACCAGGGCGGCGACCGTGGCCGGGGTGTAAGCAGAGCCCCATCGCGCTGCCGGCAACGCGAACGCGCTATCCTCGGCGGCGATCAGCAGGTCCGCGTGCAAGGCGAGCAACAGCCCGGCCCCGATGCAATCCCCTCGGATGCGGGCGATCACCGGCTTGGGGAACGCGGCCAACGCGTCCTGCGCGCGGTTGCAGGCGGCCGCGTGCTCCGCGATATCCTCCATGTCCTCGGCCTCGGGGTCGGTCACGAAGGCCTGGTAGCCGGCGCCGGTCAGCACCACCACGCGAATAGCGGGATCCTCGGCATAACGCCCCAGCACATCGGCCACGTTGCCCAGGTCGGTGGCGCAGGCGGCGTTGCGAGGCGGCACGTTGAAGGTGAGCAGGGCGATTCCCTCCATCACCTCGGTTCTGATCGATCGCGCACTGTCCGGCATTGTTGCCTCCCCCGATCATTGTGCGTCCAGCCGAAGCGAACGCAAGTAGATGCCCAGCGGTCTCGGATCTTGATTCGTTCCGTGATCCGCTCGATCCCTGGGTCGAACGGGTTGGCCGATCCGCAGTTGCACGGCGCAGACATCCGGATCGCAACCGGACAGGCTCAGCGTGTGCGTCTGGATCGCGTGGTCGGGGATCACCCAGTCCCCCTGCACAATCCCGCCCGCCACGGCCTGCACGGTCTGCACGCCGCCGGGTTGTGGGGCCAGGCTCTCGATGCTCAGCGTGAGCGTGGCGCCCGGACCGGCGGCGCGGAAGTGCAGGGTCGCGGTGCGGCCTTCGCTCCACACCCCCGCCCCCTCCGGTACCGCCCAGCCCGGGGTCAGTGCGGCCTGAAACGCCGGCGAGGGATTGCCGACCGTCTGGCCGATCGGCAGCGCCGCCACCAGCAGTGGGGCGGTCCCGGCCAGGGTGGCCGGGTCGGCGGAGCAGAGCATGAAAGGGTCCAGTTCACGGCAGGCGGTGACGGCGCCGGGCACGAACCAGGCATCGCGCTGCGTTCGCACGACCCGCAACTCACCTGGGCGCAACGGGGGCGCCAGGGTTGGGGCCGGATCGCACGCGGCCTCGCCATAGTCGCGGGCGGTGTTCATCGTGTTGGTCCGCATCAGGGTCTCGGACGCCAGCAGCATCACCTGCACGTCGGCGGCATTGTCCGGCGAGGCGCCGCAGCCGAACACGGGCCACAGCGTCAGCTCGGTGTGGGCGGCGAAGATCGGGCGCAGGGCGGCGGCATCGATGTGCCAGACCCGGCGCTCGTCACCGAGATGGCGGACCGTCGCGCGCAACCCCGCCGTGTCGGCCCATTGCAGCCCCATGGCGGCGACCAGCACCGCAGCGGCGGGCCAGGCCGGCAGCGAACGGGCGGCGCCGGCCACCCCCGCAACCAGGATCACGTAAGCGACCGGCCAGAAGAAGCGGCCGGTGGAGCGGAACTGCTCGATCACGGCCGGAACCGGGCGCCAATGATACAGCCGCAGCGGCCCGGCATACGCGATGTTTGACAGCGCGAACACGGTCAGGCCGACCAGCACCAGCACCAGGCCGCCATGCCGCTGCCAGCCGGTCAGCCGCCCGCGCGCCGTCTGGACCACGGCCACCCCGGCGAGGCCCAGAATGCCGGCGCCGAGATACTGGTAGCCCTCCCACCCTCCCCCGCCAGCGCTTGCGAAGGTCGAGCTCGGGAACAGCGAGGAGGCCTGTGGCAGCACCGGATTGAGCAGGTTCATCGCGTAGGTGCCGAACCCTGGGGCCGGACGGCTGCCGCCGTAGCCGAGCAGCCACGCCAAACCGGCGCAGGCCGCCATCCCCAGGGTCCAGCACAGCGCGGCGCGCCACCAGCCGGGCATGCGCCGCAGCACGCGCGTCAGGGGCACGGCGGCCAGCACTGCGGCCACCATGGCCAGGATATAGGGGTGGATCAGCAGGCTGCCGGCCAACAGCGCGCTCGCGGCCCACCATGCTCGCACCGCCTTCGGCCCACCCGGAACCAGCACGAAATACAGCCCGATCGCGCACAGGATGGCGAAGTGGCTGCACAACGCCATGTGCCCCGAGCGATTGAGGAAGGTCGGCATGGTCGCCGCCAGGAGGCCGACCGCGACCGCTGGCAGAGCCCGGCGCTCGCCGACGGCGCGCAAGGCGAACACCGCCGCGACCGGCTGCAGGGCGAGGGCCATGGCAAACCACGCCTCCGTCGCCGAAGCCCCCGGGGCCAGCAACGCCTGCGCCGGCTTGAGCAGCAGAAGGGCGAGCGGGATGCTGTCGGTCAGCGCGACATTGGTGCCGCCGGGCCACGCCAAGTCGGGCACGACGAGCAACGGCCAGCGCCAGGGCGTGCCGAGGAAATAGCGCTGGCCAACCCCGCTCACCGCCTCGTCGCCGATGCTGGCGGCATGCAGCACGTCCGCGGGGACGATGTCGGGCCAGGAGACCAGCCAGACGGCAAAGACGATCCCGAGCGCCAGGGCCACGGGGTACGCCAAGACGCCACGGACCGGGACCATGCCGCCGCTATAGCATGGCGGCCCCGGCCTTACATACGATAGTGGGCTATTTCTTCACGTCGTTCGCCGGCACTGGGTCGATCACGGTGTTGATCGTCTCGCGCACCGCCATCACGCGCACGTTCGGGGCCAGCTCGATCTCGACCTCGTTGCTGTTTTCCTTCACGCGCTGCACGACGCCGATCAGGCCGCCGCCGGTGACGACCTTGTCCCCCCGGCGCAGGGCAGACAGGCGGGTCTTGAGCTTCTTCTGCGCCGTCTGCTGCGGGCGGATCAGCAGGAAGTAGAATACCCCGAAGATCAGGACGATCGGCAGGAACTGGCTGTACTGGGTAATCATGCCGCCGAAATCCTGGGCGTAGGCAGGGGTAATGAACATGAACGGATCCGGGTTGCGGTGATTGGCGGCGGACCATAGTTTGCCGCGCTATCCCGTCAAGTTGAGGCTCGTATTGGACACCAGTCTGCTCCCCGTGCTCGCCCGCATCGCCGACGCGCTGGAGCGGCTCGCCCCCGCCCCGCCGGCCCCCGTGACGCTGGACAGCGCCAACGCGTTCGTCTGGCATCCCGACGGCGGCCGGCTGCAACCGGTGCCGCACGTGGCCGCCGTGCGGCTCGATCTGCTGCAGGGCATCGAGCCGCAACGCGAGCGCCTGCTGCCCAACACGCTGCGCTTCGCCGCCGGGCTGCCCGCCAACAACGCCATGCTGTGGGGCGCCCGCGGCACCGGCAAGTCCTCGCTG
This sequence comes from uncultured Acetobacteraceae bacterium, assembly GCA_964242215.1. Taxonomy (GTDB): domain Bacteria; phylum Pseudomonadota; class Alphaproteobacteria; order Acetobacterales; family Acetobacteraceae; genus LMUY01. The sequence goes on along the minus strand of CAXTCJ010000061.1, from coordinate 10,950 downwards.
GTGAAGGCGGCGCATGCCGAGGCGCTGCGCCAGCACCCCGGCAGCATTGCCCTGATCGAGATCGCGCGGGAGGACATCGTCACCCTGCCGGCGCTGCTGAACCTGCTGCGGCCGAGCGCACGCCGCTGCATCATCTTCTGCGATGACCTGTCGTTCGAGCGCGAAGATGCTGATTACAAAGCCCTGAAGTCGGTGCTGGACGGCGGCATCGAGGGCCGCCCGGCCAACGTGCTGTTCTACGCCACGTCCAACCGCCGCCACCTGATGCCGCGCGACATGATCGAGAACGAGCGCGGCAGCGCCATCAACCCCGGCGAGGCGGTGGAGGAGAAGGTGTCGCTGTCCGACCGCTTCGGGCTGTGGATCGGGTTTCACAACACCGACCAACCCACCTATCTAGCCATGGTCGAGGCCTACGCAGCCGACCTTGGCCTCCGTATCGACGCGGAGGCGCTGCGGGCCGAGGCCGTGGCTTGGTCCGCCGGCCGGGGTGGCCGGTCGGGCCGCGTCGCGTGGCAGTTCATCCAGGACCTGGCCGGTCGGCTGGGCGCAAACGAGGAGCATTCCTTATGACGATTGCGAACGAGCAGGTTCCAGGGGTCTACCGTCGCCGGGTCGGCGAGGTTCTGGTCACGGCGCTGAACGACGGCTCGGTGGTGCTGCCGCCCGAGATACTGCTCGGCATCACGCCGGAGGACCGCGAGACGCTGTTGCGCGCCGGCGGGCGACGGCCGCCGTTCCACAGCGCGGTCAACACGTTCCTGCTGCAATGGCCGGGCCGGACGGTGCTGGTGGACGCCGGCGCGGGCAGCGCATGGGGGCCGATCGCGGGCCGGCTGGGGGCCAACATGAAGGCGGCCGGCGTGGCTCCGGGCGACGTGGACGCAATCGTGCTGTCCCACATGCACGGCGACCATATCGGCGGCCTGCGGACCGAGTCCGGCGGCGCGGCGTTCCCCAATGCTGAGCTGTGGGTGGCCGAAACCGAACTGGCGTTCTGGGAAGACGACGCGAAGAAGGCCGCCGCACCCGAGGCCCGCCGCGGGTCGTTCGACGGAGCCCGCGCTGCCGTCGCGCCCTATGCCAGCAAGCTGCACCGCTTCGAGTTCGGCGAGATCATGCCGGGGCTCGAGGCGATCGCCATGCCCGGCCACACGCCCGGCCACACCGGCTACATGGTCAGCAGTGGCGACGCGCGCCTGCTGATCTTCGCCGACGTGTTCCACGTGCCCGTGGTGCAGGCGGCCCGGCCGGATGTCGGCACTGGCTTCGATACCGACCCGGCGCAGGCCATCCGCACCCGGCGTGCCGCGCTGGAGCGTGCCGTCGACGAGGATCTGCTGGTGACTGGGATGCACATGTCGTTCCCGGGCTTCTCACGGATAGCCCGGTCCGGCGACGGCTACGTCGTACTGCCAGAGGCGTGGGCCGGCGATCTTTAAGCGGGTCTGCCATCCTCCCTCGCGCAGCGGGGGAGGGGGACCGCGCGAATCGTGGTGGAGGGGGGCCCTGGGCACTGGCCGTGCTGCTCCCCCTCCGTCGGCTTTGCCGCCACCTCCCCCGTGAAGAACGGGGGAGGGTTTTGGTGGCGGTTCGTCAGTGCACGAAGATCTGCACCTGACGCGTGCTGGCGGCTGAATCCGCGCGGGCGGAGAGGTGGATGCGATCGTCATCCACGCCGTCCGCGTTGATCGCCCTGGCAATCTCGCGCGCGTCGCCGGTGATGCCGGTCGCCGCTGCCACCTGTTGCGCCGGTGTGCCCGTGCCGGGGACCACGCTCACCACGTCGAACTCCACGGTGGGCTTGCGGCCGACCGCCTCCGCCACCGCCTGGTTTAGCGCCGCGGCGTAATCCGGATGGGCCGTCGACAGGTCGATGGTCAGGAACGGCAACACCGGCGGCGGACCCGGCGTCGTCGGCATCGTCGCCGGGAACCCCGCCCTCGGATTGAACGTGCGCTGATCGATCAGCGTGCAGCCCACGAGGAGCGTGGAACACAGGAGGGCAACGGTGCGGCGCATAGCCGCACGTTGCATCAAACCCGCACCCGGGCAAGATGCGACCTCGTTTTGGAGAGCCCGAATGTCCGCACCCGCCAGCAACCAGCGCATCGACGGCCGCCGGCTATGGGACAGCCTGATGGCGATGGCAGAGGTCGGCGCCACCCCCAAGGGCGGCGTGAAGCGGCTGGCGCTGAGCGACGTGGACGGGGCCGGCCGAGCCGTGTTCCGCGGCTGGTGCGAGGCCGCCGGGCTGGCCGTGCGCACCGACGCGATGGGCAACATGTTCGCCCGCCGCGCCGGCCGCGACCCGGCGCGCCCCCCCGTCCTGTTCGGCAGCCACCTGGACAGCCAGCCCACCGGCGGCAAGTTCGACGGCGCCTTGGGGGTGATCGCCGGGCTAGAAGTCATGCGCACGCTGAACGAACTGGGCATCCAGACCGAGGCCCCGGTCGAGCTGGTGAACTGGACCGACGAGGAGGGCGCGCGCTTCGGCAAGGCCATGATGGGCTCCGGCGTCTGGTCGGGCGCCTTCACCCAGGCCGAGACGGAGGCGTTGGTCGACCCCGACGGCATCCGCCTGGGCGACGCGCTGGATGCAATCGGCGCGCGCGGTGACAGTCCGGCCGCCCCCTTCCCCGCCGACAGCTATTTCGAGCTGCACATCGAGCAGGGCCCGATCCTGGAGCGCGAAGGCAAGACGATCGGCATCGTCACCGGCGGCCAGGCGCAGATCTGGTATGACGCCGTCGTCACCGGCCAGGACAGCCACGCCGGCACCACTCCGCCCGGCGTGCGGCGCGACGCGCTGGTCGGCGCCGCCCGCATCATCGACCTGGTGGACCGCACCATGCGCGCCCGCGGCGAGTTGGGGCGCGGCACGGTGGGCCAACTATTTGTGGTGCCGAACAGCCGCAACGTGATCCCGGGCGAGGTGCGGTTCTCGGTCGAATTCCGCCATCCGGACGAGGCCGAGCTGTCCCGCATCGCCGCCCAGTTCCCGCGCGACGCCGGCTTCATAGCTCGCGACTCGGACGTGACGCTGGAGTTGACTGAACGGGTGCGCATCCCCGCCCAACCCTTTGACCCCGCCTGCGTGGCCCTGGTTCGCGACGCGGCGGCGCGACTCGGCTACCCCGCGCGGGAGCTCGTGTCCGGCGCCGGCCACGACGCGATCTTCGTAGCCCCGCTGATCCCGACCGCCATGATCTTCACTCCCTGCCGCGATGGCTTGTCCCACAACGAGGCCGAAAGCATCGAACCCGAGCAAGCCGAAGCCGGCTGCCAAGTACTCCTGGAAGCCGTCCTAGCCAGGGCCGGGAGAGCCTAATACCAGCAGCCTCAAGCACTGAGGCTCGTCTCGCCTTGTAGGATGCAATGCGCTTTGGCATTGCATCAGACAAAAATGCCGAACGTCGCAGCATGAGGTGCAATCCTCCAAGCGGATTGCACCCGACACCCGTAACTAGCCAGGGCCGGCTTCTCCCTCTCCCCTTGAGGGAGAGGGTCGGGGTGAGGGGTGGCGTTGAAAGGTGCTAGATCGGCACCCCAGCCAAGTTCAAGCTCGTCCGGATCGTCTGCAGGGTTTGCACCCGCAACACCGAATCGGCCCCGGTCAACGCCTGGGTCAGCAGGTTCTCATGCGCCGTGTCCCGCGCCACCAGCCGCAGCAGGAAGTCGCCGCCGCCGCGGATCATGTGGCAGGCGCGGACCTCGGGCCATTTCGCAACCTGCTGCTCGAACGCCGCCAGCACCGTTTCCTTCTGGCTATCCAGGCCGACGATGGCGAAGAATTCGATCGACCAACCGAGCTTCGCCGGGTCGGTGTCGGCATGGTAGCCGCGGATGACGCCCGCTTCCTCCAGCCGGCGGAGTCGGCGCAGACAAGGGGGCGCCGAGATGTCCGCCCGGCGTGCGAGCTCGACGTTCGTCATACGGCCGTCTTCCTGCAATTCCGACAGGATGCGACGGTCGATACCGTCCAATTCGGGGTTTTCAGTAGGGAAATGTTTCATTGATCACTGTACGGCGTTCGCCGTTACCGTCCTGGCACGTTTATGCGCAACAATATTGCACATCCCGCATCCGGCAAAGGCCCCGCTTGCAGAACACCCGACCCGCGCAGATATCGTGGCATCGTTCGGAGCATACCAATGCCGCAGACCATCCATAGCCGCCTGTTGATCCTCGGCGGTGGCCCGGCCGGCTACACCGCCGCCATCTACGCCGCCCGCGCCAGCCTCTCGCCGCTGCTGATCCAAGGCCTGCAGCCCGGCGGCCAGCTGACGATTACGACCGAGGTGGAGAACTACCCGGGCTTTGCCGAGGCCATCCAAGGCCCGTGGCTGATGGAGCAGATGACCGCCCAGGCCCAGCACGTCGGCACCCGCCTGGTCGATGACGTGATCACCGCGCTCGACCTATCCGCCCGGCCGTTCCGCGCCGTGGGCGACAGCGGCGACACCTACACCGCCGACACGCTGGTGCTGGCGACGGGGGCGCAGGCGCGCTGGCTCGGCTTGCCGTCGGAAAAGACGTTCAGCGGCGCCGGGGTCTCCGCCTGCGCGACCTGCGATGGCTTCTTTTTCCGCGGCAAGGCCGTGGCCGTGATCGGCGGCGGCAACACCGCGGTGGAGGAAGCGCTGTTCCTCACCAACCACGCCTCGTCCGTCACCGTGATCCATCGCCGCGACAGCTTCCGGGCCGAGCGCATCCTGCAGGACCGGCTGTTCGCCAACCCGAAGGTGCGCGTCATCTGGAACAGCGCCGTGGAGGAGATCCTCGGCACGACCGTACCGAAAGGCGTGACCGGCGTGCGCCTGCGTGGCCCCGACGGCATGCAGGACGTCCCGGTCGAGGGCGTGTTCATCGCGATCGGCCACGACCCGGCGACGTCGCTCGTGCGCGGTCAGCTTAATCTGGACGCGGCCGGCTACGTGCAGATCGCACCATGGTCGACCGCCACCAATATTCCCGGCGTTTTCGCCGCGGGGGACGTCGCCGATCCGCGCTATCGCCAGGCTGTCACCGCCGCCGGAATGGGGTGCATGGCGGCGCTCGAGGCCGAGAAGTTCCTCGCAGAACACTCCCCCCTGCCCGCAGTACGCGCTCGCGAGGCCCGCACTGAACAAATGATTGGCGCTTGGGACTAGGGAAACCGTCGATTCGGACGAGACATGCGGGCAGAGACTGTTACTCTGCCTGATATGGCGGCGAATCGGGGAAGAGGACCGGCGATGGACTGGGACAAGCTGCGGGTATTCCACGCAGTGGCGGAGGCAGGCAGCTTCACCCATGCAGGAGACACGCTCAATCTCAGCCAATCCGCCGTGAGCCGGCAGATTTCGGCGCTCGAGGACAATCTGCAGGTGTCGCTGTTCCACCGGCACGCGCGCGGACTGATCCTGACCGAACAGGGCGAGAGCCTGAACCGCACCGTGCGCGACGTGTTCGCCAAGCTCGCGATGACCGAGGCGCTACTGACCGAAAGCAAGGAGAAGCCGACGGGGCGGCTGAAGGTAACGACCACCGTCGGGTTCGGCTCGCACTGGCTGGCATCGCGGGTGAAGGGGTTCCTGACCGCCTATCCCGAGGTGACGATGACGTTGCTACTCGACGATTCGGACCTCGACTTGGCAATGCGCGAGGCTGACGTCGCGATTCGCATGCACACGCCGAAGCAGCCGGACCTGGTGCAGCGTCACCTGATGACGATCCGCTGGAACGTCATCGCCTCGGCTGGGTATTTGGCCGAGCGCGGCACGCCTCAGCGCCCCGAGGAGTTGGACGATCACGCGCTGATCCTGTTCGGCGACTATCGGCCGCCGTTTGCCGACATGAACTGGCTGGCGGACGCCGGCCGTCGCGCCGGGCAGCCGCGCCGGGCGGTGCTCGAGGTGAACTCGCTGCACGCGATGGCGACCGCCGTGCGTGCCGGGTTGGGCATCGCCGCGCTGCCGAGTTGGATGAGCGAGGAGGCAGAGGGACTGAAATCCATCTTGTCCGACCTGAAGCCGCCAAAGGTGGACGTGTATTTCGTCTATCCAGAGGAGTTGCGGAATTCCAAGCGGGTTGCCGTTTTCCGGGACTTCCTGCTCGCGGAAATCCAGGGTCTGCAATGAAGGCTCTGCTCGCCGTTGTGGTCTTGGCGCTGGGTCTGGCGACGGCACGCGCTCAGACGACGCCCGATCCGGAGCATCCCGGCACGTTCCTGATGACGATCTTCTTGCGCCACGACGAGACCAAGACGCTGCCCGAGATCAACGAGCATCTTCGTCAGGCGGGCTGGTACAAGAACTTCCCGCCCGCTGGCGTGGAGATCGTTTCGTGGTACGTGGTGATGGGCATCGGCCAGGTGGTGACATTGCGCGTGCCGGCCGAGAAGCTGCGCGAGGTCAATCGCGTCATCGAGAACAGCGCTTGGGGCGGCTACCGGACCGAGTTCTACCCGACCTACGACTATCGCCAGGCCTGGGAAGACCAGAAGAAGCTGATGAACGCGCGATGAAAGCCTGGTTGGTCGAGCAGGTCACGCCAGAGGGCTCGATGCGCCTGGCGGACCTTCCCGACCCGGTCGCGGGCCCCGGCCAGTATGTGATCGCAGTAGAGGCCGCGGGGCTGAACTTCCTCGATTCGCTGATGCTGCAGGGGAAGTATCAGACCAAGCCCCCGCTTCCGTTCACGCCCGGGGTCGAGGCGGTCGGCCGGATCCTGCAGGCTGGCGAGGGCGCAACACTCGCTGTGGGCACCCGGGTCGCGGTGAGTGGCCAGGGTGGCTACGCCGAGCAAATGCTGGTGGATGCCAAGGCCGCATTTCCGATCGCGGGTGACATTCCGGCCGCCGAAGCCGTTAGTCTGTTCGGCGTCGTGTACGGAACGGCTTGGCACGCCCTGCACAACCGTGCGGCGCTACAGCCGGGTGAGACCGTGCTGGTCCACGCAGGCGCGGGCGGCGTCGGGTCGGCCGCTGTGCAGCTCGCCGCCGCACATGGCTGCCGGGTTCTGGCCACAGCGGGCGGTGCTGCGAAGGTGGCACTTGCGCGCGAACTAGGGGCCGAACTCGCGATCGACTACACGGCCGAGGACTGGGTCGAGGCGGTTCGCAGCCACACCAAGGGGCGGAACGCGGACGTTATCTTCGACCCGGTCGGCGGTGACGTCGGCGAGAAGAGCATGCGCTGCCTCGCCTGGCATGGCCGGTATCTCGTGATCGGGTTCGCCGCCGGGCCGATCCCACACCTAGCGGCGAACCGCCTGCTGCTGAAAGAAGCGTCAGCCGTTGGCGTGTTTTGGGGCGCCGCCGCAACTGCCGACCCGGCGCTTCGCCCGCGTGTCAACGACGCTATTTTGAAGCTCTACCGCGATGGCAAGGCCAAGCCCCTGGTCCGCGGGCGGTTCGCATTGGCGGATGCTCCGGCAGCCCTCGCGTCGTTGGCCGGCCGGGGCAGCGTCGGCAAGGTCGTGCTGGACCTCCAATAGGCGTCATGCCGGGGCTTGACCCTGGTATCCACACGGCTCCGCAAAGACCGGCCGGGCCGTGTTGCATGCTATGTTGCTGAACACTCGTCTGGCGTCGGCAGTCCAACCCCGTGGATACCAGGGCCAAGCCCTGGCATGACGGTGAGTCAATAGCGTCGTAGCAGCCCGACCAGCCGGCCCTGTACCTTGACCCTGTCAGCCGGGAGGATCCTGACCTCATATTTTGGGTTGGCCGGTTCCAGCACGACGGTGTTGCCGCGGCGCCGGAGCCGCTTCAGCGTCACTTCCGAGTCGTCGATCATGGCAACCACGATCTGGCCGGTCTCGGCGGTTTCGCCCTTGCGGATGATCACCGTGTCGGTGTCCAGAATGCCGGCGTCGATCATCGAGTCGCCGGCGACCTCCAGCGCATAGTGATCACCGCTGCCGAGCATCGCCATCGGCACTTCGATGTGGCTGCCCGCATCCCGCAGCGCCTCGATCGGCTGACCCGCTGCGATTCGGCCATACAGCGGCAACTGGATCGCCCCGGCATCCGACGCCGCCCGCACCCCCGCCAGCCGATTGCCGCCGAAATCACCGCGGATGACGTTTGGCGCGAAGCCGGGTGGCGCTAAACCGGGGGGCGCGACACTGGGAACCTCCGCACGCACGGCCTGCGCGACGCTGGTTTCCGGCAGTTTCACGACCTCAAGCGCGCGCGCCCGATGATGGTGGCGGCGTAGGAAGCCGCGCTCCTCGAGCGCCGAGATCAAGCGATGGATGCCGGACTTCGACCGCAGGTTCAGCGCGTCCTTCATCTCCTCGAATGAAGGAGAGAACCCGGTTGTCCGGAGATGATGGTCGATGAAGATCAGCAACTCGTGTTGCTTACGAGTTAACATCGCGAAACTCCCGCGGGAACAAACCGGCAACCGCGTTCTACGTTGGTTCCCGGCGGCGCGTCAAGCGTGGCTACAATCCTGCCAGCTACAATCCAAGCGTGGCGAGACGGATCACCTCAACCTCATCACCTTCCGCGAGCGCCGGCGCATGTGGAGCACGCAGGATCAGTGCGTCCGCCCGCGCCAACAGGCTCAACATGCCCGAATCCTGACGTGAGAACGGGGTGGCCACGAGCAGCCCGCTACCAACGACGGCCAGTGTTGCCCGCAAATGGTCCGCCCGGGCGTCATTCTGCGGGACGCCGGCGCCGAGGACCGCCCGCTCCGTGCGGGGGGCGGCGGCGGGAAGCCCTCCCAACACGTCGAGCGACGGCAGCAGGAACAAGGCCGCACAGATCAGCGCCGACACTGGGTTGCCCGGCAGACCGAGCACCGGCGTGCCCGCGACTCGGCCGGCGATCAACGGCTTGCCGGGCCGCATGGCGACCTTCCAGAAATTCAGCTCGAAGCCCCGCTCGGCCAAAGCCGCCTGGACGAGATCGTGCTCACCGACGCTGGCACCGCCCGTGGTGACCAGCATGTCGATGCCACCCAGCGAATCGACGACCGCCGCGATGGCGTTCCGATCGTCTGGCACCACCGGCAGAACCACCGGATCGCCGCCGCCGGCCCGCACCAGCGAGGCGATCGCGTGCGAATTGGAGCTGACGATCCCACCCGGCACGATCGGCTCGCCGGGCATCGCGATCTCGTCGCCGGTCGCCAGGATCGCGATTTGCGGGCGACGATGCACGGCGAGCCAGGGATGATTGGCCGCCGCGGCCAGGCCGATATCGCGCGCGCCCAGCCGTCGCGCTGGCTGCAACAGGACGTCGCCGAAGGAAAAATCCTGCCCCGCGCGGCGGACGTGGCGTGCGGGCGTGCACGCTTCCCGCACCTCCACCCGATCATCGGTTCGCACGGCATCTTCCTGCAGCAGGATGGCGTCAGCACCCGCCGGCACGACACTGCCGGTGAACAAACGGACGGCCTCGCCCGCGCCCACCGTACCTGCGTATGGGTGGCCGGCAGGTGCCGCACCGACGACGCGCAGCGTGGCGGCGAGCGTGGCGTCAGCCGCCCGGACCGCATATCCGTCCATCGCGGACACGTCGGCGGGCGGCTGCGTCAGCCGGGCGGTCACCGGCGCCGCAAGCACCCGGCCCCACGCGTTGGCCAGCGCGACCGTCTCGATGGACGTTGGGCGGAGCGGGTCCAAAATTCGCGTGCGGGCTTCGGCAACGCTGATCATGGCTGGCTAAACTCGCCCGACTTGCCGCCGGCTTTGTGCACCACGCGGAGGTCCTCGATCCGCATGCCGCGATCGATCGCCTTACACATGTCGTAGACCGTCAGGGCGGCGACGGCGGCGGCCGTCAGCGCCTCCATCTCCACGCCGGTCGGCCCGGTGGTCCGAACCGTCGCCGAGATCTCGACGCTAGTCTCGCCGGGCACAAGCTCGAGCGTTACCGCCGAAATCGGTAGCGGATGGCAGAGCGGGATCAAATCGGCCGTGCGCTTTGCAGCCATGATCCCAGCCAGGCGGGCGGTGCCGAGCACGTCACCCTTCTTGGCCGTGCCAGACGCGACGACGGCCAACGTTTCCGGCCGCATGATGATGCGGGCACACGCCGTCGCCGTCCGGGCGGTCGCAGGCTTGTCGGACACATCCACCATCACGGCCTGCCCGGCCGCGTCGAAATGCGTCAGGCTCACGGAGCGCAAGTGCCGAGCAAATCGTGGACCGCAACACCCACATCCGGCTGCCTCAGTAAACTTTCGCCGACGAGCAGGCATTGCGCTCCCACTTCGCCCAGGCGGTGCACGTCGGCGCGATTGCGGATGCCGCTTTCGGTGATGAGCAGACGGTCGGGCGGAACGAAGGGTGCGAGTTCGACCGTGATCTCCAAATCAGTCCGTAACGTCTTGAGGTCACGGTTGTTAACCCCGATCAGCGACGTTTGCAGTCCCAGGGCACGATCCAGCTCGGCCCGGTCGTGAACCTCGGCGAGCACATCCATGTCGAGATGGCGGGCGATCTGCTCCATCTCCAAAGCCATCGCGTTGGTCAGCGCGGCCATGATCAGCAGCACGCAGTCGGCGCCCATCGCCCGGCTTTCGTAGATCTGCCAGGGGTCTATCATGAAATCCTTCCGTAGCACCGGAAGGTTGCAAGCGGCGCGGGCGGTGCGCAGATGCGCCGGGTCACCCTGGAAGTGCGGCCCTTCGGTCAACACCGAGAGGCAGGTCGCACCCGCTTTTTCGTAGGAGCGCGCGATCGCGGCCGGGTCGAAATCGGGGCGGATCAGACCACCGGAGGGCGATGCCTTCTTGATTTCTGCGATCAGGCCGCAGTGTCCGGCCACCACCGCGTCTTTAAGCGCCTGACTGAAGCCGCGTGGCTTTTCGTGCCGCTCCGCGATCTTGCGTCGAAGGGCCTCCAGCGGCATCGCCTGCCGGCGCTGCTGCACTTCCTGCATCGTGTCGCCGCAGATACGGGCGAGCACGTCGGGCATCGATTGGTCCATCGCCGCCTCCGTTACGCGGT
>CAXTCJ010000060.1:0-28279 GCA_964242215.1 uncultured Acetobacteraceae bacterium | reverse complement strand
TCCCCCGTGAAGACGGGGGAGGATGCCGTAAAACTGAGCTCGCGGCGCTCGGTTGGGGAGTTGCAGCCCCGTGATTTCTTCGCCATCACGGGGATGGTCTCGCCACGGCGGGACGCCATCCTCAAAGGGCAGCAGCCCCTTGTGCGCCGGAGCCGAGACGCTGGACGAAGAAGAAACCCACCCCGTGGACGACGCGGCCAGGCTGCCGGGAGAGAACCGCACGCTCTGGCTGATGGTGGCGATCCAGTTCTTCATGACACTGTCGTTCACGGTGCTGAGCCCGGTGATGCCGCTGTTCCTTCCGCAGCTCGGCGTGCACGGCGAGGCCGCGATCGATTTATGGACGGGGGTGCTGAACGCGGCGACTCCGTTCGTGGCAGCGTTTGCCTCGCCGCTGTGGGGACGGTTGAGCGATCGCAAGGGGCGCAAGGTGATGTTGCTGCGCTCGATGGTGGCGGTCAGCATCTTCACGGGACTGATGGGCCTGTCGCAGAACGTCTGGGAGTTCTTTGCCATACGAGCTCTGATGGGGGCGTTTTCCGGCTTCTCCGCCTCCGCCATCACCCTGGTAGCGAGCCAGACCCCGGACCGGCGGCTTGGTTACGCGCTGGGCTGGCTCAGCACAGGGCAGTTGATCGGCGGGCTAATGGGCCCGCTACTGGGCGGCTTCGTGGCGGACGTGTCCGGCAGCAACCGGGTGCCGTTCTTCGTGACCAGCGTGATCGCGACGTGCGTCACGATCATGGCGGCGATCGCAGTGCGGGAGGTCGTCAGGCCCGACGCCAAAGCGGCCGGTAAGCGCGCTGCCCCCAGCTTTCGCGCCATTATCGCATCCGGCGGGTTGTTGCCCTTGTTCGTTGTGTTGCTGCTGGCACAATTGGGCGTGCGGTCGGTGCAGCCGGTGATCACGCTGTATGTGCAGACCTTGGTGGGGAACGTGCCCGCACTTGCCACGCTCAGCGGTCTGGCCTTCTCGGTGACGGGCTTTGCCGACGTCATGGCGTCGCCCTTTCTGGGCAAGCGCAGCGACGTGCTCGGCTATCGCCGGGTGTTGCTGATCAGCCTGTTCGGCGCCGCCCTGTTCAGCGCGCCACAAGCGTTTGCCACCAGCTACTGGGTGTTCGTGGCCGAGCGGTTTGGGGTCGGCCTGTTTATCGGCGGGATCCTACCGACGGCGAACGCACTGATTGCCCGGATGGCGGGACCGAGCCAACGCGGCGCGGTGTTTGGGCTGACGGCGTCGGCGACCTTCCTCGGGAACTCGATCGGCCCTCTGACAGGGGGCGCGGTGGCCGCCGCGTTCGGACTACACTGGGTGTTCCTGGTGACGGCGGCCATGTTGCTCGGCAGCCTGGTCTGGACCTGGAACGCGGTGCCCGCCTCGTTCAACCATCCAGACCGGTAACGAGCGTTTAGGCGGCTGAGAGGGATCGGAGTAGCTGACGGATCCAGGCAAGCGGCAGCCATGCCGCTGCTGAAGGAGCGCCGCGGTCAAGCACGTGGCGCTTGGTGCACTCGAGGTCGGGTATTTCGGGGTGCCAAAACGAGTCCGTTACGGGCAATCCAGAGTCTCGAGGGCGAGAGGCCATTTGGCAACCGTTGATTAAGATGAATAGGCTCTTAACGGGTTCCGGCCCTGCCGCCCAAGCACGAAGTCTCGATTTTGGGAATACCAGAGTTTTTGACGCAGCAGCCCTCGAGCTTATGAGGGCTGCGGCCGTTCTCACTCGTCTTTGGGCGGCTCAGTCGGCTCGGCGGCCTTGGGTTCCGTGGCTGCCTCGGCCTTGGCGGCGTTGGCCTTTTCGCGGACCTTGGCGTCCTTCTTGGCCTGCTTCGCGCGATCGCGTTCACTCTTTTGGAAGCCGTAATTTACTTTCATCGCCATCGGAGCATCCTCTGTTGGGCTGTGACTAGGCTGCCCAGACCGTATCAGCGCGCCTTGCGCTTGGCATACCGGAGATCGCGGGCGGCCTTCTGTTCAGCCGCCAACGCGAGCGCCCGAGCCTTATACTCGGCTTGCGCCGCCGCCGCGTCATTTGCCTTCCTGGCCAGGTAAGCGGCCTGCTCGATCGCCTGCCGCTCCTGCTCAGCGACCTGCGCGGCTTTCTCGGCGGCAAGCCTCGCGGCTTCCGCCTCCCGGGCGGCACGACGCTCGGCCGCGCGGGCGTCCCGGGCGTCGGCGATCGCCTTTTGGGCAGCCTGGCGCTCCAGCACAGCCGGGTCGTCCGGCGGCGGCTTCGCCTTGAACTTCTCCAGCATAGCCTTTTTCGCATTAGCGGCGGTAGCGATCCGGTCACCAGCGTTCTGGTGTTTGAAAGCAGACATGAGTGCGTAATAGGAAATGCGGGGCCTCAAGCCAAGGCCCCGTTCGCAGAACTATGTCGACAAATCGTCCTCGAGCACGATCAGCGTCACCGCCCACGACCGTTCGCCCTCGTCGTCCACCTGGTCCACCGTGCCCAGAACGTCGTCGCCGATGCGTAAATGCACGGTGCCGCCGGACCGCGCCGGTGCATCGAGAGCGACGTCGGGATTGCGGAGCATGGTCCTCAGATAGGCCTGCAGCCGGCTGCGGTCGGTGGGGGTCATCGACATGCTAGGTCCCGGCCGCTTGAAGGTCACGGAAGTAAGGCTCGACGGTGCCGCTCAGCTTGGTGGTCAACGGATTGCCGCGCCGGTCCAGGGTCTTGCCCACCGTCACCCGAACCCACCCTTCGCTCACGCAATATTCCTCGACGGTGGTCTTCTCCACGCCATTGAGGCGGATGCCGATGCCACGCTCCAGCAGCTTCGCATCGTAATGCGGGCTGGATGGCGTGGATGAGAGGCGGTCTGGGGGTATATCGCTCATTGGGTCCGTCCTAGTGGTCGCGTGCGCCAGATACGGCGAATGCGGCGAACAGGGAACGCCCTGGACCGAGAAACCTGGATCCGGAGGCATCGATCCGAGGGGGATCAGCCCGAAACGCCACCGATCGCGGCGGCTTCCTCCATGATCAAGTGGTAGACCCGGCCTTTGAACAGCGGCATCACCGCCGCGATCTGCTCCCGCACCTTCAAGCGAACGTTACTCGCGAGCGCCGCGTGCATGGCGTCGAGGGTTGGGAAATACAGGTCGAACTGGACGTAGATGGCGGGTGCGCCCGCTTCCGCTTCCGCCGGGCGCCGCAATCGGACTTCGTGCAAACCCGGGTAGGTCGCGATCGCTTGCAACACGTCCTCCGCCATCTGACGGTCGAACAGCTGCCGATCGGGCTCAGCGACGCTGCCTTCGAGAACGGCGGTGCGAATTATCAACGTTGTAGCTCCGTTATGACGGCTACAACGCTCGCACACACCGCCAATCGTGCCTACAGACTGCCGCCGATGTGCCGCTCGATGATCGCGAGATTGCGCAGATTTGCCTTTAGCGCCATGTCGAACAGGTCGCCGAGAATGGGCACACTGCCTCCGACGACCTCGATCCCGACATTGGCCAGCATGCGGGCCAGTTGCGGTCGCGGAACGCCGAGCTGTGCGGCTTCGTAAATGATGTACAGCGACACGATGCCCAGAACGGCATCCCCGCCGACCGGCAGCAAGCCGATCACGCTGTTCAACCCAAACCGAAACCGAGTGCCGGGCAGCCGGAAGGCGCCGTCGATCACCCACGCAAGCCGTCGCAGCCGGGTCAGCCGGGCGCGCGCGTCGGAGGAAACGTTGAACGGAACAGCACCGGCCCAGGCCATCATCACTCTCCGTTAAGGACCGCGCCGATATTGTGCGGGGACGCCCACTCATCAATACGGCGTTGGTTTAATCCCGAGTGGCGCTCAATCCCCCTCGGCCGCGCTTGGCGTCGCCTCTACGGGAGCCGATGAAGCCTCAGCCGACCTACTGGCTTTGGCCACTATCCTGACTAGGTCCGAGGTTTCGAACGGCTTGGACACACAGTGGTAAGGAGCAAGCTTTGGGTATGACCCGACCATCTCCGGTGTCGCACTGATGAAAATGACCGCGATACCCGGGTGCCGCGCCCGGGCCGCCAAGGCCACCTCGATGCCATTGGCCCCTGGCATGCGAATATTGGTGACCAGCACATCCACGCCATCCGGATCGTCGAGCAGTTGGATCGCGTCGTGGCCGTGGCCCGCCTCGATCACGTCGTAACCGCTCGCAACCAGGTCATCCACCACGAGGAGCCTCACCAAATACTCATCTTCCGCGACCAGAACTCGCTTACCCGCCTCGGCCATTTGCCTGTATCCTGTGCGGCCTTAGCGCGCTTTGAGAAACCGGGGTTGCGTCGATGTAAAAAGGAATTCGTCGGCGCCTTCTCGGGTGCGGCCGCTCGCCAGGGGCACCCCCGAGGGCAACCTTGATGGCGCGCTCACGTAGAACCGTCGCGCCGTGCAGGCGTCAGGGGAATTTGGATGAAAGCACTCACGTGGCAGGGCAAGGGTACAATTCGCTGCGAGACTGTCCCGGACCCAGTCATCGAGCACGGTCGCGATGTCATCATCAAGGTGACTGCTTGTGCCATCTGCGGCTCAGACTTACATTTGATGGGTGGTTTCATGCCCACCATGGAACACGGTGACGTTTTGGGTCACGAGACCATGGGCGAGGTGATCGAGGTCGGACGCGACAACACCAAGCTGAAGGTAGGCGACCGGATCGTCGTGCCGTTCACCATCTGCTGCGGCGAGTGCCGTCAGTGCAAATGGGGCAATTGGAGCTGCTGCGAGCGCACCAATCCCAATGGCAAGATGCAGGCGGAGACGTTCGGCTATCCGCTCGCCGGGTTGTTCGGGTTCTCCCACATCACGGGCGGCTTTGCGGGCGGGCAGGCCGAATACCTGAGGGTTCCATACGCCGATGTCGGACCGATCGTGGTGCCCGAGGGGCTGACCGACGAGCAGGTGCTGTTCCTGAGCGACATCTTCCCGACCGCGTATCAGGCGGCCGAGCATTGCGACATCACCCCCGAGGACACGATCGCGATCTGGGGCTGTGGCCCCGTTGGCCTGCTGGCGATCAAGTCCTGCTTCCTGCTCGGAGCGAAGCGGGTGATCGCCATCGACACCGTGCCGGAGCGCCTCGCCTTGGCGCGCCAGGCCGGAGCGGAGACGATCGATTTCGCCACGCAGAACGTCCAGGACACGATCATGGAGATGACCCACGGCCTCGGCCCGGATGCGGTGATCGAGGCTGTCGGCATGGAATCACACGGTGCCGACACGCTGGCGCAGAAAGTGAGCTCGGCCGTGATGGCGGCGACCGTCAGCATGGAGCGTCCGTTCGCGTTGAACCAGGCCATCTTGGCCTGCAGGCCGGGCGGCATCGTGTCGATGCCCGGTGTGTTTGCCGGCCCGGTCGGCCCGGTCGCACTCGGCGTGCTGATGAACAAGGGGCTCACCCTGAAGACGGGTCAGACCCATATGGTGCGTTACCTCAAGCCGCTGATGGAGCGTATCCAGAAGGGTGAGATCGACCCCTCGTTCATCATCAGCCACCGTTCGAGCTCGCTCGAGGATGGCCCGGCGCTGTACGAAGCCTTCCGCGACAAGACGGACCACTGCACCAAGGTGGTCTTCAAGCCGCACGGCTAAGCTTCAGTCCGCAGCCATTTTGCTCACGACAGGGGCTAAGTGGCTGCGGACACTACGGATTGAGCAAGCGCCAATGCATGACTGTCCAACACAGGGAAATCGCGCTATAGCGTCGTCGCGTAGTCGCCACTGTAGGGTGCGATTCGTGCCATGGCAGTTCGACTGCTCGACATAGTTCCCGAATATTGGATACAGCATTGACGGACGAGCCAAACGCCTTCGAAGGCCGCATGCGTGCCGCCCTGTCCCTTCCCCGGACGACGTCATCGCCGGGTCCCGCCAACCACGGCCGCCATCGCTACGTGCAGGATGGCGAAGTCCCGGTGGTCGTCATCAACCCGCGCAACCGCCACCCCGACGAGGGCCGAGCCGCCGTCGCCGAGCTGGAGCGCGCCCTGGGCGTAGAGCGTGATGCTCGCCGCGCGGCCGAGGACGCACTTCACCAGGCCGAGGACACAATCCGTCAACTGCGGACACGTCTCGCCCACGCCGAGATCGCCATGGCCGAAATTGCTCAGCGCGAGGCCGCGACACAGGCGGCACCGCCACCAGCCACAGCGCCCGTGCCCGCCCCCGCCGCGGTCGAGGAGTTGCACACGGTCGAAGCTCCGCGCGAGGTGCCGCGCGCCAAGCGCAGCAAGCCTGCGGTGACGGAAGACGAACCGGTCGAGTGGTGGAAGCCCGGTTGGCAAGAACGGGTCTCGCGGTCCCGCTAGGTCTTCTCCCACTGCGGCGGGCTGCGCGTGGTCGGCCGGTCGAGCACGATCAGGACCCAAGCAGCAAGCCGGGCAAGCCAGCGAGGTCATTCAGCACAGCGTGAGGCGGCCAGTCCGGATTGGCCGACTCACCCAGCCGGTCGATCCAAACGGATCGGATACCAAGCTCAGTGCAGACCTTCAGATCGGTGAACTGGCCCATGCCGACATGGATGGTCTCCTCCTTGGTCACGCCCATCACGGAGTAAGCGTGGAGAAACAGCTGGTGATCGGGCTTGTAGGCCCGCGCCTGCTGGGCGGTGACGACAAGGTCGATCGGCGCACCGATTGCGGCAACGGTTCCGGCGATGAGGTCGTCATCGGTGTTGCTGATGATGGCGATCCGGTAGCGTTCGCGCAGCCGGTTGAGTACACCGGGCACTTCGGGATGTGGCTCGATCCGTCCCAAGATCGACAGCAACATCTCCCTATCGGACGTAGTAGCCTCCAGCCCATACTGGGCAAGCGCTTCGTCCAGGCTTGAGTGCAAGACGGACTTGTACTCGCGAAACGGCTGACGCTGCTGTTGTTCCACCGCAAGCGCCCTCAGTCGATCCGCCAAGTCGGCTGCATTCCCCTCTGCGTCGTCCACCCCATGTCCGGACAGGATCGCAAGCGCGGCTTGCCGCACGGCGCGATGCCATTGGACCAGGGTGCCGTAGCAATCGAACGTGACGATCTTCGGCGCGGGGTCGAGCTTCAACATGAAAGGTCACTGGCTCCTGCGGCGCGGCATGGTGTCCGGCGGCATCTTCGACACCGAGCCGAGACGCGACGGACACTGCATACCACGTCATCCCCGGACCGCCGAAGCTTGGGCTGAGATCGGGACATCGCGTCGACGCTGCGGTCGCCCGCCCCCGGCACGGATCCGCTGAATCGGGGACGGAACGGAGCACCAAGGTGCCTTCGCAACGGCGCACGGGCCGTGTAGGCACAGGGTCGCGTGGCGATTGCCCACCGAATAAGAATTGCCCGAGGAGCTTCCTGGATGTCTGGCCGTATCGTGCACACTGCAGGCCCCGCCGCGACAAAGGCGTCCACGCCGCTCAATCGCCAGCAGATCGTCGGCTTCTGGGCGGCTTGGTTCGGCTGGCTGCTGGATGGCATGGATTCGGTGATCTACGCCCTGGTCCTTGGCCCGGCTCTGACGGAGTTGCTGCCGCGCTCGGGGATCGCAGCCACGCCCACGAATGTCGGTTACGTCGGCTCGCTGATGTTCGCCCTGTTCCTGGTCGGCTGGGGTCTGTCCTTTATCTGGGGCCCGATCGCCGACCGGTTCGGGCGCACCAAGTCGCTGGCCGCGACGATCCTCGTCTACGCGGTGTTCACCGGCGCGGCGGCGCTCGCGCCGAACATCTGGCTGCTCGGGTTGTTCCGCTTCCTGGCCGGCATCGGGGTCGGCGGGGAGTGGGCGATGGCGGGCACCTACGTCGCCGAGGCCTGGCCCGAAGACCGCCGCAAGATGGGCGCCGGATACCTGCAGACGGGCTATTATTTTGGGTTCTTCGTTGCCGCCGCGCTGAACTTCACCGTCGGCGCGTCCTACGGCTGGCGTGCGATGTTCCTATGCGGCGTGTTCCCGGTCGTGATTTCGATCGCGACCTTGCTCAAAGTCGAGGAGCCGAAACGCTGGGAGGAGCGCGCACGCGTCACCGCCGGCCGCGTCAGGCCGCTCGCGCTCATCTTCGACGTGCGCTACCGCCGGCAGACCATCGTGATGTCCGCGTTGCTGACGGTGGCCGTCATCGGCCTGTGGGCTGGCGCGGTGTATGAACCGACAGCGATCGTGTTCCTCGCCCGCCAGTCGGGGATGCCCCTTCCCCAAGCCGCCAAGATGGCGTCCTACGGGACCGGGTTGCTCTCGATCGGCACCATCCTCGGCTGCATCGCCGCACCCTGGGCCTCGGAGCGGTTCGGCCGCCGCTCCACGCTCGCGGTGTATTACGTCGGCATGATGGTGACGATCGCCGCCGCGTTCGGCTGGGCGTTCTATCTCCCCGCCGGAACGGCGCTGCCGGTGTTCATGACGGTGCTATTCTTCCTCGGCATGTTCGGCGGCAACTTTGCGATCTTCAGCCTGTGGCTGCCAGAGCTGTTTCCGACCGAGGTTCGCGGCACCGCCTTTGCTTTCTGCACCTCGGTCGGCCGGTTTATCGGGGCGGGCGTCAACCTGGTGCTGGCCGCATCGGTGGCCTCGATGGGCACCCTCGGAACGCCGATCGCGTTGACCGCCATCGCGTTCGCCCTCGGCTTGCTGGTCATCCCGTTTGCCCGCGAGACGCGCGGCGAAATACTGCCCCCGTAGTGGTGGCGGAGTAGCAGTGTTCGCCCTGGCGGGTCTCGCGGTATAGTCTTGCCTGTGCCAGCGAAGTTCCCGAGCATGGCGTCGCGCGAGTTGGGAGACAACGGGCAGAGTGATGAAGTATGGGCCACTACGCTGTCACCATTCGGACGCCGTGCGTTGACGGCAGATACCGACCTGAGCACGCAACCGATCGAGGATCTCGAAGCCGGGGCCGTGCACCTCGAGGATCTCGAGATATTCGTCGGTCAGCGCTCGCGGATGCACCCGGGGCCGGGTTGGGCTGTGGCACTCGCCATGGTTCGGCGCGACCTGGCGGAGGTTCGGACGGAGATCGCCCTGCGGAACGTCGCGGGACGGTTTGGCGAGCGTGCCGTCTGACAGGCGGTCAGCGCGGCGCTGCACCATCGGCGCGCAATTGGCGGGGCGGCGGGCTCGTCCAATGCTCCTGCGCGACCGGGTCGGTCCACCCGGAGCCCAAAGGCATCAGCGAAATCCAAGTCTCCGCAAGTTTGCCGTCCTCGGTCCGGTAGGATTGCATGCCCGCCTGGCTGCGTGCCTCACCGGTGCCTTTGTCCCGCCACGTGAAGGCGAAGCGAAACCACGCGTGCTCGCCTTGGAAGGTGTGGTCGTACACGACGACCCTTATGTCCGGCCGGTCCTCCCGCAGCTTGGCGAGTTCCGACGCGTAGCTATCCCGTGTCACCGTTCGATCCCCGGCCTGCTCGTGCCGGAGATAGGTCGGCGCGACGCAGCTCGGGACCAGATCGTAACGGCCATCGACCCACACCTGCTCCCAGCGGTCAAAAAGGCCGCGCATCACAGTATCATCTGGCATCGAAGCATTCCTTCCTGCTCGAGTTGACCACGCCCGGCAGCCCGACGCCAAGACCATCTTATCCTAACAGCCTCAAGCACTGACCCTCATCTCACCTCGTAGGATGCAATGCGCTTTGGCATTGCATCAAACAAACGCGCCGATCATCGCGGCGTAGGGTGCAGTCCTCCAAGCGGACTGCACCCTACGCCGCGAGTCAAAGTGTATGGCGGCTGATATTGCTCGGATGGCAGCCGCGACGAGTGCGACTTGGGGCAGCTTCGTTTCCGCGGACCGTAGGGCCCACCTAACCCGCCAGCAAACCCCGCCGGCGCCGCAGCGTCAGTCCGGTGCCCGCGTCGACGATCAACAGGTCACCCGGCAGCAAGCGGAACGGCCGGACTAAATCGCCGGCGATCAGGGGCTCGGCACCCGCTCGGGAACCAAGCCGGGGGGCTTGTTGGCCCCCCCCACGATGCCTAGTTGGCCTGCTTCGCGTAATCGGCCTGCTTCGCCGCGGCAAGGAACCGGGCATACTCGCGGGCGCGTCTGCGATCCTTACGCCAAGCCGAGGTGCCCTTGTAGCGTGCGAATGGGGGCACTTTCTGGCGGACTTTGCGCAGGCTGGGGGCGGCTTCGGGGAGGCTGGACGGTGAGGGATCGCTCATGGGGCAAGTCTTCCGGGTGTTCGGGCGCTCTCTGACCACCACACGCGGCTAGATGCAAGGCCTGGGATGCCAAAGCCTGGCCGGGCGCAAGAGGCGTGTTGACGCGAGCCGGTCGCCCATAGAACGTGATCGGGACCCGGCAATGACACTACAGACCACAGCCCTGCTCGTCTGCGATCTGCAGAACGACTTCGTCCACCCGGACGGGGCCTATGGCCGTGCCGGGCTTGGTACACCGGCGATCACCGCCTTGGCGGACCGACTGAAGCCGCTGGCGGATCGGTTGCGCACCGGCGGCGGCTGGGTGGTGCAGACGCAGTTCACCCTGGTTCCGGGCCGCGGTGGCGAGCCGTTGATCTCGCCGCATTTGTTGTCGTTGCGGCCGTTCCTGCGCAAAGGTGATTTCTGCCCCGGCGCGTGGGGCCACCAGTTGGTGGACGCGCTGCAACCGGCCGATCTGTCGGTGGAGAAGGTCGCCTACTCCGCCTTCTATATGAGCCGGCTGGAATGGGTGCTGCGGCGCTGCGGCATCACCCGCCTGCTGGCCTGCGGCATCGTCACCAACGGCGGCGTCGCCTCCACGGTGCGGGAGGCGCATGTGCGCGACTTCGATGTGACCGTGCTGGAAGATGGCTGCGCCGCGCTCACCGAACTGGTGCATGCCACGGCCATCGATGCGTTGCGGCCGGTATGCCGGGTCGCCAGCATCGCCACGGTCCTAAAGGAAGTGTCGTAACGGCCCAGTGCGCGGGGCATTTAGTTTAGCAACGATCGTTTAACCTATTTCGCCGAATATGAATCACCAGAGGCGCGTGATTCATATCCGAGGCGAGCAATGTTCATAAAAGTGGCCTCCGGATTGACGTCGAGTTTACTTATGTTCGGCTGCTTGATGCCGTCTTGTTCGGCTGACGCGGCTACCAGTTCAGCATCGATTTCGGTCTCCGCGACGGTTCTTGCCTTTTGCGCAGTCACGGCCTCGCCGCTCGCGTTCGGTAACTACAGCCCGAGTGTGCAGAGTACCGCGAGCACGTCCGTCGTCGTGATTTGCACCACCGGGACGGCTTACAACGTGGGGCTCGACGCCGGCGGGGGCACCGGAGCGACCGTCACGACCCGGCAGATGACCGGCCCCGGTGCCGCGACGCTGGGCTACAGCCTGTACACGACGTCGGGCTACGGCACCGTTTGGGGCAACACGGTCGGCAGCAACACGGTCCTCGGCGCTGGCAGCGGCCTCGCGCAGACACTGACGGTCTACGGCCGCATCCCCATCGGGGAGAACGCGGCGCCCGGTGCCTACACCGACACGGTAACCGTAACGCTGACCTATTAGGAAACTCCATGACCGCATTTCTAAGGGCCAAAATGGCCCTTACTGCAATCGCCTCGCTGACAAGCCTGGCAGCAGCACACGCCGGAACAGTCGAAGTGTCCCCGGTGAACGTCACGCTCCAACCGGGTCAAACCGCAACGACGCTCACCGTCGTCAATCACGGCACGAGCCGGACCGCGATCCAAGTGCGTAGCTTCGCGTGGAGCGAAGGGCCGACCAGCGAAGACCTGGTCCCCACCAACGATCTTGTCGTCAGCCCGCCCATCTTTCAGCTTGGGCCGGAGGAGACACAGACGGTTCGGCTCTTGCTCCGCCGCTCACCGCAGGGCGTGGAAAGCAGCTATCGCCTCCTGCTGGACGAATTACCGGTCGGCGGCACACCGGGCGCCGTGCAGTTCGCCTTGCGCCTTTCACTGCCGCTGTTCGCCCTTCCCGCCGGTCAGGGCATGCCGAACCTCAGCTGGCACATAGCCCCCGGCGCCAGCGGGACGGAGTTGGTCGTGGCCAATCGGGGCACCCGGCACGACCGCCTCAGCGGCCTTTCGGTGTCTACCCCCAGCGGCGGCAGCATCA
This sequence comes from uncultured Acetobacteraceae bacterium, assembly GCA_964242215.1. Taxonomy (GTDB): domain Bacteria; phylum Pseudomonadota; class Alphaproteobacteria; order Acetobacterales; family Acetobacteraceae; genus LMUY01. The sequence goes on along the minus strand of CAXTCJ010000060.1, from coordinate 16,234 downwards.
GACCGGGTGGGTTGCAGAACCTGTACGTCCTGGCCGGCACCGAGCGCCGGCTGCCGCTGGCGCTCGGCCGAGTTGGGCCCGGCGGGACCAGTTTCACGGTCACCGGAACCGACGATCTAGGCCGCGTCAATGCTTCGGCCCCCGTTCAAAGTACGCCGTAGCCACCTCCCCGCGCTGACACTGCTATGGTTGCTAGGACCCAGCCCGCTTCCCCTGCGGGCAGAGGACGACGCGCGCCTGTTCGAGGTCGTCGTCAACGGCCGGGCGACGCAACTCCAGGCAGAATTCGTCCAGCGCGGAGAACGGCTCGCGGCAACGCCGGACGATCTGCGCGCACTCGGCCTGCAGACCGCGGGAGTGCCCGCCGGGCTCGACGGCCGCATCATGCTGGACGACATCCCCGGGCTGAAATTCCAGCTCGAGGAACGGACGCAGACTCTGCGGATCAAGATCCCGGATGCCGGGCTGCTCGCCAACCAGATCTCCGCCTCCCCCGCGAGCGTGACAATGTCGACGGCGGCTGCCGATTTCGGCCTGGTGACCAACTACAACGTACTCGCCACGCGGGCGCAGGGGCGCATTTCGGCCAGCGGGCTGTTGGACGAGCGGTTCAACACGCCCTGGGGCATCATCGGGCGTGCCGGCTGGCTGCTGCAGACCGGGTCGCCGACGCGGACGCTGGCTCGGCTGGACACGTCGCTCGCAATGACCGAACCAGACTCCATGCGGCGCTGGCAGGTGGGCGACATCGTCACCGCCGGCCTGTCCTGGACCCGGCCGTACCGCATCGGCGGCCTGCAGATGACCTCGGACTTCACGCCGCGGCCCGACCTGGTGACCTACCCGATCCCCGTCGTGAGCGGCCGGGCAGACGTGCCCTCCACCGTAGATCTGTTTGTGAACAGCGTCCGCCAGGCATCGCAACCCGTGGACCAAGGTCCGTTCCAGATCCGCCAACCACCTGTGCTGACCGGCGCGAACGACGTGGCCGTCGTGGTGCGCGACGTGACCGGGCAGCAGCACGTGCAAAACGTCAGCTTCTACGTCAGCCCGGCCCTGATGGCGCCGGGTCTGGCGTCCTACTCGTTCGAGGCGGGGTGGCTGCGGGAAGATTACGCGCTCAGGACCGATCGCTACACCCAAGCCGCGGCGTCGGCCACGGCACGCTATGGGGTGTTCAACTATCTGACGGCCGAAGCCCATGTGGAGGGGTCTGGCCGCGGGGCGATGGGCGGGGCTGGGGCTACGGTCAACATCCTGAACATGGCCGTCGGAACGCTCGCGTTTGCCGTCAGCAACCCTATGCGCGGCGTGGGCGGTGGCCCCGTGGGGGGCCAAGTTTCCGCCGGGATCGAACGGGTCGGACGATTGTTCAGCCTGTCGTTGTCCACGACACGCGCCACGCGTGGATTCCAGGACGTGCCGTCCAACCAGCAGAACCGGGTCCCCGCCGCCATCGACCGCGCGAGTGTCGGCCTGTCGCTGGAAGGCCTGGGCGCGCTCCATCTATCATATGTCGGAATCCACGGCCGCGGCACGCTGACGGCGGCGTCGGTGGGCGTCTACGCCAACCCGACCGGGCTGAACGCGCGCATCCTTTCGCTCAGCTACACGCGGCCGATAAGCCGCAACATCCAGTTCTTCGCCAACGCCTACCACGATTTCGCCCAGGGCGGCGCCGGAACGGGCATGACGTTCGGCATCGCGATTCCGCTCGGCAACCGGACCGTGGTCACGGCCGAGGCAGGCCTGTCCGGCGGACGGCCATCGGCCGCAGTGGATGCCGGCGAGGCCGCCGTCGACCCCGGCGATATCGGGTGGCGTGCCCGCCTGGCGCGGGACCCGTCATCGCGGCAGGACGGCCAAGTCACCTACATTGCGCCGTTCGCCACCGCCACGGGCGAGGTGGAGCGTGTCTCCGGCCACACCGGGCTGCGCCTCGGGGCCAGCGGCGCGCTCGTCGCCATGCCCGACGGGGTGTTCGCTTCCAATCGGATCGACGACAGCTACGCCGTCGTGGATACGGACGGCATCCCCGACATCGGCGTCCTGCAGGAGAACCGCCCGGTTGGACGCACCAACTCCTCCGGTCTGCTGCTGGTACCGAACCTGCGGGGCTGGGAGCCCAATCGGCTGGCACTCGAAGCGCTCGACCTGCCCGGCGACGTGGTCGCGGGTTCATTGTCGCAGAGCGTGCGCGTGCCGGCGGGTGCGGGCCAGCACGTCTCGTTCAACCTGCACCAGGGCCAGAGCGCCGTGCTCCATCTGGCGGACTCGGCTGGCAACCTGATCCCTGCCGGCTCGGTTGCCACGCTGGGCAGCGCCACGATGCCGGTCGGCCACGACGGCGAAGTCTTCGTGACCGAACTGAAGGCCAGCAACCGGCTGGAGGTGCAGACGCTGCGTGGCCGATGCGCGGTCACCTTCGCCTTCAGGCCGCATCCCGGCGCATTGCCGGATCTCGGCACGCTCACCTGCGTCGCAACCGAAGGAAAAAGTTGATGTCCCGTTCGACCCTGCTCGGCATGGTGGTGCTGGGCATCTTTGCGGCCGGCTTCACACAGCGGGCGTTCGCACAGAGCTGCAGCGTCTCGGCGACGGCGGGCTCGTTCGGCCCGTACGATCCTCAGGCGGTCGCACCCACGGATACCACGGCCACCGTCACGGTAGCATGCCAAGGTGTGGTCGTCCTGTTGCTGCCGTACACTGTCACGCTCTCCGCCGGTTCGAGCGGCACCGTTACCGCCCGTAGCCTGATATCCGGATCATACGCGCTGAACTACCAAGTCTTCAGCAATGTCGGGCGCACCACAGTGTGGGGAGACGGCACGGGCGGCGCGAACGGTGTGGCCGGCTCGATCCTGCTCGGCGTGCTCACGGTCACCCAGACACAGACCGCCTATGCACGCATTGCGGCGAGCCAGCGCGTGGCTCCGGGCAGCTATCAGGACATGCTGCTTCTGACCATCACATACTGACGTCTCAAAACAAGCTATGATCTCACTGCATGACACAAATCTTGTGCGGTGCGCAACCGAACCAGCTCGCCGGGAGTATAGGAGGCATCTTCAGCCTTAGGTACTCGCCGCGATGTCGCCTCGCCTGATCTGCTCTCTCGCTCTATTTGCCCCGTTCGTGGTGCACACCGCGTTCGCGGCGACCGCTCGGACCGCATCGGCATCCATCACCGTCAGCGCGTTCGTCGTCTCGCCCTGCGTGATCAGCACGGCTTCGATGTCGGCGACTGCCATCGCTTCGAAGGTGGGCATCGCGTGCCCCGGCGCTCAGGCGCTCTCGGTCAGCTTGAACCGCGATGGTGAACCCGGGCTCATGCTGGGCACAGGCACGGAGCCCATGGTGACGGTGACGTTCTAAGCGACGCGCCTCAAGGAGCCGGAGCGCCGCGGGAAGCGTACCGTGGTAAGTGTGCCCGTGCGGGACTTGCCGAAGCGGGGCGTTGTCGGCAATCCCACAGGCAGACCAGCTTTCGTCGGCGACGCAGGCGTGCACGAGGACCCTAATAATGCCCAAAGCCACGGTGCCCGAAGCGATGGGGATGGAACGCCAGGTCATCCGCAAACTGGCGTTTCGGCTCATGCCGTTCGTCACCGTTGGCTATTTCTTGGCCTCGCTAGACCGGGTGAACGTCGGGTTCGCCGCCTTGCAGATGAACAGCGACATCGGCCTGAACTCGGCGGCGTTCGGCTTCGGCGCAGGGCTGTTCTTCGTCGCCTACTGCCTGTTTGCCGTGCCGTGCAACATGGCGATGGTGCGGATCGGCGCCCGGCGCTGGCTGTCCGGCGTCATGGTGGCCTGGGGCGTGATCTCGGCCGCAATGGCGTTCGTCACCGGGCCGTATTCCTTCTACGCGCTACGCTTCCTGCTCGGCATCGCGGAGGCGGGGTTCTTCCCGGGCGTGATCTACTTCCTCACCCTGTGGTTCCCGTCGCACCATCGCAGCCGAATGGTCGCAATCCTGATGATGGCGCTGCCGGTCTCAAGCGTGCTCGGCTCCCCAGTCTCCGCGTCGCTGCTCCTTACCGACGGCTGGCTCGGCCTGCGTGGCTGGCACTGGCTGTTCATCATGGAAGGGCTGCCGGCGGTGTTGATGGGGCTGGCCTGCGCCCTCGTGCTCCCCCGTTCGATCCCCCATGCCCGCTTCCTCGACGCCGGCCAGAAGGCGTGGCTCGAGACGGCGCTCACCGCCAAGCCGGACGAGGGGACGATCGCCGGGTCGCTCTCGTTCTGGCAGGTGATGACCAACAAATACGTGCTGCTGCTGACGCTGGTCTACATCGGCGGCACCTCGGTCACGAATGCGCTCGCGCTTTGGCAGCCACAGATCATAAAGGCGTTCAATCTCACCACGATGCAGGTGGGACTGCTGAACTCGGTGCCGTTCGCGCTGGCGAGTGTGGCGATGTATTTTTGGGCCTCCCACTCGGACCGCACCGGCGAGCGCACGCTGCACACAGCGCTGCCGCTCGCGATGGCCAGCGTGGGGCTGATCTGCACGATGCTGGTGCACTCGCTGCTCCCGATGATCGTGGTGCTGTGCGTGGTCATCATGGCGGCGTCCATGATCAAGGGGCCGTTCTGGGCGCTGGCGACGGAGATGTTGCCGGCGAGCATCTCAGCGGTGGCGATCGGCCAGATCAACGCATTGAACAACCTCGGCGTGTTCGGCGCCACCTATGCGATCGGCGCGATCCGCGAGGCTACCGGCAGCTTCACCTTCGCCATGGTCCCGTTCATCGCGGTCTGCGCGATCGCGTGCCTGGTGGCGCTCTGGATCGGCCGCTCGCGGGCGGGGGTGCGTATGCGCCCGGCAGGACTCGAACCCGCGACCAAGCCGTTATGAGCGGCCCGCTCTAACCAACTGAGCTACAGGCGCACACGCCCCCACTCCATGCCTCAGGCGCCAACAACTTGGCAAGGATTGGGGCCGCAAGTAGGGTCCGCCGGCCTGACCACCCTCTCGAAGGACACACCCCATGGACGTCACCAAGCTCTCCACCGGCAAGGAACCGCCGCACGACATCAACGTCGTGATCGAAATCCCCCAGGGGTCGGCGGTGAAATACGAGGTGGACAAGGACAGCGGCGCCCTCATGGTGGACCGCTTCCTGTTCACGCCGATGGCCTACCCGGCGGCCTATGGCTTCATCCCCGGCACCCTGGCCGAAGATGGTGACCCGGCGGACGCCCTGGTGCTGACTCCGTATGCCCCCGTGGTGCCCGGCTCCGTCATCCGCTGCCGCCCGATCGGCATGCTGCAGATGGAAGACGAGAGCGGCCAGGATGAAAAGATCATCTGCGTCCCGCACGACAAGATCCACCCGCAGTTCAAGACGGTGCACGCCATCGAGGACCTGCCCGAGATCACCCGTCAGGCGATCGAACACTTCTTCACCCGCTACAAGGATCTCGAGCCGGGCAAGTGGGTGAAGGTTACCGGTTGGGCCGACAAGGCCGCCGCCGAGGCCGTCATCATGAAGGCGATCGCCGCGGCGAAGTAGCATGTGGCGGCGCCAACTCGCCCTGCACGGGTTGGCGCTGCTACTGGTGCTGGCCGCGTGCGCGCTGCGCCAGCCGAGCCCCGACCCGGCGGCTTGCCGGTCGGTGGACGGCGCGGGCCTACAACATTGTCTGGACCAGTTGCCGGACGGCGCACAGCTCGCCTTGCCGCCCGGCCGTTACGTGTTGACGCAAGCGCTGGAGCTGCACCGCCCGGTCACGTTGACTACGCAAGGGGCGCCGGATTGCACCCAGGGCGGCTGTGCCGTGCTGGTGCTGCGGCTGGACGCGCCGGGCAACCCATTCCTGCGGGCCATCACGGTGTCGGGCGCCGGAAGCGTGCTGGCGCATCTGACCATCGAGGGCGGCAAGGCCGATCCAGCCCGCGACGACAGCGGCGCCTGCGCCGGGCCGGGACGGCCGTCCCGGGGCGGGCTCGCGATCAGCGCGCCGGGGGTGACGGTGCGAGACAGCGTCATCACGCAAATCGCCTGCTACAGCGCCGTGATGGCGGATGCCGGGGCGCACGGCTTGCGGTTCGAGCACAACCAGGTGCTGTCCAACGGCACGCACGATCGGGCTGCCATGTGGGCGGATGGGCTAACCGTGATCGACGGAGCGGACGATGTGATCCGCGACAATATCTTCCGCGACAATACCGACGTCCAGTTGGTGCTGGGCGGCTGCCGGGACTGCACCATCGCGGACAACCAGCTGGAGGAGACGGACGCGCCCGGCGCTGGGACGTTCGCCGGATTGCTGGTGCATGCCTGGCCGGCGACGAGTGGCGACTACACCGGCACCATCATCACCGGCAACCGCATCGATTGCGGCCCCGCCCGGCGCTGCGGCTTCGGTCTTGGGGTCGGCGGCCGCGCCTGGTACAAATCGTCGACGTACGGCGGCCGGATCGTCGGCAACACCGTCACCCGGGCGCAGATCGGCATCAACGTGGACGACGCGACCGGGCCGGTTACGATGGCGGACAACGCCGTGACCCTGTCCGGGGGCCCGGTGCGGTCGCGCTGCGGGCTATGGTTCGCCGGGCCGGTGAACATCTCGGAAGCCTCCAGGCGCTACGTGGATGCGACCGCGGGCGTGACGATGCCGGCCGAAGCCGTGACGGACCGGACGTTCAAGGGATGCCTCCCGGGCCTGTCATAGCCGCTAGTTCTACCCGCGATCCTAGGTTTCTTCGACCTGTCGCTGATGTCCAGGTACAGGCGCATAAGCGCAACGTCATAGGCTTCATTTCGCCGACAGGTGCATTGCGCTTCGCTTATTTTGCACTCCGTTAAACGTATCGAATCTTCGACGCGAACCAGCGCCATCCTGAACGCTTTTTTAACTCGTATCGATGATAAGCGGCAAATTGGAGCCATCCTGAGCGGACGATCTCTCATGCAGATGAGCCAGCAAATGTCACTAAGACTTCAATACGGTTAAGGAAATTTACTTGTTTCGTTCGTTCAGAAACCTCAAACTCGCCTACAAGCTTCTGATTCCGCTGTCTCTGCTCATGCTCACCATTGCAGCAATCCTTTGGATCGCTCAGAGCGGCATTGGCGAGCTGCGCGCTGCAACTGACCACATCATCAACGTTTCCGCTGCCCGACGGGCGGCAGGCCTGACGATGGAAACGAATTTCAATGATGCTGCTATTCAGGAGAAGCTGATCACGATCGAGACTGACGAAGCGAAGTCAAAGGCGTATCGAGATCGATTCAATCAGAGAATGGATCTAGCTACTGCCGCAATTGATAAGCTGATCGGACTAGCCGACACGCCTGAGCGCTTAGCTCTGAATAACAAGATCAAAGGTGACCTATTAGCGTTTCGGCGCTTAGCTGAAACAAGCATTGCCCTCAGCTTTCACCATGACAAAGAAGCTGCGCTTCGACTATCCATGTCGGACATCATTGTCGCGCGGCGGGCATTCGTTAACGAAAACGAAGTCGTCACTGCCCGACAGACTGTTGAGATGGAAAGGGCTAAGATCCAGTCGAAAGACCTCGGCGAAAAGGTTCTTCTGCAGCTCTACGTTCTGGCCGGTGTCGGACTCGCGTTCTCGGTCGGCTTGCTTGCCACGATCATCTTGGTCCTCGTACTGCGTCCTCTCTCTGCGGTGACAGGTTCAATGCAGAGATTGGCGGCAGGCGACACTACAGTCGAGGTTCAGGGTGCCGAGCGTAGGGATGAGATCGGAACCCTCGCGCAGTCGCTGCAGGTGTTCAAGGACAACGGCCTCAAGGCGATTGCGTTGGAGGCGGAAATCACAGCCGACCGCGCAGCGGCCGAGTTGGAACGAGCTCGTCTCGAGGCTGAACGAGCGCAGGAGGCGGCGGAGGACCAGCTTGCCATCACGGCGCTTGCACGTGGGCTCGAAGCCCTGGCCATGGGCAACCTCACCTACCAGATCACCGAAGACGTCGCGCCCAAGACCCGGCAGCTTAAGGACGACTTCAATGTGACCGCCGCTAGCCTGCGGGAAACCATAACGACGATCGCGGGTGCAATCCAAGGCATGACGAACGGCACAGGGGAGATCAGCCAAGCCGCCGATGACCTCTCCCGGCGAACTGAGCAGCAAGCCGCTAGCCTGGAGCAGACCGCCGCTGCGCTGGACCAGATCACCGCCACTGTGCGCAAGACCGCCGAGGGCGCCACCCACGTGCAAGCAGTCGTGTCCACGGCCAAAACAGACGCCGAACATTCGAGTGGCGTCGTGCAGGAGGCCGTTGTGGCGATGAACGAGATCACGAAATCTTCGCAGGAGGTTGGCCAGATCATCGGCGTAATGGATGAGATCGCCTTTCAAACCAACCTTCTGGCACTCAACGCCGGGGTCGAGGCGGCGCGCGCCGGAGATGCTGGGCGGGGCTTCGCCGTGGTTGCCTCGGAGGTGCGGGCGTTGGCACAGCGCTCCGCGCAGGCTGCCAAGGAGATCAAGCAGCTCATCGCCACCTCGTCTCAACAGGTCGGACACGGGGTGAAGCTCGTCAACGAAACGGGGGATTCGTTGCAGCGGATCGTTGGCCACGTGGCAGAGGCATACAAGGCTGTCACCGAGATTGCCGCCTCTGCCAAGGAGCAGGCGGCCGGGTTGCACGAGGTGAACGTTGCCGTGAACCAAATGGACCAAGTAACGCAGCAGAACGCGGCTATGGTCGAGCAGAACACGGCCGCCAGCCACTCGCTAACCCAGGAGACGGTCGAGCTGGTACGTCTAACGGAGCGCTTTCAGATTGGCGCGGCACCCGGGGGCCCGATGCCGGGAACTAATGTCAAGCCGCTTCACCGGCCTGCCAAGCCCATGCCGCGTGCGACCAAAGTCACCGCGCTCAAAGTCGTGAGCCGCGGTGGAAGCGCAGTCATTGACGCTAACTCAGTCCCGAACCTAGCCGAAGAAGGCTGGAGCGAGTTCTAGGACCGAGTAGTTGGAAAGATCAGCAGCCCGGTTACCGTTCAGTTAGGACAAGTCGCCTGCGCGTCGCATGACACTAGCCGTCCGCCCGGGAGCAGACCGGCCTGGTCGGCCTCACCGCCCGTCCAACGAACTAGCGCGTAGCAGCGACCCGGCGGCGGCGCAGCATGCGGACCATGCGGCGCCAGCCGGCACTTTGCTGTTCCCACCAGGTGCCGGTGGCCAGGGCCTCCTCGCCCGAGGGATCGCCGGTGCGGACGAACTCGCGGCCGAAATCGGCGGTGCCAAAAGCCATGTCCCAGATCGGCAGGATCGCGCCGTAGTTGCAGCTCTGCTGGCCGGCCGCCAGCACGCCGTGATGCGCGCGATGGAAGCGCGGCGAGATCAGCAGACGGTCGCCAACCGTGCCGAACGACACGCGGGCATTGGCGTGGCTCAGGCTCTCCAGGAACCGCAGCACCAGGATCAGCAAAGGGAATTGCAGCGGCGGAATGCCGATCAGCAGGGCGATCGCGGCCGACCAGATGAACGAGATCACCTCGTCCACCACGTGGTTGCGGTCGTCGGACCAGAACGTCATCTGGCGCTGGGCATGGTGCAACGAGTGCAGCGCCCACCACCAGCCGAAGCTGTGGCTCAGCCGGTGGCGCCAGTACTCGCCGCAATCCAGGATCAGCACATACAGCGCAAAGGTCAGGATCTGGTGGCCCATCAGCCCTGGGATGAGCATCTCCAGTGTCGGCGGCACGATGCCGCGGTCGGTCAGCCAGCCGCTGAGCCACACCTGCACCTGATAGAACAGCACGAAGGTGACCAGCGGCAGCACGCCGATGCGGTTGACCAGGGTGTAGAACACGTCGATCGTGACCGCCTTGGCGTTAGGCCAAGTCTCCACCGGGCGCCAACGCTCGAGCGGCAGGCAGACGGCCAGGGTGATCACCACCTGGGCCACGCCATAGACGGCGAACAGGGCCCAGCCGTAGCCGACGTCCTCCCACTGCATCAGGTCGAACTGATACAGCATGGGGATGACGAAGTGTTCCTGCAGCCAGCCGGCCGCGGTGTCGAACGGATCCATCTCTACCGGGCGCTCAGCTTCGTCGGGGCGGGCGGGTTGGGGTGGGAATTGAGCCAGATGCCGTGCGGCGAGCGGCCCGTCTCGATGGTGGTATATTGGCCGGTGGCCGGGTCCAGCAGGGCCACGGTGTGGGCCCAGCGCCGGGTCACCCAGATCTTGCCGTCGGGCGCGAAATCCAGGTCGTCCGGGCCGCCGGACAGGGCGATCCGGCTACGCACGGTCAACGTCTTGGGGTCGAGCAGGGAGATGCTGCCGTCGACCCGGTTGCACACGTACAGCGTCCGAGAGTCGGGGGACATGAACAGGTTGTGCGCGCCCTTGGCGGTGACCACCTTGCGCTCCACCGCCCCGTTGGCCGGGTTGACCACCGCCACGTAGTCCGCCCCCATGATGCCCACCAGCAGCTTGCCGTCCAACCACAGCACGCCCGCCGGTGTCTTGCCGACCGGCGCCTTCCACAGCACCGCGCCGGATTTCACGTCGATCGCCATCAGCGCGTCCGTGCCCTGCAGGCTGACATAGGTCACCGAGCTATCGGGCGAGTAGTTAATGTGGCTCGGCATCGAGGACGCCGGAATGCGGTGCGCCAGGGTCAGCGTGGCGGCGTCGTAGATGTCGATCTGGTTGCGCGCCAGGCCGGCCACGGTCAGCCATTTGCCGTCTGGGCTGAACTGCAGCTGGTACGGGTCGCTGATCACCGCGCGGCGCTGCATATCCCCCGTTTTCGGGTCGAGGAAGAACACCGCGTTGCCCGCCGTATCCCCCACCATGAGCGACGATCCGTCCGGCGTCAGCGCCATGTGGTGCGGTTCGCGCAGCACGGGGATGCGCTTGATCTCCTCGTGCGTGTCCATGTCGATCAGACTGACAGAGGCTTCCGCAGAATTGATCACGAACGCGAGAGACCGCGCCGAGGCCAGATGAGGGATGAGCAACAGGGCAAGAAGCAGCTTCTTCATGATGTATCCACGACTTCCAGGGGGTTCCTACCACGCTTCCTTCACCGCATGCCACGGTTTCCACGGGGTCGTTCCGCCCGCCTCGGCTTCGTTTCGCAGATGCGAGATGCTTGCGTTGCAGAACGGCAATGGTTCAATCTGGAAGCGAAACGGGAGGCGGCAATGGGCTTGCTCGTGGCTCTTGGGATCGGATCGCTGGTGCTGCTGCTGTTCGGCAGCAAGCTGGCGGGTTTGTTCGGGCTGGTCGTGGCCTGCGCCACCTTTTCTTTTCCGATTGGACTGATCGGATTAGTGGGTATTGGCGTGTCGCTGCTGTTCCTGCTCACGCCGCGCCACACCACCGACTAGCGGCCCGGCGACATGAGCTAGCGTCTCGGGGAACACCGGCTGTACCCGGCTGCCGAGTCCGCGCACGACCGAGGCCGGGCCGTGCCCACGGCCTTTGACGTCCCACGACACGATGCTGCCCAGCCCGGTAACGGTGATCTTGGCGCCAGGCGCGATGTCCACCTGCACAGTCAGTAAATCGCCCTGCACGGTCAGTGACTTGCAGCCGCCCTGCAGCACGTAGGCACTCCGGTTTCCCGTCACCGTCACATCGCGCCCGGTGCAGGTCTCCAGGCGATGCGCATCGTCGCCCGTCAGGACGAGCGGGCCGGTGGGTGGCGGCGGCGTCGGCTCAGTCGGGGGCGGCGCTGGTGGCGGGGGGGCGAGCGGCTTCGGTGCCGGGTTCGCCGCAACCTTCGGCGCCGGGACTGGCGGTGCGGCGGCTGACGGCACAGGAGGCGCAGGAGTGGGCGGAGGGGGAGGCGGCGCGTGCGGCGCCGCGCCGGGAGCCACGTCGTTATCCGGCCCCAACGCCACGATGGCCGGGGGGGCCCCGTTCACCGTATACGCGACCCGGTTGCCGCTGCCTTCCACATGGATCGATCCGCCAGCCACGATGCCCATCCGCACCGTGTTGCCGACGCCCTTCAGGAGCAGCGAGCCGCAGGCGCCCGTCAGCGTGACCATGTTATGGTTGCCCTCCAGCCGCACCGGCTGACCCGTGCAGGTGCCGGACAGCGTCTGTGCCTCCGCCTGGAACAGCAAGTCCGGCTGCTGTGCCGCCACACGCCCCGCCGCCAGCACCAACCCGGCGGCGATCGCAACCATCCTCGACATCGGCCCGCCTATGCGCTGTCCTCACCGGAAGCTATCGCTGAAAACAAGCCGAGCGGGAAGGATGCGCAGGATGGAGCAGGCGGACGGGCTGACGATCATGGCGACGAGCCTACGCTTTCCCGAGGGGCCGGTGGCCTATCCCGACGGATCCGTCGTGCTGGTCGAAATCGAGCGCGGGACCATAACTCGCATCGCGGCGGACGGCACGGCCAGCGTGCTTGCCACGCCCGGCGGCGGCCCGAACGGGCTGGCGGTCGGGCCGGACGGCGCGCTGTATTGCTGCAATAACGGCGGCTTCGCCTGGGTCGAGGCCGACGGTCATCTCCGCCCCACCGGCACGCCCGACGACTACAGCGGCGGGCGCATCGAGCGTATCGACCCCAACGGTGTTGTGACGGTGCTTTACACGGCGTGCGGCGGGCATCCGCTCAAGGGCCCCAACGACATCGTCTTCGACATCGACGGCGGCTTCTACTTCACCGATCTCGGCAAGCCGCGCCCGCGCGACCGCGATCTGGGCGGTGTCTACTACGCCCGCCCGGACGGCTCGCACATTGTCGAAGTGATCCATCCCGTGCTGACCCCGAACGGCTGCGGTCTCTCGCCCGACGGCCAGGTGCTGTACGTGGCGGAGACGGAGACATCACGGCTCTGGGCGTTCGACATTGAGGCACCGGGCCGCGTCCGCAAGCAGCCCTGGCCATCGCCGCATGGCGGCCGGCTGGTGGCGGGGCTGCCCGGGTTCCAGCGCTTCGACAGCCTTGCGGTCACCGCGGAGGGCAATGTGTGCGTGGCAACGCTGATGACCGGCGCGATCACCGAGATTTCGCCCAGCGGAGAGATCGTGCGGGCTGTGTCGATGCCGGAGCGCTATCCCACCAACATCTGCTTCGGCGGCGCTGACATGCGCACCGCCACCATCACGCTATCCGGAACCGGTCGGCTGGCGCAGATGACCTGGCCGACACCGGGATTGCGGCTGAACTTCGGCTGACCCACCGGCCCGCGATGGGGCAATTGCGGTGCTACATCCAAACCATGCAGAGCATGGTGGAGCGGGCGCTTAGGCACGAACCGTGCCCGCGCCCCCTCCGTCGGCTTCGCCGCCACCTCCCCCGTGAAGCACGGGGGAGGATTAGCCAAATGCGAATCGCCCTGGGCTCGCCGCGGGTGTGCATACTTACGTAGTAGAGCCTTCTGCCGCGTAGAAACGAATGCGGTTCTGCTACGTTGAATTGATCTAGCTGTAACGCCTGCCCTGCGAACGCTCGACATCGTGCGAAACGATCAAAATACGGAGCGTCTGAACGATGACCATGTCGTCAACACCGACTGCTGCAGACGAACACACCTTGGCGAAATCCGGCCGCGTTCTGATCGTGGAGGACGAATTCCTTATTCGTCTCACCCTGTCGGAAGTTCTGGCGGACGAGGGCTACACCGTCGTGGAAGCCGAGACGGCCGACGAAGCGGTCAAACTGCTCGAGGAAGGTCCCCCGATCGACGTCTTGCTGACCGACATCCAATTGCCCGGCCAGCTCGATGGCAAGGCGCTGGCTCGCCATGTGCGCGAGACGCACCCCGATCTGCCGGTGATCTTCATGACCGGCCGGCCCGACACGATGGAAGAACGCGGCCCCGACGCGAAGGAGATCTACGTCGCCAAGCCCTACCTGCCGTCTGAGATTTGCGCCGCGGTACGCCGGATGCTCGGGCGGTAGCTTAGGTCGCATAGGCATCCCGCCATCCCTGGATGGTGCTGGCTTTAGAAGTCCAAGTTCGCGTAGTGCGCCGGGGGCATGACGCCGGGCACTCGATCGGCCAGAATGGGGCGGAACGAGGGGCGCGACTTCATCCGGGCGTACCAGTCATGCGCTGCCGGAACCGCTGCCCAATCGACATCGCCGCAAAAATCCAACGTCGAGAGATGCGCGGCGGCGGCCAGATCTGCGAGCGTCATGATGTTGCCGCCGAGCCACTTCCGGCTCTCCGCCAGCCAGCCGATATACTGCAAGTGCGTCTTTAGGTTCAGGAACCCGGCCCGCAACGCCGAGGCGTCCGGTTGGCCGCTACCCGACAGCCGCTTGATGATCTTCTCGCCATAGAGATATCGCGTGACCTCCTGCGAGAACTTCCCATCCAGCCACGCGACCAGGCGGCGGACCTCCACGCGCTCGGCCAAGGTGTGACCGAGCAGCGGCGTATCCGGATACGCTTCCTCCAAATACTCGCAGATGACGCCGGAATCGGGCACGGCCAGCCCGTTCTCCTCCACCAGCGTCGGCACCGAGCCGGAGGGATTGAGCTCGAGGTATTCCGGTCGCCGATCCCATGGCCGCTCGATACGGACCTCGAAGGCTAACTTTTTCTCCGCGAGAGCCAGACGGACCTTGCGGGAATAGGGCGAGAGCGGGAGGTGATACAGCAGGCGCATGCTGCGTCGCTTATGACATCCCGTATCGCGCCGCGCCAACACAGCTCACGTAACGAGCGCGTTCACTAACACGAGACCGTGATTCACGGCTTTGACGAGCGGGGCCGCGCAGATGAGCGCGGCCCCTCCTGTTACGCCCGCTGCTGCTCGGGTTCGTCAGACAGCGGCATCGGCAGGTATTTGGCGTAGCCTTTCGGCACCACCTGCCAGAACCGCGCCAGTGTTCCCGGCCAATCGTGCAGCAGCCCGGCGGCGTAGCGGCTGCTCGTCTCGCGCACATGCGTCTCGACCAGGCCGCGCAGCACAGCTTCCCAGTGCGGATGCGCCACACGCTGCCAGTCGATCGTGTCCGGATTCGCGCGCTTGCCGAACATGTCCTCGGGGTCGAGCACGAACGCCATGCCGCCCGTGAACCCGGCGCCGAAATTATCGCCGACCGCGCCCAGCACCACCACCGTGCCGCCGGTCATGTACTCGCAGCAATTCGAGCCGCAGCCCTCGATCACCGTGACAGCGCCGGAATTCCGTACGGCGAAGCGCTCGCCCGCCTGCCCCGCCGCATACAGCGCCCCAGCCGTCGCGCCATACAGGCACGTGTTGCCGATGATGGTGTTGTTCTGGCTGATCAGCGCCGAGGATGGGGCCGGGCGCACCGCGATCGTGGCACCGGACAATCCCTTGCCGACATAGTCGTTGGCGTCCCCCAGTACCTCGAGCTTCAGTCCCTGCACCGCGAACGCCCCCAATGACTGGCCCGCCGAGCCCCGCAGCCGCACCGTGACGTGACCCGGCTGCAGCGTGCTCATGCCGAACTGGCGCGTGATGCGGGAGGACAGCTTGGTGCCGATCGCGCGATGAGTGTTGCGGATGTTGTACTGCAACTGCATCTTCTCGCCGCGGTCGAACAGTGGCGCGGCGTCGGCGATCATCTCCGCGTCGAGCGTCTCGGGCACCTCGTTGCGGCCCACCAGCGTGCAGTAGCGCTCATGTCCGCCCGGGTCCGCCTGCACCAGCAGCGGGTTGAGGTCCAAATCGTCCAGCCACTCGCCGCCGCGGCTCACCTGGCGGAGGTATTCGGTGCGCCCGATCACGTCACGCAGCCGCTTCACGCCGAGGGTGGCGAGGATGTTGCGCACCTCCTCAGCCACGAACGAGAACAGGTTGATCACCTTCTCGGGCGTGCCTTCGAATTTCTTGCGCAACACCGGGTCCTGGCTGCAGACGCCGACCGGGCAGGTGTTGGAGTGGCATTGGCGCACCATGATGCAGCCCATGGCGACCAGGCTCGCGGTACCGATGCCGAATTCCTCCGCGCCGAGCATGGCGGCGATCACCACGTCGCGTCCGGTCTTGATGCCGCCATCGGTGCGCAAGCGAACCCGGTGGCGCAGGCGGTTCAGCATCAGCACCTGGTGCGCCTCGGTCAGCCCCATCTCCCACGGGGCGCCGGCGTATTTCACGCTGGTCTGCGGCGCCGCGCCCGTGCCGCCGGAGTGGCCGCTGATCAGGATCGCGTCCGCCTTCGCCTTCGCCACACCCGCCGCGATGGTGCCGATGCCGGAGCGCGCCACCAGCTTCACGCACACGAAGGCGTCCGGGTTGATCTGCTTCAGGTCGTAGATGAGCTGCGCCAGATCCTCGATCGAGTAGATGTCGTG
>CAXTCJ010000059.1:27211-29220 GCA_964242215.1 uncultured Acetobacteraceae bacterium | reverse complement strand
CCCTGGCATGACGAGGTCAACTGGCGAGCGACGCCGCGATATTGACGCCGAGCGCGATGACGGCGGTGTTGAAAAGATACGCGATCAGCGAGTGCAGGAGCACGATCTGGCGCATTCCGGCGGACTGGGTGGATACGTCGCTCACCTGGCTCGCGACGGCAATGCAGAACGAGAAATACAGGAACTCCATGTAGTCCGGCACCGTGTTGCCGGGAAATGCCAGGCCGCCGGCGCGGCGCCAGAACTCGTGGGCGTAGTGCGTCGCGAAGATCATGTGGATGAACGTCCACGACAGCAGCACCGTCGTACCCGCCAGCGCGCCGGTCCAGCCGGCGTCGGGGTGGCCGTGCACGCGGGCGAGTTCCGCCACGATCGCACCGAGCGAGGCGAGCGCCGCGCCGACGGTGGCCAGCAGGGCGCCGAAACTGCCCTCGTCCAGCTCCGCGGAGACGCGCTTCAACCGCTCGGGCGTGGAGTTCCGGATGACCACGAAGAACCGCGCGGCATAGGCGATCACGCCAGCGTTCCAGCCAACCAGCAGCGCCGTCACGATCGGCAGGCGCATGGCCGCGATCGCCGCCACGGGGATCGCGACGGCCAGCCCCATCAGCAAGGAGGGGCGGCGGCGTAGGTGACGCAGGGTGCTCAGCATGGTCCGCATTGTTCCTTTACGCGGGTCGGGTGCAACACAGTGCCACGCCAGACCGCGGCAGGGTCAGGCGAATATCAACGTCACGGAACGCACCATGCTTTCCCACTCCACGAGTTCAGTCCTTCCCTGGTCCCACCGGCCGCCCGTCGATCCGGAGTCCGAGCTGCTCGATCTGCTCGGCCCGGTGGACGGGCTCCATGTGCTGGTGATCGGACCTGGCGGCCTCGGCCCGATGCTCGCCTTGCACCAGCGCGGCGCGGCGAGCGTCACGACAGTGCGCGCCGGCCGCTGCGTGGCGGCGGACCCGGTCGACGCCGCGCTGATCCCCCGGATCGGCAGCACCGACTTCGCCGATGTCGCGATCGCGCAGGCACGCCGCGCGATCCGGCCGCTGAATAGCCTCGTCCTACGCCTCGTTCCGAACGCTCCGGGCGCGCTGCTGCAGCACACGCGCCGCCGGCTGGCGCTGGACGGGTTCAGCGTCGGCCGCCCGATCACCATCGGCAGCAGCATCGCGATGCTAGCCGAACTGCCGCTATACGGGCGGCTGGCCTGCGCGTGACGGTATGTGGGTCGTACCCGTCCGCATCGACGTGGTGGCCAACATCGCCATCGGCGCAATGGTCGCGACGGGCTTGTCGATGATCGTGCGCCCTGTCACGGCCGAGTTGAACAACACGCTCGGCACCGTGTGGCCGTTCTCGACGATCCACTGCGAGAACCACGCGGTGCCCGGCTGCGAGCCCGCGCTGCACGCGGATGGCCGCCTGGGTGGGCGGCTTCGGCTGGCCGTGCGATGAGCGGGGTCGTTCCCCGCACACGCGGGCTGGACGCGGTGTCGCGTCGCGCACTCGCCCGGTTCGCGCTCGAGCTGTGCTGGTTCGCAGCGATCGCCGCGGCCCCCGCGCTCACCGGGCGTGCGTCCCAAGGTGAGGCGGCGGCCTCGTTCGGCACCTATTGCTCGTTCGCCGCCTTGCTCCGGGTGTTCATCTCGGCCCGGCGGCGGGAACGACCCGGCGGACCGAGCCTGAACGGCTGGGACCAGTGCCTCGGCATGACGGCCGCTGCCATGCTCGGCTATGCCGCCGCACGAATGTTGGCTTGAGGTTCTCAGATCCGCGCCGACGGTCTAGCCTTCGGGCTTCGTCGAAGCGGAGGAGTTGAGCGTGCCCGAGATCATGGTGTTTGCGGCGGTCGGACGGACGACGGAACAGAAGCGTGGTTTGGCGAAGGATCTGACGGAGGCGATGGTGCGCAACTTCGGTGTCCCCGCGGACTCCGTCACCGTTCAGATCGTGGAATCAGCACTGGATTCCAAGGCAAAGGGAGGCGTGCTGTTCAGCGACCGCAAGTAGCG
>CAXTCJ010000059.1:4578-27111 GCA_964242215.1 uncultured Acetobacteraceae bacterium | reverse complement strand
CAGCACTGGATTCCAAGGCAAAGGGAGGCGTGCTGTTCAGCGACCGCAAGTAGCGCCACTCCATCTTCATCCTCTCCCTGCTTCAGGGGAGAGGATTAGGTTGCTCCTTATCCGGCAGGTCCATGTCCAGCAAGGACGAGGACAGCGACTTGCCGTGCTGGTCCAGGGTCAAGGACCGAGTAACCCCGCCACCCAGCGCGCCCTCCACCACGAAGTTCAGTGCGCAGAGCCCCGGGACTTCGTAACGCCGCACCTCACCGCGCACGAACGCGGCGAAGTGCGCGCGCACGCGTTCGGCAGTAACGTGGTCGCGCAGCCAGGCATAGTCGGCGGGGCGATAGGCGATCACCGAGATATTGGACACGTCGCCCTTGTCGCCGGTGCGGGCATGGGCCAACTCACGCAGCTTCATCAGGCGACCTCGATGGTAATCTGCGGCGTCGCCCAATCGCGCGGGATCAACGTGGACGCCACGGCCAGGATCTCGCGGGCCGCTTTCCACGCGCCACCGCCACCGGCGGGGCCGTTGGTGTAGAGCGTCTCCACCTCGTTGCCGATCCGCATGGCCTCGCGCATGGAGTTGGTGCGGCCGGCGACCCGGATACGCACCTCCTCGGGCTCGGCGTTCACCGGCAAGGTCGGGCCGCGGCGGACGGAGTCGGCGCCGATCAGTTCGAACCGCACTTCGCTCGCCGCCACCCCGGTGAGGGTCAATCGCTCCCTCACGATGTCCAGGGCCAAGCGGGCCCGCGCCACTGCGCCGGGGCCGGCATAGGACATCTGGCCCTCGCCGATGAAGCTGTCGTGGTAGCCGATCGACACCTTCAACGTCGGCGTCCGCTCCGTCCCGGTGCCGCCGGAGATGGCGACCCGGTCGGGGCCGTCCTGCTGCAGGACGACGCCGGTGAAGTCGGCCACCACGTCCGGCTGAATGTAGCGGGCCGGGTCGTGCACCTCATACAGGATCTGCTCCTTGCAGGTAGCGACGCTGACCATCCCGCCCGACCCGGCGACTTTGGTGATGACCGCGTCGCCCGTCTCGGCCACCTCCGCCAGCGGAAAGCCGAGGCGGGCAAGGCCGGGGACATCCTTGTATCCGGGGTCGGCGAAATAGCCGCCGGTGATCTGCCCCGCGCATTCCAGCAGATGGCCCACCAAGGTGCCGCGGCCGAGGCGTTGCCAGTCGTCCATGGCCCAGCCGAATTCGTGGATCAGCGGGGCCATGAACATCGCCGGGTCACCCACGCGGCCGGTGATCACCACGTCGGCGCCCTGCTGCAGCGCCGCCACGATCGGCGCGGCGCCGAGATAGGCGTTGGCGGAGATCATCGTGCCCACGATGTCGGCGACGCGGCCCTCGCGCTCCACCAACGCCAGGTCGGCGGTGCGCAGCATCTCGGTCACGTCGTCGCCGGTGATGGCGGCGATGCGGAGCCCCGTCAGGCCCAATTCTCGGGCGATGCGCGCGGTTTCGCGGGCGGCGGCGAGCGGGTTGGCGGCGCCCATGTTGGTGATGATGCGAGTCTTCCGCGCGATGCAGGGACGCAGTACAGCCTGCATCCGCTCGGCCAGCAACGCATCGTAGCCGGCGGTGGGATCGCGCTGCTTGGCCTGTTGCGCCAGGGCGATCGTGCGCTCGGCCAGGCATTCGAACACCAGGTAGTCGAGCGCGCCGTGCTCGGCCAGTTCCAGCGCGGGCTCGATACGATCCCCCGAATAGCCAGCGCCCGAGCCGATCCGCAGTGTTCTCATCGCACGCCCAACGATCCTCCCCCGTTCTTAGCGGGAGAGGTGGCGGTGAAGCCGACGGAGGGAGCGCTCGTGCACGGCTGGTGCCCACGCCCCCTCCACCATGCGTCGCACGGTCCCCCTCCCCCGTTAAGAACGGGGGAGGATCTTAGGGGCGGGCTCAATCTACCACGGCGGCGTACGTCAGCACCCGCAGCTCGCGGCGGATCGGGTAGGCGGAAGACGGCATGAGTTGCGTCAGCATCACCACCGCGAGGTCCTCCACAGGGTCGACCCAGAACGCCGTGCTGGCGGCGCCGCCCCAGGCGACCTCACCCGGCGTGCCGACGATCTGCGCGCGCGCCGGGTCGAGCATGACGGAGAAACCGAGGCCGAAGCCAACGCCCTCATACGAGCTCTCACTGAAGCGCGGCATGCCCATCGCGGCCATGTCGCCGCGCAGATGGTTGCTCGTCATCAGCTCCACCGTCTTGCGGCCGAGCAGGCGGACGCCGTCCAGCTCGCCGCGGTTCAGCACGAAGCGGCAGAACCGCATATAGTCGCCGACGGTGGACACCAGGCCACCGCCGCCGGAACAGATGCCGCGCGGGGTGAGATAAGGGCTGGTTGCCGGGTCATCGATCAGTGTCAGGCCGCCGGTGCTCGACTTGGCGTAGTTGGCGGCGAATCGGCCGTGCTTCTGCGCCGGTACGTGGAAATCGGTGTCCACCATGCCAAGCGGTTTGATCACGCGGTTCAGCAGGAACTCACCGAACGGCTCGCCCGAGACAACGGCGACCAAGTGGCCGAGCACGTCGGTGGCGACGCTGTAATTCCACTCCGCGCCAGGTTGCGCCAACAACGGCAGGGCCGCCACGCGCTCCACCATTTCGCCCAGGGTGCATTCGCTGGCCTGGAAGTCGATCCCCTCGTCGCGGTACAGCGCGTCCACCTGGGTCGATTGCATGAACCCGTAGGTGAGCCCCGAGGTGTGGGTCAGCAGGTCGCGGATGGTGATCGGGCGGTGGGCCGGCACGGTGTCGATCTTGCCGCGCTGGCCGCCGGCCGCCACGCGCATCGTGGTGAAGCAGGGCAGGAATTGGCTGACCGGGTCGTCCAGCTGGAAGCGGCCCTGCTCGTACAGCATCATAATGGCCACGCTGGTGAGCGGCTTGGTCATGGAATAGATGCGCACGATGGTGTCGGGCGCCATCGCCTGCCCCGTCTCGCGGTTCGCCAGGCCGCAGCTGTGCAAATGCGCCACCCGGCCCCGCCGCGCCACCATCGTGGTCACGCCCGCGAGCTTGCCACCGTCCACAAGGCGCTGGGACCAGTCCTTCACGCGGCCGAGTTGCGTGGAAGATAGGCCGACGTCTTCCGGCGCGGTTGCCACAGTAGTGTCCATCGCTGCCATCCTTCCCTGTCGTTTGGCCCACGCTAGCGCAAAGGTCGCCCGCCGTCAGTCCCGGCGGCTGCCGTGGTGACCTGTTGGTTTGACACGCCCGCCCCCTGCCCTGATCGTCCCGCCGAACGCAAAGGGAGCGGGACGATGCGAGCAATGGTGGTGGGCGACAACGGGCTCGAGCTGCGGGACATTCCCACGCCGCAACCCGGGCCGGGCCAGGTGCTGGTGCGGGTGCGCGCCGCCGGGCTGAACCGGGCGGAGCTGGCGATGGCGGCCGGCCACGCGCACGGCGCGCTCGGCGGCAAGGGGGCCACGATCGGGCTGGAATGGGCAGGCGAAGTGGCCGCGATCGGCGAGGGAGTGTCTGGCGTGCACGAGGGCGACCGCGTCATGTGCTCCGGCAATGGCGGCTACGCGGAGTATGCGCTGACGGATTATGGCCGCGTCAGCCCCCTGCCCGGCAACAACATGG
Organism: uncultured Acetobacteraceae bacterium; assembly: GCA_964242215.1. Taxonomy (GTDB): domain Bacteria; phylum Pseudomonadota; class Alphaproteobacteria; order Acetobacterales; family Acetobacteraceae; genus LMUY01. Next base: position 23,506 of record CAXTCJ010000059.1, on the reverse strand, counting down.
GCTGGGAGCAAGCCGCGACCCTGCCGATCGCGCTGCAGACCATGCACAACGCGGTGGTGACGATCGGCCAGATGCAGCGCGGCCAGGCGGTGCTGATCCAGGGCGCCAGTTCCGGCGTGGGACTGATGGGCCTGCAGATCGCGAAGGAGATGGGGGCCGGGCTGGTCATCGGCACCTCCACCAATGCCGAGCGCCGCGCCAAACTAACCGAATTTGGCGCGGATATGGCCGTGGACAGTTCCGACCCGGCCTGGCCGGATGCGGTGTTGAAGGGGACCGGCGATAAGGGAGTCGACCTGATCGTGGACCAGATCTCCGCCCCTGTCGCGAACGCCAATTTGCGAGCGACGCGCATCCTGGGCCGCATCGTCAATGTCGGCCGTCTCGGGGGTGCCACGGGCGAGTTCGACTTCGACCTGCACGCGGCGCGGCGCATCAGCTACGTGGGCGTGACCTTCCGCACCCGCAGCGTGGAGGAGGTGCGCGAGATCAACCGGCTGATGCGGGCGGATCTATGGGACGCAGTCGAGGCCGGCCGACTGCGGCTGCCGATCGACCGGGTGTTCCCGCTGGAACAGGCCGTCGAAGCGCAGGCCCACATGAAGGGCAACGCGCATTTCGGCAAGATCGTGCTGACCGTGTGACACGTCATGCCATAGCTTGATGCTGGTATCTACGGGTCCGCAGCACCGGCGTCGCCGTGTCGCGTAACACGGTGCCAAGCACTCGCGCGACGTCATGAGCCCAACCACGTGGATACCAGGGTCAAGCCCTGGCATGACGGTACTAGCTGCGCATCCGGCGAGCTAGATTCTCGCCGATCATCACGCAGGTGAAGTGCAAATTGGCGCGGCAGTCCGACGGCATGATGGAGGCGTCTGCGATCCGCAGCCCCTGCACGCCACGCACGCACAGATCCGGGTCCACCACGCCGCGTGGGTCCTCGTACGCCGTCATGCGGCAGGTGCCGGCGGCGTGCTGGATGTCGGCGGCCTCGGCCAGCATGATGGCGTCCAGTTCATTCGGCGGCAGGGCCACGGTTTCGGCCGGGGTCAACGCCGTGTCGCCAAGGCGGATGCCGTCGCAGATGGCCTGCAACGCGGGTTGCGCCGCGAGTTCGGCCAGGCGGCGCACAGCGTCACGCATCCGCACCCGGTCACGCTCGTCAGCCAGCATGTTCTCCTCCACCACCGGGTTCGCGTGCGGATCGGCGGAGGTGAGGTGCAACTGCCCGCGCGAGAACGCATCGTAGAGCGCCGCCCCCACGGCCCCCTCCGGCCCCGGGCGGGTCTGACCCGGCACCGGCAGACCGCGGTGGTTGTAGGCGATCAGGATCATGTCCCGCACGCCGCCACCGGCCAGCTTACTGCTGTACGTGACGCAGCAATTGGTGTGCCTCGCATCCGCGTCCTGCGCCTGGAACTGCGGCTTCAGTGCCAATGTGGCGCGCAGGATCGGGTGATCCATCAGCTCGCGGCCCACATACGAGTTGTCCTGCAGCACGGGGATGCCGAGCTCCGCCAGCTCCGCCGCCCGTCCGATGCCAGAGCGCATCAGGATGCACGGGCTGTGGATCGCCCCGGCGCACAATACCACGGTTCGGGCCCGCAGCTGGGTCGTGGGGCCCTCGCTGAAGCGCACCAGCACGCCGGTCGCCCGCTTGCCTTCGAACACCACGCGCTCGACCAACGCCTCGCCGCGGATCTCGAGGTTGGGGCGGCCGCGTGCCGGCTCGAGATAGCCGTCATTGGTGGTGACGCGCACGCCATCCCGCAGGTTGATCGGGTTGCAGGCGACGCCTTCGCCGAGTGGCGCGTTCAGGTCGGCCATCGCCGGATAACCCACCGCGAGGGCCGCATCGCGCAACGCAAGGTCCACCGCGCCCCATCGCGCCTCGGGCATGCGGAACACCGGCAACGGCCCGCCACGGCGCATGCCCGGCGCCTTGCCGGTTTCGGCATCGTCCTCGATCTTGTCGTACAGCGGCAGCACGTCGGCAGCGGACCAGCCTTCGCAGCCGGCCTCGGCCCAGGCATCGAACGCGGCCGGCACGCCTCGAATGGCGATCTGAGCGTTGACCACGGAACTGCCGCCCATCGTCTTGCCGCGCCAGTAGAAACGCGGCGCCTGCACGGCGGTGCGCCGGGTCATAAGCCCGGGCCACTGCCACGCGGCCTGGTGCGCCGGGTCGTTCATGAAGGGAATGATGTTGGGGCTACGCAAGGCGTGCGGCGCATCGGCACTGCGCCAGTCGCGCCCGGCCTCCAGCAGCAGCACGCGGCACGCTGGGTCCTCCGATAGGCGGGCCGCCAGCGGGGCACCAGCCGAGCCGCCGCCAACGACGATCACGTCATACATAGGACATTCCTCTGCACGTCATGCCCGGGCTTGACCCGGGTATCCACGGTTTCCGCAGACACCGGCCCTGCCGTGTTGTACGCGACGGTGCCAAGCACTCATGTGACGTCATTAGCCCGACCGCGTGGATACCCGGGTCAAGCCCGGGCATGACGAAATGCGGCATCAGGCTGCTCCTAAGTGTTGTGCTTCGTCCAACCGGATGCAGGCGGCGTTGTGGCCCGGCTCGGCCGCAACGAGCGGCGGCACCGTCGTCGCACACGCGTCGATCGCCAACGGACAGCGCGTGCGGAACACGCAGCCGGAGGGCGGCGCCGACGGGCTGGGTGGATCGCCACCCAATAGGATCCGCACCTTCCGGCGCGCCGGGTCGAGGCTCGGGGAGGCGGAAAGCAGCGCCCGTGTGTAGGGGTGCAACGGGCGTTCGAGCACTCGGTCCGCCGGCCCCTCCTCCATGATGCGTCCGAGATACATCACGGCCACGCGGTCGCACAGCGCGCGCACCACTTTCAGATCGTGGCTGATGAACAGCAGGCCGATGCCGAGCCGGCTGCGTAGATCGGCGAATAGCGCCAGGATCTGCGCCTGCACGGACACGTCCAGCGCGGAGACGGCCTCGTCCGCCACGAGGAAATCTGGGTTCGGCGCCAAGGCGCGCGCGATCGCGATGCGCTGCCGCTGGCCGCCGCTGAACTCGTGCGGAAAGCGGTCGGCATGGGCGGCGGTCAGGCCCACCTCGGTCAGCAGCGCCTCCACTCGGGCGCGCTGCCCGGCCTTGTCCGCCAGGCGGTGGATCGCCATGCCGTCCGCCACCTGCACACCGACGCGGCGGCGCGCGTCGAGCGAGGCGAACGGGTCCTGAAACACCAGCTGCATGCGACGCCGTTGCTCGGGCCGCACACCGCCGGAAATGTCGGTGCCGTCCAGCAGCACCCGCCCGGCGGTGGGTTTCAGCAAGCCGAGCATCAGCCGGCCGACCGTGCTCTTGCCCGAGCCGCTCTCCCCCACCAGCCCCACCGCCTCGCCACGCCCGACGGCGAGCGATACGTTCGACACGGCCTGCACCGGGCGGCCGCGGCCGAACAATCCGCCGCCAAATTGCCGGCTCAGCTCCTCCGCCGCGACCAGGGCCGTCATGCCAAGGCGCCGACATTGGTTTCGGCGGCATCCAACACCTGCCAGCGGATGCAGCGGGTGTGACGGCCTGGTTGCGCGGGGATCAGGGCCGGGTGCGCCGCCTCGCATTCCGGGCGGCGATGGGCGCAGCGCGGGGCGAACACGCAGCCCGGTGGCAAAGCGAGCGGCGGCGGCACCACGCCGCCGATGCCCGTCGGCAGGCCACCGGCCTCGGAGGGCGCACTCTGCAGCAGGGCGGCGGTATAGGGGTGCAGCGGCCGACCGAACACGGCGGCGGCCGGCCCCTGCTCCAGAATCTCGCCAGCGTACATCACGACGACGCTGTCGGCGATCTCCGCCACGACGGGCAGGCTGTGGCTGATGAACACCATGCCCATGCCGCCCTCCCGCTTCAGCGCCGCCAGCAGGTCCAGCACCTGGGCCTGGATGGTGACGTCGAGCGCGGTGGTAGGTTCGTCGGCAATCAATAGGCGCGGGCTGTTGGCGACAGCGACGGCGATCATCACGCGCTGCCGCATGCCACCGGATAATTCGTGGGGAAACGAGCGGGCCCGGCGCTGCGGATCGGGGATACCGACGTGGCGCAGTAATTCCGACACCCGCCCCTTGCCAGCGGATGGGCCGTGCGCCCCGAGCGCCTCCGCGATCTGCGTGCCGACCCGGTGCACGGGGTTCAAGCTGCTCAGCGGATCCTGGAACACCATCGCCATCGAACCGCCCCGTAGCCGCCGCAGCACGACTTCGGGGGCACGCACGATCTCGGTGCCGTCGACCCAAATGGCGCCCGATTCGACCCGTGCGGCCGAGGGCAGCAGGCCCATCACCGCCAGCCCCAGGATCGACTTGCCGGAACCGCTCTCGCCCAGGATCGCCAGCGTCTCGCCGGGCCGCGCCTGCAACGACACGTCGCGCACCGGGTGGATGGTGCCGGCGGGCGTGTCGATGGCAACGGTCAGGCCGCGTACCTCCAGCACCGGGCCGGTGGCAGGCAGCATGCCGGGGGCGAGCCGATCCAGCAGACGGCGGCGGCCTTGCGGCCGGCGGACCGGGTCGGTGGCGTCGCGTAGCCGGTCGCACACGGCGTTCAGCGTCAGCACCGTCAGCGACAAAGCCAGGCACGGCCAGACCAGCAGCAGCGGGGCCTGCGCCATCGTGGTGCGCGCGGCACTGATCATCAGCCCCCACGAGGCAGCGGGCGGTACGACGCCGAGCCCGAGAAACGACAGGCCGCTTTCCAGCAGAACAGCAGCCGAGCCGACCAGGCTGATCTGCACCAGGATCGGTCCGGCGATGTTGGGCAGCACCGTCCGCGACAGGATGCGCAACGACCCGGCGCCGAGCACGCGTTGCGCCTCCACGAACTCCTGCCCGCGCACGGCGAGCACGCCGCCATAAGTCACCCGCACGAACCCCGGCAGGTAGACCAGAGCGAGCACGGGGATCAGCGTCGAGGCACCCGGACCGAGCAGCGTTACCACCAGCAGCGCCAGCAGCAGCGGCGGGAAGCACAGCACCACGTCGACGCTGCGCACGGCCAGCAGCTCCGCCAGCCGGCCCATGAAGCCGCCGGCGAGCCCCAACGCCGTGCCCACCACGCAGGCCAGCGCGGTGGACGCGCCTGCCACGGCCAGCGACACACGGGCGCCCCAGATCAGCCGGGTCAACACGTCGCGGCCATATTCGTCTTGCCCGAGCCAATGCCCGGCCGAGGGCGGCGATAGGCGGTGCGCCACGTCCATGGTCAGCGGCTGCTGCAAGGGCAGCACCGGGGCCAGCACGGCCAGCGCGACGATCGCTGTCAGCAGTAGGAACGGCCACGAGAGCACGGTGCGCCGCATCAGCCGTGCCGCACCTTGGGGTCCAGCACGGCGTACAGCAGATCCGTCAGCAGGTTCAGCGTCACGAACAGGACGGAGATCACCAGCACCACGCCCTGCACTTCCGGGTAGTCGCGGGCGTTCACCGCGTCCACCAGCAGGCCCGACAGGCCCGGGTAGTTGAACACGTATTCCACCAGCACCGTGCCGCCCAGCAGGCCGCCGAGATTGAGCGACACCACCGTCACCACCGGCATCAGCGCATTGCGCAACACGTGCCGGGTCAGCACGCGGGCTGAGGACAAGCCTTTCGCGCGGGCGGTGCGGACGTGGTCGCGCCAGAACACGTCCAGCACCGAGGCGCGGGTCATGCGGAACACCGTGGCGAACAGCCCGGCGGCAATGGTGAGGGCGGGCATGGCGAGCAGCGCGAAGTGGCGGCCCGGCGCCTGCATCAGCGGCACGTAGCCGCCGGCCGACACCCAATGCAGCGTCTGCGCGAACAGCAGCACCATCAGCGTGCCCAGTACGAACACCGGCAGCGCCAGCCCGAGTGCCGCCACGAACGACAGCGCGCGGTCCAACACTCCACCCCGGCGCAGCGCCGCCCACAGGCCCAGCGGCAAGCCCGCCACCAAGGCGAGTACCGCCGCCGCGCCAATCAGCTCCAAGGTGCGCGGCAGCCGGCGAAGCACATCCGGGCCAACCGGACTGCCATCCTGCAGGCTCTCGCCGAGGTCGCCGTGCAAGGCCCCGGTGAGGCTCGCGGCGTATTGCGTCAGAAGCGGCTGGTCGAGCCCCAACTGCTCGCGCAATTGCTCGACGGCCGCCGGGTCGGGGGCGGAGCCGCCTTGGGAGAGCAGCAGCTCCGCCGGGTCACCCGGCACGAGGTGGATGGCGAGGAACACAACGGTGGCGACCACCCAGATCAGCACGAGCGCCACGCCAACCCGCTTCGCCACCCATGCCATGCCGCCTCCTCAGGTGAAACTCGTCTCTTCCAATGTCGCGCCGGAAAAGAAGGTCAGGGCGCCGGGCATGTTGGTGAAACCCTGCACGTCCCGGCCCATGGCATAGCCTTGCGAACGCCATGCCAGGAAGATTGCCGGCACCTGCTCGACCGCGATCTTCTGGATGTCGAGGTAGATGTCGCGACGCTTGGCGGGGTCGAACTCGGACCGGCCGGCGGCGAACAGCTTGGTCATTTCCGGCAGCGGCAGATCGTAACTGCGGGACGCGCTGGCGCCGAGCGAGGAGTCCAGTAGTGGCGCCATGCCGTCCGGGTCGTTGCCGTCCGTCGTTGTACCGGACACGGCGAACTCGTACTGGCCGCGGTTGCCCAGGGCCACCCGGGTCGGCCAGTCGGGCAGCGCCAATTCCACCTGGATGCCAACCGCTGCCAGGTGCTGCTGCATCAGCACGGCGGTGTCCTTGTGCATGCCGTACTGCGCGGTGGAGAGCAGCGTGCACGAGAAGCCACTCGCCTTGCCGGCGGCCGATAGCAGCTGCTTCGCTTTGTCGGGATCATAGTTCCAGCTATGCGCCAGCGTCTCGTCGTAGAACGGGCTGGACGGTACGATCGGCAGCCCCTCCAGATTGCTGCCGCGGCCGAAGAACACCGTCTTGACGATCTCGTCCCGCTTGATCGCGTGCGAGACTGCAAGCCGCACGCGCGGGTCGGTGAACGGGCCGTGGGCACCGTTGAAGGTGACGTACATCACCGGTCCGTCGGTGTTCTCGAGCTTCAGCTTAGGATTGGCCTCAATGCCCGCCATGGATTGCCAGGGCACGTATTCGATCACGTCCACGTCGCCGGATTGCAGCGCTGCGACCCGCGCCGTCTCGTCGGCATAGACGATGACGTTGACACCGGGCAGCTTGGGCAGACCCGGGCGATAGAACTTGTCATAGGGCTTGAGTTGGATCGACACGCCACGATCCAGGCTGTCGATGACGAACGGACCGCAGCCGATGGCAGTGCCGGTGCGGTCCAACGAGCCCTTTGCCACGATCGGCATCTCGTAGGCCGCGAGCCAAATCGGCACCGTCGCCGTCGGCTGCTTCATGATGATGCGCACGGTGCGCGGGTCCGGCGTCTCGATGCGGTCGACCCCGGCGAATTGGCCGCGCATGTAGGCGATGGATTTCTCGGCGGCGATCTGTTCCAGCGTCCACTTCACGTCGTCGGACGTCACGGGGGCGCCGTTGTGGAATGTGGCCTGGCGGAGGTGGAACACCCAGCCGGCATCGCCGTCGCGTTCCCAGGTTTCGGCCAGTTCGCCGCGCAAATTGCCGGCAGCGTCATAGGACATCAGGCCGCGATGGGTCAGCAGCGTGATCGTGCCAGCGGCCGTGCCCGCCTGCACCCAAGGCTGGAACGACGGCGGGTAAGACGACAAGCCGAACCGCAGCACACGCGACGACCCGGCGGCGAAGGCGGGGCCACGCAGGAACGGCAACCCGGCGCCGGCGGCTAGCAGGGTACGGCGAGTGACGGCCATCTTAGGAGCCTCCTTCAATCGTCATGCCAGGCATTGAGCCTGGTATCCGCGGCTTCGCAACAATCGCGGCCCGGCTAAGTTGGCGCAAGTCTACCGTCATGCCAGGGCTTGACCCTGGTATCCACGCGATTGGGCTGATGACGTCAGACGCGCGCTTGGCACCGACGGATGCAACACGCCGGAGCCGGTGTGTGCGCAAACCCGTGGATACCAGGGTCAAGCCCTGGCATGACGGTGTTTGTTGCGACATCAGTCCCCCCTCAACCGAGTTGCGGGTACATTACGCGTGCATCCTCGGCCGAGATCACGCCTTCGGCAATATCGCGGCGCACGGCTTCCACGGAGCGGGCCGATGGCGGGCCGTAGCCGCCAGCACCGGGGGTGACGACGGTGACCGTCTGCCCTTCCGCCAACTGGCCGGACCCACCCTCGAATGGCGCCACGCCGGGGCCGTAATCGAACGAAGCCTTGCCGCCGGGCAGGCCGCCCGCGAGGCCCCAAGGTGCGGACTGCACGCGAGAACCGCCGACGCGCAAACGAGACGGTTCCTCCGCCCGGTAGATGCGCCGCAGCCCCATGCCGCCGCGTTGCTGCCCGGCGCCGCCGGAGCCGTCCACCAGTTCGTAGCGCAGCACGGTCAGCGGGTATTCGATCTCCAGCGCCTCCACCGGCAGATTGCTGGTGTTGGTCATGTGCACGTGCACGCCGTCCAGCCCGTCGCGCCCCAATCGGCCGCCGAACCCGCCGCCGATCGTCTCGAGATAGATCCAGGTCGAACCGTCCGACTTCCGGTTCCCGATAAAACTCGCCACCGCGACGGAACCGTTGGAGGCGGCAGACACCCGCTCCGGTACCACTTGGGCCAGGGCGCCGTGGATCAGGTCCACCACGCGCTGGCACGCGCCGATGCGGCCGTTCACCGCGGCCGGGTGCACGCAGTTGACGATGGAGCCTTCGCGCGCGGTGACGTGGATCGGGCGAGCCAATCCGGCATTGGGCAGCACCGTCGGGTCCACCACCGTCTTCACCGCATAGTACACGGTGGAGAGCAGCGCGGTGTACACCATGTTCAATCCGGCGCGCACCTGGTCCGGCGCCTCGAACGACAGGTGCATTTCGTCGCCGGCGATGCGGATCTCGCACGACATCGGCAGTTCGCCTGCGATCTCCATGTCGTCGTAGACATCGGCGAAGTGATAGGTGCCATCCGGGATAGCGGCGATGCCGGCGCGCATCTTTCGTTCCGCGTAGTCCAGCAGCGCGTCACCGGCTTGCATCACCACGTCGCGGCCGTATTTCGCGCACAGGGCGGTGAGCCGCTCGACGCCCAGCCGGTTGGCAGCCATCTGTGCCCGTAGGTCGGACAGGCGCTCGCGCGGCACCTGGCAGTTCAGCAGGATCAGCTCCTGCACGTCAGACTGCAGCACGCCGGCGCGATACAGGCGGATCGGCGGGATGCGCAGCCCCTCCTGGTAGATATGCGCGTGGCCGCGATCGGCAAAATCGGAGTGGTGGGCAGTGTTCACGGCCCACGCCACCATGGTGCCGTCGACGAAGATCGGTTCCGCCAGCACGATGTCCGGCAAGTGCGTGCCGCCGCCCTCGTACGCGTCGTTGCCCACGAACACGTCGCCGGGCCGCATCTCCGCCACGGGATGGCGCTTCATGATGTGCGGGATGATCCCGATGAAACTGCCCAGATGCATGGGAATGTGCTCGGCCTGGCACAGCGTGTCGCCGGCGGTGTTGAACAGGGCGGTGGAGCAGTCCCGCCGCTCCTTGATGTTGGTGGAGTAGCTGGCGCGCACCAATGCCTCGCCCATCTCCTCGGTGATGGAGGATAAGGCGCTGCCTATGACCTCGACGGTGATCGGATCGATGGACGTCATGCGCCGGCCTCCAGGATCAGGTTCATGTACGGTTCCACCACCGCCACCATGCCGGGCAGCACGATGGTGGTGGTGTCCATCTGCTCGACGATCGCCGGCCCGGTAATGCGGTTGCCGGCCTGCAGGCGCTCGCGGTCATAAACCGGACACGAAACGAAGCCGCCCGCCTCCGGCAGCCACATATCGCGCCGCCCGGTGATCGCGGCGGAGGCGTCCGGCCCGGCCTCGGTCTGCGGCTGGAACCGCGCTTTGCGGACCAACCCGGCCGCCTCGATGCGGAAGGTGACCAATTGCACCGCCTCGCCCTCGGCGACAAACCCGTACATGCGGCGGTGCGCTTCGGCGAACCCTTCGGCCAAGTGGTCGAGGCTCGCCGGCGTCACCGGACCGTCTGGCAGGCTGATCGGCAGTTCGTAGTTCTGCCCGGCGTAGCGCATGTCCACGGTGCGCGTAATCTTTTGCGACCCGGCGGCGATCCCCTCGCCCTCGAACCAGGCATCCGCCTCCGCCCGCAATGTGCGAAATGCGTCTTCCATCGCCGGCATGATGGCGCGGCCCAGGGTCATCAGCCGCGTGGTGGCGAAATCGGCGCGCAAATCCGTCAGCAGCAGGCCCATCGCGCACAGGATGCCGGGGTTACGCGGCACCAGGATGCGGCTGATGTCGAGTTCCCTCGCGAGCCGCGCCGCATGCAGTGGCCCGGCGCCGCCGAACGCGGCCAGCGTGTAGTCCCGCGGGTCGTGGCCGCGCTGCACGCTCACCACGCGGATGGCGCGCGCCATGTTGGCGGTGACGACCGAGATGATGCCCTGCGCCGTTTCCATCACGCCCATGCCAAGCTGGTCCGCTAACCGCGCGATCGCGGCCCGCGCCAAATCCTGCCGCACGGGCATGCGGCCGCCCAGCAAATGCGTTGGGTTCAGCGTCTGCAGCACCACGTTTGCATCCGTTACCGCGGCCTCGGTGTTGCCCTTGTCGTAGCACACCGGGCCGGGAAAGGCGCCGCACGAGCGTGGCCCCACCTTCAGCAATCCGCCGCTGTCGACATAGGCGATCGAGCCGCCGCCGGCGCCAACCGTGTGGATGTCCAGCATCGGCGCCTTGATCGGGTAGCCGTGAACGATCGCCTCGTTGGTCAGCCGGCAGGCACCGCCCTGCAGCAACGCCACATCCGTGCTGGTGCCGCCCATGTCGAAGGTGATCAGGTCCGGCAGGCCGATCATACGCCCCACTTCCTGCGCCGCCACTACGCCGGTGCTGGGGCCGGAGAGCACCGTTCGCACCGGCAAGCGCGCGGCCTGCTCGAAGCCGATCACACCGCCGTTGGACTGCGTCAGGTGGGGCGCCGCGGTCAGCCCGAGGGCGGTCAGGCGCTCGGCAAGGCGGCTGATGTAGCGGCCCATCACCGGGCCGAGATAGGCGTTCACCACGGCCGTGCTCATCCGCTCGTATTCGCGGAACTCGGGGGCGACCTCGTGGCTGGTGCAGGCGAACGCTTCGGGGAATTCTTCGCCGAGGATGCGGCGCGCGGTGTCTTCATGCTCGGGGCGGACGAAGCCGTATAGGAAGCAGATCGCGACGGCTTCCACCCCGGCGGCTTTCAAGGCGCGCACGGCCTCGCGCACCGCCTGCTCGTCCAGCGCCGTTTCGATCGTGCCGTCGTAGCGTACGCGCTCGGGCACCTCCAGCCGCAGGTCGCGGGCCACCAGCACGGGCGCCTTCTCCGCCTGCAGGTCGTATAGGTCGGGGCGTTTTTGGCGGCCGATCTCCAGCAGGTCGCGAAAACCGGCGGTGGTAATCAGCCCGGTTTTCACGCCGCGATGCTGGATCAGCGCATTGGTGCCGACCGTCGTACCGTGGCCGAAATAGGCGATGTCGGCCGCCCCGGCGCCGATGCGGCCGACGCCCTGCTCCACGCCCTCGGCAATGCCGCGCGACGGGTCGTCGGGCGTGGAGGATACCTTCCACACCTCGACCCGGCCACTGACATCCTCGAACAGGCAGATGTCGGTGAACGTTCCACCCGAATCCACGCCAACACGCCAAGCCATGCCGCAATCCCATACCAGCCCTGTTCACAGGAGCATGTATACACGACGCATGCAACAAATATTCGCCGCTTGACCTCGCTCGATGGGTGACCACACAAGTCAGCGCAACAACGGAAACGGTCGGATCGTGTCGGCATCCAACGAGGCGGCGGTGCGCTGGTCGCCGGCGCGAGGCCGGGTCTACAGCTACGTCCGCGATGGCATCCTGCACGGACGGCTCCCGGGCGGAACGTTCCTTGAGGAGGAGGCGATCTCGCTCGCCGTCGGCGTCTCCCGCACCCCGGTGCGCGAGGCCTTTCAGCAACTGCACAGCGAGCGGCTGATCGACCTATTGCCCCGCCGCGGCGCCATGGTGCGCACGGTCACGGTGCAGGAATTGCTGGAGGTGTACGACGCCCGACTGATGATCGAATCCCACGCCCTGCGCGCCATCTGCAGCGCCCGGCTCGCCCCGCCCGCCGAGATGGTGGCGCTGCTCGACCAGATGCAGCGCCTGCCGGTGGACCAGGTGGTGGAGCACGCGCGCCTCAACAGCCTATTCCACCGCGCGATCGTCGCCGCCGGACGTAATGCCGTGGTGATGGAACTGTATGCCGCGTTAGGCTCGCGGCAGGAGCGTGTGGCGGTGACGTCGGTCGGCATCGACCCGGGCCGGCACAACCTGATCCAGCGGGAGCACGTGGCTTTGGTGGAGGCGATTGGCCGCCACGATGCGGACGCAGCTACCGCCGTGCTGCAGCGGCATCTGCGTCCGGTGCGCGAGATCCTATCGCACCTGCCCGGTGGAGCGTAGGGACAGCCTAAGCGAGCGAGGCGGCGACGAGCGAAAGCCGATCCCGGGCCGATTGTGGCAACGACATCATGTCCAGCGTCGGCATCCGGCCCGCTTCCTTCAACCGCATGACGATGTTGGAAACGCAGCCGCGCTCGGTCAGATTTTCATGCAGGAACATGAGCGGCTCGGGATAGGCCTCCACGTCGAAGCTGTCCCAGATTGCCCGCACGAACGCCGCCGGGCTATGTCCCGCAAAGGCGTTGAGCGTCCAGGAGTTGAACTCCATATACACCGACGGCCTGAACCGCTCGATGACCGCCGCCGCACCCGCCAGAGCTTCAGGCTCGTGCCCTTCGACATCGAGCTTGATGAAGCTTGGCTCCAGGCCACGCTCGGCGACGAAATCGTCGAGCGACACCGCCTTCACGTCTACCGTCGGCATGTCGTCGCGAATGTGCCCCGAGCCGACCACGTGCGACCCGGCCGCGTACAGTGCCGGATGGAAGTGCAGCACGGTCGCCCGGTCCGAGGCTGCGGCTTGCACCGCCTCGATATTGGCGAACCCGGCGATGTTCCGGCGCAGGTAGCCGTAGGTGACCGGATTAGGCTCGAACGCGATCACGCGCGCGCGGGGTTGTGCAATCGCCATCGTGATCGCCGACAGGCCGAGATTGGCGCCCACATCCAGGATCAGAGCGCCGTCGGGAAGTGCTGCGACACGCCGGGCCAGGTCTGCCAAGTCGGCGGCGTGCGATGCTGCCTCGGCAAAATAGGAGTCGGTCGGATCCCCGATCAGCGTGACGGCCTGGCCGGCCAGGCGAACGATCTTGGTCAATTCCACACGGCCCAGGTCGAGCAAACCCGCGTCGGATCCGGCCTCGGCATCGGCGGGAGCGACATACTCCATCCAGTGCACGAAGATGCCCAGTAGCCGGCCATCCACTGCGGCCGACGTCTGCACGGCCTCGGTGACGATTTCCACCACACGGCTTCCCGGGGAACAGGGCAGCGTCACGACGAGGTGTTCCGTGCCATCCAGCTTGAAGCTCGCCGAGGCGGCGCCGCACGTCAGCTTGCACGTCATTACCTGAGTGTGATGATTACTCAGCGCGATGCGCAGATGGGTGTGGCCGCCGCCGGCATCGATCGGTAGCAGCGCCTGCCCCACCGTCCATCGCCCGGTGGGTTCGGCTGCGTGCCAACCAAGCCGCTCCGCCTGCGGGATGCCATACTGCGCCATCTCGACCCGCTTGGGCCGCGGCCGGAACTCGTGCACGTCGGCATAATGCGTCAGGGCACAGTGATGCTTCGTCCAGAGGAAACCGTTCGCGATGAACAGGCGCACCAGGTAGTCCTCCTGGAACCCGAGTTCGAACCACCGGCGCCAACGAACCACTGCCACGGTCTCCGCATCGAGGCGCAGCCCCCATGGATAGGGCACGCTGTCCCCACCGTCGACCACCGGCTCGCCTGCCAGCAGCACGGCCCCGCCGGGTTTCACTAGGCTCCGGAGCGTGAGGACCAGCGCCGCCGGGTCGGGACAATGGTGAAACGCCTCGTAGAACAGCACGGCGTCGTACTGCGATCCCGGCCTTGGGTTGTCGCCGAAACCGCCATGGATGGCGCGCAGCGGAACACCGTAGAACTCCGCCTGCTCGCGAACGATGTCGTTGAACATCGGGTTGATGTCGACCGCATCGACATGCACTCCCAACCGCGCAAGGGTGAGCGCGACCTGCCCGAACCCGGCGCCATACTCGATGGCGGTGTCGCCCGGCCGAAGCCTGCAGCGTTGCACCAGATGTCCCAGCGCGATCAGGTGATCGGCCGCGCTGGTGAGGGCCGCTGGGTCGCGCCTCGCATAGAACCCAGGGGACCGGATCGCATCGAAGGCCGCCACTTCCGGCGTTTGCTCATCGCGCAGCGCGCTGTACTCCGCCGGCGACCCCGCAATTTCCTGCCACAGCCGGAACTGCTGCGCCCGGTAAGCCTCACCCTCGGGATCCAGCGTCGGGTCGAACCAGCCGGGCAGAGCGAGCACCCGCCCGGCGAACTCGCCCCATCGCCCGTCCAGGCTGGCCCCGTCCAGCCGCATCACCTCGGCCATCCGGTCAAGCTCTTCGAGGGCGATCGGCTCAGACATGACGGACCTCGTTCATTGGGGCGGTCTTTGGCCGGTCTGCACCATACGAGCGCAGAGCGGGCCGCGCGTCAGGCGGCCGGCTCAGGGGATCGACTGCGCCGCGCGCGTGTCCCGCGGCCCGCCCTGCGACGCGATGTGCGCTAAGCGGTCGGCATAGCGCTGGGCGACGACGGTGGGGGAGAAGTGCTGGTCCACGAACGCCTTGGCATGCGCGGTGCGTTGCTCTCGCTCGTCCACATTGCTCACCACCGCCCGCATCTGGCGCACGGCGTCGGCGTGATCGGGTTCGGCCCAGACCTGCCCAGGCTTGACGAAGATGTAGTCCCCTGGCCCGATCGGACGCAGCGTGTGACTGACGATCCAGCACGTGTCGGGGGAACAGAACTCGGTATTGCCTGAGTAGCCGGTGGCGAGCACGGCCACGCCCAGATGCATCGCCTCGATCATGCCGAAGCCCCAGCCCTCGGACCGGTGCAGCGAGACATAGCAATCGCATCCGGTTTTCAGCAGCAGCAACTGCTCGTAGGGCAGCGTCTCGTTGATGATCGCGATGCGCGGATCGGCGTGCGCCGCCTCGTCCAGCAGTTGCCAGATCTTGCGCTGCACCGGGTCGTTGATGAAGTCGCGGTTGTGGGTCTTGAGCACGAGGCGGACGTTGGCGCCGGCGGGGAACGCGTCGATGAAGGCCTTCACCACCGCCTGCGGATTCTTGCGTTGGATGAACGAGAACGAATCGAATGCGGCGAAGAACACGAAGCAATCGTCGCCGTACCCCAGCAGCGAGCGGACATACGCGCGCGCGGCCTGCCGGTCCGGCACCGCGACGTCCTCATACGACATGCTGATCTTGGTGACGGGGATCGTGGCGAACGGGACGTATTGTTCGACGCCGTACTGCGATGAAACCCAGACTTCGTCCAACAACTCCAACGCCAGCGAATGGCACGAGGCCGGAGAATCGAGCTCCCAGAAAAAGTAGCCGATGTTGTAGGCGTCGGTGAATACGTCTGGCAGGAAAGCGAACGCCAGCGGGATCGACTCCGCATTCAGGTGGATGAGGTTGACCTTGGCCCGCCGCAACGGCGAGCTCGGCCGCTTGGCGTTGAAGCCGAACGGCGCCGGGTTGTCCAAGTCGAAATCGTAGGCGCTGCAATCGGCATGATGACGGACCAGCGCGTCGTATGACAGCCGCGTGGCCTGCCCCAGGCCGGAGGCTTTCTGCAATGGCCCAATGACCTGGACCGAGACCGGATCCAGCGCCGCGATCTCAGGCCGCAGTCCGACGTTGGCGACGCGGTGGCCTTCGCTGGTGACGGACGTGCTTTTCCGGCGATCGAGATCGAAGCCGACCGCCCTGATCGCTTGCCGGTAGTTCAACACGTAGTCCATCGCGGGGCTTGGCTCGACGGTCTGGCGCAAGAAACATTCGAGCATCGACTTGCCCTCGTAGCGGGGCTGCAGCAGCCGTTCGATCCAGGTGTGGGGAATGTATTGCAGCGACGATGGCTGCCGCGACGCATCGAGCAACAGCAGAGCGTAGAAGATGCTGCGGTCTTGCTCGTATTCCAGATTGAGAAAATGCCAGTCGACCCGGCGGCTGAAATACTGCTCCATGAAGCGGCTCAGCGGGAAGTTCGCGACCCGCCAGCGGTCGGCGACTTCGCTCAAGGCCTGGATGTAGCTTGGCGGGACCAGGCAATCCTCGGCCCACAACTCACGGCTGCGCTGGATGGACCACCAGTAGATCACTTCCAGGAAACTGTCGGGCGAGTTGAGGTTGAGCCGGCTCAGCAGGATCTTATCGTCCAGCAGGAACGTCCAGGTCGCCCGGCTGAGATGATATTGCTGACCACCGTAGATGATCAGCTCGTTGAGGTAGCCGATCTCGGCCGATGACAATGGCGCGCGTTGATCGGCACGAAGCCGAAGATAGGACTCCAGATACCACTTGATATAGTTGTCGGTCTCGATGGACGCTTGTCCGACCTTGAACTGATCCTCCACCCGAAAGCGCTGACGGACGAAGTTGGCATACTTGGAGATCGTGACCCGGCGTAGCCCCGGGCCGTCATTCTCCATCGGCTGCACGATCGGCGCAGCCACGCGCTCGGCGAGCCGGAGCGTGTCCGGAAACCCCCATTCCATCCGTGCACGCTCATACAAATCCCCAACGAGCCGGGGGATATGCTTCTGAAGGTGCTCGATGGAAGCCGCCGGCAGGTCGAGGTTGTCGGCTACGGTCGGACGCAGCTCGATGGACGAAAACGGCTCACCCGGCGTGTCGGCGGCGCAGGCGGATATCACCACGGCCTCGTCCGACGCGATCATGTGCGAGCCGTTGAAGTCCACCGTCAGCCCGTGATGGCCGCTCCCCTTACCTGCTGCCGCCAGGTCGGGCCGGAACTCGCTCGCGACGAACCGTCCGAACAGGCGACCATTGACCAGGATGTCCACCAGCACCGCCCGGTCCGGCGCGGACACATCCTGGCACCAGAGGTGCATGACCTTCCGCTCGAGGCGATCGATATTGCCCTCGATCGGGGTGTCGGCACGCGCCGTGAAAGGAGCTGAATCAGGCATGCTGGGCACACCCGCCGTCCGGCCCCGGCATCACCATGATTGCCCGGACGAGATCCGCCCTCGGGTCGCCTGGGTATGCATGGAACGCATTGAGACTGGCCCTTTGATTTACGGCGAAGTCGGCGGTCCGTCGCACTGCTGGATGTCCGCGGCCCATACTGCCGGCTAGCGGTCTAGCCTATCTACGATACCCGTCAAGCCGCAGAGGCGACGGGTTCGCCGAGTTGCCGCGGCGTGGGCACCGGATTTGCATGCGGCATGGGCACCGGACTTGCCGAAGGACGACTGATGACACGTACGCCGTTCCACCTCGCCTGGTTCGTCTCCCGCGGCTACGGGCCGAAAGCCTGGCGGCTGCCCTGGGGCGGCCCCAGCCCGGAGAACTGGGTGAAGCCCGACCTGTTCGTCGACCTGGCACGGGCCATGGAGCGCGCCTGCTTCGATTACATCATGATCGAGGACTCCTCGAACATTCCCTATACATACAAGAACTCGCACGAGACCTATCTACGTCTCGCCGTGGACTCGCCTAAGCTCGATCCGGCCGTGCTGGCGCCGTTCATGATCGCAGCGACCAAGCATCTCGGCATCGTTACCACGCTCGCCACGTTCGAATACCACCCGTTCCTGCTCGCGCGGCTGACCAACACGCTGGACCATGTCAGCGACGGGCGGGCCGGGTGGAACCTCGTCACCGGCAGCAATGACGGCGGGGCGCAGAATTACGGCCTGAAGGGCCAGTACAAGCACGACGAACGCTACGAGATGGCCGACGAATACTGCGAGGCGGTGACCCGGCTCTGGGAATCGTGGGAGCCGGACGCCATGGTCATCGACCAGGAGCGCGAGATCTTCGCCGACCCGGCGAAAGTCCACCCGGTGCACTACGAAGGCAAGTACTATAGCACTCGCGGCCCGCTGTCGGCGCCACGCTCGCCGCAGGGCCGGCCGGTGATCTGCCAGGCCGGCGGCTCGCCGCGGGGGCGCACCTTCGCCGCGCGCTGGGCCGACACGATCATCGGCTCCGCCGGCAGCCTCGCCGGCATGAAGGCGTTCCGCGAGGACATTCGCAAACAGGCCGCAGGGTTCGGCCGTGATCCGGACAGCGTCAAGATCCTGTTCCTGATCGCCCCGATCGTCGACGAATTCCGCGACGTGGCGCGGCTGCGGCGGGATGCGCAAAAGGCCGATGCGGAGGCGCACATCGAGTGGCATTTGGCATCGTCGTCGCGCCTCACGGGGATCGATTTTTCGAAATATGATCTCGACGAGCCGCTGCCGGAACTAGACTCCAATGGCCACCGCACGCTTGCGGCCGCCTATGCCGGGCGTACCCTGCGCGAGATTGCCGGGTCGGGGCGGCAGATCGCAGATATCGATTTGATCGGCACGTATCAGGACGTGGCGGCCAAGATGTCCGAGGTGATCGACGAGGTCGGCGGCGACGGGTTCCTGATCATGAACGGTGAGCTGACCCGGCGCTACGTGACCGAGATCACCGACGGCCTGGTCCCGGAACTGCAACGCCTGGGCGTGGTCCGCAAACAGTACGAACACAAGCTGTTCCGCGACAACCTGCTAGCCTACTAACCGTCATGCCAGGGCTTGACCCTGGCATGACCGATGCGATCAGCCGTTCGTCACGTGCACGCCGGGGCGGCGGCCGGCGTTCCACTT
>CAXTCJ010000059.1:0-4478 GCA_964242215.1 uncultured Acetobacteraceae bacterium | reverse complement strand
GATGCGATCAGCCGTTCGTCACGTGCACGCCGGGGCGGCGGCCGGCGTTCCACTTGCCGTCGATCGCGCGTTCGATCTGGGCAGCCAATTGCAGCAGCAACCCGTCATTGGCCTGCCGCGCCTGTGCCTGGATACCCAGCGGCAGCCCGTTCTCCTGCTCGGCGAGCGGCAACGAAATACCGGGGATGCCGCAAAGATTCGCCAGCGGCGTATAGGCGAAGTTACGCCACAAATTACCGAACCAATCGAGCACCGACGGATTGTCGCTGGTCGTCAGATACTCCGTCGTGCCGATACGCGGCGTTGGCAGTGCCGTGATCGGCGTCAGGATGATATCCCAGTCCTCGAAGAAGGCGCCGAACGCGCGGGATGTCGTGTTGAACACCGCCTGCATCCGCGCCCGATCGGTGTAGGACGTGCCTAACCCAGCTTCCCAGATCTTGATGTTGATCGGCTCGACCTTGTCTTCCGGCGGACGCTCCAAGCCGAGTGGGGCGATCAGGTTGGAGATGGTCTGCGCGAAATTGCTGATGTAGCAGGTCGTCTGCGCGGCAAAGGCGGCGCGGAAATCCAAATCGGGCAGCGCCCAGTCCACCTCATGCCCGAGCCCCTCGAGGAAGCGGCCGACACGTTGCAGCTCCGCCGCGATCGCGGGTGTGGCGCGGTAGTCGCCCCATTCGTGGGATAACGCGATGCGCAGGCGGCCCGGGTCGCGCTGGATGAGATCGCAATACGGCTGCGCCGGCGTCCAGAACGGCATGAACTCGCCGGGCGCGCCGCCGCGGCAATTGTCGACGAAGGCCGCCGTGTCGCGGACGGTGCGGGTATGGCAACCCTGGATCGACACCAGCCCCGACAGATCGGACAGGTTCGGCGCGATCGAGAACACGCCGCGCGACACTTTCAGGCCGATATTGCCGTTCACCCCGGCGGGAATGCGGATCGAACCGCCACCATCCGTCGCGTGCGAGATCGGCAGCACCCCGGCCGCCACCATCGCCCCCGTGCCGGCGGAGGAGCCGCAGGTGGTGTAATCCAGGTCCCAGGGGTTGCGCGTGACATAGACCGCCGGGTTCTCGGCCGAGCTGCACACGCCGAATTCGGGCGTGGTGGTGCGCCCGACGATGTTCAGCCCGGCCTCGCGGATGCGCCCGGCCAGATAGCTGTCCGCCGCGGCCCGGTTTCCCCGCATCAGCAGCGAGCCCATCTCCTGCAGCCGACCCTTCAGCGTGGGGCCGAGATCCTTCATCAGATACGGCACGCCGGCGAACGCGCCATCGGGGTTCATGCCATCCTTCAGCGGATCGGACACGACGTCGTCGAATACTTCCACCACGGCGCTGAGGGCCGGGTTGGTCTTGGCGATGCCGGCGGCGGTCTGGGCGGCGAGCTCGGCCGCGGTCACCTGGCCACTGCGCACCAGGGCGGCAAGCGCCGTTGCGTCATGCCCAGCCCACTCGTCCCAGCCCATCGCCAATGCCATGTCGCGCGCCCCTTGTGCAGCCCGAGGGTAGTTGAGCACATCCTCAGGTCAAGCGGACCTGGATCAGCGCCCGCAACGGTGTAGCATTCCGCCACCCGATCGATGTTTGGAGCGTCCGCCCGATGACCCCGATGACCCGGCTGACCGAACTGCAACCCGAGATGACCGATTGGCGGCGGGACTTTCACGCTCATCCCGAGATCGGCTTCGAGGAGCATCGCACCAGCGCGATCGTTGCCGCCAAGCTCGCCGAATGGGGCATCGAGGTGCATCGCGGATTCGGCGGCACGGGCGTTGTGGGCGTGATCCGCGGGCGCAAATCGGCCGGCGGCAACCGGGCGATCGGCCTGCGGGCGGACATGGACGCGCTGCCGATGGAGGAGGCCAACGGCTTCGCCTACCGCTCGACGACGCCGAACCGCATGCATGCCTGCGGGCACGACGGGCACACCACGATGCTGCTCGGGGCGGCGAAATACCTGGCCGAGACCGGCAATTTCTCGGGCACGGTGCACCTGATCTTCCAGCCCGCCGAGGAGGGGCTCGCCGGCGCCAAGGCGATGCTGGATGACGGCCTGTTCGAGCGCTTCCCCTGCGACGCCATCTACGGCATCCACAACAGTCCCGACCTGCCGCTCGGCACGGTGAAGGCGCTGACCGGCACGGCGCTGGCGGCGATCGACTATTTCAGCGTCGTGCTGCGCGGCCGGTCGGCGCATGGCGCGCATCCGCACCAGGGCGTGGACACAGTCTCGATCGCGGCCCAGGTGATCTCGGTGCTGAACGCCCTGCCCTCCCGCCATGTCGACGCGCTGGAGTCCGCCATCATCAGCATCGGCCAGATCCATGGCGGCACGTCGGACATCGTGCTGCCCGAGACGGTGGAGTTGCGCGGATCGGTCCGCACGCTGAAGCCGGAGGTGCGGGACCGGGTGGAGGCCCTGTTCCACCAGGCGGTCACCCACACCGCCGCGGCCCAGGGCGGCACGGCCGAGATCAGCTACCGCCGCGCCTACCCGGCCACCATCAACACGCCCGCCGAAACCGAAGGGGCGGTGGCCGCGGCGGCCGCCATCGTCGGCGCCGGCAACGTGCTCCGTGAGGGCCATCCGCTGCTCGCAGGCGAAGATTTCGCCTTCATGTTGGAACGCGCACCCGGCGCCTACCTCCTGTTCGGCCAGCGCGACGGGGACAAAGGCGGCACGCCGGTCCACAACCCGGGCTACGACTTCAACGACGACCTGCTGCCGCTGGGCGCAAGCTACTTGGCAGGGCTTGCGGAGCAGGAGTTGCGCTAGGCGGCTTGTGCATCGCAGCAGGGTCCTGCCTATTAGACCTGAAACGATCACCGCGCCGCTGGAGAAACTGACATGCTGAAACGCCGGACCCTGCTTGCCGCCTCGGGTGCCGCCCTGGCGATGCCATCCATCGTTCGCGCGGCGGGTAGCAGCGTGTTGAAGTTCATTCCGCAGTCGGACCTCACGGTGCTGGATCCGATCTGGACCACCGCTTACGTCACGCGAAACCACGGGCTGATGGTGTTCGACACGCTGTACGGCATCGACTCCAACTACGCCGCGCAGCCGCAGATGGTCGCGGGCCACGTCGTGGAGAACGACGGCAAGCAGTGGCGGCTGACGCTGCGCCCGGGGCTGAAATTCCACGACGGCACGCCGGTGCTGGCGCGGGATTGCGTGGCCAGCATCCAGCGTTGGGCCAAGCGAGACGCCGTCGGGCAGACGCTGATCGCCTACACCGACGAGCTGTCGGCGCCCGATGACAAGACCATCCTGTTCAAGCTGAAGCGGCCGTTCGCCCTGTTGCCGGACATGCTGGGCAAGGTCGGCAGCAGCATCTGCGCCATCATGCCGGAGCGCCTGGCCAAGACCGACCCGTTCACCCAGGTGCCGGAGATGGTGGGCAGCGGCCCGTTCCGCTTCATCGCCAGCGAGCGCGTGGTCGGCAGCCTGGTGGTCTACGAGAAGTTCGCCGATTACGTGCCGCGCGAAGGCGGCACGCCGCAATGGACCTCGGGGCCGAAGCAAGTGTTCCTGGACCGCGTGGAATGGCACGTGATCTCGGACCAGGCGACTGCCGCAGCCGCGATGCAGCGCAAGGAGATCGATTGGTGGGAGATCGCGAACGCCGATTCGATGCCGCTGCTCAAGGGCATGACGACGATGATCGCCGACCCCACCGGCTATATCGGCACGCTGCGGATGAACGAGTTGCAGCCGCCGTTCAACAACCCCGCGATCCGCCGGGTGCTGCTGAAGGTGATCGACCAGACCGACTACATGGAGGCGGTCGCCGGGGACGATCCGAAGCTGCGCCACACGCCCGCCGGGTTCTTCTGCCCCGGCCTGCCGATGGCAAGCGAGTCCGGGCTCGACGTGTTCACCGGCAAGCGCGACTACGATGCCGCGAAAAAGGATTTGGCCGCCGCCGGCTATAAGGGTGAGAAGGTGGTGCTGATGGGCGCCTCAGACCTGCCGAACTTGAAGGCGCTGGGCGACGTCTCGGCCGACATGCTGCAGCGCGCCGGGTTCAACGTGGATTACCAGGTGGCGGATTGGGGCACGGTCGTGCAGCGGCGCACCAAGAAGGATCCGGTGGAGCAAGGCGGCTGGAGCATCTTCGGCACGTTCTGGGCCGGGCTGGACGAGGCGACGCCCGCGAACAATGCCTTCCTGCGTGCGACCGGCGATGCGGGGACATTCGGCTGGCCCAAAAGCGATAAGTTGGAGGCGATGCGTCAGCAATGGCTCGACGCCCCGGACTTGGCGACGCAGAAGACGCTCGCGGCAGATATCCAGAAGCAAGCGCTGGAGGACCTGCCGTATATTCCGGTGGGGCAGTATTTCTTCTCGACGGCGTTTCAGACCAATGTCACCGGCGTGCTGCAAGGCCCGCCGCTGTTCTGGAACGTGAAGAAGGCCTAGCCTAACGTCCTTTCCCCCTCCCCTTGAGCAGGGCGATCGCATTTGGCTGATCC
>CAXTCJ010000058.1:0-29994 GCA_964242215.1 uncultured Acetobacteraceae bacterium | reverse complement strand
TCGAAGGTGTGCTGCACGATGTTGCCGAAGGGAGGGTCCCGAACGTTCCCGCCGAAATGGGCTTCAATGCGGAGTGGCAGCACAACAAACAGGGATTTGCTAAGAAGATTGGCGTCACGTTGGCGATTACTGCTGTCGTATTGACCTTGCTTCAATCACGGCGTGCGAAGCGGCGGGGCCGTAGCGTCGAATCCGCGCATTCAGGCCGACGCTGATCTTCGCAGCGGAGGCCCGCCCGGCAGCATCTTCCGTCCGCCTAACCTTCGAGGCTGTTGAAGAAGGCGGCTTTTCGGCCGGAACGTCTGTAATCGGCAGTCGAGGCGGGGGCGGCCCCGGGCGCAAGCTGCCCTCCCGTTCAGGCGGACGCTGACTTCCTGGTGAGCAGGATTAGGTTCTGGGCGGCGGCGGCCATCGTGAACTCCTCGGCGGCACCGCGCAGCCCGCGCAGTTTGAGCCGTCGCAGCCCCATGTTGCGCTTGAGCTGGCCGAAGAGACGCTCGACGCGCTTTCGGAGGCGACGGGAGCGGACAAAAGTAGGCGTGCCTTCAAGATCGCGGACCTGATCGCGCACAGCCTCGTCAGCCATTCTCAGCACGCGCCTCGTGGGCGCGTCGGTACACTCCGACTTTCGCGGGCAGGCGCCGCAGGTGTTGGGCGACCCACTGTAGCGATGCGTGTGGGTCCGACGCTCGTAGCCGCGGTGGCGGAGTTGGTGCCCCTCGGGGCAGGTATAGGCGTCTGCGGTCTCGTCATAGGTGAAGGCCGAGCGGGGGAGCTTGCCCTGGGTCAGCGCCGTGCGGTCGAGCAACGGCACATGCGGCTCAATGCCGCGTTCGAGCAGCCAGCGCAGCAGCGCCGCGCTGCCATACGCCTTGTCGGCGGCCAAGCGCTCGGGCTGGATGTCAAAACGGTCGGCCGCGCGCATGATCAACGTTCGCGTTGCCGCCACCTCGGCGCCCAGGCGCGCGGGCGTAGCCTCGACGTCCAGGATGACGCTTGTTTCGCTGTCGATCAGGTAGTTCGTGGCGTAGAGGAACTGCCCCGGGCCATGCTTGATCGACCAGGCGGCCTGCGGATCGATGGGCGACGTGTATTTGGGCGGCGCTGGCTCGCGCTCGTCCGGAGCGGCTGGCAGCGCGGCATCGAGGGCCGCGAGATACTCGCGCACAGGCCGGGCCTGGCGCTCCTGCTCCTCCCAGGCGTTAGCATCCGCCGCACCGGTGAACTTGCGCTCGCTACCGGCGTCGGCCCCGATCGTGCTCGCGTCGATCGCGGTGTCGCGGCCGGGTGTCAGCCCGGCCTTGGCACAAGCGCGCACGACCTCCTCGAACAGCAGGCGATGCAGGTCGCCGTCGCGGAAGCGCCCATGGCGGTTTTTGGAAAACGTCGAGTGGTCGGGCACGCAACCTTCTAGCCCCAGGCGGCAGAACCAGCGGTAGGCGAGGTTGAGGTGGACCTGCTGATGGACGAGGACGGCGCCTGCCGCGGCGTGCTGGCAGCAAGGTCTCGCCCTCCGTTGTTAGTGCGACCCCACGGGTGTGGCGGCGGAACAGCACGGTGCCGAGCCCATCTTCCAGAATGCGCACGCGGGTCGTGACGGCGGATTGCACGATGTGGAGCCGTTCCGCCGCTCGACCGATCGCGCGACTGCGATGGCGTCCGCGGCGACATCCGAGGCGAAGATTTCAAACTTGACGCTTCCGGCCTTCGGCCTCACCTTTGTCATGGATGTTTGTTCGCAAAGTAGCATTGCAAGGGATAAGCTTCTTCACCCGTGCTGCATCCGGCGACCCAGATACGGAGGTGACCGGTCGTCGACTGCTCCCGGGTCAAATCGGGCAGCACTTTATCGCTCAGCAGTTCAAAGGCGTGTGGGTCGCGGAAGAAGCTTGTGACGTTTATCAAGAACTCCTGGGCGAGTTGACCGAGCTCTGCTGGATCGGCCTGCAGCATCTCCAGATATCGAGGCTGATCATCACTGCGGAGTGACGCGATCGTCATACGGGCCTCGATCCGCCGCTGCAGAGTGCCGGGTTTGTAGAGCGTGAAGTCGTGACCGGTTTGAGCTCGAATTAGGTCCACGATCTCGGACAGTCGGTCCCGCGGCGGTTCCTCGTGATTTTGCCCGCTCGTTCCGATTGATGGTCGCTGACGAAAATGCTCCAGAAGCGCGGTCGGCATTTCCGCCGCAGATAGAACCATGTCGACAAGGCCGGTCTCGATCGCGCTGCGCGGCATTCCATCGTAGCCAGCGTCGTCAGGGCGTTGCGCAACGACGAGGCCGCCTTTCTCCTTGATGGATTTCAAGCCGCTGCTGCCGTCAGTGCCGGTACCGGACAGGACCAGGCAAGCTGCTTCTTCCCCGTAACTCTCGGCCAGGGAGTGCAGGAGGAAGTCGAACGGCAGCCGTGCACCGCGACGAACTTGGGGTTTCGTGAGCTGGATTATTCCACTGCTCACGCTGAGGTAGGCGCCGGGCGGGATGACGTAGATGTGATTTTCTGCTATGGTCGTGCCATCGACGGCCTGCCGCACCGTCAAGGAGGTATGACCGGCGAGTAGGTCGGCCATCAGGCTCTCCTGAGTCGGATGAAGGTGCTGAACGAGGATGAACGCCATCCCGGACGTGACGGGAAAAGCATCAAACAGTTTGGTGCACGCTTCGAGGCCCCCGGCCGACGCCCCGATTCCGATAACCGGAAATGCTGTATGGACAGGTCCGTGGCCGGCCCCGGTCTGATGCTGGCGAGCGGGTGGCGGGCCGGCGGTTGCGGTTCGATCGGGAAAGCTGTCAGCCATTCTGAGGCGGCTCCTTGAGCATAGCGCTCTTAAGCAATGCGCGCCGTGAGATAGCACGGCTTACCCTAGTTCTATGCCAGCGTGGACGTGAAACCGCATCGGGACAGCCGGCTTGAGTAGTTTCCCGAGCCTGTTTTTGTTAATTGGGTTCATCTACCCTCCGCACTCAGCAGCCGCGAGATTGAGCGCCTTCTTCGGTAGCCCGTCAGAACTGGAATGCGAGTTGCGCGACGAGATCGAGTCCTGGGCGAGCGAAGGCGCAGCGGGAGACGATGTCGGACCATGAGACGTCCACGTGAACCTCTTTCGCCCCAGCGTGGGGCGAATTGCAAGGGTGATCTACCCGCTTCCGGTTCAAGACCTCGCGTCCTGAACGCGGACCCAAACGCAAACGGCGGCGTGGTCGACGTTTACTCGGCTGCTTGACGGCCGGTGAGCCGCGGCGTTTCGGCCTGCGCCGCCACGCCACGTGCCTGATCCCGGGTCGCAGCAACCTTGGGCTACCTGCGTCGGACCAGTCGGACAATGACCGAAGTCCAAACCAACTTTTCTCTCTACGCCGAGGTGTGCTTCCGAGAGCAGGATCGGAAACTACTCACAGAAATCGAGTAAACGGCGTGTCGCTTCATGGCACGTCAGCCGGATTGCGGGATTTCAGGTTGCCTGCCGATCTACGGCTGGCTTTGTCGCGCACCGGTGCATTCGCAGCCGGTTTGGGTGATGCGTAGTTTCCGAACCTGCCCCGGCGGGCTTTGCGAGTGCACCTTATGACGGTAGTCCAGCCAGAACGGCTATGGCCCAAATACGGACGCGACAAGAGCCCGTCTCGGTCCACATTCGTCATAGGGTATGGAAGAGGAGTTTAGCTATGATGTTGGTTGGGTCATCCCTCAAGGGCTATGCTATCGAGGCGAGCGATGGCGGGCTCAGGACGGTCAGCGACTTCCTCTTCGACGACAGAACCTGGAAAATCGTTGGATGGTGGCCGACACCGGCGGTTGGCTGACAGGGCGAAAGACCCTGGTGCATCCATCCGTGGTCGGTCAGCTGAACTATCGCCGGGAAGCGGTCTCGGTCCGGCCGAGACTAGGAGGAACGGCTGCACGGCTACTATGGATTGCCCGGCTACGGCTGGTGAGACTCTGAACTAAGTCGAATTAACCGGGAGCGCTGCAGGATGAGCATCATGGAATGGACTTTGGTCCTCTGCTTGGTTGGGCCTTTGATTGCCACGCGAAAGTACATGTTCATCCGGGATAAACGGAGACGGGTAGTACTTGTAGCAGCCGCGGCATCACAACGGCCGCGACTGAGAGACCTTTTGTAAGCTGCCTTTGTTTAGGGGGAGCTTAACTCGTGGAGCGGCAATGATGGTACAGCCAATGGTTCTTAGCAGCCTTCCGAGCACTGGCGGCCATACGGGCAGGCCAGACTACGATTTAATATCTCGCCTACGCTCCATAGCAAAGAATGGTAAGGATTCCCTCGTAGCGGTCGAGAAATACGAGACCGAATTCCCGGTCAAGCTCGCCGTCTGTGTCGACGAAGCCGCCGCGGAGGCTCTCCTTGGGGAGTGGCTCGACCACCGTGTCGCCGCTCTAGAGCTTGTTCAGGGGGAATTCCGAAAAGCCTGGAAAGTCGGTAGAAAGACGATCCCCGGTGGAGCGAGGCGCTAGCTAAGATGTCTCAGCCCGAGATGGGAGTTGCCGTTTCAGGGGCTCGGGACCAACCCGGCCAGCATAAGGTTGCGCACCATGTCGCCGCTGACGCCGCCGGTGCTGGCCTGCTAGGCGACCATTCGCCGTCGCAGGTGTTGATGACGAACACGAGGCGCACGATCTCACCATTCCAGCAGTTGTTCTTCAGACCGTCGGACGACCAGCGCTGATTGGACGCCAAGGCAATAACCCGCCCGTAAGTTGCCGTCAAAGCCGATGAAGGCGTCGTCGCGGCCAACAAAGCCCGCGAACTCGAACAGCGTGTCCGTGAACTGGAGCGCCTCCTGGGCCGCAAGACCATGGAAGTCGAAATCCTTAAGGAGGCGCTCCCCGCCGCTCGGGAAAACAGCCCGTCTGGCAGTTGCCGTCGCCACAACGGGACGCTTCCCGGTGGAAGTCGTGGCCGACACGCTCGGCGTCACCCGGTCTAATCTCGTCAAGCAGCTTCCTGGCGCTTCCAAGCCCGCGGCCGCTATCAACGGCAAGACGATGTCATCTATGATGGGATCGGCAAGCCCACCTTCACGGCATCGCTGGACAGCCTGCGCCCGCGCGGTCTGAGGGTGCCGATCGGCGCTCCCGCCGGCGCGCCTGATCCGGTCGCGGTCGGCACATTGAACCCCAAGGGCTCGCTGGATCCAACCCGGCCGGGGCTCGCCACTCACACGACCGATCTGGCCGAGTACCGTCAGCGCGCTGACGCGGTGTTCGAAGCGGTCATGGCCGGAATCATACAGCCGACCGCCTGGAAAACGTTTCCGCTTTCGGAAGCTGCAGCCACGCATGCAGCGCTGAAGAGCGGCAGGTCTGAGGGTGCTGTCCTGCTCGAACCCTGATGGAGTGGAGCGATGTCCGTCCTTTTCCAAGGCGCCGGACGCCGCCTGGTCCCGACCACCGAAGGCCGACCACTGCTGGCTCGCCAAACAAACTTGAGACCATCGTCGTCCTCGTAGAACAGGGCAAGGGCGTCACCTCCACATCGAGAATGACGCCCGGACGTCGTCGACTGCGGTATGCTGTTTGTAGGCGGGCTCCAAGCGGCGGTTGCGAGCGGTCGTCGCCATCGACGCGTCGGGGTCCGTCAGGCAGATCTTCTTGTGGCGTCCACTGTCTGCTGTCTCGCTCTTTACGGGCTTTGCCGTTTGGGCCCTTGTCGAAGCCTCGCTTGGCGCGGCGCCGTCATTCTGAGCCGTTGAAGCGTCGGCATGCCTGACGCCGAGGCTCTCCCACGAGACGTCAGGCGCGAATCAACCTGGCGTCGATGTGCACCACGTCGCCGCGCGCGATCCCGGCCGCCATGCACGCCTGCACGGTGCGGACGAACATGCCGCGGAAACGATCGGCGCCCCACCCGCTGGCGAATGCGGGTTAGGCTCGAATGGTCCGGCAGCGCGTCAGGCAGCCCAAAACCAGCGAACCAGCGGATCGCGATGTTTACCTGGGTTTCACGCTCAGTCGCCGATCGTGGACGATGCCGACCAGGAACCCGGCCAACATAAGCCGCAGCGCCACCTCGGGATCAATGCCGGGCCGTCCGGCGCCATCGGCGGCGTAGCATTCTCGCACCTCAGCCGGAGCCCACCGGGGTCGACTACCTTGTCCACCCGGGCGAGCACATGGTCATCGGGGACGAAGTCTCGCAGCGAGCCCACTATCAGCAGCTCCGACTGCTTCCGAAGTTTGCTTCCAAGCATCCACACCATGCCGAATCGTTGCAGGCACGAGCGGGTCAGAGACGAACGGGAAATTGCTGCCCTAATCAGGCCGAGCAGGGCAAATGCGCCATAGGCCCCGACCTGCCTCGGGGCGAACCGCGGACGAGCAGCCGGTTGCAGGATGGTCAAACTCATGGTCCGCCCCCGGACTGCCCGAGGAAGTGGCGCATCAGAACGGCAATCTCGGAGTGATGGGTCTCCAGGGCGAAGTGGCCGGTATCGACGAAATGGATCTCAGCCTCTGGCAGATCGCGGCGGTAGGCTTCCGCGCCAAGTGGGATAAAGAATGGATCGTTGTGCCCCCACACCGCCAGGAGCGGCGGCCGATGCTCGCGGAAATAGGCCTGGAAGCGCGGGTAGAGCGCCACGTTGGTGCGGTAATCGAGAACGAGGTCGAGCTGGATCTCAATCGCGCCGGGCCGGCGCATGAGCGCGATACGGATTGCGCCCGTAGGCTTGCCACGGCCCCCAGGCATCGCTCAGTCCTTCGCGGTAGGCGTTACCGTTCTGGGTCACGATCGCGCTCACCCGCTCCGGGTGGGCCAGGGCAAGTCGAAGCCCGACAGGCGCCCCGTAGTCGAAGATGTAAAGGGCGTAGCGGGGCAGGCCCATGGCGGTTACGAACCCATCGATCGTCTCGGCCAGTTGGTCGAAGCTGTAGCGGAACGCCGTGCCGCCATGGACCACAGTATGGCCGAAGCCCGGCAGGTCCGGTGCGATCACCCGGTAGCGGTCGGCCAGTGCCGGGATCAGGTCGCGAACATATGGCCGGAGGTGGGAAGCCGTGCAGCAGAAGCACGACCGGCGCTTCGGGCGGCCCGGCTTCGCGATAGAACACCTCGACGTCGCGGACGCGCTTCGTTGCAAATGTGACTTGCATCATCGTGGTCCTTTCCGGGCCTAGTGAACGAGAGACGCCTCGCCGTTGCCGAACGACCAGTCCTCGCGCTCGACCGGCACGAGGCCGATCACGACGTCTTCGCGCCGGACGCCGAGCCGGTTGTGCAACTGCTCCACCACCTGCCGGTAGAAGCCGCGCTTCTGGTCGAGGCTGCGGCCGCCCACCAACGTGAGCTGGATGAAGATGCATCCGTCTGTTCGATGAATGCCGACGAAGTCGGGGTCGTAGATGAAGTTTTCGGGGGCATGCTCGTTGATCACCTGGAAGCGGTCGCCCTCCGGCGCTTTCAGAATGCTGACCATGGCCTGGTAGACGACGTCGCCGACCGTGTGCCGAAACTCGGCGGACTTGCCTTGGATCAGGTCGATGCGTGCGAACGGCATGGTCAGTCTCCTTCTTGGATGGCGGTGACGATCTGCTCGCACCGGGCGGCAAGCTCCTGGCCCAGTTCGGCCAGGACCAGGTTGCCGTAGCGAGCGAACGCGGCGGCCGGGTCGTGCCACCGGATGCTGACGGCGCCGTCGGGACGTTGCATCACGGCGAGCTTCAGCGGAGCTTCGAGCAGCGCCGCCGGGTTCGCTTGCAGCAGACGGACCATCAGGTCCGGATGGAAGAACAGGACCTGCCGTGCCGGGTCGATGGCATGGCCGCCACGCTGCAGCACCTTCTGCGGGTCGATCTCGTGCAGCACCCAGAAGCCGACCGCCTCGATCGCCTGCCGCAGCCGTGTCAGCACCGTCTCGAACGGAACCGTGGTGGTTCGGGCATGCTGGAAGGCGGCGACCGCCTCGCCGTATGCGATGGCTGTCATGACTGCGGGGCGAGCCTGCGGGTTCATGTCGCCGCTTCCGCCTCGGTGGAGGCAGCGTAGGCGTCCAGCGCGCGGGTGGAATACACCAGGGCAGCACCCGCGTTCACGCTGATGGCCACGCCCAACGCCTCCGCCACCTCCTCCTGCGTCGCGCCGAGTTTGCGGGCATTGTCGGTGTGCACGGTGATGCACCCGTCGCAGCGCAGGCTGATCGAGACAGCGACGGCGATTAGCTCCCGGGTCTTGGCGTCCAGGTGCCCGGTCTTCTGCCCCGCGGCCCCCATCGCGCCGTAACCCTTAACCGTCTCGGGGCTGAGCTTCGCCAAGCCGACGACGCCGGCGACGACCTGCTGGCGATAGAGATTCCAGTCGAACATGTGCATGACGCTTGCTCCTTTGATTGGCTTCTTTTCAGGCGATGTCGACGACCAGCTTGCCGTCGGTCGTGCGTGCCTCGAGCGCGGCGTAGGCGTCGCCGAGCGTCTCAAGCGTGAAGCGCCGCGGATCGACCTTGGGCGCGAGCCGGCCCGCCTCGGCCAGCCGGGTCGCCTCGCGCAGGATCTCGCCGTGATGGTCGCGACCTTCGCCCGTCAGCAGCGGCAGCAGGGTGAACACACCGGAGTAGGTCGCGGCCCGGAACGAAAGTGGCGCCAAGGCGTGGGTTCCCCAGCCGAGCGCGCTCACCACGTGGCCGAAGCGGCGGACGGCGTTGAAAGACGCATCCAGAACCGCACCGCCGACCGTGTCGTAGACGACGTCGAACCCCCGCCCGTCCGTCTGCTCCGCCACGTAAGCCTCGACCGCCGTATCGCGGCTGATCCAAGTCGCCCCCAGGCGCTCTATGGGCGCACGGTCGCGCTCGGACCCGGTCGCATGCACCCGGGCGCCCAAGGCCAGGGCGATCTGGATGGCGATGTGTCCGACACCGCCGGCGCCACCCTGAACCAGCACGTTTTGGCCCGGCTTTACAGCGGCACGGTCCACGAGGCCTTCCCACGCGGTGATGAAAGCCAGCGGGAGTGCCGCGGCTTCCCGGATCGAGAGCGTTGCCGGCTTGATTGCCAGCAGCGTAGCGTCGACCGCGGCGTAGCCGGCCAGCGATCCCTGCACGCCGCCAACACCGCCGGTCATGCCGTACACCTCGTCGCGACGACGGAAGCCGGCCACGCCGGGTCCGGCCGCCTCGACCGTTCCGGCCATGTCGATGCCGAGCACGGCCGGCAGGGGATGGCGCGCATGGGCCGCCTCGCCAGCGCGGATCTTCAGGTCGAGCGGGTTGACCGCGCTGGTAGCGATCCGCACCAGCACCTGACCCGGCAGCGGCACCGGCCGAGCAATTTCGGTAATCCGGAACGGCGCGCCGAAAGTCTCTAGAACCGCCGCCTGCATTGATGGGCCCGCCATGTCCAGCTCTCCTCGTGCCGAAGCAAGCTGGGCGCGCGCCGCTTGTTACAACATCGACAAGCGCGCACGGTCTCCATTCAGTTTTGAATAGCCGGGAAGGCACCGATGGAGTGGAGCGACCTCCGCATCTTCCTCGCGATCGCGCGGGAAGGCACGCTTGCCGCAGCCGCCCGCGTGACAGGTCAGAGCCAGCCGACGATGGGCCGCCGCCTCCGCGCCTTGGAACACGACGTCGGGCAGACCTTATACCAGCGGACGAACGGCGGCTTCATCCTGACCGATGAGGGCGCCGCCGTCCTGGCCCACGCCGAACGACTGGTTCGGCGCACTCGTGTTGCCGCCAGTCTTGGCCGAGTTCGCCACCCTACAGCCGCGCGTGACGGTCGAGATCATCACCAGCGCGCGGCATTACAGCCTGTCCCGGCGGGAGGCGGACATCGTGTTCAAAACCCGGCCATTTGACGAGCCGGAAGCGGTGTCTCGCCGACTGATGCACATGCCGTACAGCGTTTACATCAAGGCCGGGCTGGAGCATCCACGCGCCGGCGACGGGGCAGGGACGCCGCTCGTCACCATGGACATCGCCCATGACGGGTTACCGGACGCGGTCTGGCTGCGACGCATGCTGCCGCGATCCCATGTCGTCTCCCGGAGCAACGACCGAGACGTGCAGGGAAAGATGTGTGCCTTGGGTGCGGGGGCGGCCGTGCTGCCGCAATGGTTAGGAGAATCGCTTCCAGCGGTGGAACGGGTCGACCTCGGCGAGCAACCGCCAGGCCGTGACACGTGGGTGGGTTATCACCGCGACATGCGGCACCTCGCCCGCCTTCGTGCACTGCTCGGCCTGGTGATCGAACGTCTGGCGAATTAGGCCAAGCCTTTCTCGCCTTGGCTGCCATCGCCGAGTGCCTGCGTGAAATCGAGCAGGGCACGCATCTTCGCGGACAATACCCTACGCGTTGGAAGGTAGGCGAAGAGGGGGAACCGTTCCTCGGCCCAGTCCGGCAACACCTGAACGAGCCTTCCCGCATCGAGATGCTCGCGCGCGTGCAGTTCCAACGGTTGTGCGACGCCCTGGCCCGCGAGGCAGGCCGCAAGCAGCGCGCCCGCGTCGTTGACGATCAGCCGCCCGCTCGTGGCGACCTGGACAGTTTGCCCGTGTCCCTGGAACGCCCACCCGAAATGTTGGTGGGTCACCGGGTTACGGAACTGGATGCACTCGTGCGCACCGTCGGCCAGGTCGGCCGGCAGCAACGGCGTGCCATGGCGCTCGACATAGCTGGGCGCGGCACAGGTCAGCACGCGCGTGTCCAGGATCTGACGACCGACCAGCGAGGACGCTTCGGGCACGCCGAACCGGATCGCCAGATCGAAACCGTCCGCCACCAGGTCGCCGAGCCGGCTGCGGATCGCGAGCTCGATCTCCAGCCGTGGGTGGATCTCCAGCAGCTTCGGCAGGTTCGGCGCGAGGATGAATTGGCCGAACGCCGTGTCCGCATTGATCCGCAGCCGGCCCCGTACGGCGGCATCCGCGCCGGCTGCTTCGGTCGCGGCATCCTCGATCCCCGCCAGGAGCGGACGGACCTCCTCGAAGAACCGCCGGCCTTCATCGGTCAGGCTCACGGCGCGGGCGGTGCGATGAAACAGTCGCACGCCTACGCGATCTTCCAGCCGGGCCACCGCGGGCTTACGCCCGACTGCGACAGGCCGAGCGTGTCACCGGCGCGCGAGAACGCCCCAGCCTCCACCACGGCTGCCATGACGCCGATCCCGCTCAGCAGCCGTCCATCGAAACTCATGTCGAGCCCGCACCCGTGTCATGCCGACCCTGACAAGAGCGCGTGCTGCGCGGGCTTCGTCAAGGCGCATGGTCGCCCCACGCTTTCAAGGAGGACCGATGATGACCATCGCCAGCACTCAGAGCCGCACGCTGTTCAAGGGAGGCACCGTGCTCAGCCTCGACCCGGCAATCGGCGACCATGCCCGGGCCGACGTGCTGGTGCACGGGACGCGCATCGCCGCGGTCGGGCCAAATCTGGCAGCGGATGGCGCCCACGTGATCGATGCCACCGGGATGATCGTGATGCCGGGACTGATCAACGCGCACCAGCACGCCTGGCTCGGCTTGCTGCGTGGCCTGATGCCCAACGTGGACGACATCGGTGACTACATGGCCGCGATCCCGCAGGCGCTCGGCCGCGGTTACACGCCAGGCGACTCCGGGTTGGCCACACGCCTCACCGCGCTCTCGTGCCTCGATGCGGGCGTGACCACGCTGGTGGACGCTTGCCACAACACCCGCAGCCCTGCCCACAGCGATGCGGCAATTGCGGCCTTCGAGACAGCGGGGTTGCGGGCGCTGCACATGGTTGGCAAGCCGCTCGACACTTGGCCCGCCACCTGGCCCGGCGACGTGGAGCGGCTCGCCGATGGCCGGCGGGCAGATAGCTTGGTGCGCATCGGCATGTTCGCCCAGCCGGACTCGATGGCGACGAGCATGCCGCTCGCACGCAGGCTGGGTCTGCGTATCCTGACCGAGTATGCCGGCCCGGGCGGCTGGATCACCGATATGCACGAGAAGGGTTTGCTCGGCCCGGACAACATCTTCAATCACTGCACCCGGCTCAGCCACGGTGAATGGCAGCTCCTGGCGCAGGCGGGTGCCCATGTGACGGTCAACCCGCGCTCGGACGCCCTGTTCGGCTTCGAGGCGGGCGGCTTCCCGTTCCAAGCCGCGATCGACCACGGGATCAAACCCGCACTCGGCGTGGACGTCGACACGTCCATGAGTGGCGACATGTTCGCCGAGATGCGCACCGCCTTCTTCCAGCAACGCTCGGTGGCGCAGGCGCATCGGGCGGCGGACGCCAGCGCTGGCCCGGCCGCAGTCACGGTACGCCAGGTGTTGGAGGCCGCAACCGTGAATAGCGCAGCTTGCCTCGGCCTCGCCGACCAAGTTGGCACGCTGACGCCGGGCAAGCAGGCCGACCTCATCGCGATCCGGACGGATGGCGTGGCGGTCTACCCGTCGCACAACGCCGTGGGCACGGTGGTGCACATGGTCGAGCGCGCGGACGTCCTGGAAGTGATGGTGGCTGGCCGGCTACGTAAGCACGAGGGCAAGCTTCTCGACGTGGACCT
The DNA here is from genome assembly GCA_964242215.1 of uncultured Acetobacteraceae bacterium. Lineage (GTDB taxonomy): Bacteria > Pseudomonadota > Alphaproteobacteria > Acetobacterales > Acetobacteraceae > LMUY01. The sequence goes on along the minus strand of CAXTCJ010000058.1, from coordinate 17,505 downwards.
CCAGCGCCTGCACGCCGATACGGACGCCGCGCGCGCCCGCCTGTTCAAGGCCGCAAGCTATACGCCGGATGTCTTCGAGGATCGGTTCCCGCAGCTCCATACGGCGGCCTGAGGCAGCAGCCGGTGGCCAGGGTCTTTATCACCGGGTCGTCCACCGGCCTCGGCTTGATGACCGGCCGTCTGCTGGTGGAACAGGGCCACGCCGTGGTGCTTCACGGTCGAACCGAGGCGAGGAGCGCCGACGCCAAACGGGCGCTCTCGCAAGCCGAGGCAGTCGTGATGGGTGATTTGTCGACCGTCGGCGCTGCGCGTGATGTGGCCGAACGGGTGAACCGTCTCGGCCGGTTCGATGCGGTGATCCACAACGCCGGGATAGGATACCGCGAGCCCAAGCGGATCGAGACCGAGGATGGCCTGCCGGAGGTGTTCGCCACCAACGTGCTGGCGCCCTATATCCTCACCGCCCTGATCGAGCGGCCGGGGCGGCTCGTCTATCTCAGCTCGGGCATGCATCACAGCGCCGATGCGAACTTGGACGACGTTGCGTGGACCCGGCGCCGCTGGTCGGGCGCCGCAGCCTATGCCGAAAGCAAGCTGCACGACGTGCTGCTGGCCTTCGCCGCCGCGCGCCGTTGGCCGGACGTGGCCTCAAACGCGCTCGAGCCAGGCTGGGTGCCGACCCGCATGGGCGGTCCCGGCGCACCGGACGACATGGACCAGGCGCACCGTACGCAGGCTTGGTTGGCGGTTAGCAGCGACAAGGCGGCGACTACGACCGGGGAGAACTTCTACCACTTGCGCCCACACGCCTCGAACCCTCAAGCCCGAGCGCCGGACGTGCAGGACAGGCTACTAGCCATTTGCGAACGCTACTCCAGGATTGCCTGGGCGGATTAAAGACGTGAGTTAGCGGATGATTTCTGCTTGCTCCAACCTGGTTCAGGAACTGCCGCGAGCCTATAGACCGGCAAGTTAGATTTGCGCCCACCCGCCGTCGGCCTGGATGTCCGCGCCATTGATCAGGCTAGCCGCATCGGACACCAGAAACGCGACGACCGCCGCGATCTCGTCCGGTTGGCCGACCCGGCCCAGTGGGATCTGCGACGCCATTGCGGCCAGCATGCCCTGAGCGGCACCTTCGTCCGGGGCGGCGCCCTTGAGGCCGGGCGTCTCGATCGGGCCCGGGCTGACGACGTTGACCCGGATCCTCCGTTGCTTGAGGTCGGTAATCCAGTTGCGTGCGAAGCTGCGGATCGCCGCCTTCGTGCCCGCGTAGACGCTGTTGTTGCCAAGCCCCTTGTGGGCCACGGTCGATCCGGTCAGCACGATTGCTCCGCCATCGGCGAGTAGCGGCAGCGCTTTCTGCACGGTGAAGATCGTGCCTTTCAGGTTGATCGAGAGCATGCGGTCGACGGAGGCTTCGGTGATCTTGCCCATCGGTTCGCGTTCCAGGATGCCGGCATTGGCGAACACGATGTCAAGGCGTCCTCGCTTGTCCACCGCCGCGTAAACCCGGTCGAGGTTGGCTAGCTTCGAGGTGTCTGCCTGGATTGCCGCGACGTCACGGCCGATCGCAGTGACCGCCTTGTCCAACTCGGCTTGGCGACGGCCGACGATGAACACAGACGCGCCTTCTGCGACGAAACGGTGCGCCGTGGCGAGGCCGATCCCCGAACTGCCGCCGGTGATGACGGCAACCTTGCCAGCCAAAGAGGTTCCCATATGCTCGCTCTCCGTACTATGTTGATTGCCACCCACCTTGTTGGACGGTGGCTGTGTCAGCGATTGAAGTAGATACCGAGATCGGCGACTTTCCGGCTCAGCTTCGACTTGGGTTGGCCGATTGCCCGGCTGGCCGCAGCAAACCCGCCATGAGCGACGACCTCCGTGAAAAAGTAGAGATCGTTAAGATCGTCCATAGCCTCCCCCAGCTATCGCGGGGAAGCGATCGAAAAGCGGCGCACCCCTTGGAGTTCAGCAAGGTGGCGCATGCGCCTACCCGACCCTTGCGCTGGCAGTTGGAGCAGGGATCCCGACCCGCGCGTTGCGGCGCATGGTCTGCGGCGGCTGACCGTAGGCCCGCAGAAAGGCTCGGCGCATCCGCTCACGGTCGGCGAAGCCGGTCTCGTTGGCCACTATGTCGATGGAATGACGCCCCTGCTCCATCATCACGCGAGCCGCCTCGACGCGCAGGTTCTCGACCGCCTTGGCCGGCGATTGGCCGGTTTCCGCGTGGAAAGCCCGGCTGAACTGGCGCGGACTCAGATGCGCCGCCTCAGCCAACTGATCGACCGACAGCGGCGTATTTAGGTTACGCTTGGCATACTCCAGCGCGCTCTGAATGCGGTCGGATTTAGCATCGAGCTCAAGCAGCGCCGAATGCTGCGACTGGCCCCCGGCGCGGCGATGATGGATCACCAGCGTCTTGCTCACCATCCGGGTGATCTCCGCGCCGAGATCCTTCTCGACCATGCTCAGCGCCAGGTCGATGCCGGCGGACATGCCGGCCGAGGTCCAAACCGGCCCGTCAGTGATGAAGATGCGATCCTCCTCCACCTTGACGGCCGGGTAGCGCTTCTGAAGGTCTCGCGCATGCGCCCAGTGCGTCGTCGCACGGCGGCCGTCGAGCACCCCCGCCTCGGCAAGCACGAAGGCACCCGTGCAAACGGACGCCACCCGCCGCGCCCGCAGCATGGCCTGCTGCACGAACGCGATCAGGGCAGGGGAGGACGCGGCTAGGCCCGTGGCCCCGCCGACGACGATCGTGTCGAAATGGCTATCGTCGAACGCGTCGGTATGGACGCTCACGCCCAGCGAACTGCGGACGGCGCTACCAGACTCCGACAGCAGATGGACGTCGTAGAACGGGCCCCCAGCAGAGAGGTTGGCGAACTCGAACACGGATAGCGCGCCGAAGCCCATGATCTGAAAGCCGGGCGCAACGATGAAACCGAGCCGCAGCATGAATAACTCCTCTGTCCTAAAAGGTGGTATATCTGACATTTGCGTCGAGAGCCAGCGCGCCTAGCTATCTCCCCAGCCACCGGCATCGGTCCAGTGGAGCGGAGACAAAGTGATGGCCAGCAACGCACATAGAGGGACAGCCCTAATCACCGGCGCGTCGACGGGCATCGGAGCGGTTTACGCGGACCGCCTTGCCCGTCGCGGCTACGACCTGATCCTGGTGGCGCGCAGTGGTGACCGCCTGCACGCGCTGGCAACCCGGTTAAGCGACGCCACCGGCCGCGCAGTCGAGATGGTCGTCGCCGATTTGACCAACGCCGCCGATCTTGGGCGTGTCGAGACCGCTCTGCGCACCGACGCCAGTATCACAATGCTGGTCAACAACGCCGGTGTGGGATCAGCCGGCCCGTTGGTCGACTCCAACGTGGACCGGATAAGCAATATGATCGCGCTTAACGTCAGTGCGCTGACACGGCTGACCTATGCTGTCGTGCCGGGTTTCATCGCACGCGGCACCGGCACCATCGTCAATATCGCCTCAATCGTTGCCATTGCGCCCGAACTGCTCAGCGGCGTGTACGGCGGCAGCAAGGCGTTCGTCCTCGCATTCAGCCAGTCGCTCCACCACGAGCTTGCCGCCAAGGGCATCCGAGTGCAGGCGGTGTTGCCCGGCGCCACGGCCACCGAGTTCTGGAACGTTGCGGGACCTGGGCTTGCGAACATGCCCGCCGCCATCCTGATGTCCGCCGAGGACATGGTCGATGCAGCCCTTGCCGGCCTCGACCAGGGCGAGCTGGTCACGATCCCATCACTGCCTGATCTCACGGATTGGAACGCCTTCGAGGCTGCCCGACAGGCGCTGGCGCCCAATCTCTCGCGGACCAAGCCGGGTGCACGATACAGCCTCGCTTTGCATGAGGCGGCTTGAAATGGACGGAACTCAGGCTACAGCCATCTATGGAACTGCGGTTCCCGACACGCGTCTCGGCCGGGCCGTCACAGCGTTCGTGCGGGACACTGAAAGCGATCTGCTCTTCAACCACTCCAGCCGTGTCTACTGCTTCGGCGCACTTGCCGGCCGAGAACGCGGGCTGAAATTCGATGCCGAGCTGCTCTACACCGGCGCTATGTTCCACGATCTGGGCCTGGTGCCGGGCCATAGCAGCGCCCATGAGCGATTCGAAGTCGACGGCGCCAACGCCGCCAGGGATTTCCTAAGAGGACACGGCATAGAGCAGGCGGACATCGACACGGTCTGGGCCGCTATTGCCTTGCACACCACGCCCGGCATCCCGCAGCACATGCATCCCGTCATCGCGCTGGTCACCGCCGGGGTTGAGATGGACGTGCTCGGGCTCGGCTATGGAGAATACACCGCCGATGTCAGGGAAGCTGTGGTGAGCGCCTATCCCCGGACCGGGCAGTTCAAGGAAGACATCATCCAAGCCTTCTACGACGGTATCCGGCACAAGCCCGGCACGACGTTCGGCAACGTCAAGGCGGACGTCATGGCCGACAAGGAACCGCAGTTCCGGCGCGGCAATTTTTGCGAGGTAATCCGCAAATCGCGGTGGGAGACCTGATCTCATCGCCTGTCCAAGACGACAGGCCTGGATCCGATAGCCGGAACGCAGTCCAACAATCCATCAAGGATCATGATCATGTATGTGAGCACGCGACACGCCGAAGGCGATCCCGCACCGGCAGCGCTTGGCAAACTAACCGCCAGCACCTTCACCACGAACGATGGAACGGTCCTCTACTACAAGGATTGGGGCAGCGGCCCGGCCGTCGTCTTCAGCCATGGCTACCCGCTCTCGTCGGATGCCTGGGAAAACCAGATGATGTTCCTTGCCGCGAACGGCTACCGCGTGATCGCCCACGATCGTCGCGGGTTCGGCCGCTCCAGCCAGCCGGGCCATGGCTACGACTACGACACCTTCGCCGACGACCTCGCCGCCTTGGTCGATGCGCTCGACCTGAGCGGCGCCACCTTCGTCGGCCACTCGATGGGCGGCGGTGAGGTGGCCCGCTACATCGGCCGCCATGGCGAGAAACGGGTCGCCAAGGTCGCGCTCGTCGCGGCGGTGACGCCGTTCCTGCTGCAGACCGCATCGAACCCGCACGGTGCACCCATCGAGGTGTTCGACGCCATGCGCGCTGCCGTTCAGGCCGACCGGTCGCAGTGGAACAAGGACGCCACGATGCCGTACTACAGCTACAATCGCCCCGGCGCGACCGTGTCGGAAGGCGTGCGGGAAGACTACTGGCGTCAGGGCATGGCGACCGGCTTGCTCGCTGCGTATCACGCCATCGGCGCCTTCTCCGAAACCGACTTCAGGCAGGACCTGGCAGCGATCAGTGTCCCGACCTTGGTCGTGCACGGCAGCGACGACCAAATCGTGCCCATCGAGATTTCCGGTGCGCTGGCAGCGAAGGCGGTCAAGAATGCGCGGCTCGTTGTGTACGAGGGTGGCTCGCACGGGCTGCTCATCACGCAGAAGGACCGGCTGAACGCCGATCTGCTTGGCTTTCTCAGAACGTCCTAGCACGCACGCCAGCTGTGCCACATCCACCGGACTTCACCCAGCTTACTCGAATCAGGGCATCCCGATCATGCGGCAAAGCCTCATTGAAACAGCTATCAATCGTTGGGAGAACGAGGGCGGAGCAGCGCTTCAGCCGGCGCTTTCCTACGATGAGCACCGTGGTGTCGAGCAGACCGTTCTGAGTGGCTCGACACCCGCCCGCTCACCTCCAATGCGCGAGACTTCAATCAAGAAGGAACACCCTTGATGGCCCGCTTTTCCAACAAGATCGCGGTCGTGACCGGCGCCTCCAAAGGCATCGGCGCGGGCGTGGCCAAGCGCCTGGCTGCTGAAGGTGCCACGGTCGTCGTCAACTATGCGTCGAGCCAGGACGGGGCGGAAGCCGTCGTTTCCGAGATCAAGCAAATGGGTGGACATGCCCTTGCGGTGGGCGGGAGCGTCGCCGACGAGGCACAGGTCGCGCACTTGTTCGAAGCGGTTCGGTCGGCCTTCGGACGGGTAGACGTCCTGGTGAACAACGCAGGCGTTTACGCGCCGGCGTCGCTCGAGGGGCTTACGGTGGCCGATTTCCACCGCCACTTCGACATCAACGTGCTGGGCCTCCTCCTCGCGACCAAGGCCGCCATGCCGCTTTTCCCCGAGGCGGGCGGAAGCGTCGTCAACATCAGTTCGATCGTCAGCACCTTCGCCCCGGCCGCCGCCGCGGTCTACGTCGGCACCAAGGGCGCGGTCGACTCGATCACGAAAAGCTTGGCCAAGGAGTTCGCGCCTCGCAAGGTGCGCGTCAACGCGATCCGGCCCGGCTTCGTGCTGACGGAAGGCGTCCATGCCGCCGGCATGAGCGGAGGCGATTTCGAAGCGCAGATGCTGGCGCTCACGCCGCTGGGCCGGGCCGGGCAGCCGGAAGATATCGCCGCTGCCGTCGCCTTCCTGGGATCGGACGATGCGAGCTGGATCACCGGGGACACGATCAACGTTGCCGGCGGCGCGGGCATGTGAAAATCGCTGGTTGGACTCAGGTCGAGCAGCCGCGCTGACGCTCTGACCGCCAATCATCCGCAGCCATTCTGGCGTGATCCGCGGCTCGGCCTGAGCGAACCTCAGGCGTGGCCAACTTTGAGGAGGCGACAAGTCGAATGTCATGGACACTCATCTCACAGCTTTAAGACAGGACATTTCTGACGGGCAGTTCGCCGACGTTGAACCGTTGTCTTTGCTGGAGGCGGAGATCGTTCCAGCCGATCTTGGTCGACGGAGCGGGTCGGACCAGGCCGGGGCCAAGGCACCCGGCAACAAGAAGATCGGCGTGCGGCGGATCCTCCTGCTCTGCGCCAGTTTGGCGGTCCTTGGCGCTGGTGCCTACTTCGGCCGGGATTACTGGTTGGTTGGCCGGTTTCAAGTCTCGACGGACGACGCCTATGTCGAGGCGGACACCATCACGATCGCGCCGAAGGTGCCGGGCTACCTGGCGCAGGTGCTGGTCGGCGACAACGAGCCAGTCAGGGCAGGACAGGTGCTCGCCCTGATCGACGTGCGCGACTACACGGTGGCGCTCGACCAAGTCCGTGCCGACGTTGCGGCGGTAGAGGCATTGATCGTCAGCAAGCAAGCGGCGATCAGCGTGCAGCAGTCCAACGCCGAGTCCGCCAGGGCCACGGTCGTTGTGGATCACGCCAACCAGGCCTTTGCAGAACAGGAGAGCCAGCGCTACGCCTACCTGGCACGCACCGGCTTCGGCTCCGTCCAGAACGCACAACAGGCGGCATCACGCATCGCCGCATCGCTGGCTGGCGTTCAGCGCGACGAGGCGGCGTTGCTCTCCGCCACGACGCAGGTGGGCTTGCAGCGGGCGGAACTCGCCCAAGCGCATGCGGCCCTGGCCCACAGCCAGGCAGCGCAGGCGCAGGCGGTCCTCAACCTGGGTTATGCCACGATCACCTCGCCCGCGAACGGGACGGTGGGCAACCGGACCTTGCGCGTCGGTCAATACGTTCAGGCAGGAACGGAGCTGATGTCGGTGGTGCCCGCCGCTGCCGCCTACGTGGTCGCCAACTTCAAGGAGACGCAACTCACCGACGTCCGCCCGGGACAGCCAGTCATCATCCGGGTCGATATGTTTCCTGGCCGGCCCTATCACGGGCGGGTCGACAGTCTGGCACCGGCCAGCGGCCAGAGCTTCGCATTGCTGCCGCCCGACAACGCGACCGGCAACTTCACCAAGGTGGTCCAGCGCATCCCAGTCAGGATCACGCTCGACCCGGGCGCCGCAGCGTTGGCGGACCTTCGGCCCGGCATGTCCGTCACGCCTACCATCGACACTAAGCCCGCCGCTGTCCCATGAGTGGCAACGCAGCGCCCGGCGCGAGCACCAAGGACTGGATCGCCGTGCTCGCGTGCATGATCGGCGCCTTCATGGCGATCTTGAACATCCAGATCACCAATGCCTCGCTGCTCGACATCGAGGGCGGCATCGGCACCGGGGTGGACAACGGTGCCTGGATCTCGACCTCCTACCTGATCGGCGAGATCGTGGTGATCCCGCTCACCGACTACCTGAGCCGGGTGTTTTCGTTCCGGCGCTACCTGCTGGTGAACGCGGTCCTGTTCCCGCTGTTCTCGATCGGGTGCGCCTTCACGCACGACCTCGGCTCGATGATCGTGATGCGCGGTCTGCAGGGCTTTGCGGGCGGCATCCTGATCCCGATGGCGTTCACCATGGTGTTGACCAAGCTACCCAAACGGCAACAGCCGATCGGCCTGGCCCTCTTCGCGCTCTCCGTCACCTTCGCCCCCGCGATCGGGCCGACTATCGGCGGTTATCTGACCGAGACCTACGGGTGGCAGACCATCTTCTACATCAACGCGGTGCCGAGCGCTGTCATGGTTGTGGCTCTCGCCCTCACGCTCGCCCGTCAGCCGATGCAGCTCGGCCTGCTCCGGCAGGGCGACTGGGCCGGCATCGTTACGATGGCGATCGGGCTGGCCGCCTTTCAGACCGTGCTGGAGGAGGGTAACAAGGACGACTGGTTCGCCTCACCCTTCATCCTGCGCCTCGCCGTCGCGGCCGCTGTGTTCCTCGGAGCATTTATCTGGATCGAACTGGCGGTCGGCAAGCCGTTGGTCAACTTGCGTCTGCTGCGGCGGCGGAACTTCGGTATCGGCGTGCTCGCCAACGTGCTGGTCGGCTTCGCCCTGTTCGGGACCGTCTACATCCTGCCGCAGTACCTCGCCCAGGTGCAGCGCTACAATGCCGAGCAGATCGGCGACGTCTTGGCCTGGACTGGTTTGCCACAGCTCGTGCTGATCCCGTTCGTTCCCTGGCTGCTGAAGCGCTTCGACGTGCGCTACGTCGGCGCCCTGGGCATCGCCATCTTCGCCGCGAGCTGCTTCATGAACACCACTCTCTCACTGGACACGTCCGGAGATCAGTTCTGGGTTCCTAACATCGTGCGTGCGGTCGGCCAGGCCCTGGTGCTGACGCCCATCAGCGCGATCACCACGGCCGGTATCGCCGCGAGCGAGGCAGGGGCGGCGTCCGGGCTGTCGAACATGCTGCGCAACCTCGGCGGCGCCGTGGGCACCGCGATGCTTGCGACGATCCTGACCAAGCGCGAACAGTTCCACTCGAACATCATCGGCCAGGTAGTCACGCTGTCGCGCGAGGAGGTGCGCCAGCGGCTTGCAGCGATGACCGGCTACTTCACCGCCCATGGCGTCACCGACCCGGCCGCGGCGACGCACAAGGCCATCGTCGCCCTCGGCGCCGTCGTTCGCCGGCAGGCGCTGGTGATGGGTTTCAGCGACACCTTCGCGGTGATCGGCGTGCTGCTCAGCGTCGCCGCAATCGCGTTGCTGTTCGCCCGCAAGCCGACAGGCGGTGCGGGTGGGACGGCGGCACACTGATCGGCCAAACCAAGCACGGTCTTGAATGACCGACGGGAAGGAGTTGCCCCTGTGAAAGCGATCATCTTCGAGACGATGGGTGAACCCGCGGACGTCCTTCGCATCCGCGACGCCCCCGACCCAACGCCAGGGCCGGGCGAACTCCTCGTGCGTGTCATATTGTCCCCGGTCCACCCAGCCGACCTTCACGTGATGCGGGGGCGCTTCGGTCGGATCCCTGCATTGCCTACTAGCCCCGGCATCGAGTGTGTGGGGATTGTCGAGGCCATGGGGCCTGGCGTGGATAGTCCCAAGCTGGGAACGCGGGTCGTCCTTTTGGACGTATGGGCGTGCTGGCGCGAGTTGGTGGTGGCGCCGTCCGAGCGGGTCGTTCCCGTGCCTGCTACGGTAAGCGACCAGGACGCGGCGCAGGCCTTGATCAATCCCCTAACCGCGCTGGTCCTGACGACGGTTGCACATCGCGTCGGACCAGGAGAGTGGCTTACCCAAACGGCCGCCGGGTCCACCGTTGGGCGTCTGGTGTTGCAGCTCGCGCAAAGCGAGGGGTTCCGCACGCTCAACCTCGTGCGGCGGTTCGCGCAGGTTGCGGAGATCGAGCAACTAGGTGGCGACGTGACGTTGTGCACCGAAGATGCGGATTGGCCCGCCCGGTTCACGGGTATCGCCGAGAAGGAGAGGCTGCAAAAAGGGATTGATTGCGTTGGCGGCCGGATCGGCGCCACTGTTGTACGCGGCCTGCAACCCGGAGGCAGACTCCTGGTCTACGGCGCCCTGTCCTCGCACCGGCAGTCCGATCCTGCAGCATTCGAGATGCCGCTCTTCGTGCCTCGGCTGATCTACTCGGCCTGCACCGTGGAGGGGTGGTTCTTGTTCCACTGGCTCGACGTGACGCCGGTCGCGGAGACCTCGGCTGCTCTGCGCAGCGTTCTCGACCGCTTGGCGACCGGGCAGTTCCGGTTGCCAATAGCTAAAGTCTATTCGGCCAGTGACTTGTCAGTCGCTCTGGCCAAGGCCGAAGCCAGCGATCGTGACGGAAAGCCACTCATCGATATGACGACTTTGGCCGTTTGAGGCCGTAGAGCTATAGCCCACCGAAGCACTGGGCGATGTTGATGTTCCCACCTACGGCGCAGTGGGGATTAGGATCAATGACGTTGATTTCTCCTCTAATCCGCCCCCTGTCTCACGCTCAGCAGGACGTCGAGATCTCCCTCGCACCACAGCGTCGGACTGGGATTCATAAGGCGCCCTAGAAGTCGAGTGTTCTCGTGGGTGGCAAAGCCGCGCGACAAACACGTCCAAAATGACGACAGGCCCGCTCGCGCGCGAGATTGCCACGACTGGGCTCGGCATTCCAGAAGAGGAGCAGATGGATGGCTGATCGCGTACATCTACTTTCTCCCATAGGTTGAGCGTGAACGCGGGACTAACTGCCCGCACTTGTTCATGCGCTTCCGTATTCGACCGAAAATTCGGGCAGGAAGATGGGCAATCGGGCTCCTACCGATCATCCCTAGCCACTCGACACTCATGCTGACGTCGCGAGCAGCAGCTTGCCCGCGCCCACGTAATTCCGTGGCTGCGAGGCTGCGTGCTGTGCGGCCGCCTTAAGGTCGCGTATCTCGGTCAGTCCAATCTATATCGTCACATCGCTGGGGTGAGTGCCTCGCTCCTCGCCAGTGACGCTCGCTTCGTCGTCGGAGACGCCGAACAAGGCGAAGGGCGCCCATGGGCCGAACTGCTCGGCGATCCAGCGGATGCGCCACACGCTGGCTCTGCCGATTGTCTGGCGCCGATATACTGTTGACGACAGCAAGAACGACCGGTCAGTCCAAGTTCGTAGCCCATACGCTCGGTCGAGCCCACGAATTCGGCCATTGGCTTCCGGCGCATCAGCTGCTGCGTGTTTATGATGATGTGGTCGTTTGGCTCAGGGCTATCTAGTGGGTGAGGCAGTTGGCTTTTGACTATTGCGAGCAGTCGATCCTGCCGCCATCCTTGGCGCACTCCTTGGCCTGCCGTCGGCACGGCCCACCGGCGGGGTCCAGTCGCTACGCTGCCGTACCGTCCAACCGTAGCGCGGATCATCCTTCAACACGGCCATATGGTCCGACAAGCGGTTACGCTCCAGCCAGCTCACCGCTGCCTCCAACTCGGACAGGCTCATCTGCCCTCGCGGTTTGTCGCCGGTGCAGCGCTTCAGGATCGCGTTGTAGCGGTGATACAGCCCCTCTCCGCGAGGAGCCTGCGCCGCGCCCTCGTCCTCGACCGCCTGCTGGGCCACCATCTCGCCGACGCGTTGGCGCAGGCGGCGCTCCAGCACCGACGGTGGGTCGAGCATCTCGGTCTGCGCTGCGTCCTGCTCGGCGCGGTGCAGCACGTAATCGGGCCCGGGCCGCAGCAAACCGTAGCGCAGGCCCAACGCATTGCTCTCTAGTGGCACGATGCCGTCCTCACGTTCTTGCCCGGCGAGTTGGTCCAACAGCCAGCCGGGCAGGGGAGACTGCGTCCTCGCCTTGATGCGCTTGGCCAGCGTGCCCTGCTCGATCTCGATGCTGTGGCGGAAGCGGGCGAATAGCGGGTCGTCCGGGTGGAACACCAGGGCCCGCTGCGTCGCATAGGGACCGGCATTTGGATCGATCCGGGTCGCCCGCGAAATCATCTGCTCCAGCCAGGCACGGGCACGGATATGCGTCAGCGCCGCTACAACGGCCACTTCGGGCGCGTCCAACCCCTCGTAAGCCATCGCCACGGTGACCAGCACGCTTGGCTCGGCGGTCAGACGGAAGCGCGCCAGCGTCTCATGCGCATCCCGCTCGTCGGATGTCGCCAGTTGTACCGTGCCGGCCTGGGCGGGCGGCACCCAGCCCCGCAGGATGTCCGCATACCGCCGGGCGTTGGCTTGGTCGGTGGCCACCACCAGCAACTTGCCCAGCCCACGCGCGGGTTCCCCGGTGGGAAGGCCGCGCGCCAGGCGCCGGTCCGCCCGTAGCGTGCGAACGGCGGTGAAGGCCTCGCGCAGCAGGTGTTCGGCGAACCCGGTGCGTAGCGTGGTGAACAGGGCCGGCCGGGTGGTCTCGGTTGGCCAGGGGGAGGACAGCCGATGCGGCCCGGTGGGCGTGCGTGCTTCGTCCAGCCAACTCGCCTCGCCATCGACGGCGCCGAACAGCACCGGCAGCACGGCCCGCTCGGCCAGGGCCTGCGCCCGCGAGTAGCCCACCACCGCCCAACCTGGTGCGACCAAGTCCACCTCGCGCGTCTTCACCCGTGGGCCCGTGCGGTAGGGCAGCCACAGGATGCTCCGGCCGTCGGCGCGTTGCAGAGTGCCGGACAGCAGCAGGCGCAGCCGGGCGGTCTCTAGTAGCGGCAGCAGGGCCCGGCTCCAGCCAACGGCGACATCGGGGATTGCCGGATCGGTGAGCGGGTCGGGCGCCATGTCGGACAGCGCCGGCAGGTGATGCACTTCGTCCAGCACCAGCAGGGTGCGATAACGTCGGAACTCCGCCAGATGCAGGTCGGGGGCGGCTGCGACCGACTGGTAGGTGGTGACGTAGCCTTGCAAGCCACGGCACGGGTCGGGCGTGTTGTCGGCAGCGCGAACCGAGACGGCGTGGCCGAGGGTGCGGCGCCAGGCAGGGTCGGCGAAGGCCTCCTCGGCCTGTTGGCGCAGGCTGTCGCGGGGCACCACCCAGCAGACGCGCTCGACGATGCCGGCGGCGAGCAAGGCATGGGCGGCAATCACCGGCAGGAGCGACTTGCCGCCGCCTGGCGTGACGGCGGCGAGGATGTCGGTGATCTCGACTGCTTGACCGGCGGCGATGGCTCGCACGATGGCGGCGGTCTGGGCCTGGTGGGTGCGAAGCGGGCGATCGGATGACAAAAGGTGCGGGCGACCTTGCAGGGGAGCGGAGCGCCGGAGTCTGAGTCCTTTCTGCCCGACTGTGAATCCCCCTGCTGCAAGTCAGAGCGAAGATCTTGACCGGCGCCGGTCAAGTTCGTCAGACAGCAGATCGGTTCGGGCTTGTTGGGCTCGACACTCAGGAGAGATCAGGTGGCGCGACCCAAAAAGATGGCGGCGACCAAGCCCGCTGCGGCTTCTGCGCCGGTCGCGTTGGCACCGACCAAGGCCGGGAAGGCGCGACCTGTCCCACCCCCGGCGCCAGCGGTGAAAGCCGGTTCCGGCCGTGGCAGGCCGGCAGCGGTCCCGACGCCAGCCGCGGCTCCGACGCGCGTGCCGCCCCCGAGCAAGGGCGAGCTGCGGGCGAACATCGAGAAGCTCGAGGCAGCGAACGCAGCGCTGAAGGCCAAGGGGCGCGAGGCGAACCGCAACGCTAAGGTAGCTGTGCGGCGCATCGCCGAACTTGAAGCGAAGGTCAGCCAGCTTGAGGTTGACATGGTCACGGTGGAAGCTTCTGCCGCTCCTCCCGCAGCGGAAGCGAAGACGGCGCGGCGCGGTAGGCCTCCAGGCCGCAGCAAGGTGGTCGACCCGGGCGACGCCGTGCCGCCCGGCGTTGCGGTTCAAACCCCCGAATCGCTGGACGAGGCAGCAGCTGCTGCACGGGACGCTCTGGAAGGGAATCTGTCGGAGAAATAGAGAGCCAGCGGGCCTGCATCGCGACGCTAGAACCCGGATTATGGCTGCTAAAGCCAGAGCAATCCAGCGGAACGGATTCCGCTTTGCGCCAATCCAAGTCATTCGAGCAGGCCGTCCGAGTTCTCGCGAGCGGACATTAAACCAGAAATCGCATCACGGGTTGCGCCGGCCAAACCACTGCAACACGGCCTGAGCGGCATCGTCTTCTCCGGCGTCAAGATCGCTGGCCCAAGCTACAAAGCCGTCAGGACGCACCAGCAACGCACTCACTTCCAATCGCTCTTTTGCATCGCTGGCTACGTAATTGATGCGCTCGCGCCATTGACCAGCGAGCGTGTGCGGCGGCGCTCTCCCTTTAAAATCGAGCAACAGACCTCGTCCACCGCGAAGATGCTCGTTCAGTCTCGTGCCATCGGCAAGTTCGAAATTCGGCGCGCTGCGCCCCGCCAGTGGATGGCCGTCTCCGAGATCGTAACGGAGGCCGACGCCCCACACACGCTCAGCAAAATAGGTAGCGCCGTCTTGCGTCTCAATGAGATCGCGAATGATCGCCTCGAGTGCGCGTGCCCCTCCGTTTGGCCGCACCAACGCAACTTGGGCGCGGGACCAGTCAAGAATCTGTGCACCCACTGGCTGCCGTTCACGCCCGTAACTTTCCAGCAACCCGGGAGGCGCGGCGCCACGGATGGTGGCGGCGAGCTTCCAGCCCAAGTTCATTGCGTCACCCAGCCCCAATTTGAGGCCTTGGCCACCCAGGGGCGAATGCGTGTGCGCGGCATCTCCGGCGAGCAGCACGCGATCTTTCTGGTATTCGGTCGCCTGATGAGCGCGGTCGGTCCAGGTGGCGGCGCGTTCGAGCGTCGTCACCGCGACATTGATGCCGGTAATATTGCGCAGCACCGCTTCAACGTGCTCGCGCGTGACGGGATCGGTGCGGTGGAAGGCGCCACCATCAAAATCGACCATCGTGATCGTGCCAGACGCTGCGTAGGTGTACATGCCCGCTGCTGTGTAATGCCGTCCGGCTTCAGCGCGCCTGTATCGGCCAACACTGCCTGAACTGAGTAGCCGGTGAACTCGGGGTCGGTGCCGGTGAAACCGATACCGGCCATTTTTCGCACAAGGCTTCGCCCCCCATCGCAACCGACGAGCCAGCTTCCTTGATGAATTTTGCCTCCCGCGCGGACGGTCACACCTTCATGCGAAGGTTCAAAGCTCTCAAAGCCGCAGTCGCGCCGGACATCGACCCCTGAGGTATGCGCGCGCGCCGCCAGGACGGTCTCGATGCTCGCCATGTCCGTCGCGCCATTGCTCACAGGATCCGGCAAGCGATAGGGCCATTTCGCGATGTCGATTTGGTCGTGGAAGAATTGGATGCCGGCAAAATGCCCGCCAGGGCACCGTTGGTGCTGCCCCATCCAATGGGCGCCCAGTGTCATAGGCGTCGCCGCACGCGCGGTCAGGGCATCTAGCCGCTATTATTCACCAGCGTGTCGGCGGTTGGCAGCCCCATGACGGTTGCTCAACTCGAGGCTGTAATTTCATAGCTCACCGCCGGTCCCATTTGGGTCCGTTAGTTTTGGTTTGGGTAGCTGGTGGGCGTTGGGGTTGATCGGCATCGGGTGAGGTATGGAGCAATCCACCCCATGGATTAGATGCTGAGGCGAGGCATGCGCGTCAGCAACAACGCGAACAGCGCCTGATCCGGCGTCGCCCGCGGCAGGTGCAGGCGTACCTTCGTTTTCAAGACCTCGATGCGCACCGCCAGCTTGATCAGCCGCAGCCGTAGGGTGTCGAACTGAGCGACCCGCCAGCGCGACCGGCGCGGCATCAGCGTGCGCAGGCTCCACATGAGCCAGTAGGCGCCGACATGCAGGAACAGGCGGAACTGGTTGGCGCTTGCCCGGCAGCACGAGGTCCGGTCGGCGGCCAAATGCGTCTTCCATGCCTTGATGTGGTTCTCCGCCTGCCCGCGTGCGCAGTAGATATCCTGATAGACGGTTCGGCCGGACGGGCCGATGAGACTGGTGACGACGAAGCGTGTGTCGGTGCCCTGCGGTCCGGCTTCCACGCGAGCAACAATGCGTTCAACGCGGTCCCAACTCGCCGCGCCGTCGTAGAATTCCTTGAACCGGCGCAGCTTCGTGCCGTCCGCAGCCGTGGCAGCACGGGCGGCGGTGCTCTGCTCGAGGCTGAGGACGTGTTTGCGCAGCGTCGAGGTGGGCGCGACGCCGAGCGTGTAATCCAGCCCTCTGACCCGGCAGAACCGCAGCACCTCCGGCGTGCAGTAATGGCTGTCGGCGCGAAGCATGATCTCCACGAGCGGCCAGTGGCCGCGGATCGCGGTGATCAGGCGATGCAACCAGCGCACGATCTGCTTGCCCGAAGGCCTGCTGGCCGGGCGCAGCACGGCAGCGATCATACGGCCGTCGCCGTCGAACACCACGATCGGCTGGAAGCCGTATTCGTCATGATGCGCGTTGAACAGCCGCAACTGCTGGCCGCCATGCACGGCGTCGAACGTGTCGTCGATGTCGAGCACGATGCGGCGCGGCACTTGGCGGAAGCTCTGGCAGTAATGCTCGACCATGGCTCGCCCCATGCGCAACAGAGCACGCGCATCCGGCAGGTTCTCCAGGCGCGAGATGGTCGGCTGCGAGCAAAGGTCGCCATCATCCGGCAGCCGTCCCATCGCCAGCTTGAACATCGGGTCACGGCGCAGGGCATCGGCGTCGTTGGCGTCCTCGTAGCCCGCCGCAATCATCAGCATGCGCGTGCGGATGATCTCGTCCAGGCCATGGACCACCCGGCTGGGATCACGCGGGTCTCGGATGCAGCTCGCCAGGCGCGACGCGATGGCAAGCCGCTGCTCGACCTCGCGCAGCGCCAGCAGCCCACCATCGGACGACATGCAGGAACCGTCGAAAAGCGCCTCCATCGTCTTGCTGCCGACCGGTGACAAACCCGGCAGCATCGGGGTAGATTCAACTTTGACGGGCATGCGCTCCGGGATCCGATGGGAATGGTGTCACGACCAAATCCTACATCGTATCAGCGGCTTGTCCCATGCCCGTCACCCCTGGCGAATAATCCGGGCTAGTAGACCGCGGCGGTCGAGGCTGTCGGTCGTAGGTGTGATCAGGCCACGCAGACCGAACGGAGGGTCCTTCAAAGGCGAGCGCGGGTCCGGCGCCTTCTCCAGGACTAGGACTGAACAACCAGCGAGCTGCAACTCGCAGGCGAGAAACAGGCCCACCGGACCGGCACCGGCAATAATGACATCGTGGGACTTGGTAGCGGGTGTGTGCACGGGGAGGCTCCTTGTCGATGTTCGACCGGAGCGTTTCCCGCTTTGGAGAACCCGCACGGACGAACGAAAAGACGCCTGCATGGCGTCCGACGTTCGTCGCGGGAATCTCGTGCACAGGGCCAAAGACCAGAGCTTTCGTCACCGAAAGGACTTGGGCTTACCAGACCAAGTCTGCCTTTTCCGAC
>CAXTCJ010000057.1:0-30369 GCA_964242215.1 uncultured Acetobacteraceae bacterium | reverse complement strand
TACCTGAACGACATCACCGACCAGATCGGCGGCGAAGTGGAGTTCCTGTTCAGCGACGGCGCCGCGCCGACCGTTGTGCGGGACGCTGGCGATAGCAGCGCCCTATACGTGCTGATGCCCATGCGGGTGTAGCCAGCATTTTCTCCCTCTCAAGGCATTCACCCAAGCACCCGGCCGAGCTCCCCGGCCGCCTCGATCAGCGGCGTGAGCATGCCATGCGGCCGCAGTGGACCCAGCCGCACCACTGACGACACGATGCTGAGCGCCGCAACGACCGACCCGTCCCGGCCGTGAACGGCCGTGCTGACCGTCACGGCGTCGGCGGCGATCTCGTTGGTGGTGATCAGCCAACCACGATCCCTGATTCGGGGCAGGTCGGCATTGACCCAGGGCGCGTCGGTCCGGGTGGCGGGACCAAGCTTGCCCAGACGGCTCGCGAGCACGCCGCGTTGCACCGCCGGTGGGGCGTAGGCGAGCAGCAGCCGGCCCGGCCCGGCGTGAAGCGGCCAGCGTTCCCCTACCGTGCAGAAGGGCCGGGTCGCCGGGCCGACCGGATAGGCTGCGGCGACAACGCATTGCTCCCCATCACGCAGCGCCAGGCTGACCGTCTCGTTGATCCGCTCCGAAAATGCGGCCAGCACGGGGCGTGCGGAGAGCGGGATTGCATCCTGCTGGGTCGCCGCCCGTGCAACTGCCAGCCATCCCACGCCGAGCTGCCAGGGTCCTCGTTTGCCATTCTGCGCGGCTAATCCGAGCGCGTTGAGCGTGTGCAGGATGCGGAAGGCATTGGCCGCGGTGCAGTTCGCTTCGGCGGCTAGTCGAGTGAGGGGGGAGGGGCCCAGCCGCATCATCGCCGCCACCAGCGCAGCCGTTCGCGCCACGGCGACGATCCCGTAATCGGGCTGGTCGGCAGCCATCCGGTATCGGGTCCCCTATTGAAGCTGCGAATCGAGCTGCTTGTGGCGGCGGGGTTCGTGGGGTAACACGCCGCGTTCATGGCCGCGCGGCTGGCGGGCGTGGTGAAATTGGTAGACACGCCAGATTTAGGTTCTGGTGGCGTAAGCCGTGGGGGTTCAAGTCCCTCCGCCCGCATCCGCTCGCCGTCCGTGGCCCATCATTTGGCCCAGTCCTGGGTCCAGTCTTTGGCTCATACGCCCTACCGGCTACCGAGGAAGTTCCACCCCCATGCAGGTTACCGAGACCCTCTCCGAAGGGCTGAAGCGCGGCTTCACCGTCGTTGTCCCCTCCGCCACCCTCGAGGACCGTCGGTCCGCGAAACTTGGCGAGATCGGGCGCCAGTTGAAGCTTCCGGGATTCCGCCCTGGCAAGGTGCCGGATCGCGTCATCCGGCAGCGCTACGGCACCGCGGTGATGGCCGAAGTGCTGGAAGACAGCGTCAACGAGGCGACGCAGCAGGTGCTGTCCGACCGCGGGCTGCGGGCGGCAACCCAGCCGAAGGTCGACGTGAAGACCATGCCGGAGCCGTCCGACGCCCCGGCAGACGCCCCGAAGGACCTGGAATTCAGCGTCGAGGTGGAACTGCTACCCGACATCACGCCCCCGGACTTCGCCGCCCTGTCGCTGACCCGGCTCAAGGCCGAGCCGTCGGCCGAGTCGATCGACAAGGCGCTCGCCGACATCGCGGCCCGGCAGCGTGTGCTCGAGCCGGTTGCGGAGCCCCGCCCCGCCGCCAAGGGTGAGACGCTGACGGTGGACTACACCGGACGGGTCGACGGCACGCCATTCCCCGGCGGTGCCGGCACTGACGTGGACATCGAAGTCGCGGGACCGAATTTCATTCCCGGGTTCACCGAGCAACTCGAGGGCCTTGCCCCGGGCGAGACCCGGACCATAGACGTTACCTTCCCGGAAGATTACGGCACCCGGGACTTGGCGGGTAAGGCGGCGCAGTTCGAAATCGTCGTCAAGTCTCTCAAGACTGCATCCGTGCCCCCGATTGACGAGGCGTTAGCAGAAAAGATCGGATTCGATACGCTGGAGGACCTCCGCAGCGCGATCTCCCGCCAGATGCAGCGTGAGTTCGACGGCATGAGCCGGATGCGGATCAAGCGCGACCTGCTCGACCGGCTATCCAAGCAAGCCGAATTCCCCGTGCCGCCGTCCATGGTGGAGGGCGAGTTCAACCAGATCTGGACCCGCATCGAGGCGGACCGGACGGCGGGCCGGCTGGACGACGAAGACAAGGGCAAGGACGAGGACACACTCAAGGCCGAGTACCGCGCGATCGCCGAACGCCGGGTTCGCCTGGGTCTGTTGCTGGCCGAGATCGGACGGGCGCAAGGCGTGCAGGTCACCGCCGAGGAGATGACCCGGGCGATGCGCGCCGAGGCTGCGCGTTATGGCGGCCAGGAGGCCCAGGTGATGGAGTTCTTCCGCAAGACGCCGCAAGCCGCCGAGTCGCTACGGGGTCCGATCTACGAGGACAAGGTGGTGGATTATATCCTTGACCAGGCCGCCATCGACGAGCGGATCGTCACCCCGGAGGAACTCGCTGCCGAGCCTGATGAGGCGTCAAGCCCTGCCGCAGAAGACGCGCCGAGCCCTGCCGCGGAGGACGCGCCCGCCGCTTGAATGGGGGTGTCACTGGAATCCGACCAATGACACTCTATTTACAATCCCGGCGCCACGACATCCCGGCGCCCCTTCAGCCCGTTTGAGGAAGCTAGTTCATGAGGGACCGCCATCCCGTCGAGACTTACAGTTCGCTCGTCCCCATGGTGGTGGAGCAGTCGGCACGGGGAGAGCGGGCGTATGATATCTACTCGCGCCTCCTCAAGGAGCGCATCATCTTCCTGACCGGCCCGGTCTACGATGAGATGAGCGCGCTGTGCTGTGCCCAGCTGCTGTTCCTGGAGAGCGAGAACCCGGGCAAGGATATCTCGTTCTACATCAACAGCCCCGGCGGCGTGGTGTCGGCAGGGCTCGCGATCTATGACACGATGCAGTACGTCCGCAGCCCCATCAGCACCGTCTGCATTGGCCAGGCTGCCTCGATGGGCAGCTTGCTCCTCTGCGCTGGGGCGAAGGACAAGCGGTATGCGCTGCCGAACGCCAGGATCATGGTGCACCAGCCGTCGGGCGGGGCGCAGGGTCAGGCCGCAGATATCGAGATCCAGGCGCGTGAAATCTTAGCGCTCCGCCATCGTCTGAACGAAATTTATGTCAAGCATACCGGCCAAGCCCTCGAAGTGATCGAGCGCAAGCTGGAGCGGGACAGCTTCATGTCCGCCGAGGAAGCGCGTGATTTCGGCTTGGTGGACACCGTCGTGGAGAACCGGCCGCCCGTGGCCGATCCGTCCAAGAGCTAGGCATAATTATTGCCAGGAGTGGCTCGGTGGTTGCAGCGAGCCCCCCGCTTGTTTCTCGGCCTGAGCGGGGTCTAGACTTCTGGAGATGCCCCGGCCCGTTCCGGGGAAGGAGTGTTCATGAGTAAGAGCCCCGATTCCAAGAACACCCTGTATTGCTCGTTTTGCGGCAAGTCGCAGCACGAGGTCCGCAAGCTCATCGCCGGGCCGACCGTGTTCATCTGTGACGAGTGCGTCGAACTGTGCATGGACATCATTCGCGAGGAGCACAAAACGCACCTCGTGAAGTCGCGTGACGGCGTTCCAACGCCGAAGGAAATTTGCAAGGTCCTGGACGATTACGTCATTGGCCAGGCACACGCGAAGAAGGTGCTCTCGGTTGCGGTGCACAACCATTACAAGCGGTTGGCCCACGGAGCTAAGAACAACGACATCGAGATTGCCAAGTCCAACATCCTGCTGGTAGGCCCGACCGGTTCCGGCAAGACGCTGCTTGCGCAGACCTTGGCCCGCATCTTGGACGTGCCGTTCACGATGGCTGATGCCACCACGCTGACCGAGGCCGGCTATGTCGGCGAGGATGTGGAAAACATCATCCTCAAGCTGCTGCAAGCCGCCGACTACAACGTGGAGCGGGCGCAGCGCGGCATCGTCTACATCGACGAGGTCGATAAGATCAGCCGCAAATCCGATAACCCGTCGATCACGCGGGACGTGTCGGGCGAGGGCGTGCAGCAGGCGCTGCTGAAGATCATGGAGGGCACGGTCGCGTCCGTCCCGCCGCAGGGCGGCCGCAAGCATCCTCAGCAGGAGTTCCTGCAGGTGGATACGACCAATATCCTGTTCATCTGCGGTGGCGCGTTCGCCGGCTTGGAGAAGATCATCGGCGCCCGCGGTAAGGGGAGCGGCATCGGCTACGGCGCTGACGTACGGTCGCCGGACGAGCGTCGGACGGGGGCTATCCTGCGCGAAGTGGAGCCTGAAGACCTGCTACGCTTCGGTCTGATCCCCGAGTTCATCGGCCGCTTGCCTGTTGTCGCCACGCTTGAGGATCTGGACGAGGCCGCTCTGGTCGAAATTCTCACTAAGCCGAAGAACGCACTGGTTAAGCAGTATGGCCGGCTGTTTGAGATGGAGGGCGTTAAGCTCGCTTTCACCGACGATGCGCTACGGTCAGTCTCGACCCGGGCAATCGCTCGTAAGACCGGTGCGCGCGGCCTGCGCTCGATCATGGAGGCGATCTTGTTGTCGACCATGTTCGACCTGCCTGGCCTGGACGGTGTCGAGGAAGTGGTTGTGAACCGCGAGGTCGCGGAGGGTCGCGCAAACCCGCTGTTCACCTACGGCAAGGAGCGAGCCGAGGGCGCCTAACCCTTTCTATGCCGGGAGGGGCCGCTTTCAAGTTCTTGGCGAGGCCCGTTTGACGTCCGATATCGAATGCGTGGACGGGTTTTTACCCTTTGTAGGGACATGGCGTGCCATTCTGGGCGCCTTGGCCCTGACTGTCCAATAGGAGGTCTCTATGCCTGAGTCCGAAAAGACGCGCCGGCAGGGTGAAGCGCTCGCGGTTTTGCCGCTGCGCGATATCGTCGTCTTCCCGCACATGATCGTTCCGTTGTTCGTCGGGCGCGAAAAGTCGGTCCGCGCGCTCGAGGCCGTGATGAAGGAGGACAAGCAGATCCTTCTCGTCGCTCAGAAGAACGCCGCGCAGGACGAGCCGACCGCCGACGACATTTTCCGCATCGGGACCGTCTCCACGATCCTGCAACTGCTGAAGCTGCCGGACGGCACCGTGAAGGTGCTGGTCGAGGGCGGCCGCCGGGCCAAAATCACCAGCTTCACCGAGACCGAGAACTTTTTCGAGGCGCTCACCGAGCCGATGCCGGATCAAGACTCGGACAAGGCGGAACTGGAGGCGCTGGGTCGCACGGTCATCAGCCAGTTCGAGCAATACATCAAGCTGAACAAGAAGATCGCGCCCGAGGTGCTGGTATCTCTGAACGGGATCGACGAGCCGACCAAGCTCGCCGATACGATCGCGAGCCATTTGAACCTGAAGATCGCCGAGAAGCAGGAATTGCTCGAGACGGCGCCGGTTGGGGAACGGCTGGAGCGAGTGTTCGGGCACATGGAGTCCGAAATCGGCGTGCTGCAGGTGGAGAAGCGCATCCGTAACCGCGTGAAGCGGCAGATGGAGAAGACGCAGCGCGAGTACTACCTGAACGAGCAGCTGAAGGCGATCCAGAAGGAACTTGGCGAAGGCGAGGACGGCAAGGATGAGACGGCCGAACTCGAGGATCGCATCAAGAAGACCCGCTTCACCAAGGAAGCCCGCGACAAGGCGATGGGCGAACTGAAGAAGCTGCGAACCATGAGTCCGATGTCGGCGGAGGCCACGGTGGTGCGCAACTACCTGGATTGGATGCTGTCCATCCCCTGGAAGAAGCGCTCCAAGTCCCGCAACGACGTCGAGATCGCCAAGAAGGTGTTGGACGACGACCACTACGGCCTGGACAAGGTCAAGGAGCGCATCCTCGAGTACCTGGCGGTCCAGGGCCGCTCGTCGAAGATCCGCGGGCCGATCCTATGCCTTGTCGGGCCGCCCGGCGTGGGAAAGACGTCGCTTGGCAAGTCGATCGCCAAGGCCACTGGCCGCAACTTCGTTCGCATGTCGCTCGGCGGCGTGCGGGACGAGGCGGAGATACGCGGTCACCGGCGGACCTATATCGGCTCGATGCCCGGCAAGGTCATCCAGGGCATGAAGAAGGCCAAGAGCTCCAACCCACTGTTCCTGCTCGACGAAATCGACAAGCTGGGGGCAGATTGGCGCGGTGATCCGTCCAGCGCGCTGCTGGAGGTGCTGGATCCCGAGCAGAACGCCACCTTCGCCGACCACTACCTCGAGGTGGATTACGACCTGTCGGACGTGATGTTCATCACCACGGCCAACAGCCTCCGGATGCCCCAGCCGCTGCTGGACCGCATGGAGATCATCCGCATCCCCGGCTACACCGAGGACGAAAAGGTGGAGATCGCCAAGCGGCACCTGGTGGCAAAGCAGGGTGAGGCCAACGGTCTGAAGCCGGAAGAGTGGGCGATCACCGACGAGGCGTTGCACGACCTGATCCGCTACTACACGCGGGAGGCGGGGGTACGCTCGTTGGAGCGAGAGATTGCCAAGCTGGCCCGCAAGGCCGTCATGGAGATCGTCACCAAGAAGGCCAAGAAGGTCAGTTTCACCCGCAAGAACCTCGACAAGTTCGCTGGCGTGCGGGTGTTCCGCTATGGCGAGACCGAGGACGAGGATATGGTCGGTGTTGTCACCGGGCTGGCCTGGACCGAGGTGGGCGGCGAGATCCTGACCATTGAGAGCGTGCTCCTGCCGGGTAAGGGCAACCTGAAATACACCGGCAAGCTGGGCGACGTCATGCAGGAGAGCGTGTCTGCGGCGCTAAGCTATGTCCGCAGCCGCGCTCCGCAGTTCGGCATCAAGCCAACGTTGTTCGAGAAGCGGGACATCCACGTCCACGTCCCCGAGGGTGCTACGCCGAAGGACGGGCCGTCGGCGGGGGTGGCAATGGCGACGAGCCTGGTCAGCGTTATGACCGGGATTCCGATCCGGCGTGATATCGCCATGACCGGCGAGATCACGCTGCGGGGTCGGATTCTGCCGATTGGCGGCTTGAAGGAGAAGATGCTGGCGGCGTTGCGCTCTGGGATCACCACGGTGTTCATCCCGAAGGATAACGAGAAGGACCTGGCCGACATCCCGGACAACGTGAAGAAGGGGCTGAAGATCTTCCCCGTCGCGCATGTTGACGACGTCATCGCCCGCGCTCTGTCGCGCAAACCGGAGCCGATCCACTGGGAGGAGCCGGCTGAGCCAGTCTCCCCACCCGCTACCGCCGCTGTGACGTCGCTGCCACATTGAGGCGTTTGCCTGGCCGGCGTCCGCCGGCCAGGCAAAGTTTCATGGTCAGGCTGGTGTGCAACCCCACTCGTGGCGCTCATGCGTGCTCGCCGTGGAGTGGGTGTCGGCTCATCGGCCTCGGTTACGGGCTTGAACGATAGCCTTAGTTCGGCTGAATAGGCGCGAGGGCGGTTAGCTCAGCGGTAGAGCGTCTCGTTTACACCGAGAGGGTCGGCGGTTCGAAACCGTCACCGCCCACCATACAGCCCGGCCCCGTTTCGGGTGCTGGGATTTCGATGAACGGAACAGGTATGCGTGCTGGGTGGATGATTGCGGCGGCCGCGGCGCTTGGGCTCGGTGGCTGTGTGGATACCTCGAGTTTGACGCCGGTTAACTCGCGCGCGCAGGCGATCGGCGCACCGGTCTTCCACTTTGCCCGCGGCATGCCCGGCGGCTTCATGAAAGTGACCATGCCGGACGGCGAGAGCCTGCCAGGCACGTACACCGTCAATGAGAATGCCGCCACTCTGACGACGGCCGGCGGCCCAGGGAACTTCGCCGCGACGGCCCGGGGGCCGAGAACGGTGATGACGTGTCATGGCGACATGATCGCCGGGCATGGCAATGCCGAGTGCCAGACTCAGGATGGTGCCGCCTTCCGGCTGCCGCTCTGACCTGTTGCACGACGCCGCCGCTTGACGTTGCGGCGCACCGCCTCTAAACGCTCCCCCTCGCTGCGGGTGTAGCTCAGTTGGTTAGAGCGCCGGCCTGTCACGCCGGAGGTCGCGGGTTCGAGCCCCGTCACTCGCGCCAGCAGCGTCTTTCCATCCTCCGAAGCTGCTTCACAACATGGCGCAATCGGCCTACCCCATGGCCAGTCCGCCACAATGTGGTTATTGTGCGGCGCACGCACCACGCCGGTCCATGAAGGGTCCCAACGCCGATGCAGTCGGTCGACACGCTGCTGCTCAACTACTATCCGATCCTGATTTTCCTGCTGATCGCGGGCGTCGTCGCGTGCGTGATGGTCGGCGGATCCCGGCTTGCTGCGCCACAGCGGCCATACCCGGAAAAGCTCTCTGCCTACGAATGCGGCTTCGAGGCGTTTGACGATGCGCGCCGCCGTTTTGACGTGCGGTTCTATCTCGTTGCCATTCTCTTCATCATTTTCGACCTAGAAGTTGCGTTCCTGTTCCCCTGGGCCGTCACGCTGAGTGATATCGGCGTGTTCGGCTTCCTCTCGATGATGGGCTTCCTTGCCGTTCTCACGGTCGGTTTCATCTACGAGTGGAACAAGGGCGCGCTTGAGTGGGAGTAGCACGATGAGCGTCACGACAGCAGACGGCTTAGCTTGGAACCGCGAGGCCCTCGGCCCCGGCGCCGAGCAGGAAGCCGTGATCAAGGGCATCACCGGCGAGATGACCGATAAGGGGTTCGTCGTCGCCAACCTCGATAAGGTGGTGAACTGGGCCCGCACCGGCAGCCTCTGGCCGATGACGTTCGGCCTGGCATGCTGCGCGGTGGAGATGATCCACGCCTACATGCCGCGCTTCGACCTCGACCGCTTCGGCGTCATCCCCCGTGCCAGCCCGCGGCAGAGTGACGTGATGATCGTGGCCGGCACGCTGACCAACAAAATGGCGCCGGCGCTGCGCAAGGTCTACGACCAGATGGCCGAGCCACGTTGGGTAATCTCAATGGGGTCGTGCGCCAACGGCGGTGGCTACTATCATTACAGCTACTCAGTCGTGCGTGGCTGCGACCATGTCGTGCCGGTGGACGTGTATGTGCCGGGCTGTCCGCCGACCGCCGAGGCGTTGGTGTACGGCATCATGCAGCTGCAGAAGAAGATCCGCCGCACGGGGACGATCCTGCGTGGTTGATGTGCTCGACAGCGCCGTGAGCCGCCTAGAAGCGCTCGTCCACGGGGCAGCGCTGATCCCGGGCGTAGCGCGGGCCGCGGTCGAGGCGGGAGAGGTCGTCATCCACACCGAGGGCGAAAGCCTGATCGCCGTCATGCTGGCGCTGCGTGATGGCCCGACGACCGCGTTCGAGCAGCTGATGGAGCTGTGCGGCGTCGATTGGCCCGAGCGGCCGCGTCGCTTCGACGTGGTTTACAATCTGCTTTCGGTCACGCTGAACCAGCGCATCCGCATCGTTGTGCAGTCGGATGGGATCAGTCCGATCCCGTCGGTGCACGAGATCTGGCCGTGTGCCACATGGTGGGAGCGCGAGGCCTGGGATCTGTTCGGTATCCTGTTCAGCGGGCAGCCGGATCTACGCCGGATTCTCACCGATTACGGGTTCGACGGTCACCCGCTGCGCAAGGATTTCCCGCTCTCCGGCTTCGTCGAAGTCCGCTACGACGAGGAGCAGAAGCGCGTCATCAACGTCCCCGTCAGCTTGACGCAGGATTTTCGCAACTTCGATTTCGTCTCCCCTTGGGAAGGCATGCTCACGTTGCCCGGCGACGAGAAGGCGCACCCCGCCCGCGAGGCGATCAATGCAAATGCCAAGGCGGAGGGGGGTAAGCCCGCATGAGCAATACCGTCATCGCACCCGACGGCCATCCGATGGACTACACACCGGCTGTGGACGAGGCGACCTCCGAGCGGGGTGAATGGCCGGAGACGATGATGCCGGATGGTGCCAAGCGCACCAAGACGGTCGAGATCGACAGTCACTCGATCAACTTCGGCCCCCAGCACCCGGCCGCGCACGGCGTTCTGCGGCTCATCCTGGAGATGGACGGCGAGGTCGTCGAGCGGGCCGATCCGCATATCGGGCTGCTGCACCGCGGCACCGAGAAGCTGATCGAGCACAAGACTTACATGCAAGCGGTGCCGTATTTTGATCGGCTGGACTACGTCTCCCCCATGTGCATGGAGCATGCCTTCGCGCTCGGCACCGAGAAGCTGCTGGGGATCGTGGCGCCGGACCGGGCGCAGTGGATCCGCACGATGTTTGCGGAGATCACCCGCATCCTGAACCACCTGCTGAACGTGACAAGCTACGCTCTCGATGTCGGCGCGCTCACCCCGTCTTTGTGGGGGTATGAGGAGCGCGAGATCCTAATGGAATTCCACGAGGCGGCCTCGGGCGCGCGGCTGCACGCAAATTACTTCCGCCCCGGCGGCGTCGCCAAGGACCTACCGGCCGGCCTTGAGGAAAAGATAGCGGCCTGGGCAGAGCGGTTCCCCAGCTTCGTCGACGACCTCGAGACGTTGCTGACCAACAATCGGATCTGGAAACAGCGGACTGTCGACATCGGCATCATGACGTCGGAGATGGCGTTGGCCTGGGGCTTCAGCGGCCCGAATCTGCGGGCGTCGGGTGTGCCTTGGGATCTGCGCCGCTCGCAGCCGTACGATAAATATAGCGAGGTCGACTTCAACATCCCTGTCACGCGCAATGGCGATTGCTACGACCGCTATATCGTTCGCGTCGTCGAGATGCGGGAGAGCGTGAAGATCATCAAGCAGTGCCTGGCGAAAATGAAGCCCGGCCCGGTGAAGGTGCAGGACCGTAAGTTTACCCCGCCGAAGCGCGAGGAGATGAAGCGCTCGATGGAAGCGCTGATCCACCACTTCAAACTCTACACGGAGGGGTATCACGTGCCCGCCGGGGCGACCTACACCGTGGTGGAGAGCCCTAAGGGCGAGTTCGGCGTGTATCTGGTGTCGGATGGCAGCAACCGGCCCTATCGCTGCAAGATCCGGCCGACCGGATTCAGCCACCTGCAGGCGATGGAGGTGATGGCCCGCAGGCACATGCTGGCGGACGCCGTCGCCATCATCGGCTCGATCGACATCGTATTCGGAGAGGTTGACCGCTAGATGGCCGAGAATATCGGGGATGGCTCGACGGGCGAGAACCCGCAGATCGACCAGCCGACCCATTTCGAGTTCGACCAGCACAGCCTGACGGCGATCGATGCGCACTGCGCCAAGTATCCGCCGGGTCGGCAGGCAAGCGCGGTGATCGCGGCACTGTACGAGGTGCAGAAGCAGATGTTTCGGCAGACCGGCAGCGCCTGGGTGCCGCGCGTGGGGATGGACGCCGTGGCGCACCGGCTGAGCATGGCCCCGATCCGGGTATACGAGGTCGCAACCTTCTACCTGATGTTCAACACCACGCCGATCGGCCGCTACCACCTGCAGATCTGCACCACGACGCCCTGTTGGTTGCGCGGCTCGGACACGATCGAGTCGACGTGCCGCAAGATCACCGGCATCAAAGGCTGGCACGAGACGAGTGCGGACGGGATGTTCACGATGAGCCAGGTCGAGTGCCTCGGCGGCTGCGTGAACGCGCCGATCTTGCAGGTGGACGACGACTACTACGAGGACATGGACGGCCCGGCGGTCGAGCAGTTGCTGGCCGCCCTCGCGCGGGGTGAGCGGCCGAAGCCCGGCAGCATGAGCGGCCGGCAGACGTCTGCCCCCGCAGGTGGACCCAACACGCTGCTGACGGTCACGGAGTAACAGGTTTGCTCGAGGACAAGGACCGCATTTTCACCAATCTCTACGGCATCCATGACTGGACGCTAGCGGGGGCCCGCAAACGTGGCGATTGGGACGGCACGGCTGCTATCCTCGCTCGTGGCCGAGACGCGCTGATTGACGAGATGAAAACCTCCGGTCTGCGTGGTCGCGGGGGCGCAGGATTCCCGACGGGCATGAAGTGGTCGTTCATGCCGAAGGTATCGGATGGCCGGCCGTCTTATCTCGCGATCAACGCCGACGAGTCCGAGCCGGGCACGTGCAAGGACCGCGACATCATGCGGCATGACCCCCACAAGCTGGTCGAGGGGGCGCTCATCGCCTCCTTCGCCATGGGGGCGCACGCTTGCTACATCTACATCCGCGGCGAGTACTATAACGAGGCCCTCAATCTCGATCGTGCGATCGCGGAGGCCTATGAGGCGGGACTGATCGGCCAGAATGCCTGCGGGTCAGGCTGGGATTTCGACCTATATCTGCATCGCGGTGCTGGCGCCTACATCTGCGGCGAGGAAACCGCGATGCTGGAGTCGCTCGAGGGCAAGAAAGGCATGCCTCGGTTGAAGCCGCCGTTCCCGGCGGCTGTCGGGCTCTATGGCTGCCCGACCACGGTGAACAACGTCGAAACGATCGCGGTGGTGCCCACCATCATGCGTCGTGGCGGGTCTTGGTTCAGTGCGCTCGGCCGGCCCAAAAACGCTGGCACGAAGGTGTTCTGCATCTCCGGCCACGTGAACAAGCCCTGTAATGTGGAGGAGGAACTCGGCATTCCCCTCAAAGAGCTGATCGAGAAATATGCCGGTGGCGTGCGCGGCGGTTGGGACAACCTGTTGGCGGTCATCCCGGGCGGCTCGTCGGTGCCGCTGCTACCGAAGGATATTTGCGATACGGTGCTGATGGACTTCGACAGCCTGCGCGACGTGAAGTCCGGCCTCGGCACCGCCGGGGTGATCGTGATGGACAAATCGACCGACCTGATCGAGGCGATTGCCCGGCTGGCGCATTTCTACAAGCATGAGAGCTGTGGCCAGTGTACGCCGTGCCGCGAGGGTACCGGCTGGATGATGCGGGTGATGAACCGCATGGTGCAGGGCCGTGCCGAGGTCGACGAGATCGACACGCTGGACCAAGTGACCCGGCAGATCGAAGGCCACACCATCTGCGCCCTCGGCGACGCCGCGGCCTGGCCGATTCAGGGGCTGATCCGTCATTTCCGCCCGGTAATCGAGGAGCGGATCGCCACCTACAAGCGCAGCAAGGCGCCCCCGTTGACGCAGACGCTCCCGATGGCCGCTGAATGACAACGCTCGCGTCCCCCTCTCCCCTCGAGGGAGAGGGCCGGGGTGAGGGGTGTCTCCGCACCATCAATGCGTTTCTGCGGCTTACCCCTCACCGAACCCTCTCCTTCAAGGGGAGAGGGCTTTCAAAGCACCTGGGCCTGTGACCACCGTGACGAACACCGCCGAACCGATTACCGCGCGGGATGCGGACCTACATGGAAGCCAGTTCACCGACGTGAACCTGTCGGGCACCACGTTCCACCGCGCCGACCTTTCTGGCGTTTCCCTGTCGGACGTGACGCTTACCAAGGCCGTGTTCCACGCGACCAACCTCGCCGGCGCCCGGTTCGAGGACGCATCGCTCGCCGGCGCGACGCTGGTGGACGCGGATCTGTCCGGGCTCACCATCAATGATTGCAACATCGCCGGGCTGCGGATCGACGGGATCGATATCGCGGCACTCCTGGCGGCACACGAAAAAGGCTGACCCATGGCGAAAGTCACAGTTGACGGCCGCGAGGTTGAAATCGCGAACGGCTCGTCCGTGCTGCAGGCCTGTGAACAGGCCGGCGTCGAGATCCCTCGATTCTGCTATCACGAGCGCCTATCGGTCGCCGGCAACTGCCGCATGTGCCTGGTGGAAGTGGAGAAAGCGCCGAAGCCGATCGCGTCCTGCTCCTACCCGGTCGCCGAGGGCATGGTCATCAAGACCGACACCCCGATGGTGCGCAACGGCCGCCGCGGGGTGATGGAATTCCTGCTGATCAACCACCCGCTGGATTGCCCGATCTGCGATCAGGGCGGCGAGTGCGACCTGCAGGACCAGGCTTTCTCGTATGGGCGGGATCACTCCCGCTACGACGAGAACAAGCGGGCGGTGAAGGACAAGTATCTTGGCCCGCTGGTCAAGACGATCATGACCCGGTGCATCCAGTGCACACGGTGCGTGCGCTTCGCGACCGAAGTGGCGGGCGTGCCGGAACTGGGCGCCACGTCGCGGGGTGAGAACATGGAGATCACCACCTACGTCGAGAAGGCGTTGACGTCGGAGCTCTCGGGCAACCTGATCGACATCTGCCCCGTCGGTGCGCTGACCTCCAAGCCCTACGCCTTCGTCGCCCGCCCTTGGGAATTGCGTAAGACGGACAGCGTGGACGTGCTGGACGCGGTCGGGGCCGCGATCCGGGTGGACGCGCGCGGGGCGGAGGTGCTGCGCATCCTGCCGCGGCCGAATGACGAAGTGAACGAGGAGTGGCTGGGCGACAAGTCCCGCTTTTCGTTCGACGGCCTGAAGCGCCGCCGGTTGGACAAGCCGTGGATTCGGGAGGCCGGCAAGCTGCGCCCGGCCACGTGGCCCGAGGCATTCGGCGCGATCGCGGAAAAGCTGCACGGCCTGCCCGGTGAACGGATCGGTGCCCTTGCCGGTGATCTGTGCGATGCCGAGAGCATGCTGGCGCTGAAGGATCTGATGGCGGCGCTCGGGTCGTCGAACCTCGACTGCCGCCAGGATGGCGCCCGGCTGGATACGTCGCGGCGGGATCTGTACACGTTCAATACGACGATCGCCGGCATCGAGGAGGCGGATGCACTGCTGATCATCGGCAGCAATCCTCGCCGCGAAGCCCCGGTGCTCAACGCCCGCATTCGCAAGCGCCACCAGATGGGCGCGTTCCCCATCGGCGTGATTGGTCCGCAGGTCGACCTCACCTACAATTACCAGTGGCTCGGCGATGGCCCGTCCGTGGTGCACGCCTTGCCGGACGCGTTCGCCTCGTTGCTGGCGGATGCCAAGCGGCCGATGGTGATCGTGGGGCAGGGTGCGCTGGCTCGGCCGGACGGCGCCGCGGTGCTCGCGGCGGCCTGGAAAATGGCCAGCGGCATCGGCGCGCTCTCGGCGGAGTGGCACGGCTTCAACGTGCTGCACACGGCGGCGGCGCGGGTTGGCGCGCTAGACCTTGGCTTTTTGCCGGGGCCGGGCGCGAAGACGATGGATGCCATGCTCGGCGGCGGCGTGGACCTTCTCTGGTTGCTCGGGGCGGACGAGTTCGACACCAGCCGCATCGGTGCCGATACCTTCGTCGTGTACCAGGGCCACCATGGCGACCGCGGTGCCGCCCGGGCGGATGTGATCCTGCCGGGCAGCGCGTATGTCGAGAAGCCGGGCACATACGTGAACACCGAAGGCCGGGTGCAGCGCGGCCACAAAGCGTCGTTCGCACCGGGCGAGGCGAAGGAGGATTGGTCCATTCTGCGCGCTTTCTCCGCCGTGATCGGCAAGCCGCTGCCGTATGACACGTTGGATGCACTCCGCGACCGGCTGGAGCAGGTGAACCCGGTGTTCGCGACGATCGGTCACCTGCCGCGTTTCGGCGCCAACGACCTGACCGCCCCTGCCGGTGACCCGACGGCTGTCAGCGACGACCCGTTTGCCGAGGCCGTACCGGACTACTATCAGACCAACCCGATCAGCCGAGCGAGTGCGGTGATGGCGGAATGCACCGCCACTTACGCGCCCGTTCCAGCCCCCACGACGCTCATGGCAGCGGAATAAGATGACCGCTTTCTTTGCCTCGGCTCCCGGCCAAGTTCTTATCACGCTGGTCGAATCGCTGGCGCTGATCGTGCCGTTGCTGCTGGCGGTCGCCTACACCACGATCGCCGAACGTAAGATTCTGGGCGCGATGCAGCTCCGCAAGGGGCCGAACGTGGTGGGCTTCTGGGGTTCGCTCCAGGTCATGGCCGACGCGGCCAAGATGTTCATGAAGGAACAGATCATCCCGACAGGGGCAAATCGTGCCCTGTTCGTGATGGCACCGATGCTGACGATGATCCTGGCGATCATTGCCTGGGCGGTGATCCCGGTGACCGATGGCTGGGCCATCGCCAATATCAACGTGGGCGTGCTTTACCTGTTCGCGATCTCGTCGCTGGGCGTATACGGCATCATAATCGCCGGTTGGGCCTCCAACTCGAAATACGCCTTCCTGGGCGCGCTGCGGTCCGCCGCGCAGATGGTCAGCTACGAAGTCTCGATCGGCTTCGTGATCGTCACCGTTCTGTTGTGTGCCGGCACGTTGAACCTGACCGGGATCGTGCGGGCGCAGAGCACGATCTGGTTCGTCGTCCCACTCTTCCCGATGGCGATCGTCTACTTCATCTCCGCCCTCGCCGAGACCAACCGCGCGCCGTTTGACATGGCGGAGGGCGAGAGTGAGATCGTCGCCGGCTTCATGGTTGAATACAGCGGTATCTCGTGGGCGCTGTTCTTCCTCGGCGAGTACGCCAACATGATCCTGCAATCGGCGATGGTTACCATCCTGTTTCTGGGTGGCTGGCTGCCGATCATCCCGCTGGCGCCGTTTACCTGGATCCCGGGCCCGATCTGGTTCATCGGCAAGATCCTGTTCTGCCTGTTCGTCATGATCTGGATCAGAGCCACGTTCCCGCGTTTCCGCTACGACCAGTTGATGCGGCTGGGCTGGAAAGTGTTCCTGCCATTGTCACTGGGTTGGCTGGTGCTGACGTCGGCAGTCCTGGTGTTCATGGGCTGGCTGCCGCACTCGGCTTGATGTAAGCCGCCGCTATCGAGAGGGTATCCAGTATGGCATTCATGGACCGCACGGCGCGTTCCTTCCTGCTCGTCGAGTTGGTCTCGGGGATGTGGCTGACCTTGAAGTATATGTTCAAGCCCAAGGTCACCATCAACTATCCCTACGAGCGCAACCCGTACTCGCCGCGCTTCAAGGGCGAGCATGCGC
The DNA here is from genome assembly GCA_964242215.1 of uncultured Acetobacteraceae bacterium. Classification (GTDB taxonomy): domain Bacteria; phylum Pseudomonadota; class Alphaproteobacteria; order Acetobacterales; family Acetobacteraceae; genus LMUY01. Next base: position 13,593 of record CAXTCJ010000057.1, on the reverse strand, counting down.
TGCGCCGCTATCCGAACGGCGAAGAACGCTGCATCGCCTGCAAGCTGTGCGAGGCCATTTGTCCGGCGCTCGCCATCACCATCGAGGCCGAACCGCGCGAAGATGGCTCCCGCCGGACCACGCGCTACGACATCGACATGACCAAGTGCATCTATTGCGGCCTGTGCGAGGAAGCTTGCCCGGTGGACGCGATCGTGGAGGGGCCGAACATCGAGTTCAGCACCGAGACCCGCGAGGAGCTGATGTACAACAAGGACAAGCTGCTCGCGAACGGCGACCGCTGGGAGCCGGAATTGGCCAAGCGCCTGGAGCTGGACGCACCCTACCGATGATCATCGCCACCATCGCATTCTACGTGTTTGCCGCCGTGCTGATCGCCTCGGCGGCTTTGGTGGTGAGCAGCCGCAACCCCGTGCATTCGGTGTTGTTCCTCATCCTTGCCTTCTTCAACGCGGCAGCCTTGTTCCTGTTGGCCGGGGCCGAGTTCCTGGCGATGATCCTGATCGTGGTCTACGTCGGTGCGGTTGCGGTGCTGTTCCTGTTCGTCGTGATGATGCTGGACGTGAACTTTGACCAGCTGCGCGAGGGCTTCCAGCGATACGCCCCGATCGGGGCGGCCGTCGGCGCCGTGTTGTTCCTGGAGGTGATCGTGACGGTCGCCGGGCTGCAGTTCGTGCCCAACACGGCGCTACACCTGGCCTCGGCGACGCCAGTGGGAGTCTCCAACACGGTGGCGCTCGGGCGGCTGATCTACACGAATTACATCTTTTTGTTCCAGGCCTCCGGGCTGATCCTGCTCGTCGCCATGATCGGCGCGATCGTATTGACGCATCGTGAACGGCCCGGCGCCTCCCGGAAGCAGAACATTGCCCGGCAGCAGGCCCGTAGCGTTGGCTCGACGCTCGAGATTATGACGTTGTCGCTCAATGCCGGGACCGACCAGCTCGGCGGCTTCCTGCGCCCCCGTCCCGACCCGGTGCCGGAACGCGAGCAGGATGACCATAAGGCCGAGCATGCCCATCCAGGGGAGCACTGAGATGGCAGTCGGTGTTGGCCATTACGTGGTCGTCGGCGCGGTGCTGCTGTTGCTGGGCGTGTTCGGGATTTTCCTGAACCGCAAGAATATCATTGTGATCATGATGTCGATCGAGCTGATCCTACTGGCGGTGAACATCAACCTGGTGGCGTTCTCGGCGTCGCTCGGCGACCTGGCTGGTCAGGTGTTCGCGATGTTCGTACTGACCGTGGCCGCTGCCGAGGCCGCGATCGGCCTGGCCATCGTCGTGGTGTATTTCCGCAACCGAGGCTCGATCCAGGTCGAGGACGTGCGGATGATGAAGGGTTGACGCGCCGATGATCTACGCTGCTGGCATCTTTAGCCCCCTCGTCGGCTTCCTGTTCGCCGGCATCTTCGGTCGCGCCCTTGGCGACCGGTTCGCCTTCACCGTCACGATCGCCTTCATGCTGCTGGCCACGGTCTGCGCCGAGGCGAACCTGTTCGACGTCATCTACGCCACGCCGCAGCCCGACCCGGTCGTGCTCGGCACCTGGTTCGACATCGGTGGCTTCCGGCTGGATTGGGCGCTGCGGCGGGACACGCTGTCCTCCGTCATGGTCGGCATGGTGGCACCGGTCGCGACGCTGATTCACGTCTACAGCGTCGGCTACATGGCGCATGAGAAGCGGTCGTTCCGCTTCTTCGCCTACCTATCGATGTTCACCTTCGCCATGCTGATGCTGGTGACCGCCAACAACCTCGTGCAGCTGTTCTTCGGCTGGGAGGGGGTCGGCCTCGCGAGCTATCTGCTTATCGGCTACTGGTACGACCGCCCGAGTGCCAATCGCGCCGCGATGAAGGCCTTCATCGTGAATCGTGTCGGCGACCTGTTCTTTGCCGTCGGTATCGCGCTGGTGTTTACCGTGTTCGGTTCGGTCGAATTCCCGACGATCTTTGCCAGCGTGCCGCAGCACCAGGACGCGCTCTATTCGCTGTTCGGCCACACCTATCGTGCCTACGAGGTGATCGGCGTGCTGCTGTTCCTCGGTGCGATGGGCAAGTCGGCGCAGATCGGCCTGCATACATGGTTGCCGGACGCGATGGAGGGGCCCACCCCGGTTTCGGCGCTGATCCATGCGGCAACGATGGTGACCGCGGGCGTGTTCCTGATGGCGCGCATGTCGCCGATCATGGAAAACGCGCCGGGCGCGCTGAACTTCGTGATGTTCATCGGCGCCACCACCTGCATCTTCGCCGCAACGATCGCGTGCGTGCAGACCGACATCAAGCGGGTGATCGCCTACTCGACGTGTTCGCAACTCGGCTACATGTTCATGGCGGCGGGCGCGGGCGCCTATCAGGCGTCGATGTTCCACCTCATCACGCACGCCTTCTTCAAGGCGCTGTTGTTCCTATGCGCCGGGTCGGTGATCCACGCGATGAGCGACGAACAGGACATGCGCAAGATGGGCGGCATCTGGCGCCGCGTGCCCATTACTTACACCTGCATGTGGATCGGCAGCTTGGCGATCGCTGGCATCCCCTTCTTCGCCGGTTATTGGTCCAAGGACGCGATCCTGGAATCGGCCTATGCCGCGCATACCGGCATCGCGACCTATGGCTTCGTCATGGGCACGTTGGCTGCGTTCCTGACGGCATTCTACTCGTGGCGGCTGATCATCATGACGTTCCACGGCAAGCCGCGGGCAAATGCCCACACGATGGAGCACGTGCACGAGAGCACGCCCTGGATGACGGTGCCGCTGATGATCCTGTCGCTCGGCGCGATCTTCTCCGGCTGGGCGTTGCACGAGGACTTCATTGGCACCGATCAGCTGCTGTTCTGGGCCGGTTCAATCGCTTCCGGTCCGAACAACCACATTCTGGTGGATATGGAGCACGTGCCCTCGTTCATCGCTCTGCTGCCCACGATCACCGGCGTGCTCGGCATCGCGCTCGCTTACGTCATGTATATGTTGGTGCCGACCCTGCCGGCGCGGGTCGCGACGACCTTCCAGCCGATCTACCAGTTCCTGCTGCACAAATGGTATTTCGACGAACTGTATGACGCGATCTTTGTCCGCCCGGCGCAGTGGCTCGCTCGAACCCTGTGGCACACCGGCGACGAGAAGCTGATCGACGGCATGCCCAATGGCGCGGCCGCGATCATGGCTGGCGGCTCGGCGGAGGTGGTCAAGATCCAGACCGGCTCGATCGCGGTCTACGCCTTTACCATGCTGATCGGGCTGACCGTGCTCATCAGCGTCTTCCTCCTGTTCCGGTAAGGCCCAGTGAACCCCCTTACAAACGCCGCTGGCTTTCCGATCCTGTCGCTGGTCACCTGGTTGCCGATCGTCGGCTGCCTGGTGATCATGACAATCCGCGGCGACGACGCCGTGGTCGCCCGCAACGCCCGTTGGGCTGCCTTGTGGACCAGCCTGATCGTGTTCGCGATCAGCGTGACCCTGTGGGTGGAATTCGACCCGGCGCAGCCCGGCTTCCAGTTCAACGAGAGCCTCGCCTGGCTGCCGGACTTCAAGGTCGGCTACAAGATGGGCGTGGACGGCATCAGCGTGCTGTTCGTTTTGTTGTCCACCGCGCTCACCCCGATCTGTATCTTGGCGAGTTGGGAGTCGGTCCGGGTCCGCGTCCGCGAGTACATGATCGCCTTCCTGTTGCTCGAGACGACGATGATCGGCGCGTTCGCCGCCACTGATTTCATCGTGTTCTATATGTTCTTCGAGGGCCTGCTGATCCCGATGTATCTCATCATCGGCATCTGGGGCGGACCGCGGCGGGTTTACGCTTCGTTCAAGTTCTTCCTGTATACCTTGGCTGGCTCCGTGCTGATGCTGCTGGCGCTGCTCGCCATGTGGTTCCAGGCGGGCACGACCGACATGACGGTGCTGCTGCACACCGCGTTCTCGCCGCAAATGCAGATGTGGCTGTTCCTGGCATTCCTTGCCTCGTTCGCGGTCAAAACGCCGATGTGGCCGGTGCACACCTGGCTGCCGGACGCGCACGTGGAGGCACCGACCGCCGGGTCGGTCATCCTGGCAGGCGTGCTGCTGAAGATGGGCGGGTACGGCTTCCTGCGGTTCTCCGTGCCCATGTTGCCGTACGCGTCGCAGCAATTTGCACCGTTGATGTTCGCTCTGGGCGTGATCGCGGTCATCTACACGAGCCTGGTGGCACTCGCCCAAACCGATATGAAGAAGCTGATCGCCTATTCCTCGGTCGCCCACATGGGCGTCGTCGTGATTGGCACCTTCACCTTCAACATGCAGGGCATCGAGGGCGCGATGCTGCAGATGCTGAGCCACGGCATCGTCTCCGCCGCCCTGTTCCTGTGCGTCGGCGTGATCTACGACCGCATGCACACGCGGGAGATCGCGCGCTACGGCGGCCTAGGGGACCGGATGCCAGGCTACGCTTTGATCTTCCTGTTCTTCACTTTGGCCAGCATGGGCTTGCCCGGCACGTCGGGCTTCGTAGGCGAGTTCATGGTTTTGGTCGGTGCGTTCAAGGTGAACTTCTGGGTGTCGCTGCTCGGCAGCACCGGCATGATCCTGGGCGCTGCCTATGCGCTGTGGCTGTACCGCCGGATCATCTTCGGCTCGATCACGCGGGACGATCTGCGCTCTATCCTGGACGTATCGCCGCGTGAGATCGCGATCTTCACGCCGCTGATCTTCCTGACGTTCTGGATGGGGATCTACCCCAGCAGCTTCACCCAGTTCTTCGACGCCAGCGTGGGCGCAATGGTGGATCAGCACACCGCAGCGCTCGCCGCCACGACCAAGCTGGCAGGGATTTTGCCATGATCACCTTGAATTGGACGCTCGCCGGACCGGAGATCGTCCTGGCCCTCTGCGCCATGGCAATCCTGATTTTCGGCGTGCTTTGGAAGCGTAGCAATCCGTCGCTCGCCTGTTCCATGCTCGGCCTGGGCGCGCTGCTGCTGACCGCCGTGCTGGTGATGACCACGCCGATGGGCGTCGGATATGCCGGGCTGTTCGCGGTGGACCACTTCGCCGTGTTCGCCAAGCTGCTGATCCTCACCGGGTCGGCTTTGGCGCTGATCCTTTCGATCGATTACAACGTCAAGACCGGGATCGACCGGTTCGAATTCCCCGTGCTGATCATGCTGTGCACGGTCGGCATGATGATCATGGTCTCGGCGGCCAACTTGATGTCGCTGTATATCGGGCTCGAGCTGCAATCGCTGGCGATCTACGTGATGGCCGCGTTCAACCGCGACGATCTGCGGTCGTCCGAAGCCGGCCTGAAGTATTTCGTGCTGGGCGCGCTCGCGTCCGGGCTGCTGCTGTATGGCATCTCGCTCGCCTACGGGTTCAACGGCTCGATGGATTTCGGCCAGTTGCGTGCGGGGTTGACGACCGATCACCCGGCCGCCGGGCTCGTCATAGGCGTCGTGTTCATCGTGGCCGGGCTGGCGTTCAAGATCAGTGCCGTGCCGTTCCACATGTGGACGCCGGACGTCTACGAGGGCGCCCCGACTGCCGTCACGGCCTTCATGTCGACGGCGCCCAAAGTCGCCGCTATCGCTCTGCTGCTGCGCGCCCTCGAAGTGCCGTTCGGCCATCTGGGCGGGGCGTGGGAGCAGCTGATCGTGCTGATCTCGATAGCCTCCATGCTGTTGGGCTCGCTCGCGGCCATCGGGCAGACCTCGATCAAGCGCCTGATGGCATATTCCTCGATCGGCCACATGGGCTACGCGCTGATCGGCCTCGCGGTGAACACCCAGGCCGGCATTCAGGGCGTGCTCATCTACATGGTCACCTACGTGTTCATGTCGGCCGGCGTGTTCGCCTGCATCATCGCCATGCGTCGCCGCGGTCTGCCGCTGGACAAGATCGCCGACCTCTCCGGGTTGGCACGGACGGACCCGATGCTCGCTCTCGCCCTCGCCATTTTCATGTTCTCCATGGCCGGCATCCCGCCGTTCAGCGGCTTCTTCGGCAAGCTGTATGTGTTCTACGCGGCCGTCCAGTCCGGCTACTGGACGCTCGCGGTCATTGGCGTGCTCACCTCGGTCGTTGGCGCGTACTACTACCTGCGCATCATCAAGGTGATGTATTTCGACGACGCGCAGCCGGCTTTCGACCTCCGGGCGCCGTCCCTTTCGTTCGTCGCAGCGATCGGCGCCCTGGTGACGACGCTGTTCTTCGTCTTCCCGGCCCCGATCGTGACTGCCGCCCAGGCCGCGGCGGCTGCGCTGTTCGGGTGACCCAAGCGGCCCAGGGCCGGACCGAGAAGCAGAAGATGCTGGCCGGAGACCTGTACCGGCCAGGCGATCCGGCCATCCAGGCCGACCAGTCCGCCACCAAGGCCTGGCTCGTTCGCTACAATGCGGCCGGCGCGGCCACCGCCAGTGATCGCCGCCGCCTACTGGCCGAGCGGCTGGCGGCCGTCGGGGAAGGTTCGGTCATCCGCCCGCCTTTCCACTGCGACTATGGCTTCAACATCAGCCTGGGCCGGGATGCCTTCTTGAACTTCGGCTGCGTCATCCTCGATGTCGCCGCCGTGGAGATCGGTGAGGGCGTTCAGATCGGCCCAGCCGTGCAGATCTACGCGGCCGACCATCCGCGTGACCCGGTGCAACGACGGGCCGGCCTCGAGTTCGGGCGCCCCGTCCGGATCGGCCCGTTCGCCTGGATCGGCGGCGGCGCCATCATCCTGCCCGGCGTTACCGTGGGGGAAGATGCGGTGATCGGCGCCGGCAGCGTGGTCACACGCGACGTCCCACCGGGCACCACCGTCGCCGGCAACCCGGCACGCAAGCTGCGGGAGCCCGTCTGATGCTGCTCGTCGTCGATGCCGGCAACACCAACATCGTCTTTGCCGTCCATGACGGCTCCGAGTGGCGCGGCATCTGGCGCATTCGCACCGATGCCCAGCGCACTTCGGACGAATACGCCGTGTGGTTGCTGACCCTTTTGCAGCACCGGGGGCTCAATGCAGCGCAGGTAAACCGGGCGGTGATCGGCACCGTGGTGCCCGCCGCGCTGTATCACCTCCGGCGCCTGAGCCGGGATTGGTTCAACGTCGAGCCATTGGTGGCCCGCTCGAACCTGGATTGGGGGTTCGAGATCAAGGTGGACAATCCGGCCGAGGTCGGTGCCGACCGCCTGCTGAACGCGCTCGCCGCGCATCAGCGCTACCAGGGGCCGCTGATGGTCATCGATTTCGGCACCGCGACCACCTTCGACGTGGTGGATGCGGACGGCGCCTATATCGGCGGCGCGATCGCCCCCGGGATCAACCTGTCGATCGAGGCGCTGCACCAGGCCGCCGCGCGCCTGCCCCGGATCGGCATCGGCCGTCCGCAGGCCGTGATTGGCCGCGCGACCGTGCCCGCCATGCAATCCGGCCTCTACTGGGGCTATATCGGCATGATCGAGGGGCTGACGACCCGAATCCAGGCTGAATTCGAGCGCCCCCTGAAAGTCCTCGCTACCGGTGGCCTTGCGCCGCTATTCTCCGAGGGCACGACTATAATTGAGCAGATCGACCCCGATCTGACGTTGGACGGTCTGCGGCTGTTGGCGGAGCGCAACCCCGCTCCCACATTACCCAGAGACCGGACGAGATCCATAGAAAGCGACTGATTTGGATGCATTAACGAACGATCTGGCCTTCCTGCCTCTGGGTGGGACGGGCGAGATCGGCATGAACCTCAACCTTTATCGCTGCAACGGGCGCTGGCTCGCCGTCGATTGCGGCATCGGCTTCGGCGGCTCGGAGAACCCCGAGGTCGAGATCATGATGCCCGACCCGGCGTTCATCGCCGATCGCCGGGACAGCCTGGTCGGCCTGGTGATCACCCACGCGCACGAGGACCATCTCGGCGCCGTCGCCCATCTGTGGCGCCAACTGCGCTGCCCGATCTACGCCACCCCGTTCGCCGCCGCCGTCCTGAAGCGCAAGCTGGGCGAGGCCGGCCTGGTGAACGAGGCCAAGATCACCGTGGTTCAGCCGGGTGGCTCGTTCGAACTGTCGCCGTTCCGCTTGCAGTTCCTTGGCGTGACCCACTCCGTCCCCCAGTCTCAGGCGCTGGTGATCCGCACGCCGTACGGCACGATCCTGCACACCGGGGACTTCAAGCTCGATCCCCACCCGATGGTTGGCCCCCCCACGGACGAGGCGGCATTTCAGGCGCTCGGCGACGAGGGTGTGCTCGCCATCGTCTGCGACAGCACCAACGCTATGGTCGAAGGCCATTCCGGCTCCGAGGGCGATGTGCGCTCCAGCCTGGCCGCGCTGATCCGCTCGATGCAGGGGCGGGGCCGGGTCGCCGTCACGTGTTTCGCGAGCAACGTCGCCCGGGTCGAGAGCATCGCGATGGCTGCCAGGGATGCCGGGCGCTCGGTGGCTCTGGTCGGACGCTCGCTCCGCAACCTGGAGGCTGCCGCCCGCGACTGCGGCATGCTGCAGGACATCCCGGATTTCGTCCCCGAAGACGCGCTCGATGTCGTGCCGGACGAGAACCTGCTGATCCTGGTCACCGGCAGTCAGGGCGAGGCGCGCAGCGCGCTGGCCCGCATCGCCAACGACACCCACCGCAACGTGGCGCTCGGTGAGGGTGACACCGTCGTATTCAGCAGCCGGGTCATTCCCGGCAACGAGCGAGCGATCGGCGCGGTGCAGGACAACCTGATCCGCCGCGGCGTGCGCCTGATGACGGCGGACGACCACATGGTCCACGTCTCCGGCCATCCGGCACGCGACGAGTTGCGCCGGATGTATGCCATGGTGCGCCCGACCTACTCCGTGCCGGTGCATGGCGAGTGGCGCCACTTGTCCGCCCACGCCGCTTTGGCGAAGGAGGCCGGTGCGATCCCGATCCTGCTGGAGGACGGCGACATCCTCAGTCTGACCGGAAACCGGCCGGAGGTGACCGATTCAGCCCCGGTGGGCCGCCTCGTCTTGGACGGTAACCGCCTCGTGCCGATGACGGGCGGCGTCATGGCGGCCCGGCGCCGCATGTTGTTCAACGGCATCGTGCTGGCGAGCGTGGCGGTCGACGAGGCCGGCACCCTGCTCGGACGCCCGAAGATCAGCGCGCCCGGCCTGTTCGAGCCGGAAGACAGCGAGAGCGAGCGCGTCACGCGGGAGTTCGCGGCGGCCTTCGCCGACCTGCCCGCAGCGCTCAGGCGCGACGACCCGGCGCTGCTGGATGCTGCCAAGGCTGCGCTACGGCGGGCCCTGGGGCGGCGGCTGCAGAAGCGTCCGCTGGTGGACGTCCATCTCCTGCGCGTCTGATGGGCTGGTTCACCGCTGCCGTTCTGTATGCGCTGATCTGGTGGACGGTGCTGTTCGCCGTCCTTCCGTTCGGCACGCGTCCCGTCGCCGATGCCGACCAAGAATCCGGTGGGTGGCGCGGCGCTCCGGCTCGGCCGCAGCTGCTTCGCAAAGTTATAGCTACGACACTGGTGTCTACCGTGCTTTGGGCTGGCGGCGTGGCATTGATCAATAGCCCGTATGTCAGCTTTCGGAGCATGGCCGCGGATATGCCTGATAATTAGGCAAATGGCTCGGCCAAGTAGGCCTGTGCGCGTAACTTCGGCAATCCGGCCCTAGAAGGCCAAAAAAGCCTCCGAGTGATGCCCTTATTATGTGGTTTTTTGTTTGGGCTCGGCCAATCATCACGTCAGGAAGAGGGTCTTCCCTCATCCTGCCGTGTGACTGGCGTTTCCTCCCTAAACTTGGCCCGCTGCGCCTTTCGGTGCGCGGGCCTTTTTTCGTCTTTAAAGAATGTCTTTCGTGATGTCACGCCTATTTGCGTGCAGTTGACCTATTCCTAGTAAAATTATTGCGCCAACTCTTTGTGCGACGCAGCATAATTCTCTGTTGATGGGTGCACTCAACTTGACGACTCGTTGATCTGCCACCGTCTTCTACATCCAGGGCAAACTGTAGCAGTGTTGCTACCATAGTAGCCGGCAGGTTTTTATCGGCCCCGGCAATTACATGATTATCGTTTTGGAATAGGTCCAAAACACCCGAGCGTCTGTACGTTGCGCTCCACCGGGGGTGGCTTGTAGGGTCCGCCCCTGCGCTGGTTTCGGGTCCCGCCGAACCGACGCCAGTTCCCCGCCTGGAGCCACCTGCAACATGCGCCTGTCCCGCTCGCTGCTGCCTACGCTGAAGGAAACGCCCGCGGAGGCACAGATCGCATCACATCGGCTGATGCTACGCGCCGGGCTCGTGCGGCAGACGGCGGCGGGGATCTATGCCTGGCTGCCGGCCGGGCTGAGAGTGCTGCGCAACATCGGCCAGGTAGTCCGCGAGGAGCAGGACGCGATTGGTTGCCAGGAAGTCCTCATGCCGACGGTGCAGCCCGCCGATCTGTGGCGGCAATCTGGCCGGTATGACGCCTACGGCCCGGAAATGCTGCGGATCCGCGACCGCCACGAGCGGGACCTGCTGTACGGGCCCACCAACGAGGAGATGATCACCGACCTGGTCCGCCAGTCAGTGAAGTCCTACCGCGAGTTGCCGCAGATGCTGTACCACATCCAGTGGAAGTTCCGCGACGAGGTCCGCCCCCGCTTCGGCGTCATGCGCGGGCGCGAGTTCCTGATGAAGGACGCCTACAGCTTCGACCTCGACTACGCCGGCGCCGTGCTGAGCTACCGCCGCATGATGCTGGCCTATATGCGCACGTTCCAGCGTTTGGGCGTGAAGGCGATCCCCATGGTGGCCGACACCGGGCCGATCGGTGGCGACCTCAGCCACGAATTCATCATCCTGGCCCCGACCGGCGAGAGCGGCGTGTTCTTCGACGCCGGGTTCGAGGAGATCGACTGGGTGGGGGCCGCCATCGACCCCGAGAAGCCCGAGGATATGGAGCGGTTCTACAGTCAGATGACCAGCCTGTATGCCGCGACCGACGAGAAGCACGACGAAGCCGCTTGGGCGCAGGTGCCGCCGGAGCGCCGTCGCGAGGGCAGGGGGATCGAGGTCGGCCACATCTTCTATTTCGGCCGCAAGTATAGCGAGCCGATGGGCTTGACCGTCGCCGGTCCGGACGGCGCGCCCGTCATCCCGGAGATGGGCAGCTACGGTATCGGCGTGTCCCGCCTGGTCGGCGCGGTGATCGAGGCGAGCCACGACGAAGCCGGTATCATCTGGCCCGACAGTATCGCGCCGTTCCGTGCGGCGATTCTTAACCTGAAGCAGGGTGACGCAGCGACCGGAGCGATTTGCGAGACACTGTATGCCAAGCTGGGCACCACGGCGCTGTACGACGACCGCGAGGAGCGCGCCGGGGTGAAGTTCAACGATGCCGATCTAATGGGCCACCCCTGGCAGATCGTGGTAGGCCCGCGCGGTGCCGCGAATGGCAAAGTCGAGCTGAAGCGGCGCGCCGGCGGCGAACGGGTCGAACTATCGGTCGAGGACGCACTGGCGAAAGTGACGGCGTGATCCGGGTGGTGACTAAGCAAAGCCCCCTTCCCTTGAGGGAGGGGGTTGGGGGAGGGGTGGCCACCGTCCAGGTCCGTGCGCGTCCCACCCCTCCCCCCAGCCCTCTCCCTCAAGGGGAGGGGGAGTAGGCGCAATGTTCGGTCCATTTGAGCGTGCCGTCGCCGGGCGCTACTTGCGCGCGCGGCGGGGGGAGCGGTTTGTCTCCGTCATCGCCGGGTTCAGTCTGGTCGGCATCGCCCTGGGCGTGGGCACGCTGATCATCGTCATGTCCGTCATGGGCGGCTTTAAAACCGACCTGCTGAGCCGCATCCTGGGCTTCAACGGCGACATTGGCGTGTACGGCGCCGGGCAGCCGCTCACCAGTTACGATGCCGATGTCGGCAAGATCCGCACCGTGCCCGGCGTGGTCTCGGCCATTCCTGTCGTGGACGGCCAGGTGCTGCTGACCGACGACCGCGGTAACAACAGTGGTGGCTACGTGCGCGGCATCCGGCAGGCCGATCTCGAGAGCCTGCATGCCGTCAGCGACCATATCCGGGCCGGGTCGCTCGATGCCTTCAAGGGGCCGGACGCGATCGCCATCGGGATCACCCTGGCTAGCCGCTTCGGGCTGGGGGTGGGCAGCAAGATCACACTGCTCTCACCGCAAGGGGCAGCCACCCCGTTCGGGTCCATCCCGCGCATCCGAGCCTACACGATCGCCGCTATCTTCCAGGTCGGCATGAACGACTACGATAGCGGCTACGTGTTCCTGCCGTTGGAGTCCGCCCAGATCTTCTTCCAGCAGCCGAACCAGGCGACCCAGATCGAGGTGACGATCGACGATCCTGACCAGGCCGGGCCGATCGGCCAACGCATCAAGCAGGCACTGTCCGGCACGTCGGTGAACATCATCGACTGGCAGCAGAACAACAACAGCTTCTTCGCCGCGATCCAGGTGGAGCAGAACGTGATGTTCCTGATCCTGACCCTGATCATCCTGGTGGCCGCGTTCAACGTCATCAGCTCGCTGATCATGATGGTGAAGGACAAGACCCGCGACATCGCCGTGCTGCGGACCATCGGCGCCGGGCGCGGGGCGGTCATGCGCATCTTCCTGATGGTCGGTGCCTCCATCGGCGTCACCGGGACGGTGCTGGGCACGGTGCTGGGCGTGCTGTTCTGCCTGAACATCGAAACCATCCAGGGTTGGGTGGAAGCCATCACCGGCCGCAGCGTGTTCGACCCGACCGTCTACTATTTGGCCCACCTGCCGGCCCGGCTGGATTGGCACGAGGTGTTGCAGATCATCGTCATGGCGCTGGCCCTGTCCCTGCTGGCCACGATCTACCCCTCGTGGCGCGCCGCCCGCACCGACCCGGTCGAAGCGTTGCGCAATGTCTGACCCCTCGGCGCGGCAAGGCGCGTCCGACCCGCTCGAACTCCGCGCCGTCAGCCGTACCTACCGCACCGGCGACGCCTCGCTAGCGGTGTTGCGGGATGCAAACCTGGTGCTGCGCCCCGGCGAGATCGTGGCCCTGGTAGCGCCCTCAGGCACCGGCAAGTCCACCCTTTTGCACTTGGCCGGCCTGCTGGAACGGCCCGACAGCGGCGCTGTTTTCGTGGACGGCCGCGACGCCGGCACATTGCCCGATCCGGCGCGCACCGCGATCCGGCGCGATGCGATCGGCTTCGTCTACCAATTCCATCATCTGCTGGGTGAGTTCACGGCGCTCGAGAACGTCGTGCTGCCCCAGTTGATCGCGAACAAGCGCCGCCGGGACGCCGAGATGCGCGGGCGGGAGCTGCTGGACACGCTCGGGCTGGGGGCGCGGACCGGCCACCTGCCCGGCAAGCTATCGGGTGGCGAGCAGCAGCGCGTCGCGATCGCCCGCGCGCTGGCCAACGCGCCGCGGGTGCTGCTGGCCGACGAGCCGACCGGCAACCTGGACGTGGCAACGTCGCACGTGGTGTTCGACGCGCTGCTCGCGACGGTGCGCGGGCAGGGCGTGGCGGCGTTGATCGCGACGCACAACCCGGATTTGGCAGCGCGGATGGATCGCCGGGTGACACTGCAGGACGGGCAAGTGGTAGCGGCCTGAGTTCATCCTCCCCCGTCCTTTACGGGGGAGGTGGCGGCGAAGCCGACGGAGGGGGCGCCCGGT
>CAXTCJ010000056.1:0-30514 GCA_964242215.1 uncultured Acetobacteraceae bacterium | reverse complement strand
TGGACTACCCCGAAGCCGCCTGAAGCACGCCGTCTACGCCCTCTCCCCTTGAGGGCAGGGTGATTTCATTTGCTTATCCTCCCTCGCGAAGCGGGGGAGGGGAACCATGCGAGGCATGGTGGAGGGGGCGAGCCGCACGCACCGCCGTGTGCCCGCGCCCCCTCCGTCGGCTTCGCCGCCACCTCCCCCGTGAAGAACGGGGAGGATCAGCCAAATGCGATCGCCCTGACTCAAAGGAGAGGGTCGTGGTGAGGGGTAGCCATTCGTTCGGAACGTCGACCGCAACCGACCCTCTCCCGCGAACCGGAGAGGGAGTAGATGCCGTTAGGCGGTGATCATGGCCTCCAGCCCCGCGCGGATCGCCTCGAGTTCATATCCATCCTCGACCCGCGGCGCATAGAACCCCCCATCCTTCGCACCATCGTGCGGATACAGCGCCTCGTATTCCCGGGCGTTGTGGAAGATGAAGCGGCTATCGTCGTCCAGAAACGTCTCTGCCGGGGCACCCTCGGCCCAAATTACGTCGTGCTCGGCAAGCTCGATGTGCACGTAGTCGACAGTTGCAGCCTCCGCCTCACGCACGATCGTCGTGCCGTTGACGAGCAGCCAGGCGGGAACCAAGACGCCATCCAGATACATCGCGTGCATCGGCGAGACGCGCAGGTCGCGCTCGGGAATCCCCTTCCGCAGCGACCCGGCACGGAACAGCACCGGCAGCAGGTGGCTGCGGCCGGCCAGCGCCCGGCCGCTGTAGTTGCGCCGTCCGATCCAGCGGATGGGCTCGGCCCGGCCGTCCAGCGTGACGACCTTGTCACCGATCGCAAGCTCTTCCACCGCCACGTCGCCTTTGTCCGTGCGGATCAGCGTGCCGTGGCAGTAGCAGGCCGGCGTCGGCGCGAACGCAATGCCGCGAATGTTGGTGTCAGCTGCTGCCGTCAGCACCGTGGTGAAGGCCTCACTCGTCGGTAGCGCCGTCGCACTGAGCGAGTCGCTGATGCTGTAGAGATAGGTCTGGTTCAGGTCACCGACCGTCGCGTTGGTGGCATACAGTTCGACGGTATTGCCCACCACCTCGCCGGTCAGACCGATCAAGCCCGTCGTGCCCTGGCCGTCCATGCCGGGGTCCGCTATCGTATTGTTCTGCAGATTGAGCCCGGCTGACAGGGTGTAATCCAGCGCCCAGACGCCTGTGGTCGTGTTCAGCGTCCACTTTTGCAGCCCACCGTCGCCCTCACCCCCCTGCTTCGGATCCCCACCGTCCGCGACATAAAGCGTGGTCGAATTGGCGAAAAAGAAGTTCTCGGGGCTGAGATGGACGGTCCCGCTGCTGCCATTGATCGGGTTGCCGTTGGCGCCATTCAGCGTGACCGTCTGGCTGATCCCGGGGAGCGCCGTCTCCGACGTCGTGGTCGTCGGAAGGCCGGTCCCCACAGTCGAGATGTTGGACGTACCGCCGCTGCTAGGCTGCTTGCTGTCCTGCGAGACATACAGCTGGTTGTTGTAGATCTCGACCGTGCGCGCATCATCGGCGGTATCGAGCGGGGTGGCGCTGCTGGCGCCGTCCTTGGCCACGAATACGCCCTGCGTGGTGTCGCCCTTCACGCCCTGGCCGGCAATGTAGAACGTGGTGCCGTTCACCGTCGCGACGCTGCGCGGGTTGTTGGTATTGAACACATTGTAAAGTGCCGTGCTGCTGTCGACCGTGCCATTGGCGCCAATATCAACAATCACCCGCGCGACCGCCGTGTATTGGCCGCCTTGGACGCTGGTGCTCTGCGCTTCCGCGGCATTGCCGTACACCGCCGCACCGCCAGCATTGTAGGTAGCGGCGTTCACGGCATACCCGGCGATCACCAGCGAGTGGCCGTCTTCCGAGAGTTCGAGCGTCCCCTCGGAGGAGGAGCCGTACTCGCCGGACACGGCGTATTCGGTAACCCCGTTTACCACCGTGGTTGTCTGCGGCAGGACGAGAATGCCGGCGACCGTGCCATCCGGAGCAATTTCCTCGAGCGTGATCGGCGCGGCTTGGTTGTCCGTGTAGGTCCCGCTGTCGTTTCCATCGCCGGAAATGCTGACGACGAGGTCACCGGGCGTGAAGGACGTGATCGTGGGAGGAGGAAGGGAACCCGACATGCCAATACTCTCTTGCTTGAGAGCGCGTCCTTATTCGCCTACTGCAAGCCTTGCCTAGGGCAGTGGGATTGCAGTTCCATGACATTGCCTGAGCGGCGGCCTGGCTGGAGAAAACGTCATGTTTCGCGTCGGCGAAACTCCCGATCCCGCACGACTCGCTTGACTCGCGCCGACCTCACCCGTAGAACGCGCCCCTCGGCATCCCCCTGGGCTGCCGACGGATTGCAGACATCTGAGTGTGCGGCGCCGCTCCTCTCTGGGGAGCCAAGGCCGGGCACCCGATACGAAGCACCGCGCGGGTTGGCAACGCCACTCCGTGCGTTTTGGTTTGATCGGTCGGGCGCACGCGCGGCCGAGTTGAGTATGAGGAACGAGAGGGCGTATGCCGACCATCAATCAGCTCATCGCGAACGGCCGGGAGCCTGCGCCGAAGCGCAACAAGGTTCCGGCGCTCCAGGCCTGCCCGCAGAAGCGCGGCGTGTGCACGCGCGTCTACACGACGACGCCGAAGAAGCCGAACTCGGCCCTGCGTAAGGTCGCCAAGGTGCGGCTGACCAACGGGTTCGAGGTGGTGAGCTACATCCCTGGCGAGGGCCACAACCTGCAGGAGCACAGCGTCGTGCTCATCCGCGGCGGCCGCGTGAAGGACCTTCCTGGCGTGCGCTATCACATCCTGCGCGGCGTGCTCGACACGCAGGGCATTGCTAAGCGTCGTCAGCGCCGGTCGCTGTATGGCGCGAAGCGGCCGAAGTAAGGAGAGGGTGAGATGAGCCGACGCCGCCGCGCGGTCAAGCGCGACATCCTGCCGGACGCCAAGTTCGGCGACACCGTCATCACGCGTTTCATGAATGCGCTGATGTATGACGGCAAGAAGTCAAACGCCGAGGGCATCGTTTACGGTGCCATGGAGACGCTGAAGAAGCGTGGTGGGCCCGCGGCCGATCCGGTTCGCATGTTCCACGAGGCGTTGGACAACGTGAAACCGGCGGTTGAGGTGCGTTCCCGCCGGGTCGGCGGCGCCACCTACCAGGTGCCGGTCGAAGTTCGGACGGAGCGCCGTCAGGCGCTGGCGATCCGGTGGCTGATCGATAGTGCCCGCAAGCGTGGCGAGCATACGATGGAGGAACGCCTCTCCAACGAGTTGAACGATGCGGTGAACAACCGCGGTTCGGCCGTGAAGAAGCGTGAAGATACCCACCGGATGGCCGAAGCCAACAAGGCGTTCAGCCACTACCGCTGGTAAGCGACCGACCACCAACCTTTTCCCGAACACTGACCGGGGCGACGGAGTAAGACGATGGGCAAGGCAAAATTCGAGCGGAACAAGCCGCACTGCAACATCGGCACGATTGGCCATGTTGACCACGGCAAGACGTCGCTGACCGCTGCAATTACCAAGATCCTGGCCAAGTCCGGTGGTGCGACATTCACTGCCTATGACCAGATCGACAAGGCTCCCGAGGAGCGGGCGCGCGGTATCACGATTTCCACCGCTCACGTGGAATACGAGACCGCCAATCGCCATTACGCTCACGTGGACTGCCCGGGTCACGCCGACTACGTGAAGAACATGATCACCGGCGCAGCGCAGATGGACGGCGCAATCTTGGTGGTGTCCGCCGCGGACGGCCCGATGCCCCAGACCCGCGAGCACATCTTGCTCGCCCGTCAGGTCGGCGTGCCGGCGCTGGTCGTCTTCATGAACAAGGTCGACCTGGTGGATGACCCCGAGCTGATCGAGCTGGTGGAGATGGAAGTGCGCGAGCTGCTTTCCTCCTACCAGTTCCCCGGCGACGATATTCCCATCATCAAGGGTTCGGCCGTCATGGCTCTGAACGATAAGAACCCGGAGCAGGGCGAGAACGCCGTGCTCGAGTTGATGGCGGCGGTCGATGCCTACATTCCCCAGCCCGAGCGGGCGATGGATCGTCCGTTCCTGATGCCGGTGGAGGACGTGTTCTCCATCTCCGGCCGTGGCACGGTGGTCACGGGTCGCGTCGAGCGCGGCGTGATCAACGTGGGCGAGGAAGTCGAGATCGTTGGCCTGAAGAACACGGTCAAGACGATCGTCACCGGCGTCGAGATGTTCCGTAAGCTGTTGGATCGTGGGCAGGCCGGCGACAACATTGGCGCTCTGCTGCGTGGCACCAAGCGTGAGGACGTCGAGCGCGGCCAGGTTCTAGCCAAGCCCGGCTCGATCACCCCGCACACGCAGTTCAAGGCCGAGGCTTACGTCCTCACCAAGGAAGAGGGTGGCCGTCACACGCCATTTTTCACCAACTATCGTCCGCAGTTTTACTTCCGCACGACCGACGTGACGGGCGTGGTGAAGCTGCCGGAAGGCACCGAAATGGTGATGCCGGGTGACAACGTGTCGATGGATGTCGAGTTGATCGCGCCAATCGCCATGGACGAAGGCCTCCGCTTCGCTATCCGCGAGGGTGGCCGGACCGTGGGCGCCGGTGTCGTCGCGAGCATCCAGAAGTAAGACCCGTTTCGGGTCGCGAACTGAGAAGAGACGATGGACAACCAAAACATACGCATTCGCCTGAAGGCGTACGATCACCGTGTGCTGGATAACAGCACACGGGAAATCGTGAATACGGCGAAGCGTACCGGCGCGCGAGTTCGCGGCCCGATTCCGCTGCCGACACATATCGAGCGGTTCACCGTGAACCGCTCTCCCCACGTGGATAAGAAGAGCCGCGAGCAGTTCGAAATTCGGACGCATCGCCGCCTCCTCGACATCGTCGAGCCCACGCCGCAGACGGTCGACGCGCTGATGAAGCTCGACCTCGCCAGCGGCGTGGACGTCGAGATCAAGCTTTAAGGACCGGATGCGATGAGGACCGGCCTAATCGCCAAGAAGCTGGGAATGACCCGGCTGTTCAAAGAGGACGGCACCCACGTGCCCGTCACCGTCCTGCATCTCGACCAGGTGCAGGTGGTGGAGGTGCGCACGCCTGAGCGTGACGGCTACAGCGCCGTGCAGCTCGGCTGGGGCCGCGCCAAGGTGAAGAACGTCACCGATCCGAACAAGGGCCACTATGCCCGGTTGAAGGTCGAGCCGAAGATGCGCCTGCGCGAATTCCGCGTCACGGCCGATACCACGCTCGAGACGGGGCAAACTTTGTCGGCCTCGCACTTCGTGGTTGGGCAGATGGTCGATGTTTGCGGGATCACCAAGGGCAAGGGCTTCGCCGGCGGCATGAAGCGTTGGAACTTCCGCGGTTTGGAAGCGTCCCACGGTGTATCGGTGTCCCACCGATCGCTGGGTTCGACGGGCAATCGCCAGGATCCCGGCAAGACATTCAAGAATAAGAAGATGGCGGGACATCTCGGTGTTGAGCGTGTCACTACGCTGAACCTGCAGATTGCTGCCGTCGATGCCGAAAAGGGCCTGCTGATGGTCCGTGGCGCGGTGCCCGGTAGCAAGGGTGAGTTCGTGTCGATCCGCGACGCCATCAAGAAGCAACTGCATGCGGATGCGCCGATGCCGGCGGGTTTGATGCAGGTGGCTGCCCCGGTTGAGCCGGTGGCGGTGGAGAATTCCGATGCAAGTTGACGTCAAGACGCTGGATAACGGCACGGCCGGTCAGCACGACCTGCCGGATGCTATTTTCGCGCAGACCCCGCGGGCCGACATTATGGCGCGTGTGATCCATTGGCAGCTGGCGAAGCGTCGGGCCGGGACCCACTCGACAAAAGGAATGGGCGAGGTCTCCGGCACGACCAAGAAGCCGTATAAGCAGAAGGGCACGGGTAATGCTCGTCAGGGCTCTTTGCGTGCGCCGCAGTACCGCACCGGTGGGCGCGTTCACGGCCCTGTGGTTCGCGACCATGGCTACGATCTACCGAAGAAAGTGCGTCGGTTGGGTTTGATCAGCGCGCTGTCGCAGAAGCAGGCGGAAGGTAAGCTCGTTGTGCTCGACGCCGCGATTGGCGGCGATGGCAAGACGAAGGCGCTGAAGGCTCGGTTGGGTGTGCTCGGCTGGACCTCGGTGCTCGTTGTCGACGCTGCGGTGGACGCGAACTTCCTTCGTGCAGCCGCGAACCTCCACCGAGTGGACGTGCTGCCGACGATGGGCGCGAACGTGTACGACATTCTCAACCATGACGTGTTGGCGATCACCACGGCGGGCCTAGCGGCTCTCGAAGCGCGGCTGTCGCGTAAAGTCGACGCTGAGGAGACCGCAGCATGAGCGCGGCCCAAGTCCAGGCGGCCCGTAAGAAGGCGGCAACGATGTCGAGGGAGACGATGTTCAACATCGTCCGCGCTCCGGTGATCACCGAGAAGGCGACGAACCTGAGCGACAAGAATCAGGTTGTGTTCCGCGTGGCGATGGACGCGACGAAGCCCGAGATCAAGCGCGCGATCGAGGAGCTGTTCGGCGTGGCTGTCGTGAGCGTCAACACGCTTATCCAAAAGGGCAAGACGAAGCGTTTCAAGGGGCGACCGGGCGTGCGTTCGGACGTCAAGAAAGCGGTCGTCCAATTGACGCCGGGGCAGTCGATCGACTTCTCCGCGCGGCTCGCGTGAGGCGTTAGACAATGGCACTCAAGCAATTCAAGCCGGTCACTGCCAGCCTCCGCGGTACGGTGCTGATCAACCGCAGCGAGCTCTACAAGGGCAAGCCGGTCAAGACTCTCACCGAGGGCAAGAGCAAGACGGGCGGCCGCAACAATCACGGCCGGACGACAAGCTTCTTCCGTGGTGGTGGGCACAAGCAGACCTATCGGTTCGTCGACTTCAAGCGTCGGAGCAAGTTTGGTGTTCCCGGCAAGGTCGAGCGGCTCGAATACGACCCGAATCGGACGGCGTTCATCGCGCTGGTTCGCTACGAGGACAATGAGCTAGCCTACATCCTGGCACCGCAGCGCCTGAAGGTTGGCGATACTGTTGTGTCCGGCCCGAAGGTCGACATCAAGCCGGGCAATGCTATGCCGATGGGCTCGATCCCTGTGGGGACCATCATCCACAACATCGAGATGAAGGTCGGTGCTGGCGGCAAGATGGCGCGTTCTGCCGGGACGTTCGCCCAGTTGGTTGGCAAGGACGCGGGTTACGCGCAGATCAAGCTCACGTCTGGCGAGCTGCGCATCGTCCGGGCCGAGTGCATGGCGACCGTTGGCGCGGTGTCCAACCCGGACAACCAGAACCAGTCGCTCGGTAAAGCCGGCCGCAATCGCTGGCTTGGTCGCCGCCCGCACAACCGTGGCGTCGTGATGAACCCGGTTGACCATCCGCACGGCGGTGGCGAAGGCCGGACATCGGGTGGACGTCATCCGGTCACGCCATGGGGCAAGCCGACGAAGGGTTACAAGACACGCGTGAACAAGCGGACGGACAAGCTGATCATCCGGCGCCGTCCGAAGGGGAAGCACTGATATGGCACGCTCTACCTGGAAAGGCCCGTTCGTCGACGGGTACCTCCTGGGCAAGGCCGAGGCGTCGAAGGCGTCGGGCCGCAACGAGATCATCAAGATCTGGTCGCGTCGCTCGACGATCCTGCCGCAATTCGTTGGCCTGGTCTTCGGCGTTTATAACGGTCACAAATTCCTGCCCGTGCAGGTGAACGAGAATATGGTAGGCCACAAGTTCGGCGAGTTCTCGCCGACTCGAACCTTCACCGGGCACTCGTCCGACAAGAAGGCGAAGCGGGGATGAGCAAGCCAAAGCACCCGCGCGCGCTGGGTGAAACCCAGGCGCAGGCCATCCTCAGCAACATCCGCGTCAGCCCCCGTAAGCTAAATCTGGTTGCCGGTATGATACGCAATTTGCCGGCTGGTCAGGCCGTGGCGACGCTGACCTTCAGCAAGCGTCGCATCGCTCAGCAGGTGAAGAAGACCCTTGAGAGCGCGATCGCTAACGCCGAGAACAATCATCAACTCGACGTTGACCAGCTCTACGTGACGCGCGCTGAGGTCGGAAAGTCGATCGTCATGAAGCGGTTCATGGCCCGCGGTCGCGGCCGGTCCTCGCGCATTGAGAAGTGGTTTAGCCATTTGAAGATCGTGGTATCCGAGCAACAGGCGCCCGCACCAACGCCGCGCCCGACGTCGCGCAAGCCGGTAGCCGCCGCGACCACGGGTGAGACTCAGAAGGAAGCCGCGTAATGGGTCACAAGGTCAATCCGATCGGCCTGCGCCTGGGCATCAACCGCACCTGGGACAGCCGCTGGTATGCCGGCAGCGATTACGCCAGGCTTCTGCACGACGACCTGAAGCTGCGTGCGCATCTGCGCAAGCGCCTTGCCGGTGCCGGTGTTTCCCGCGTCGTCATCGAGCGTCCAGCCAAGAAGCCCCGCGTGACGATCTATGCCGCGCGGCCCGGCGTCGTCATCGGCAAGAAGGGCCAGGACATTGAAGTGCTCCGCAAGGAGCTGCAGAAGATGACCAAGGTCGAGGTGAATCTCAATCTCGTCGAGATCCGTAAGCCTGAGATTGATGCAGTGTTGGTCGCAGAGAATATCGCGCAGCAGCTGGAGCGCCGGGTTGCGTTCCGTCGTGCGATGAAGCGGGCGGTGCAGTCGGCAATGCGGCTTGGCGCACAGGGTATCCGCATCAACTGCGGCGGCCGTCTCGGCGGTGCTGAGATTGCGCGGACCGAGTGGTATCGCGAGGGCCGGGTGCCGTTGCACACACTCCGTGCCGATATCGATTTCGGGACGGCGACGGCGAAGACGACGTACGGAACGTGCGGCGTGAAAGTGTGGATCTTCAAGGGCGAGATCCTGGCGCACGACCCGATGGCACAAGATCGCCGCGCGGCCGAACAAGCGCCGCAGCGTTAAGGATAGACTCAGATGCTTTCTCCGAAGCGGACGAAATTCCGCAAGGCTCATAAGGGTCGCATTCACGGTTTGGCGAAGGGCGGCACCGCTCTGAACTTCGGCCAGTTCGGCCTGAAGGCGCTTGAGCCCGAGCGTATCACTGCGCGGCAGATCGAGGCGGCGCGTCGCGCGATCACCCGGTCGATGAAGCGCGCCGGCCGGGTGTGGATCCGGATTTTTCCGGATGTGCCCGTGTCACAGAAGCCTGCTGAGGTGCGCATGGGCTCCGGCAAGGGTAGCCCGGAATTCTGGGTGTGCCGGGTCAAGCCGGGTCGCATCATGTTCGAGATTGACGGCGTGTCTGGTGATCTGGCGAAGGCGTCGCTTGCGTTGGGTGCCGCGAAGCTCCCGATAAAAACGAAATTCATCCAGCGGCTTGGGGAGGGTTGATCATGGCGAAAGCGACTGACATCCGCACCAAGACGGCGGACGAGCTTGGCACGATGCTGCTCGATCTGCGCAAGGAGCAGTTCAATCTGCGGTTCCAGCGTGCGACCGGGCAGAACGAAGGCATCGGCCAAGTGAAGAAAGTGCGCCGCGATATTGCGCGCGTGAAGACCATCATGGGGGAGCGGAAGCGCACCTCCTCGGCCGGGGCTACCACCCCCGCCGCAGCGAAGTAGAGGAGAGGGGCGATGCCAAGGCGCGTCCTAACCGGGCGGGTGACCAGCGACAAGATGGACAAGACCATTACGGTTTTGGTCAGCCGTCGCATCATGCATCCGCTTTATAAGAAGTTCATCCGTCGGTCGAAGAAGTATGCGGCGCACGACGAGGCGAACATCTGTGTCGAAGGCGACACCGTGCGGATTATCGAGTGTGCACCCATCAGCAAGCGCAAGACTTGGCTGCTGCTGGAGCGAAATGGCGAGACGATCGGCGAGCTTCCGCCGGACATCGCCGCCGTCGCCGAGGCGCATCACGACGCGCCCGTGCAGGTCTGAGGAGCGGATAGATGATCCAGGTCGAATCCAACCTCGATGTCGCTGATAATTCTGGTGCACGCCGGGTTCAGTGCATCAAGGTGCTTGGCGGCTCTAAGCGTAAGACTGCTTCGGTCGGGGACGTGATTGTTGTTTCTATCAAGGAAGCGATCCCGCGCGGGAAGGTTAAGAAGGGTGATGTGCATCAAGCTGTAATCGTACGCACGGCGTTTCCCGTGCGGCGTCCTGATGGCAGCGCGATCCGCTTCGACCGCAACGCGGCTGTGCTCATCAATAAGCAGCAGGAGCCGATTGGGACCCGTATTTTCGGGCCGGTCGTGCGCGAGCTTCGTGGTCGTAAGTTCATGAAGATCATCTCGTTGGCGCCGGAGGTGCTCTGATCATGGCGGCACGGATTAAGAAGGGCGACCAGGTCGTCGTCATCACGGGGGCCGACAAGGGCCGCCGGGGTGAGGTGCTGCAGGTTATGCCGAAGGATGAGCGCGCGGTCGTGCGCGGCGTGCGTGTGGTGAAGCGTCACACGAAGCCGAGCGGCATGGGCCAGCCTGGCGGTATCATCGAGAAAGAAGGGCCCATTCACCT
This sequence comes from uncultured Acetobacteraceae bacterium, assembly GCA_964242215.1. GTDB lineage: Bacteria > Pseudomonadota > Alphaproteobacteria > Acetobacterales > Acetobacteraceae > LMUY01. The sequence goes on along the minus strand of CAXTCJ010000056.1, from coordinate 20,022 downwards.
CTCCAATCTGATGCTGGTGGACCCCAAGAGCGACAAGCCGACTAAGGTGGGGTTCCGCGTCATCGAGGGTGGCCAGAAAGTTCGCGTCGCCAAGGCGACCGGCGAAGTGATCGAGAGCTGAGATGAGCGACACCGAGACTAAATACATGGCGCGCATGCAGCGCCGCTACCTGGACGAGATCCGGCCGGCGCTGCAGGAGCAGTTCGGTTACAAGAACCCAATGCAGGTGCCGTATCTGGAGAAGATCGTCATCAACATGGGTGTCGGCGAGGCCGCTGGCGATCAGAAGAAGCTCGATGCCGCCGTTGCTGAGCTCACGCTGATTGCCGGCCAGAAGCCGGTTAAGACGAAGGCGAAAAAGGCCATTGCCGGATTCAAGATCCGTGAAGGATTGCCGATCGGCTGTAAGGTGACGTTGCGCAAGCAGCGCATGTACGAGTTCCTCGACCGTCTGGTGACCATTGCTTTGCCGCGCGTCCGGGACTTCCGGGGCGTTCCGGCGAACAAGGGTTTTGACGGTCGCGGCAACTTCGCTCTGGGACTTAAGGATCAGACCATCTTCCCGGAGATTGCGTACGACAAGATCGATGCGGTTCGCGGCATGGACATCATCTTCGTAACTTCCGCGCCGACGGATGCCGAGGCGAAGGCGCTGATGAAGATGCTGGACATCCCGTTCGCGGGCGAGGCCCCGGTGCAGGCGAAAGCCGCCTAACAGAAGTTTTCGGAAAACCGCCGTTCGAGAGTGCGGCAGGTTCCAAGGAGTGAGTAGACGATGGCGAAAGTCTCCCAGGTCAACCGGAACATCAAGCGAGAGCGGATGTCCGTGCGCGACAAGTCTAAGCGGGCTGCGTTGAAGTCCGTGATCATGGATCGTGATTCGGCCGTCGAAGAACGCTTCGATGCCTCCATGAAGCTGGCCCAATTGCCGCGTAATGGTGCTGCGGTGCGAGTGAAGCTTCGTTGCGCGCTCACCGGCCGTGCCAAGGCGAATTATCGCAAGTTCAAGCTGTGTCGTATCGCTTTGCGAGACTTGGCCAGTGCCGGGCAGATCCCCGGCATGGTCAAGGCCAGCTGGTAAGGGGCGCGCACTATGTCGATGTCCGATCCGCTGGGTGATATGATCACCCGCATTCGTAACGCTCAGCGTGCCCGCCACGCCGGTTGCGTCGCACCTGCCTCCAAGCTGCGTGCGAACGTGCTCGATGCCTTGAAGCGTGAGGGATTCATTCGCGGCTTCACGTCGGAGGAGCTGCGCCAGGGTGTGAGCCAGCTTCGCATTGAGCTGAAGTACAATGAGGGCGAGCCCGTGATTAAGGAGATCACCCGAGTGTCCAAGCCGGGCCGGCGGGTGTACTCCAAGATCAAGGAGCTTCCGCGTGTGTATGCCGGCCTGGGTGTTTCTATCCTGTCCACGCCGCGTGGCGTGTTGAGCGATGCGGAGGCGCGCGCTGCCAATGTTGGCGGCGAAGTCCTCTGCCGCGTATTCTGAGGAGGCTGGGATGTCACGCGTAGGCAAATACCCGGTCGAAATCCCGGTCGGTGTGCAGTTGGCAATGGCTGGCCGCACGATCACGGCCAAGGGTAAGCTCGGCGAGCTTCGCTATGAGCTCACGGACAACGTCGATGCCAAGATCGAGGACGGCAAGTTTTCTGTTGCGCCCAAGGGTGGCGAGCGGTCGGCGCGCATGATGTGGGGCACCACGCGCGCGCTGGTTGCGAACATGATCCAGGGCGTGTCGGCGGGCTACACCAAGACGATGGAGATCCAAGGCACGGGCTTTCGCGCTGCGGTAACCGGGCCGAACTTGGTCATCAATCTTGGGTTCAGCCATGACGTGGTGTATCCGGTTCCGGCGGGCATCACGATCACGACGCCGCGGCCGACTGCGATCGCTATCACGGGTGTGGACAAACGCCAGGTCGGGCAAGTTGCGGCTGAGATCCGTGCCTATCGTCCGCCGGAGCCGTACAAGGGCAAGGGCGTGCGATACGACAACGAGCAAATCCGCCGCAAGGAAGGCAAGAAGAAATGAGCGCACCCCGCGATCTACGGGAGCGCCGTCGCGAGCGGCTGCGCTACCAGCTCAAGCAGAAGTCCGGTGGACGCGTTCGTTTGTCGGTGTTCCGCTCGGGCAAGAACATCTACGCGCAGGTCATTGATGACAAGCAGGGTCGCACGCTCGCGGCTGCTTCAAGCCTCGACAAGACGTTGCGCACGGATCTTCGCACCGGCGCTGACAAGTCCGCAGCGAGCGCGGTTGGCAAGTTGGTTGCCGAGCGCGCGTTGGCGGCGGGTGTCACGCAAGTCGTGTTCGACCGCGGCGAGTATCTTTACCACGGCCGCGTCAAGGCGCTGGCCGAGGCCGCCCGCGAAGGCGGGCTGGCGTTCTAGGGGATAGCAGGCAATGGCACGGGAATCCCGCGATGGGAACCGCGGCGGTCGCGAACGCGATCGTGATGGCGGCGACGACCTGATCGACAAGTTGGTCACGATCAACCGCGTGGCTAAAGTGGTGAAGGGTGGCCGCCGGTTCGCTTTTGCTGCCTTGGTCGTGGTTGGCGATCAGAAGGGCCGCGTTGGCTACGGTGCCGGTAAGGCGCGTGAGGTGCCGGAGGCAATCCGCAAGGCGACCGAGCGCGCGAAACGCACCATGATTCGTGTGCCGATGAAAGAGGGCCGCACCCTGCACCACGATGTGCATGGCGAGTACGGTGCTGGCCACGTGATCCTGCGTTCGGCAGAAGCGGGGACGGGCATCATCGCCGGCGGTCCGCTTCGTGCAGTATTTGAGGCATTGGGGATCGGCGACGTGGTCGCCAAGTCGCTCGGCAGCCGTAATCCGCACAACATGGTCAAGGCCACCTTCGCTGGGCTGACACGGGCCGCCAGTCCGCGCTCGGTTGCTGCGCGTCGTGGGAAGAAGGTCAGCGACATTCTTGGCAAGCGCGATACGCCGGAAGCGGAGGCCGCGGCCGATGTCTGAGATCAAGAAGCAGGTCCGGGTTGTACAGATCGCGTCCGGGCTGGGCCGTAAGCCGGGTCAGATCGGAACGCTGATTGGGCTCGGGCTGAACAAGATTCGCAAGGTAAGCACGCTGGAAGATACTCCGGCGGTGCGTGGTATGATCCGCAAGGTGCATCACCTCGTGCGGGTGGAGGAATTGTCGTGAAGCTGAACGAACTGCGAGACAATCCCGGGTCGCGGCTGAAGTTCAAGCGTCGCGGTCGTGGCATCGGGTCCGGCAAGGGCAAGACGTCCGGCAAGGGCGTTAAGGGTCAGAAGGCGCGTGAGGGCGTGTCGCTGAACGGCTTCGAGGGCGGGCAGCTGCCGATCTATCGGCGGCTGCCGAAGCGTGGCTTCAAGAACATTTTCCGCAAGGAATATGCGCCAGTAAACCTCGGATCGATCGAGAAAGCTCTCGAGAGCGGTGCGTTACAAGCTGATGCGATCACCGAGGTGTCGCTCGAGAAGGCGGGGTTGGTTCGGTTGGCCAAGGTTGCCGGCGTGCGGTTGCTCGGGCGTGGGGCGATCACCAAGGCGGTCGTGATTACGGTGTCCGGGGCCTCGGCTTCGGCGAAGGCCGCCGTTGCGGCAGCTGGCGGGACTGTGACCACCACCGTCGTTCAGGCAGAACAGCCGGCGGTGTGAAGGCGAGGGGCTCTGCCCCTCGACCCCGGAAGGGGACAGTCGTCCCCTTCACTCCTCTCGTAGGTGTCCATAGGGCGGCTATCCCTTATGGGGCTTCGGGCGGCGCCCCTGGACTTGCATGCTTGCCGCTCGACGCGGCACACTGACAGCATAATCGGGGGATACACGCATGGCCTCGGCCGCCGAGCAGATGGCTGGCAGCATGAACTTGGGCGCCTTCAGCAAGGCGACCGAGCTGAAGAACCGCATCTGGTTCACCTTGGGCGCGCTCGTGATCTACCGGGTAGGCAGCTACGTGCCGGTGCCCGGCATTGATGCCACCGTCATGGGTCAGGCGATGTCGGAGCAGGGCGCCGGTGTACTCGGCATGTTCGACATGTTCAGCGGCGGCAATCTCAGCCGGATGACTGTCTTCGCGCTGACCATCATGCCTTATATCAGCGCCTCCATCATCATCCAGCTGATGTCGGCCGCGATCCCTTCGCTCGAGACCCTTAAGAAAGAGGGTGAGAGCGGGCGTAAGAAGCTCAATCAGTACACGCGTTACTTGACCGTTCTGATCGCGGTGTTCCAATCCTACGGCATTGCCGCCGGACTCGAGGCGTTTCACGACCGGGCAGGGATGGGCGCCGTTCTCGACCCGGGGTGGTTCTTCCGCCTCTCCTGCGTGGTTACGCTCACGGGCGGCACGATGTTCCTGATGTGGTTGGGCGAGCAGATCACGGCACGGGGCGTCGGCAACGGGACGAGCCTCATCATCTTCGCCGGCATTGTTGCAAATCTTCCCCACGCGCTGGTGACTTTGCTCGAGTTAGGCCGCACTGGCGCGATGTCGCCTGTGTTCATCCTCGCATTTGCGGTGATCGCGGTCGCGGTGATCGCCTTCATCGTGTTCATGGAACGAGCGCAACGGCGGATCCCGGTGAATTACCCGAAACGCCAGGTTGGGCAGCGCATGTTCGGTGGCGAGTCGACGCATATGCCGCTTAAGGTGAACACGGCCGGCGTTATCCCGCCGATCTTCGCCTCCTCCATCTTGCTGATTCCCGCGACCATCGCCGGCTTCGGCCAGAGCAATCCGAACTCGGTCCTGGGCTGGCTCTCCGGACAGTTGGCGCATGGCAGGCCGCTGTATCTCGCGCTCTATGCCGGAATGATCATCTTCTTCTCGTACTTCTACACAGCCGTGGTGTTCAATCCGCAGGAGACGGCGGATAACCTCAAAAAGTATGGCGGTTTCATCGCTGGCATTCGGCCCGGAAGTAACACCGCCGACTACTTCGATCGCATCCTGACGCGGCTGACCACGATCGGTGCGCTTTATCTTTGTATCGTATGCCTGTTGCCGGAAATCCTAATTGCTAACTACAATGTGCCTTTCTACTTCGGCGGCACCAGTTTGATGATCATCGTTTCGGTCACGATGGATACGGTTACCCAGGTCCAGTCCCACCTGTTGGCTCACCAGTACGAGGGGCTGATTCGTAAGTCCAAGGTGCGGGGCCGGGGCCGGTGAAGCTGATTCTACTCGGCCCGCCTGGGGCGGGAAAGGGGACGCAGGCGAAACGCTTGCAGGATAAGCACGGGATCGCGCAGATCTCGACGGGTGACATGTTGCGCGCCGAGGTTGCCGCCGGGTCGGAGATCGGAAAGCGCGCAAAAGCTGTTATGGCATCCGGCGCGCTGGTATCGGACGAGATCATCATCGACATGCTGGCAAACCGAGTTCGCCAGCCTGACTGCGCTCGTGGGTTTATCCTGGATGGCTTCCCACGCACGGTTGCTCAAGCAGAGGCCCTGGACCAAATGCTGGATGAACTCGGGCTGCAGCTAGACGCTGTCATCGAGTTGAAAGTGGATGATGCGGCGCTCGTCGAGCGAATTGCTGGCCGTTTCACCTGTGCCAAATGCGGCGCGAGCTACCACGACGTGTTCAAGCAAACGGCGGTGGCTGGGGTGTGCGACGTCTGTGGCTCGACCGAGTTCATCCGTCGGCCGGACGACAAGCGCGAGACAGTGAGTGAGCGGCTGGCGGTGTATAACCGCCAGACCAAGCCCATACTGCCGCACTACGAGAAAACCGGGCGGTTGCATGAGCTCGATGGCATGGCGTCGATGGACGAGGTGTCGGCATCGATCGAGGCGGTGATACAGACGTTGCCGTCCGAGCATGTTCACCTAGATGTGACCGAAGTGCGTTGACTCTGTCTTCCGCACTCGTATAACGACCCTCTCCGGCGGAACGGCAGCGTTCGCGCCCGTATAGTATTACCGGTGGCCTAGCGCTAAGGCGAGCAGGCCGCCTTCCATCTGGCCGGGCGCGGTGCGCTCCGGTCCTGCAGGAGTTTGGCTGTGGCGCGTATTGCCGGTGTGAATATCCCGACCAACAAGCGGGTGACGATCAGCCTCCGCTATATCTATGGCATCGGCCCGACGAAGGCTGCTGGCATTTGCGAGAAGCTTTCTATTCCCGATGATCGCCGGGTCAACCAGCTCTCCGATGAGGAGATCCTGCGCATCCGTGAGCTGATTGATCGCGACTTCCGCGTTGAGGGTGACCTCCGCCGTGAAGTGGCGATGAACATCAAGCGGCTGATGGATCTGGGCTGCTACCGCGGCCTGCGTCATCGTCGTGGCTTGCCGGTTCGTGGTCAGCGGACCCATACGAACGCCCGCACCCGCAAGGGCAAGGCCGTGGCGATCGCTGGCAAGAAGAAAGTCACTAAGTAACACCCGGCTTTTTGCCGCACATAGCTACGAAGGCAGGATCACCTCATGGCGAAAGCCCCCGCGCGTCCCCGTCGCAAGGAGCGCAAGAATATCATTTCTGGCGTGGCCCATGTGAACGCCACGTTCAACAATACGATGGTCACCATCACCGACGCGCAGGGCAATACCATTGCCTGGTCGTCTGCTGGCATGCAGGGCTTCAAGGGTAGTCGCAAGTCCACGCCCTACGCGGCCCAGGTCGCCGCCGAGGACGCGGGCAAGAAAGCTCGCGAGCACGGAATGGAGACGCTCGAAATCGAGGTGAACGGGCCCGGGTCTGGCCGCGAGAGCGCATTGCGCGCGTTGCAGACGGTCGGCTTCAACATCACCCAGATCCGTGACCTGACGCCGATCCCGCATAACGGGTGCCGGCCGCGCAAGCGCCGCCGCGTCTGAGTCCGGGTCGAACACCTATGAAAGGCGGGCCGAACCCTGAGGGGTGAGGCCCGAATCGCCATGAGAAACGATACCGCCGTCATCCAGCGCAACTGGCAGTCGCTGATTAAGCCGGAGAAGCTGGAGTTCGAGCCCGGCTCCGATCCATCGCGCACCGCGCTCGTTGTGGCCGAACCGCTGGAGCGTGGCTTCGGCATGACGCTCGGCAATGCCATCCGCCGTATTCTTCTATCGTCGCTGCAAGGTGCCGCGGTGACGGCCGTCCAGATCGACGGCGTGCTGCATGAGTTCAGCAGCATTCCGGGCGTGCGTGAAGACGTGACCGACATCGTGCTGAACGTGAAGCAGCTTGCCTTGCGGATGCACGGCGAAGGTCCGAAGCGCATGGTGCTGACGGCAACCGGGCCCGGCGAAGTCAAGGCCGGGCAGATCCAGGCCGGCCACGACATCGATATCATGAACCCCGACCTAGTGCTGTGCACGCTCGATGAGGGTGTGAAGCTCGGCATGGAGTTCACGGTCAACCTGGGGAAGGGCTACGAGCCAGCCGCCAGCAACCGGCCCGAGGATGCGCCGATTGGGCTGATCCCGGTCGACAGCATCTATTCGCCGGTCCGGCGGGTTTCGTACCGCGTTGAGCCAACCCGCGTCGGGAACTTGACCAACTACGATAAGCTGCTGCTTTCGGTGGAGACAAACGGCGCGGTCACGCCCGAGGACGCGGTGGCACTGGCTGCCCGCATCTTGCAGGATCAGTTGCAGCTGTTCATCAACTTCGATGAGCCGCAACAGCTCCGTGCCGAGGAGCAACACGACGACCTGCCGTTCAATCGCAACCTTCTCCGTAAGGTCGACGAGCTGGAGCTGTCGGTGCGTTCGGCGAACTGCCTGAAGAACGACAACATCGTCTACATCGGCGACTTGGTGCAGAAGTCCGAGCAGGAGATGCTCCGCACCCCGAACTTCGGCCGCAAGTCGCTCAACGAAATCAAGGAGGTCCTGACCAACATGGGCCTCACCCTCGGCATGACCGTCGCTGGTTGGCCGCCCGAAAACATCGAAGATCTGGCCAAGCGGCTGGACGAGCCGTTCTAAGGAACCTGGAAAATGCGTCACGGAGTGGCCGGCCGAAAGCTCGGCGTCACCACAAGCCACCGCTTCGCCATGTTCCGCAACATGGCCGTCGCTCTCATCAAGCATGAGCAGATCACCACCACCCTGCCCAAAGCCAAGGAGCTTCGGCCGGTGGCTGAGAAGTTGATCACGCTGGGCAAGCGTGGCGGGCTGCATGCGCGACGCCAGGCCTACGCTCAACTTCGCGACGAGAAGATCGTCGCCAAGTTGTTCGACACCCTGGCCACCCGCTACAAGGCGCGTTCGGGCGGCTATACCCGGGTGCTAAAGGCTGGCATGCGCTACGGCGATGCAGCGGACATGGCCGTGATCGAGCTTGTCGAACGCGACCCGGCGGCGAAGGGCCTCGATAGCGGTCCGCGGCCGGATTTGGCCGTGGAGCAGGCGGCTTAATCGGATGACGATCGCCGGCCGCGCAGCGCTCGTCGCCGCGGCCGGGTTCCTCCTGGCCGGGAGTGCGCACGCTCAACCGGCCCCGAAGGCAACGTTGACTGTGGTCGACCACCTTAGCGAGGGTCAGCAGGAGGAAACGATTGCGGTCTACCTCGCCGGTTTCTTGGCGGGGACGCTGCATGTCGACTCGGCGCATCCCGACGATAGTTTCCAGATCCAAGTGCCGTCGATGCCGAAACTGCCGTTTGCCCTGTGCGGAAAGCTTCTGCGGCGGGAGAGCGATGGCAGCGTGTCGAGCCACCCAATCGACAATGGCGGTAGTCTCGTTAACTACGCGGGCGGTACCTGGGCCGCTACGACGATTGGTGATGTCGTGTTCACGCTGCAGGAGAATAGCGGGCAGGGCGATGCCACGGTGAGTGCCGCCCCGGCCTGCAGCGCCGCCGTGTCGTGACCGACGGCGACCTGTTCGAAGCGGCGCCGGAGCCTTCCGGCAAGACCGCGCCCGGTCCGTTGGCCGACCGCCTGCGTCCACAAACTCTCGCTGACGTGGTGGGGCAGGACCATTTGCTCGGGCCGGACGGCACGATCACCCGCATGCTGGGCCGCGGTTCGCTGGCGTCTCTGATTTTCTGGGGACCGCCCGGCGTAGGCAAGACGACCATCGCGCGCCTGTTGGCGGCGGCAGCAGGGTTGCACTTCACACAGCTTTCGGCGGTGTTCTCGGGGGTCGCCGATCTCAAGCGGGTGTTTGAGGAGGCAAAACGGCGCCGGTCTACCGGGCAATCCACGCTGCTTTTCGTCGACGAGATCCACCGGTTCAACCGGGCTCAGCAGGATGGCTTCCTGCCCGTGGTGGAAGACGGGACGGTCGTGCTCGTGGGGGCTACGACGGAGAACCCGTCGTTTGCGCTGAATGGCGCCTTGTTGTCGCGCTGCCAGGTATTGGTGTTGCGCCGTCTGGATGACCCGGCGCTCGATCTGCTGCTCGGCCGGGCCGAGGCGGACAATCCGCTACCGCTGACATCGGACGCTCGCACGACGCTGCGGGCGATGGCTGATGGCGACGGCCGTTATGTGCTGAATATGGCCGAGCAACTACAGGCACTCCCGCCGGGTACCAAGCCGCTCGACCCGGCGCAGCTTTCGGTGCTGCTCGCTAAGCGGGCTGCGCTCTACGACAAGGATCGGGAGGAGCATTACAATCTCATCTCGGCCCTGCATAAGTCGTTGCGCGGATCTGACCCCGACGCGGCCTTGTACTGGTTTGCCCGCATGCTGACGGGCGGCGAGGACCCGCGCTACATCGCTCGCCGGCTACTCCGCTTTGCCTACGAGGACATCGGCATGGCCGATCCGCAGGCCGTGGTTCAGGCGCTCACGGCGTGGGAGACGTATGAGCGCCTGGGTAGCCCGGAGGGTGAACTCGCGCTCGCCCATGCCGTCGTCTACCTAGGCACGGCGCCGAAATCGAATGCGGTCTACGCTGCGATCGGGGCGGCCCGGCGGTCGGCGAAGGACACCGGGAGCCTGACCCCACCGGCGCATATCCTGAATGCGCCTACGAAGCTGATGAAGGATCTCGGCTACGGCGCCGGCTACGCCTACGACCACCAAGCGGAGGATGCGTTCTCCGGCCGAAACTACTTCCCGGACGGGATGCCGCGGGAGGAGTTCTACCAACCTGTGGATCGCGGGTTCGAGCGGGAGGTCACCCGGCGGATGACGCATTGGGCGGAGTTGAGGAAGGACCGGCAAGCATGAACACGGTAACGCTGGTTTCCGTGCAGACCGTCACCGAGGACGAAGCGGACATCCGGCTCGACCGCTTCCTTCGCCGCCACTACCCCGCTTTGACCCAGGGCGTGCTGCAGAAATTCTGCCGCACCGGGCAGATAAGGGTGGACGGTCACCGGGTGGAGGCGTCGGTTCGTCTCACGGCGGGCCAAGCTGTGCGGGTGCCCCCGATGCCGGTGGCGCCTGAGAAGCGAGCGCCGACCGTCACGCCGGCCGACGTCAAGGAGATGGAGCGCATGGTGCTCTATCGCGACGACCAACTGATCGTGTTGAACAAGCCATCCGGCCTCGCCACCCAAGGCGGACCCGGTATCACTCGGCATTTGGACGGGATGCTGGACGCGTTGCGCGACGGCGGCGACCGGCCCCGTCTGGTGCATCGGCTCGACCGCGACACGTCGGGTGTGATCGTCCTTGCCCGCACCCCGGGCATCGCCGCTAAGCTGGCGGCGTCCTTCCGCACCCGCGACGTCGAAAAGACGTATTGGGCCGTTGTGGTCGGTCGGCCTGATCCGGAGGAGGGCCAGATCGACCAGCCGCTCAAGCGCGTGTCGAGCGCGTTCGGCGAGCGCACCGTGGCCACCGACCGCAAGGACAAGGAGGGCCAGCGCGCCTACACCAATTACCGCCTGCTGGACGCGGCCGGCCGCAAGCTGGCTTGGCTCGAGCTGCAGCCGCTGACCGGCCGCACCCACCAGTTGCGCGTGCATTGCGTCAGCCTCGGCACTCCCATCGTCGGCGACGAGAAATACTCCGAGCCGCGCGATAACGGCTCAGGCGGCAGCTACGTCGAGGGGCTCGCCGATCGCCTGCATCTGCATGCCCGCACGTTGCTTCTGCCGCATCCCGCGGGCGGCACGTTGCAGGTCACGGCCGATCTGCCGCCGCATATGCGGGAGAGCTTTGAAACGCTTGGTTTCCAAGTGCCGTCTGCTCCGGCGGTGACTCGGCTGGACCGCTTCCCTAGATAGGTGCGTGACGCAAGGGGTGGCTATGGCAAGACGCTGGCTGATTGCGGGCGCTGCAGTGTTGGTCTTGGTCGCCGGGGCGGGAGTCGTCGCAGCCGTGACGTTCGACCCGGCGAGCCAAAAAGACCGGATCGTGCAGGCCGTTCGCCGCGCCACTGGCCGCGACCTGACCTTGGCTGGCCCGATCCGCGTCGACTGGGGTCTGGCCCCGGTATTGGAAGCCGAGGACGTCTCGCTAGCCAACATGGCGGGTGGCACTCGTCCGCAGATGGCAGTGGTGGCGCGGGTGGAAGCCCGAATGGACCTGCTGCCGCTGCTGACCGGCCGAGTCGAGATCGCGAGCGTGACGTTGGTCCGGCCCGATATACTGCTGGAGACAGACGCCAACGGGCGCGGCAATTGGCAGTTCAACCGCCCGTCCGCGGCGCCCGGTCCGGTCAGCACGTCCAGCCCCGGGCCGCGGATGACGACACAGCTGGACAGCCTGCGGATCGAATCGGGCCGGGTCACCTGGCATAATGGCGTCACCGGGCAGACCAATGCTGCGGATGTGCCGAATGCCACGGTCGACCTCGGCGATGGCCCGGCGCATGTCTTGGCCCAGGCGCAAACCTCCGGGGCCGACGTGAGGCTGGAGGCAACGCTGGGCACTTGGGCGCAACTGACCGGGGCTATCCCCGGTGCGTGGCCAGTGAAGCTCGCCGCCTCGGTGGGCGATGCGACGTTTTCGTTGGACGGCACGGCGGACCCCGCGGCGCGCACGGTTGCGGGCCGGTTGCAACTGGCCGCACCCGATCTGGCGCGGCTGGGCACACTACTCGGCCGAACCGATTTCCCCCCGCTGCACGACGTCCATTTCGCCGGCACGCTGCAGCCGCTGGCAGTGCTGCCGCAGGATGTGTCGTTGCAGGTGGGCGCGTCCGACCTCGGCACGCTGATGGCCGGTGCCACTCTCGCGCGGTTGTCGCTGACCTGGCCTGCCGGGCAGCCGGCGCGGCTCGAGGCGGAGGGGGCGGTGGATGGCGGCCCCTGGCACCTCGCGACGGGAGCGCTGCCGGCGGGGCAGGGGGTCGCGTTGCGCGGCCTGGCGTTCTCCTCGCCGTTCGGTGATGCCGCTGGCGATCTGGCTGTCATCCCCGGACCGCGCCCGGCGCTGCGGGGCACGCTGGTGGCCAACCGGGTCGACGGCGACGCGATCCGTGCGGCGGCGAAGCCGAACCCGCCGCCGCCAGCCCTCGTGCCCGCTGGTCCTGCCACACCCGTGCAGCCTGTTGCCCCGACAGCCAGCCCGCTGTTCTCCAACACGCCTCTGCCGTGGGATCGGCTCCGGCGGGCGGATGCGGACCTGCAAGTCACGATCGGCACGCTGCATCTCGGTCGCGTGGATTACCGCAACGCTACCGGGCACCTGACGCTGCAGGACGGCCTGGCCCAGTTGAACCCGGCCTCCGTGCAGTCGCCGGAGGGCCGGGTCGACCTCTCGGCCAGTGCCGACGGTCGGGGTGAGTCACGCGCCGTGGCGTTGGTCGTGCGCTCGGCCGCAATCTCGTTCGACGCGCTGCTGCAGGCGGCTGGGCTGCCCGGCGGCTCCGACGCGACGGCCGAACTGGACGCGGTGCTGCATGCGACCGGCGACTCGCCCCACGCGATGGCCGCCACACTCGGAGGTCATGTCGGCGTGGCCATGGTGGACGGCGAGATCTCCAACGCCGCCTTGGCCGCGGCGCTTGCCGATCTGGCCAAGCAGTCCGCCGCCGGGCTGGATCCGAATGGCCGCAGCCACGTCCGTTGCTTCGCGGTGCGCGCCGATGTGGTCAACGGGCAGGTGACGTTCGCCGCCCTGAAACTAGACTCGGCGCGGCTGGAGCTGGATGGCAGTGGCACCATCGACCTCCCGAATGAGACCGTGTCGCTGCATCTCCGCCCGGTCGTGCGGTTGGGCCTTGCCGGCGTGGCGGCGCCGCTGCGGCTCGAGGGGCCGTTGCGGCATCCCGCCATTTCGCTGGACCCGGCGGTTGGTTCGGGGCGAACGAGCGTCGTGATCGGCGGCCTGGCATCCTCGCCGGACAGCTGCACACCCGAGCTGACGGCGGCCCGGGATGGGCGCAGCGGCCGCTTGCCCGCCGAGGCGGCACTCGTCAAACCTCCCAAGGCCACCGATTTGCTGCGTAGCTTCCTACGATGAGCGCGCGGTCATGAAGCGGGTCTGGACCCGGGCCGGCGTCGCGGAGGCCGCTGACGGCTGGGGTGTCTTGCTGGACGACAAGCCGCTTCGCCTCCCCTCCGGTCCATCTTTACGTGTCCCCCAGCGCCCGCTGGCCGAGGCTATCGCGGCGGAGTGGCAGGTGGCGGGTGCCGAGTCGGGCGTGATGGACTACACCGACGTGCCATTGACGCGCCTGGCCGGCACCGCCCAGCTTCGCATCGTGCCCGACCCGGCGCCCGTTGCGGCAGCGATCGCGGTCTATGGCGAAACCGATCCGCTTTGCTATCGTGCCGACCGTCCACCCGAGCTTGTGCTGCGGCAGGACGAAGCCTGGCGCCCTTGGCTGGAGTGGGCGCGTGTCGAACTGGGAGCAGCCCTGACGACGACGACCGGTATCATCCACGTGAAGCAGCATCCGGTGGCACTTGCCGCACTCCGACGGGAGGTCGAGGCGGAGAACGGCTGGGTGCTCGCAGGGCTCGGGATCACCGTGCCGGCCCTCGGCAGTTTGATCCTGGGATTGGCGCTGATGCGCGGGCTGATCGACCCCAGCCAAGCCCTAACGCTCTCGTGTGTCGACGAGGACTACGAGGTCGAGTTGTGGGGTGTTGACGACCAGGCCGCCGCACGCCGGGGTAAAATTCTGGCCGAGTTGGAAGAAGCGTCGCACTTCATTAGCCTGGTGCGATGAGAGCCAAGCGCGTGGTCATCCAGGGGCGGGTACAGGGCGTCGGCTATCGCGATTGGATGGTGGCTCAGGCGCGTGCGCTGGGTGTTCACGGCTGGGTCAGAAATCGCGCAGACGGCGCTGTCGAGGCGCTGGTCTACGGCGAGATCGACGCCGTCGAGGAACTGTTGCGAGCCTGCCGCCTAGGACCACGACTGGCGTCTGTCAGCCGGATCGAGGAGGACTGGGCAGACCCGCCGGAAGAGCCGGGGTTCATCCGGCGGGTCTGATCTGCCTTAGAGGTGATGCGGCCGGGACTTCACCACCGCGTGCCGGTAGACGACGTGGGTTAGTTGCGGGCTGTTCGGGTTTGCGGGCCCGAAGCTGTGCGGGGCGGCATCACTCGGCAGTGCGGCCGGAACCGTAGCACCTGTGGGGGGCACCGGCAGCGAGCCGCAGCCATCGCCCGTCTGGCGCACCTCTACAACCGGGCTACCACCGCCGCCGCTCCGCTGATCATACGTCACCGTACGGCTGCAACTCGACCGGCCATCGCTGAAGCTGGTGATGATCACCGCCGAACCCGGCTTCGCGTTGCCGAATGTCGCCGGGTCCATCGACATCGGACCAGACATGAACGCTGCATTCATCCGAGACATGGTCTGCATCATCCGGTCCAGAATGGCATCCTGCTGGGCGAACATTTCGGCCGGACCCATCGTCTGTTCAGCACTCGGAACCAGAACGGCGACTGGCTGGCCGGAAGCGTCCACCAGCAGCAGATCTGCTGCTTTCGCAACGAGTGGTGCGGCGGCCAACCCGACGCAGAGGGCGGCAATGGACAATGGCTTCATGGTGGCATCTCCCTTCAAAGCCGAAGAACTCAGACTGTAACCCAGCAACTTTACCCAGGTTTAGAGCTGAAGGTGAAGCTTTGGTAAGCTGATGGCCGCGCACGGAAATTTGGCATCGGCGCGAGTGGGAACGCCCGAACACCGGCTGACAATCAGCGTTATTGGCTTGGGCTTTGCGGGTTTCCGCTCGCCGAAGCGCAAGGAGGTCACGTGATGAAAACTGCACTTGTGATTGCAGGGTTGGCTCTGGCTGCTCCGACGGCCGCTTTGGCCGCCAATGCCAATCAACCCTACTCCAACGTCGATCACCGGGTCGACGCGGGGAATAACACCGGGGACGCCCAGGTCGATCAGCTGAACCAGGCGCAGCTTAGCCAGCCAGGCCAGCCGCCATCTTATGCAAGCGGCGCGCGACAGCCTCCGTATCCGGGAAGCGTATTAGCCGGGCAAGCTGCTGCCGCACCAGGTTATGCGGCGCCGTATCCACCGCCCGCTTATGCCACGCCGGTTTACGCTCCGCCGCCCTATCCGTATGCTTACTACCCACCGCCGCCCTATGTCGTCGTTCCAAGGCCATTCGTGCGGCCATTCTTCTACCCTTACTACTGAATGCCGGCAGGCTTCGCTGCCTATCCTCCCCCGTTGTTGGCGGGGGAGGTGGCGGCGAAGCCGACGGAGGGGCGCACGCTGACATTTGTGCCGCCTGCAATCATCCAAACACGCGTGGCCATGCGTCGCGCAAAGCAAGATCGACGTCCTCCAGCGTGGTCGTCAGCCCAAGCGCCTCCACGCTGGTCACTCCATGGTCGCGTATCCCGCAAGGCACGATCCCGCCGAAATGGCCCAGGTCCGGTGAGACGTTCACCGCGACCCCATGCCAACTCACCCAGCGCGTGACCCGCACCCCGATGGCGGCGATCTTGCTCTCCCCGGTCGCGTCCGCCACCCAGATCCCGACCCGCCCAGCGCGGCGTTCCGCCCGGATGTTCAAGCTGTCGAGTGCCAGGATCACCCATTCCTCCAGCCCCCAGACATAGGCGCGGACGTCGCGGGCGGCGATCTGCCCGTGCGGCCGGGTCAGGTCCAGCATCACGTAGGCGGTGCGCTGTCCCGGGCCGTGATACGTCCACTGCCCACCACGCCCGGCGGCAAATGTGGGGAAACCCTGCGGATTGAGCAGATCATCGGCCTGCGCGCTGGTCCCCGACGTGTAGAGCGGCGGGTGCTGCAATAGCCAAACCGTCTCGTCCGCCGACCCGGCGCGGATCGCCGCCGCTTGCTCCTGCATCGCGGTGAGCGCGGACGGATACTCCACCAACGCGTCGGAAACCCGCCAGCGCACTGCCGCCCCGGTTGATACCAGCGAGTCCATCCGCTATACGCCCCCGTCTACGATGCGGTCGTGGCGAAATGGTAGACGCGCAAGCTTGAGGTGCTTGTGGGGGAAACCCTGTGGAAGTTCGAGTCTTCTCGACCGCATTCAAACTCATCCAGTTTCGGGGCTAGGTTGCATGTTCGCCGTCCCCGCCGGTAACTGTCGGCAGAGGGAGTGACATGGCGATGGACGAGGACTTCCGGAAGGCTGCGCTGGACTATCATCGGCTCCCCCACCCAGGGAAGTTGGAGGTCGTGCCCACCAAGCGCATGGCCACCCAGCGCGATCTGGCGTTGGCATATTCCCCAGGCGTCGCCGCGGCCTGCGAGGAGATCAAGGCTAACCCGCTGACCGCATACGATTATACCGCCCGGGGCAACCTGGTGGGTGTGGTCTCCAATGGCACCGCGGTGCTGGGCTTGGGCAATATCGGCGCCCTGGCAGGCAAGCCGGTCATGGAGGGCAAGGCGGTGCTCTTCAAGAAATTCGCCGGCATCGACTGCTTCGACATCGAGGTCGACGCCGCCGATCCGGACCGCTTCGTCGAGGTCGTGGCGGCGTTGGAACCGACCTTCGGTGCCATCAACCTCGAGGACATCAAAGCCCCCGAGTGTTTCGACATCGAGCGCCGGCTGCGCGAGCAGATGAAGATCCCGGTCTTTCACGACGACCAGCACGGCACCGCCATCATCGTGGCCGCGGCCGTCCGCAACGGGCTGGAACTGCAGGGTAAGCGCATCGGCGACGTCCACCTGGTCACGTCCGGTGCCGGCGCCGCCGCCCTCGCCTGCGTCGCCCTGCTGTGCGAAATGGGCCTGAAGCCCGAGAACGTCACGCTGACCGACATCAAGGGCGTGATCTACGCCGGGCGCGACGACGACATGCTGCCCAACATGGCGCGGTTCGCGAATCCGTCGAACGCCCGCACCCTGGAGGAAGCGCTCCCCGGCGCCGACATTTTCCTCGGCCTGTCCGCCCCGCGCGTCCTGAAGGCCGAATGGTTGCCGCTGCTGGCCGACAAGCCGTTGATCCTGGCGTTGGCCAATCCCGAGCCCGAGATCCTGCCGGAAGCGGTTCGCGCGGTGCGGCCGGATGCCATCGTCGCCACCGGGCGCAGCGACTATCCGAACCAGGTCAACAACGTCCTGTGCTTCCCGTTCATCTTCCGCGGCGCACTGGATGTCGGCGCCACCACGATCAACGAGGAGATGAAGGTCGCCTGCGTCGAAGCCATCGCCGTCCTGGCCCGTGTCGAGGCGAGCGAGGTGGTCGCTGCGGCGTATGGTGGTGCGGCCCCGGTCTTCGGCCCCGACTACATCATCCCCAAGCCGTTCGACCCTCGCCTGATCCTGCAAATTGCTCCCGCCGTCGCCCAGGCTGCCATGCGCACCGGCGTCGCGACCCGCCCGATCGAGGATTTCGCTGCCTATCGCCACGGCCTCGAGGTGTTCGTCTACCGCTCCGGCCAGCTGATGCGGCCGGTGTTCGAGGCGGCCCGCAAGTCGCCGCGCCGCATCGTGTATGCCGACGGCGAGGACGAGCGGGTGCTGCGCGCCGTGCAGACCGTGGTGGACGAGGGGATCGCGCAGCCGATCTTGATCGGCCGCCGGGGGGTGATTGCCTCGCGGGTCGCGGAGATGGGCCTGCGGCTCGACCTGGAAAACAGCGTGCGGGTGCTCGACCCGGCGGTGGACCGCGACGTGTTCGACCCGCTGGTCGCGCAATATCAGCGGCTCGTAGGCCGCCGCGGCGTGCCGTCGGATGCCGCCGCCCGCCGTATGCGCAACCGGGTCACGGTCGCCGCCTCGATGCTGCTGCATGGCGGCCAGGCGGATGCCGCCATCGTCGGCGGCTCCGGCGACTGGCAGCGCCATTTGACCTACGCGCTGCCAATCATACCGAAGCGTTCCACCGTGTCGCGGGTCTACGCACTCTCGGCGCTGATCCTGAACAACGGCGCGCTATTTTTCTGCGACACTCACGTGACTGTCGACCCGACGGCTGAAGAGGTCGCGGAGATGACGCTGCTGGCGGCCGAAGTGGTGAAAAGCTTCGGCATCATCCCAAAAGCTGCCTTGCTGTCGCATTCTTCGTTCGGCGCCGGCAATTCCGCACCGGCGCGAAAGATGCGGCGTGCCTTGGGGCTGATCCGCGACCAGGCCCCGGAGTTGGAGGTGGACGGCGAAATGCACGCCGACGCCGCCCTCAGCGAGGCGATTCGCGACCGCGCGGTGCCCGACAGCCAGCTTTCCGGCACCGCCAACCTGCTGGTGATGCCTGGGCTGGACGCGGCAAACATCGCCTTCAACTTGCTCAAGGCGAGTGGCGACGGTTTGCCGGTCGGCCCGATCCTGTTGGGCATGAGCCGCCCGCTCCACGTGCTGGTCCCAAGCGTGACCGCGCGAGGTATCGTTAATTTGAGCGCCATTGCAGCCACGGAGGCGCTCAGTTCGGCATAAAAGGGTCAGTAAGGGAGCCCTGAATGGTTCTTGCTGGCGTCTCGACGGCGTGCCACCAATCAAACACTCGCGGGCATACCGCGGACAAAAACGAGACATTAGAGCAGGATCTTCCATGAAGCCGCTGCGTAAGGCCGTTCTTCCCGTAGCAGGGCTCGGCACCCGCTTTCTTCCTGCGACCAAAGCGACGGCGAAGGAAATGCTCCCTGTCGTCGACAAGCCCCTCATCCAATACGCTGTCGAGGAAGCTCGTGCCGCCGGGATCGAGCAGTTCTGCATGGTCACCGGCCGCGGCAAGACCGGGCTGGTCGAGCATTTCGACATCGCGTTCGAGCTCGAAGCCACTCTCAAGGAGCGCGGCAAGCACGAGATCATGCAGATGTTGCGGGAGATGGCAGTTCTGCCAGGCTCGATCGCAACCGTGCGCCAGCAGGTGCCGTTGGGCCTGGGTCACGCAATCTGGTGCGCCCGGTCGTTCATCGGTGACGACCCGTTCGCCATCCTGCTGCCGGACGACCTGGTGCTGAGCAAGACGCCGTGCCTGAAGCAATTGGCCGACGCTTACAACGAGACCGGCGGCAACGTCGTCGCCGTGACCGAAGTGCCGCGGGAGCAGACCAACCGCTACGGTATCCTCGAGATCGGCAGCGACGATGGCCGCCTGGTGGACGTCAAAGGCCTCGTCGAGAAGCCTGACCCGGCGGTTGCGCCCTCCAACCTGTCGATCATCGGCCGCTACGTGCTGATGCCCGAAGTGCTGCAATACCTGTCCAAGATGGAGCGTGGCGCCGGCAACGAGGTGCAACTGACAGACGCCATGGCCAAGATGATCGGCCACATCCCGTTCCATGGCCTGCGCTACGAGGGCGAGCGGTTCGACTGCGGCGACAAGATCGGCTTCCTGGAGGCGCAGATCGCCTTCGCCCTACAGCGGCCCGAGCTCAGCGGCGCGGTCCGCAAGTTCCTGACCAAATACCGCGATTGAGAGATTGATGAATTTTCGCCACGACTTCGATTCTACTTCGCTGCGTGAGTACGACATCCGTGGCGTGGTTGGCCGCACGCTGCACCCCGCAGACGCCTTCGCGATTGGCCGATGCTTCGGCACCGTCGTCGCGCGGGCCGGCGGCAAGACGGTAGCGGTGGGCTTCGACGGCCGCTTGTCCTCCCCTTCGCTGGAGCCGGAGTTGGTGCGCGGGCTGATGGCGTGTGGCCTGGAGGTCCTGCGCGTTGGGTTGTGCCCGACGCCGATGCTGTACTACACCGCCACAACGCACGAGACGGCCGGCGCGGTAATGGTCACCGGCAGCCACAATCCGCCCGACTACAACGGCTTCAAGATGATGCTGG
>CAXTCJ010000055.1:0-31933 GCA_964242215.1 uncultured Acetobacteraceae bacterium | reverse complement strand
AGGTCGAAATCCATTGTGCCTTTGGCCTTGGTTGAAACGGGCGGTTCGATCGGCTTCTCACCCCGCCCTGCTTTACGGGAGAGGGAGAAGGCAGAAGCAACTCAAAACCCAAGGATAGCCTTTGCGACGATGTTGCGCTGGATCTCGTTTGATCCGCCATAGATGGAAATCTTGCGCCAGTTGAAGTAGGTCGGGGCGGCCTCGGCGGCGTAATCGGGGCCGATCGACATTGGGTCGTTGTCACCCTCGGCCTCGTTTTCCGGCAAATACGGCATGGCGTAGGGGCCGACCAACTCCATCAGCAGCTCGGTCGTAGCCTGCTGGATTTCGGAACCCTTGATCTTGAGGATCGAACTCGCCGGGTTAGGCTTGCCCTTCGCATGGTCGCGCGCGCTTGCCACCACGCGCAACTGCGTCATTTCGAGCGCCCGCAATTCTATTTCCACCGCCGTCAGCTTCTCGGCGAAATGGCGGTCGTCGATCATGGGCTTGTCGCCGATGCGCTCCAGCTTGGCTAGTTCGCGCAACCGCAGCAGCCGCGCCTTCGAAACGCCGACGCGGGCGATGCCGGTGCGCTCGTTGCCGAGCAGGAATTTGGCGTAGTCCCAGCCTTTGTTCTCCTGCCCGACCAGGTTGCCATACGGCACGCGTACCTCGTCGAACCAGACCTCATTCACTTCGTGACCGCCATCCAGCGTCTGGATTGGGCGCACGGTGATACCCGGCGTCGTCATGTCGATCAGGATGAAGGAAATGCCTTCCTGCTTCTTCGCGGCATTGGGATCGGTTCGGCACAGACAGAAGATCCAGTCGGCATATTGCGCGAGTGTGGTCCAGGTCTTCTGGCCGTTGACGACCCACGCGTCGCCCTCACGCCGCGCTGTGGTGCGCAGCCCGGCAAGGTCGGACCCGGCGCCTGGTTCGGAGAAGCCTTGGCACCACCAGATGTCCAGGTTGGCGGTGGGCGGAAGAAAACGCTGCTTTTGCTCCTCGCTGCCGAACTCGGCGATCACCGGGCCGACCATGCTGGTGTTGAAGGCGAGCGGCGCGGGGACGGAAGCGGTCTGCATTTCGTCCAGCCAGATGTAGGATTGCACCGAGGTCCAATCCTTGCCGCCCCACTGCAGCGGCCAATGTGGCGTTGCCAGGCCCGCTGCGTTCATAGCGCGTTGAGTAATCTGCAGGTCCTGCTTGGAGACATGCTCGCCGCGGCCGGCCTTTTCGCGGATCTCGGCCGGGATCTTGGTGCGGAAGAAGTCGCGCATCTCCTGGCGGAAGGCGCGTTCCTCGGGGGTGAAGCTTAGGTCCATTTCGGCTGCTTTCTTTGCGTGTCACCCCTCACCCCGGCCCTCTCCCTCAAGGGGAGAGGGAGAAGCGAGGCTAGTGGATGATCTCGAACAGGCCGGCAGCGCCTTGGCCACCACCTATGCACATGGTGACGACTGCGAGCTTGGCACCCCGGCGGCGGCCCTCGATCAACGCGTGGCCGGCCATGCGGGAGCCACTCATGCCGTAGGGGTGGCCTATGGCGATCGAACCGCCATCGACGTTCAGGCGGTCATTCGGGATGCCCAGTTTGTCGCGGCAATAAAGCACCTGGCTGGCGAACGCCTCGTTCAGTTCCCACAGATCGATGTCCTCGACCGTCAGTCCTTTGCGCTGTAGTAGGCGGGGGATGGCGTAAATCGGCCCGATGCCCATCTCGTCCGGCTCGCAGCCGGCGGTCGCATAGCCGCGGAAGATGCCGAGCGGCGTCAATCCCAGGCGTTGCGCCTCCTCCGACGACATCATCACGCAGGCGGAGGCGCCGTCGCTCAACTGGCTGGCATTTCCGGCAGTGATGAACTGGTCCTCGCCCCGCACCGGCTTCAGTTTCGCCAAGCCGTCCAACGTCGTATCGGGCCGATTGCACTCGTCGGAGGTGAGCGTCACCTCCTCGTGGCTGACCGCCTTCGTCACCTTGTCCACAACTTCCTTGGTCACGGTCAGCGGCACGATTTCCTGCGAAAGGCGGCCGGCCTGTTGCGCGGCGGCGGTGCGGCGCTGCGATTCCAGCGCGTATTCGTCCTGCGCTTCGCGGCTGATGCCGTAGCGCTTGGCCACGATGTCAGCGGTTTCGATCATCGGCATGTAGATGTCGGGGTTATGCTCCGTCAGCCATTCGTCGCGGTAGTGGAACTGGTTCATGTGGAACTGCACCAGGCTGATCGATTCCAACCCGCCGGCCACCGCAACCGGCGCACCGTCATTCAGGATGCGCCCCGCCGCCAACGCCATCGCCTGCAGGCCGGAGGAGCAGAAGCGGTTCACCGTCATCGCCGATGCGGTGGGCGGGATGCCGGCGCGCAAGGCTGCCTGGCGGGCGATATTGCCGCCGGTGGCGCCCTCGGGGTTGGCACAGCCCATCACCACGTCCTCGACGGAGGCCGGGTCGACACCGGCACGCTCCATCGCGGCGCGGATGGCGTGGCCGCCGAGATCGGCGCCATGGGTGATGTTGAAGGCACCGCGCTGCGCCTTGCCGATCGGCGTGCGGGCGGTGGAGACGATCACGGCTTCAGTCATGCTCATGCCTTTGCAGCTTCTGGGATACGGGCGCGCTCTTCTTCGGCGAGCTCCTTGCGCGACAATTTGCCGACGGCGGTGCGCGGCAAGGCATCGCGGAATTCGACGGCGGCCGGCAGTTCGTGGCGACCCAACTTGTCGGCGAGGAAGCTGCGCAGTTCCTCGAGCGTGAACGGCTCGGCCCCGTCGCGCAGCTTGACGAACGCCTTCGCCGCTTGGCCGCGATAGGCGTCCGGGATGCCGACGACGGTGCATTCCTCGACGGCCGCGTGCTCGTAGATCGCATCCTCGATCAGGCGCGGATACACGTTGAACCCGCCGGAGATGATCATGTCCTTCTTGCGGTCGACGATATAGAAATTGCCGGCCGCATCCATGTAGCCGATGTCGCCGGTCAGGAAAAATCCGTCGGCGAACGCAGTGATGTTCTCCTCCGGGCGGTTCCAATAGCCTGCGGTAACGTTCGGTCCACGGATGCGGATCTCGCCCGTCTCGCCCACCGGCAGCACGCAATGCGGGTCGGTGAGATCGGCCACGTCCATCTCGATCCCGGGAAGCGGCAGCCCGATCAGTCCGGCGCGCATTTCCGTCTCGGGCAGAATGCTGGTGCCGGCCGGCGACGTCTCCGTCATGCCCCAGCCACCGCCGACCCGGCGCCCCGTCAGTGCCTCGAACCGCTGAGCAACCTCCACCGGCAACGGCGCGCCGCCGCAGCTGGCGGTGCGTAGCGAGGACAGGTCGCGCCAGTCGATGCCACGCTGGGCGGCCATCGCGATGAACATGGTGGGCACGCCGGGGAACACGGTGGCGCGCCCCGTCTCGATGTCGTCCAGTGTGTGCGCGGCGTCGAAGCGTAGGCGCAGCATAATCTCCACCCCGACATTCAGGCAGCGCAGCAGCACCGTCGTCAGCATGTAGATGTGGAACAGCGGCAGCACGCCGATCACACGGTCATTCGGCTCCCAACTGCGATCGTTGCCTTCGAACCAGGCGTTGTAGATCGAGGTCGCCGCGGTCAGGTTCGCATGCGTCAACATCGCAGCGCGCGGCAGCCCGGTCGTGCCACCCGTGTATTGCAGCACCGCGATATCGGACGGCGTAGCGAGTGGCCAGGGGGCGAGCTGGGCCATGGCGCTCAGCTGGGCGAAGGAGATGATGCGCGGTGCGTCGGGAATCGCTTGGGTTGGGACGCCGGCCCCGAATGCCGCGTCCTCACCGATGATCAGGTGGTCGAGCATGTCGTCGGCCAGCAGCGCCAAGGCTTGCGGCAGCATCGTCGGAAAGTCGGGGGCGACCATGATGCGGGCAGCGCTGTCCGCCAGCTTGCGCGCCAGGGAGCGTGGCGGATCGAGCGGGCTGAGATGCACGACGCGCCCCCCCGCCCGCAGCACGCCGAAGAAGCTGATCGGGTGGTACGGGGTGTTCGGCAGAAACAGCGCCACCGAAATCCCGGGGCCGACCCCCAGCGCCTGGAGACCGGCGGCGGCCTGGTTCACGCGGTCACCGAATTCGCGGAAGCTGATGCGCTTTCCTCGGAACTCGATGAATGGACAATCGCCGTATGCGGCCACCGCCGTATCCAACAGCGCCGGCAGGGTGGTGATGGTCAGGGGCGCGTCCCACTTCAGCGCCGGCGGATAGGACGCCTCCCAAGCAAACGGGCGCGTTCCCATCACTCTTCCCCTCGCCTTGAGGGAGGCGGCCGGGGGGAGGGGTAGCCACGCCCCGACTTCGCAGCAGAATTCACACGGCACAGTCCGGTGCGGTGACACCCCTCCCCTAACCCCTCCCTCAAGGGGAGGGGGATGAGAGTGGCGCGTATCATGCGGCTGCCTTCACCTGGTTGGAGAATCCCTGCCCGCTCGCCGCCAACTGGCGCAGCAACTTGGCCGGCCGCAGCCGCTCGTTGCCAGTCTGCTCGGCATAGAACTCCAGCCGTTCGGCGATGTGCTGCAGGCCGACTTTGTCAGCATAGAACATCGGACCACCGGTCCAGGACGGCCAGCCATAGCCGTTCATCCAGATCACATCGATGTCGGACGCGCGGCTAGCGATGCCTTCCTCCAGGATGCGGGCACCCTCGTTGATCATCGGATAGAACATCCGCTCGAAGATCTCGTCGTCGCCGATACTGCGCGGGTTCACGCCGACCTTGCGCTGCTGCTCGGCGATGATGCGCTCGACCTCCGGGTCCGGCGTCGGCGTGCGGCCCTCGTATTTGTAGTAACCGGCGCTGGTCTTCTGACCGAACCGCCCAGCCTCGCACAGCGCGTCGCTGATCGGTGCCTTGGTGCCCTTGCCCTGCCGGATGCGCCAACCGACATCTAGCCCGGCTAAATCGCCCATCGCGTACGGCCCCATCGGAAAACCGAACCGGGTCACCACCGCGTCCACCTGCTGGGGCGTGGCACCCTCCAGCAGCAATGCCTCCGACTGTGCCGAGCGCTGGTGCAGCATGCGGTTGCCAACGAAGCCCTCGGTCACCCCGACGACGGCCGACACCTTCCCGATCGCCCGTCCGATCGCCAGCGCTCGCGCCAATGCCTCGTAGCTCGTGGCCTTGCCGCGCACGATCTCCAGCAGCTTCATCACGTTGGCCGGCGAGAAGAAGTGCATGCCCAGCACATCGGCCGGCCGTTTGGTGAACCCGGCGATCTGGTCCACGTCCAGCGTCGACGTGTTGGACGCCAGCAACGCCCCCGGCTTGCAGATCGCGTCCAGCTTGCCGAACACGTCGCGCTTGACGTCCATCGTCTCGAACACCGCCTCGATCACCACGTCGGCGTCGGCGATCGAGGTCCAATCGGTCGTCGGTGTGAACAGCGCCATCCGCTTGGCGACGTCGCCCTCCGGCAGCGACCCGCGGGAGACGGCGGTGCGGTAGTTCTTCTCCACCACGCCCATGCCGCGATCGAGCGCGTCCTGCTTCACCTCGACCACCGTGACGGGGATGCCGGCATTGGCGAAGCACATCGCGATGCCGCCACCCATCGTGCCCGCCCCGATGATCGCAGCCTTCATCACGGGCGCACCCTTCAGCCCGGCCGGCATGCCCGGCACCTTCTGCGCCTCGCGCTCCGAGAAGAAGGCGTGGCGCTGGGCGCGGCTCTCGTCACTGCCGACCAGCTCCATGAACAGCTTGCGTTCCAGCGCGAGTCCCTCGTCCATGGGCATCGTGACGGCGGCCCGCACCGCCTCGATACACGCGGCGGGGGCGCGCTGGCCGCGGGCACGCTTCAGCAACGGGGCGGCGGCTTCGTCCAGCAACGCCGGGTTGGCGCGCGCCTCCTGCAGCTTGTCGTCGCGATCCCGCACCCGGGCGAGCGGCTTGCCGATGACGCTGCGGGCAAAGGCCACCGCCTCCTCCCGCGTCTTGCACATGGCGTCGGCGAGGCCGGGCACGCTCTCCACGGCCAAGTGGGTGCCGCCGACGATCGCCTTCATGGCCGCGACCGGACCGATGATCCGCGGCAGGCGCTGGGTTCCGCCAGCGCCCGGCAACAGCCCCAGTTTGACCTCCGGCAGGCCGACCTTGGCGCCGGGTGCTGCGACGCGGTAGTGGCAGCCGAGCGCCAGTTCCAGGCCGCCACCCAATGCCAGGCCGTGGATCGCGGCGACGACGGGGCGGTCGAACGACTCTATCTCGGCAATGACCTCGGTCAGGATCGGCTTCTGCGGCGGCTTGCCGAACTCGGTGATGTCGGCGCCGCCGGAAAAGGCCCGCGCCGTGCCAGTCAGCACCACCGCCGACACGTCCTTGCGCGGCCGGATCTGTTCGAACGCCTGCATCAGCCCGACGCGCAGCACGTGCCCGAGCGCGTTGACTGGCGGGTTGTCCATCGTGATGACGGCGACGTCACCGTCTTGCTGCAAGTCCACCACCGCGTTGATGCTGCCCATTGCGTCGTCAAACCTCCCCGTTTTGGCGGCCGGCCTTACGGCATCCGGAAGCGAGAGGCAGTCGCGCAGATGCCGCGGCACCAAGGCCAGGCCGCATGATCATCTCTCCCGACGGATGCTTGTACCCGAGCCCTTGACCGGCCCGGCCGCTATCCTGTTTCGTAATTCTGTGACGTGATCCTGCGACCGGATGCCAGGCAGCGTCAATGCCGCTCGGCACGGTGCGAAAGAACAGCCAAGAAGTCTCAGGAACCGCCATGTCCCTCCCCGCCGTGTTCGACCGCCTTCGCCTGCCGGTGATCGGTTCGCCGCTGTTCATCGTGTCCAACCCGGAGCTGGTTTTGGCGCAGTGCCGGGCCGGCATCGTGGGCTCCTTCCCCGCGCTCAACGCTCGGCCGGGTCCGGTGCTCGAGGAGTGGCTGAAGCGGCTGACCGGCGAACTGACCGAGGCGGACGCGCCGTTCGCGGTAAACCAGATCGTGCACCGCTCCAACGACCGGCTGATGCACGACGTGGAGTTGTGCGTGAAGTATCGGGTGCCGATCGTGATCACCTCGCTCGGCGCACGCGATGAGGTGAACGAGGCGGTGCATTCCTATGGCGGCATCGTGTTGCACGACATCATCAACGATCGGTTCGCGCGCAAGGCGATCGAGAAGGGTGCGGACGGCCTGATCGCCGTGGCCGCGGGTGCCGGGGGGCATGCCGGCACGATCTCGCCGTTCGCGCTGATCGGCGAGATTCGCCGCTGGTTCGATGGCCCGCTGGCGTTGTCCGGCGCGATCACCCGGGGCGATTCGATCCTGGCCGCGCAGGCCATGGGTGCGGACCTGGCCTACATAGGCTCCGCCTTCATCGCGACCGAAGAGGCCAATGCCGCTCCCGAATACAAAGCGATGCTGATCGAGAGCGCGGCGAGCGATATCGTCTACACCAACCTGATCAGCGGTGTGCACGGCAACTACCTCAAGGGCAGCCTGGTGGCCGCCGGGCTGGACCCGGACAACTTGCCGGTCTCGGAGGCGACGGCGATGAATTTCGGCTCGGGCCGCACCAAGGCGTGGAAGGATATTTGGGGCTCTGGCCAAGGTATCGGCACGCTTGGGGGCGTGGTGCCCGCCGCCGAACTGGTGGCCCGCCTGACCCGCGAATATGTCGCCGCCCGAGCCCGGTTGGGGTTAGCCTGACCAGCACGTGCAAAACATCCTCCCCCGTGCTTCACGGGGGAGGTGGCGGCGAAGCCGACGGAGGGGGCGCAGGCACCGTCCGTGCCCAAAGCGCCCCCACCACCATGCTTCGCATGGTCCCCTCTCCCGCGTTGCAGAGGAGGATAAGCCCGGCTGACAGGAACGTTCTTTGACGGCACGCGGCGCGGCCTACAGTATACCTTATGGCCAAGTTCGATCTCGATGGCGGCTACTCCATCGCCGCATGACCGAGTTCGTCATCACCCGCGCCCTGCTGGAGGCCGGCGGCATCGACGAGATGGTCGCCCGCTCCGGCTCCGGCATGCGCCTGCTGACCGAGGCGGAACGGGCCGAGTCCCTCCACCAAACCCTGGCCGCGCGCCCGCCGGGTGAGCCGGTCTGGCTGTTCGGCTACGGCTCGTTGATCTGGAACCCGGCGATCCACTACGAGGAACGCCGCACCGCCACCATCCATGGCTGGCACCGTGCCTTCTGCCTCTCCACCCGCGCCGGTCGCGGCACGCCAGACAATCCGGGGCTGGTGCTGGGGCTCGACGAAGGCGGCGAGTGCACCGGCGTCGCTTTCCGCCTGGCCGAGGCAGCGCTGGAGACGGAGTTGTCCCTGCTCTGGCGCCGCGAGATGCTGGCCGGCAGCTACGTGCCGCGCTGGGTCGCTCTCGAGGGCGAGGCTGGGGTGCGTTTCGGCACCGCGATCGCCTTCACCGTCAACATCAAGACGGAGCAATATACCGGCGAGTTGGCCAAGCAGGCCGTCATCGACCGCCTCGCCTCGGCCGCCGGCGAATTGGGCAGCGCCGCGGATTACCTGTTCCGCACCTGCGCCGGGCTGCACGCCGAGGGGATCCCGGACCCGGAGCTGGACCAGCTGGCGGAGACGGTCGCGGCGGCCCAGGCCATCGCGACCGAGCTGAAGACGTAGCACTGCGCTCGCAACCTCAGTTTCGCGCCAAAAACGAATTAACGTGCACCTGACACCCCATAGCTCCTAGGCTCGCCCCGACGAGACCCGACGGCCGATGCGCTGCGGCTCTACTTCGACCCACCGCACCGCCGCCTGATTCTGTCCAAGACCGAACGGAGGATCTGTGTGATGGGCTATATCTCGACGACCCCGGCCGAAACCCGCCTCGCGACACATACCGTGCGCCGCATCCGCGTCGCGGACGTCAGGACGGCGCTCGCCGCGGGCTGGGCCGACTTCCTCGCCATCCCGACCCAACTCGTCTTCCTTTGCGTGCTGTATCCCGTCGTCGGGTTGGTCGCCGCCCGCGCGGCGGTGGGCACGGAGTTGATGCCCCTGCTCTTCCCGCTCGTCGCCGGCATCGCCCTGCTCGGCCCGGTGCTGGCCGTCGGCATCTATGAGCTCAGCCGGCGGCGAGAAGCGGGCAAGCCGGTGACTTGGCTCAACGCGTTCGACGTCTTGCGCTCCCCAGCCATCTTCTCGATCGCAGCCTTCGGCGTGTTCTTGCTGGTGGTCTTCAGCGCCTGGGTCGGAACGGCGAGGCTGATCTACAACTTGACCGTCGGCCACTCCCCCGCGTCCGCCGGCGACTTCGTCCACTCCGTCCTGCGCACCGGCGCCGGGTGGGAGATGATGATCATCGGCAACCTGGTTGGGGCCGTCTTCGCCGTGATCGTGCTGATGCTAACGGTGGTCTCCGTGCCGATGATGCTGGACCGGAACGTCTCCCCGATCGAGGCGGTGCAGACATCGGTGCGGGCCGTGATGCTCAACCCGGGGCCGATGGCACTGTGGGGCGTGATCGTCGGTGCCACTTTGCTCGCCGGCAGCATTCCGCTGTTCATCGGCCTCGCGATCGCCATGCCCGTGCTGGGGCACGCCACCTGGCATTTGTATCGCCGTCTCGTTGCCTGATCCGGGTTTATATTGACGAAACGCTGTCCGTGAGTTAACGTTGTTCACTCATGGACAGCATCGAGCACACCGTCGTTCGCACCCGCAAACCGCGCGGCCAAGGGGCGTCGCGGCGTGGGGAGATCCTCGCCGCGGCCAAGCGCCTGTTCGTGGAGGAGGGCGTTCAGCACGTCACCATGCGCCGCCTCGCGGCCGAGGTGGGCGTGTCGGCGACGGCACTGTACGTGTATTTCCCCGACAAGGACGCCATCCTGCAGGCCATCGCCGCCGAGCATTTCGCGGCTTTGCTGGTCGAACTGGAGACGTGCATCCGCCCGGATCGGGCGACTCCGGATAATCTTCGCGCCGGGCTGCGGGCGTTCGCAGCGTTCGGCCTCGCCCATCGGGACGAGTACCGCCTGACCTTCATCCGCACCGGGCGCCGCGACGAAATCGATCCGTGCGAGAAGCTTGCCGAGGCCGATAGTAGCTTCGCCATCTTGCTGCAAACGGTCGAGAAGATGATCGAAGAGGGTTATTTCGCCCCGAAATCCCCGATGCTGATCGCGGAGGCGCTGTGCGCCTGCGTCCACGGGGCGGTGGCGATGCTGCTCAACTCTCCTTGCGACGTGCTCTCCGATCCGGACGAGTTGGTCGAGTTGACGATCGACATGGCGATCCGCGGATTATACGTTAATGGCGTAAAGTTACCGTTGTTAAGTGAACATCGTTAGGGCATAGTATCGGCATCTTTCGTCAGGTGCCGCCATGCTCAACCGCGCAGCTCTGCTTCTCTCTGCCGCTTTCCTCCTCGCGGCCGGTGATCCGCCCCCGGCTTCGACATCGCGCCCGGTGCGGGTCAGCACCATCGCCCTGGTGCAACCCGGCGCCTCGCTGACGCTGTCCGGCACGGTTCAGGCGCGCACCATGGCGGACCTTGCCTTCCGCGTCGCCGGCAAGGTCGTCGAGCGACAGGCCGAGATCGGCGACCATGTCCGCGCCGGCCAAGTGCTGGCCAAGCTCGACCCGGCGGACCTGCATCTGTCCGAGCAAGCCGCCCAGGCCGCGCTGCAAGCCGCCGAAGCCGACGCCGCCAATACCAAGACCGACCTGGGCCGCTACGACTCGCTCGGCCGCTCCTCCCCGGCCTATCTCCCGTCGGAATATGATCGCCGGGTCTCGGCGGCCCGGATGGCGGCGGCGCGGCTGGTGCAGGCGGAGCGGCAAGTGGCGCTCGCCCACGACCAGAGCACCTATGGCAGCCTGGTCGCGGATGCTGACGGTGTGATCACCGCCCTGCCCGTTCAGGTCGGCCAAGTCGTGGCGGCCGGGCAGACCGTCGCCAGCCTCGCCCACACCGATCAGACCGAGATCGTCGTCGACGTGCCGGAGAACCGCCTGGCCGACATCCGTGCCGCCGGCGATGTCACCGTCACACTGTGGGCTGCCCCCGGCGTGGCGCTGCATGGCCGGGTGCGCGAGATGGGCGCGCTCGCCGACCCGGCCACCCGCACCTTCGCTGTCAAGATCGCGTTGTCCGATACCCCACCCAACCTGATGGCGCTTGGCATGACGGCGAGCGTCCGCTTCGCAACCGGCGGCCCGCCCGTTGCCGTGCTGCCGGCCACCGCCCTCGCCGACCAGGGTGGACGCCCCGCGGTCTGGGTGCTGGACCCGGCCGCCCAACGCGCCACGCTGCGCCCGGTGACACTGGCCGGCTACGCGGCCGACGGCAGCATGGTGATCGCGTCGGGGTTGGCGCCCGGCGACCAAGTCGTCACCGCTGGGGCGGGGCTGATCGAACCCGGTATGGCGCTGACCGTCTGGGGTGGGCCGGCGCGATGAACCTTTCCGCCCTGGCGCTCCGCCACCGCGCGCTGACCCTGTTCGCCATGATCGCGATCGCGGCGGGCGGCATCTGGGGCTACCTGTCGCTCGGCCGCGCCGAGGACCCGGCTTTCACCATCAAGCAGATGGTCATCATCGCCGACTGGCCCGGCGCCTCCGCCGACGAGATGGCCCGCCTCGTCACCGACCCGATCGAGCGCAAGCTGCAGGACCTGGCGCACCTGGACTACACCCAAAGCCAGACCCAACCCGGCCACACCGTGGTGACCGTCTCGCTGCGCGACGACACGCCCGCCAAGCTGGTCGAGGGGCTGTGGTACCAAACCCGCAAGAAGATCGGCGACATCGCCAACACGTTGCCATCAGGCGTGCAGGGGCCGTATTTCAACGACGAGTTCGGCGACACCTACGGCATCCTTTACGCGATCACCGGTGACGGCTTTACCCTGCCGGAATTGAAGCACGTCGCCGAAGACGTCCGCGAACAACTGCTGCCCGTCACCGGCGTCGGCAAGGTCGCGCTGTTCGGCCAGCAGGACGAGCGCATCGAGATCGACGTCTCCTACCGCAAGCTCGCCGAGTTGGGGCTGAGCCTGCCCGACGTGATGGCCGCCGTCCGGTCCGAGAACAGCATCGTTTCCAGCGGCTTCGTCGACACGGCGCATGACCGCATCCGCGTCCGCACCCGCCCCGCCGCGGGGGCCGCGGAAACGCTGGCCGCGCTCCCCGTGCAAGCGCACGGCCACCTCCTGCGCCTGGCGGACATCGCAACCGTGCGGCGCACGACGGTGGACCCGCCCACCTCCACCATGCAGTTCAACGGCAAGCCGGCGATGGGCATCGGCATCACCATGGCCGATGGCGGCAACATGCTGGATCTCGGCCGCCAGATCTCCGCCAAGCTCGCGACCATCGAGCCCACGCTGCCGCTCGGTGTGCACCTCACCGCCATCAGCGACCAGAGCGCCGTGGTCGCGGTGGACGTCGGCGACTTCCAGGAGAGCTTCCTCGAGGCGCTGGCGATCGTGCTGCTGGTCAGTTTCGTCAGCCTCGGTTGGCGCACCGGAATCGTGGTTGCCATCAGCGTGCCGTTAGTGCTGGCGGGCGTGTTCATCGGCATGAAGCTGATGGGCATCGACCTGCAGCGCATCTCGCTCGGCGCCATGGTGATCGCGCTGGGCCTGCTGGTAGATGACGCGATCATCGCCGTGGAGACCATGGCGGTGAAGCTAGAACAAGGCTGGGACCGCGTGCGCGCCGGCAGCTTCGCCTACACCTCCACCGCGTTCCCAATGCTGACCGGCACGCTGGTGACCGCGGCCGGCTATCTGCCGGTGGGCTTGGCCCAATCCAGCACCGGCGAATACACGCAGGACATCTTCCGCGTCGTCGGCTTGGCGCTGGTGCTGTCGTGGTTCGTGGCGGTGCTGTTTGTGCCGTTCCTCGGCGCCGCCCTGCTGCCGGAACGTAAGCCCGGCGCGGTGCATCGCGAGGTGTACGACAGCCCTGTCTATCGCCGGTTCCGCGGCATGGTGCGCTGGTGCGTACGGCGCCGGTGGATGGTGATCGGCGCCACAGTGCTCGCCTTCGCCGTCTCCGTCGTCGGCTTCACCAAGGTGCCGCAGCAATTCTTTCCCGCCTCCGACCGGCTGGAAGTGCTGATCGACATGCGTCTGCCCGAGGGCGCCAGCTTCGCCGCGACCGCCGAACAGGTCGGCCGCATGGAGGAGTTGCTGGGCAAGCAGACCGGCATCGCCTCCTACGCCGCCTACACCGGCACCGGCACGCCGCGGTTTTTCCTGGCGTTCTCGCCCGAGTTGGACCAGCCGAACTACGCCCAGTTCGTCATCAACATGAAGATGATCCCCGACCGCGAGGCACTGCTGAAGACGCTCGCCGGCATCATCGACGCCGGCCCCGCCGGTCCGTTCCCGGACGCACGGCTGCGCGCGTCGCGGCTGGAATTGGGCCCGCCGGTCGGCTACCCGGTGCAGTTCCGCGTGATCGGCCCGGACCCGCTGGTGCTGCGCCGGGTCGGGCTGCAGATCAGCGCGGCGATGCGCGACACGCCCGTGCTCCGCAACGTCAGCGCCGCCTGGGGCGAGTGGGGCAAGACGGTCACCATCGATCTCGACGGCGACAAGGCCCGCCTGCTCGGCCTGTCCAGCGAGGACGTGGCGAACACGCTGGCGACGCTGCAGCAGGGCGCCACCGTCACGCAGTATCGCGAGGGCACCGACCTGATCCCGGTGATCGCCCGCGCTATTCCGTCGGAGCGCAACGATATCGGTGCGATCGGTGACGTAACGATCCCGGCCACCTTGCCCGGGGGCGGCGGTCGTGCAGTGCCATTGTCGCAGGTCGCGCAGATCGGCTGGGGTATCGAGCAGCCCGTGGTGTGGCGCCGCGACCGCACGCCGATGCTGCTGATCCGCGGCGACACCCTGCCCGGCATCCAAGCCCCCGTCGCCACCGCCGCCGTGCTGCCCCGGTTGGACGCGATCAAGGCCGCCCTGCCCACCGGCTACCGCATCGAGACCGCCGGTGCCGTGGAGGAGAGCGCCAAGGGCCAGGCCAGCATCAACAAGATCATGCCACTGATGCTGGTGGTGATGCTGTCGCTGCTGATGCTGCAACTGCAGAGTTTCGGTCGCGTCGCCATGGTGATCCTGACGGCGCCGCTCGGCCTGATCGGCGTGACCGCGGCGTTGCTGGTGACCGGCGCCCCATTCGGCTTCGTGGCGACCCTGGGCTTCATCGCGTTGGCCGGCATCATCATGCGCAACTCGGTCATTCTCGTCAGCCAGATCGACCAGGACGTGCGCGACGGCCTGCCGGTGGCCGAGGCGATCGTGGAAGCCACCGTCCGCCGCGCCCGCCCGATCCTACTCACCGCCGCAGCCGCGATCCTGGCGCTGGTGCCGCTGGCCTTCTCCGTCTTCTGGGGCCCGATGGCGATCGCGATCATGGGCGGGTTGGTGAGCGCGACCGGCCTCACTCTATGCTTCGTACCCGCCCTCTACGCCGCCTGGTCGCGCGTAGGCCGGCGCACCACAGCCACTGCCCCCGCCATCGGCGCAATGCACGCCGCCGAGTAGCGCTTCTTCTCCCTCTCCCCTTGCGGGAGAGGGCCGGGGTAAGGGGTGGCCACACGACGATCAGCGCCGTTCTCGCGCAGAAGCGTTGACGGCAGTCCCATGCCCAAGGCAGCCTGCATGCACGAAATGCGGAGCTCCCATGCGTCTACTAACTGCGCTCGCCATGCTCGCCGCCCTGCTGACCCTGCCCGCAGCAAGCCGGGCCAAGGACAGCCTCGTCATCGGCGTGGCGCAGTTCCCGGCAAGCCTGCATCCCTACATCAGCAGCCAAACCGTGCAGTTCTACACCCTCGGGTTTGCCCAGCGCCCGATTACCGCGTTCTCCACCGAGGGCAAGCCGGTTTGCCTGCTCTGCACCGAAGTGCCGACGCTGACCAACGGACTGGCCCGCATCGAGGACCAGCCCGACGGCAGCAAAGGCCTGGCGGTCACGATCAAGCTTCGCCCCGATCTGGAATGGGGTGACGGCGTGCCCGTGACGGCCAGCGACATCGCGTTCACCTGGAAGATCGCGAGCAACCCGGCATCCGGTTTCAGCAACAACTACGTTTGGTCGCGGGCCAAAAGCGT
This sequence comes from uncultured Acetobacteraceae bacterium, assembly GCA_964242215.1. Lineage (GTDB taxonomy): Bacteria > Pseudomonadota > Alphaproteobacteria > Acetobacterales > Acetobacteraceae > LMUY01. The sequence goes on along the minus strand of CAXTCJ010000055.1, from coordinate 16,889 downwards.
GGAGGTGGTCGACGATCACACCGCCATCCTGCATCTGCCGCGCACGCTGGTGACGTATCAGATGTGGGATTACGTGCTGCCCGAACATCTGGAAAAAAGCCTCGCTGAGGGCGGCGATGCGCTGAACTACATCAACCACACGCTCTACAATTCGGCACCGACGACGCCGGGTTTGTGGAACGGCCCCTACGTGATCAGCCATTACGAGTCGGGCAATCTGATCGAGCTGACGCCCAATCCGCATTGGCACGGTAAGCCGCCGGCGATCAAGCGCGTGGTGGTTCGCCTGGTGGACAACACGGCGGCTCTACAGGCCAATCTGTTGTCGGGCGACGTGGACATGACGCCGTCGGGGATCGGTGTCACGACCGACCAGGCAGTGTCCCTGGAGAAGGACCATCCGGGGCAATTCCAGTTCTTCTACCGGCCAGGCCTGTCCTACGAGCGTATCGACTGGCAGAAGGACAATCCTATGCTGGCCGATATCCGCGTGCGCCAAGCCCTGTTGCTGGCGATCGACCGCAAGACTCTGGTTGATCGCCTATTCAGCGGCCACGCCTCGGTAGCGCTGAGCTGGATCAACGCCCTCGAGCCGAATTTCACGACCGATGTACCGACTTATCCGTACGACCCGGCGCGCGCCCGCACCCTGCTGCACGACGCCGGGTTCACGCCTGGGCCGGACGGTATCTGCCGCAACGCAGCGGGCGACCGCCTCAGCTTCGAATTCGCCACCACCTCCGGCAACCGCGTACGAGAATTGTCGCAGCAGGTCATGCAGAGCTGGTGGAAGACGGTGTGCATCGAGGTCGTGATCAAGAACCAGCCCTCCCGTTCCTTCTTCGGCGAGCTCATGCGCAAGCGCGCCTATACCGGGTTGGCAGAGTACGCGAACAGCACGCGCATCGGCCTGCCACCGACCCCGTTCTACGGTTCGGCCGCGATCCCTACAGCTGCCAACAATTGGAATGGGCAGAACTGGGGCGGTTTCGGCGACCCGGCGATGGATGCCGCGCTTGCCGCCGCCGACGTTGAACTCGACCCGGCCAAACAGAAAACCGACTGGTTTACGATGCAGCGCATCTACGCGACATCACTTCCGGAACTACCGCTGTACTTCCGCGAAGACCCGGACATTGTCCCCTCGTGGCTGCACGGCTACAAAGCCAACGGGCGGGAAGACTACCAGACCTACACCGCCGAAGACTGGACGCCGTAGCGCATCAGGGTACGAACGATCCCCGCGCGTCCGAAAGCTTGCCCGCTTGCACCCAAGCGGCGATGCGGTTGGCGCGTCCCATCGGATCGGTCATGTTTGTGCTGGCCCGGGCGTTGACGTAGGCGCGGATCAAGAGCGCCTCCTCCTCATTGCCCCAGGCCTCCGGGCTGCTGGCTGAGACGGTGTTCAAGGCCCGTTCCAGCGTTTCGGACACGTGGCTGGGCCGATTGATATGCTCGTCCACCAGCAAGGCTACGCCCTGCTCCGAGGTAAGCCAGTCGGCAGCACGCAGCGTCAGCACCGGCAGCGCCCGCGCGATGCCGATGCGGTCGGCCGCCAAGCTCACCTGCGCCGCCCGCATGCTCGGGTGCCAGCCGGCGCGCCAGAACCGGTAGGCCCACTCCTTGCTGCGGAATTGTGTTTTGCCTTCGGCCGTATCCACCGGCGTGTCGGCCAGGGTGAGGAAGCCAGTGTGCCCGGTGACCTTGGTGCCAAGCTTGTAGCGGCCGAAGCAGTCGGCGAAGGCCGCCGCATCCGTCGCCCCAAGCCGCGCAAGCAGGACGGGTAACTCCCCGGCAGCGCTCTCCGCACCCAGTGTCCATTGCTGAAAACCGGCAGAGAGGAACGCATCGTCGTAAGAGTTGACCGACTCCAGCGGACCTTCGTTCTGCGCCACTGCCGCCAACACCCGCAGCACGGATTTAGTATGCGCGAGTGCCGTCCCCTGGGCCGCAAAATACGTGTTGAGCCCGGTCTCGCCTTTCGCATAGAAGCCGGCGTGGTAGACCGAGGCGAACCGTGGTCCGGCGGGGCCGACGGCGACATTGCCCGCGACCGTCACTGGATGCGCCGCATCGTCGGGGATCGGAACCGTGCTGTTGGTCACTGTCACAGCGGGAGCCTCCGTCTCGCGCGCCAGGTAAGCGGTCGCGGCGAACCCCGCCACGGTCTTGCCGGCGAGGCTTGTGGAAACGGGCAGCCAACTGCCGTCCGCAGCGCCCGTAATGCGGACCACGTCGTTTTCATGCAGCACGGCCAACACCGGCCCACTGGGGCTCGACCGCAGGTTCAAGGAAAGTGCCGCAACCCGTGCCTGGTCCATCGCCGTCAACCCTTCGCCAAGCTGGCGAGGAGCGTTTCGCGGGCCTTGGTATACAGCCCGAGTGCCGCTTCCGCCGCATCCTGGGCCTTTTTGGCATCGCTACTATAGTGCTGCATCGTCGCGGCGGCGGCAGCGAGCTTGCTTGCATCCGCGGTTGCGTCGGCGACCAAACTGGCCGCCCGATCACGGTCGACGGCCGCTGCTGTGATCTGCGCCATGACGGCGGCCAGGTTTTCCCTAAGTGCGTCGATCCCTGCCGCTTCGGGCTGCTGTTGGGCGATGCGATCGGGGTCCGGATCTTTCACCGCGTCGAGCTTTTTCTGCAGTCCGTCGACGATATCTTTGATGGAAGCGGCCTGTTGCGTGAGGCCGTCAAGCGTGGGAGGCATCTGCAACGGAGCCGGGTTCGCCGGCTGGTTTGCCGCGCTGAAGGCTTCGTTGGCGGAGTTGCTACCGAAGTAGAAACCCACGATGGTGGTCAGCGCTGTCGCGGATATCGCCAGCATCTGCTTCGCGGTATCGGTATTTGCGACAGCGACGTCGAGCAATTCCGCCGAGCAGACGCCCACGAAAACAGTCACGAGCCCCAGCGCAAGCAGAGCACGAATGGAGCCGGCCGGCAGACCGAGGGCCGATGAGCGATCGGATAGACCGAGTGCATTGAAAATCAGCACCAGACCCGCGAGTGCCACGACCAGCATCATGAAACCCGCGAGTACACCGACCGCCAGCGGCGGCTGATACCCGGCCGCGTTGCGGTTCGCCGCGTACAGCTCGCCGGACAGAATTGCGACCAGGATCAGCGTCATGCACATCAGCCCGGCGCCGAACCATACCGCACGCTTCAATTGATCTGGGGACGAGCCGCCGAAACTGGCCATCACGCTTCATATTCCTGCCAAGGACGGCAGTGTCATTAGCATACGGGTGCACTCAGTCCCAATGGCGCATCTCCACACCGCTGTCATCATGGCCGCCCGACCCATCTCCCGCGCGCCCGGCCAATCTGGCAGGCACAGCAACCCCTACTGACTTTCGTAGTCCACACTTTGTGCGGATGATCTTGCTCGATAATATAACGCTACCAAAACGATTATCAGTCAAGCCGGGGGCCGCCCGCCGCCGTGAGGCGGGCCTCGCCGTCCGCGAAGCTTAAGGCCTAGCCCCGGTAGCGCCTGGGGATCAGCAGGTTGCTGCCCGCGGTCAACACCAGCGTCGTCGCCATCAGGATCAGCGCCAGGGCCGCCGCGAAGGGCCAGTTGTTGTTGGTGGTGAATTCCCAATACAGCAGCGGCGCCATCATCTGGAACCGTGGCCCACCGAGCAGGTACGGCGTCGCATAGGCGTTCATCGCCAGGATGAAACACAGGATCCCCGCAATCGCGACGCCCGGCAGCGCGAGCGGCCAGACCACCCGCAAGAAGCTGCGGCCCGGCGAGGCGCCCAGGCTTTGCGCCGCTTCCTCGAGCCGCGTGTCGATCGTCTCTATCGTGCTCTGCACCGTCAGCACCATCACCGGCAGGTTGATCGAGATCACACCGGCGATCACCGCGAACGGTGTGTACATAAGCTCGAGCCCATGCCCTGTGATCCAGCGCAACGTGCTGTCCACCGTGCCGCCATGCGCGAACAGGATCATCCAGCCGACCATACGCGTGACGCTTCCCACGAACAGCGGCAGGATCATCGCCAGCATGCAGAGCGTCTTCCAACGGCTCTGCATCCGCGCCAGGCGGTAGGCGATGGGCAGCCCCAGCAACAGGCAAAGTGCGGTGGAGGTCACTGCCACATAGAGCGTCGTGCGCATCACGCCGACATAGAACGGGTCGGAGATGAAGCGCAGGTAGTTCTCGGGCGTGACCGTCTCGATCATCAGGTCGGTGGCGTCGTAGCGATTGAGGCTGAAACGCAACACCAGCAGCAAGGGTGCGATCAGCATGATGGTGACGACGGTGAGCGCCGGGCCGGTGAAAGCGGATGCGGCAGCGGCCTGGCGCTCAGCCATGGCCACCCATCCTCCCCCGTGCTTCACGGGGGAGGTGGCGGCGAAGCCGACGGAGGGGGCGCGGGCACGGCCCGTGCCCGAACGCCCCCTCCACCATGCTTCGCATGGTCCCCCTCCCCCGCAGCGCGGGGGAGGATGAGGTGGAGCCTAGGCTCACGCGCTCTGCATCGTCTTCTTCCACCACTCCGACATCGGGCTCTGCAGCTTGCCGGTGATGTCGTAGTTCGGCGGGAACAGCTTGGGGGCCGGGTCGGGGAAAGCGAGTTGCTCGCCCACCTTGCCGGTCAGCTTGCAGTTGTCGACCGTCGGCAAATACCCCATGCGCTCGGCGAAGCGGGTCTGCGCCGACGGCTCCAGCATCGCGTTGAGGTATTTGTACGCGCCCGCCTTGTTGGACGCGTTCTTAGGTACCACCATACCCGACACGTACAGCACCGAGCCCTCGGTCGGGAACGACGCCTTCACCGGGATGCCGGCGTTCTGCCACATGATCACGCGGGCCAGCCACATGATGCCGACATCGATCTCGCCGGACTTGATGCCGGCGCCGATCGAGTCCGTGGACGGATACAACCGCAAACCGTTCGCGTTCAGCTTCTGCGCGATGGCCTTGGCTTCGTCGGAGTCGACCTTGTTCACGTCGCCGCTCGTCGCCAGTGCCGCCGCCATCATGATGTAGAAGTAGTTGATGTCGCCGACCCCGACCCGGCCCTTGTATTTCGGGTCCAGCAGGTCGGTGAACGTCTTAGGCGGCTCCTTCACCCGGTCCGGGTTGTAGATGATGACCTGCGGGCTCCAGATATGCGGCGCGTAGTACGGCGAGCGCAGGTTCGGCAGCACATGCGCGATGTTCGGTATCTTGGTCTGGTCGATGGTTTCCACTAGCCCGCCATCGCCGACCTCGTGCCCGCGCACCGCCTGCAGGCACAGCACGTCATCGGCGCCGCGGGGCAGCCGCCGTTGGGCGTACAGCTTGGCAACGCGGGGATCCTCGTCGGTGATATCCTGCACCACGGTGATGCCATCGGGCTTCAGGATCGGCTCGTCGACATTGTCGTGCAGCAGGTGCGCGTAGTCGCCGCCCCAGGTGGAGATCACCACCTGCTCGTCGGCGAAGGCGGCCCGCCCCATCAGCGGCAGAGCGGCGGCACCGCCCAGCAGGGCGCGGCGCGGCAGGCGAAACGGTCCGGCGTCAGGCATGGTCGGAAATCCTCGCTGGGGTTGGTTCGAAAACATTGGACGCAAGCGGGGTGCCAGCTTCATCGAACACGCGCTCGGCCCCCGCATCCCAATGGACTGTGACGGGTTCGCCCGCGGCGAGCAAAGGGCCGGGCCGGGCCGTCGTGTCGCGCACGATCGCCCGCAGATCGTGGCCGATATGCACGAGGTGTTCACGCACCGGGCCGAGATAGCTCGCGAGTTCAACCACGGCCGGCATGCAGCCGGGGCCGGTCGTGCCCGCCGGGCCCAAGCTCAGGCGCTCGGGCCGCAGCGCCAGGGTGCAGGCGCCGCGCCCGGGATAGCGGCCGGCGAGTTCGACGGTGGCACCGGGCACATGGATCGCGCCATCGTCCAGCGTCCCCTCCAGCATGTTGCTGCGGCCGATGAAGCTGGCGACGAACGGGTTGGCCGGGCGCTCGTACAGATCCTCCTGCGTGCCGGTCTGCTGCACGCGACCCTCGCGCATGACCACCAGGCGGTCGGCCATCGCCATTGCCTCGTCCTGGTCGTGGGTGACCATCACCGTGGTCAACCCGCTCGACTTCTGCAGCAGGCGGATGTCGCGCCCCACCTCGCCCCGCAGCGCCGCGTCCAGGTTGGACAGCGGCTCGTCCAGCAGCAGCAGGCGGGGGTGAATCGCCAGCGCGCGGGCCAGCGCCACGCGTTGCTGCTGCCCGCCCGAGAGCTCCCGCGGCAAGCGGGCGGCCAAGGCTTCGAGCCGGGCCAGGCGGAGCATTTCGGCCACCCGCTGGTCCAGCGCCGCCCCCTTGATGCCGCGCATCTCGAGCCCGAAGGCGACGTTGCGTGTGACGCTCATATGCGGGAACAGGGCGTAGGATTGGAACACCAGCCCCAGGTCACGTTGGTACGGCGGCAGCGCCACGATGCTGCTTCCGTCCAGCCGTATGTCCCCGGCCGAGGGCTGCACGAAGCCGGCCACCATGCGCAGGATGGTGGTCTTGCCGCAGCCGGAGGGGCCGAGCAGCACGACCATCTCGCCCTCGGCGATGTCCAGGGTGACGCCACTCACGGCGGTGGTGCTGCCGTAGGACTTTCTCAGGCCGTCGATTTGCAGGCGGCTCAAGCGATCACCCGTGCGATCGGTGTGTAGCGGTTCAGCAGCAGCAACGCGCCGCCGACCAGCACGATCTGCGCGACCGCGACGGCCGCGACCAGCGGGTCGATGTGGTATTGCAGGTATTGCAGCACGGCGATCGGCAGGGTGGTGGTGCCCGGCGCGGTCAGGAACAACGTCATTTCCAGGTTCTCGAACGAGATGATGAAGGCGAACAGTGCGCCCGCCACGATGCCGCCCCGCATCGCCGGCAGGGTTACGCGCCAGATCACCGTCAGCGGGCGCGCGCCCAGGCTCGCCGCCGCTTCCTCCGCCGCGCGGTCATGGTTGGCGAGTGCGGCGAGGCAGAGCCGGACGACCCATGGCAGGGTGATCAAGACGTGGGAGGCGACCATCAGCCCGACGGAGCCGCTGAGTTCCCATTCGGTGCGCTCCTCGATCATCACGGCCACCACAAAGATCCCGAGGCCGATGGCCACGCCAGGTATGGTCAGCGGGGCGAGCAGCAGCGTGGCCACCGCGCCGCGGCCGCGGAAGCGGTAGCGCGACAGGCCGATCCCGGCGGGGACGCCGATCAGCAGGCTGATCACCACGGCCGCGAATGCTGTCAGCAGGCTGGTACCGAGGGCGCTGCCGAAGGCGGGGAGGATGCGGGGATACCAGGCCAGGGTGTAGCCGCGGGGCGGGAAGACGATGATCGTCTCGTCGAACACACTCAGGTAGAATGTAAGGATCAGCGGCACGAAGACGATTGCCGCGCCGATGACGACGAGCGTTTGTACGGCGGCTCGTCCAGCCTTGTCGCTGCGTGTTGGTGCCTGCTGCGGCATGGTCCGGCTGGTGCCCTCGTGAGTGATCGGCTTGGTGCAGCAATCACCGTGCCATAGCGGTTGGCACGTGCCCACCGGTGACGATGAGGCGATGGCCTACCCCTCACCTCGGCCCTCTCCCACAAGGGGAGAGGGAGAAGGTCATTCTACTGTGACGGATTTCGCTAGGTTGCGCGGTTGGTCCACGTCGGTGCCCTTCAGCACGGCGACGCGGTAGGCCAGCATCTGCACCGGGATCGCGTACAGGATCGGCGCCACGAACGGGTGGACCGTGGGTAGCACGACCACCTCGGCTGCAATGCCGCGCAGCTTGGCGGCGCCGGACGCATCGCTGAATACGATCAACTTGCCCCCGCGCGCGGCGGCTTCCTGCAGGTTGGAGGCGGTCTTCTCGAACAAGGGACCGCTCGGGGCGGCGGCTACGACGGGCACGTCACGATCGATCAGTGCGATCGGGCCGTGCTTCATCTCGCCGGCCGCGTAGCCCTCGGCGTGGATGTAGGTGATCTCCTTCAGCTTTAGCGCCCCCTCCATCGCGATCGGGAAGCAGCCGCCGCGGCCCAGGAACAGCACGTCGCGGGCCTCCGACACGAGTTCGGCGACCGAAGCCAGATCGAGCGCCAGAGCATCGGCGGCGCGGCTCGGAAGCTCCAGCAGCGCGTCCACCAACTCCGCTTCGCGCCCGGCCGTCATCGTCCCCCGCGCGCGGGCGGTGCCGATGGCGAAACAGGCCAAGGTGGTGAGCTGGGCGGTGAACGCCTTGGTGCTGGCAACCCCGATCTCCTGCCCAGCCAGCGTCTCGAGCACGGCGTCGCTCTCGCGGGCCATGGTGCTCTCGGGCACGTTCAGGATGCTGAGCACGTGCTGTCCGGCGCCGCGCAACGAGCGCAAGGCGGCCAGCGTGTCCGCGGTCTCGCCAGACTGGCTGACCAGCACGGCCAAGCCGCCCGGCTGCAGTGGCGGCTCGCGGTAGCGTAGTTCGCTGGCCACGTCGGCATCGGTCGGCAGCCGCGCCTCGGCCTCCAGCCAGTGCCGGGCCACCAACCCGGCGTAGTAGGCGCTGCCGCACGCCGTCACCGTTGCCCGAGGGATCGCGGCTAGGTCGAATGGCAGGACCGGCAGGGCGATGGTGCGCGACGCCGGGTCGATCATGCGCTGCAGCACCTGGCCTATGACGCTCGGGTGCTCGTGCAGCTCCTTCTCCATGTAGTGGCGGAAGCCGTCCTTGCCAATCGCGACGCCGGTGTGAACGGTGCGCCGCACCTCACGCTGCACGTCGTGGCCGGCACGGTCGAAGAACTGGGCGCCGCCGCGCGACAGGACCGCCCAGTCGCCGTCACGCAGGAAGGCGATGCTCTGGGTCAGCGGTGCCAGCGCAAGGCTGTCGGAGCCGAGGAACATCTCGTCCTCGCCATATCCCACCGCGAGCGGGGCGCCGTGCTGGGCGCCCACCATCAGCCCGTGATGCCCGGCGAACACCACGGCCAGCGCGTAGGCGCCTTCCAGCCGGGCGAACGTCGCCTGGGCCGCGTCCACCGGCGCCATGCCGCGGCCGAGATGCAGGTCGAGCATCTGCGCCACCGTCTCGGTATCGGTCTCGGTCTCGAACACCTGGCCGGCGGCTTCCAGTTCCTCGCGTAGGGCGGCGTGGTTCTCGATGATGCCGTTATGCACCACGGACACGCGGGCCGTGCCGTGCGGGTGGGCGTTGGTGACGGTGGGGGCGCCGTGGGTGGCCCATCGCGTGTGGCCGACGCCGGTGGTGCCGGTCATCGGCGACTGCGCCAGCACGGCGGCCAGGTTGACCAGCTTGCCGGGGGCGCGGCGCCGCTCGATGTGGCCGTTGCTGAGGGTTGCGATCCCGGCGCTGTCGTAGCCGCGGTATTCCAGCCGCTGCAGCGCGTCCAGCAACAGGGGCGCCGCCGGTCGGGCACCAAGCACTCCGACGATGCCGCACATCAGCGCTTCTCCTTCTTGGCCCGGAACGCGGCGGCGGCCCCTGGCTTGGTGGTCTGGCGTGCCCGGCCGAACGCCATGGCATCGGCGGGCACGTCTTCGGTCACGGTGCTGCCGGCCACCACCATCGCGCCATCGCCCACCTGGACGGGGGCGATCAGCGAGGTGTTGGAGCCGATGAACGCCCGCGCGCCAATCTCAGTCCGGTACTTGCCGAAGCCGTCGTAGTTCACGGTGATTGTGCCGGCGCCGATATTGGTGCCCGCGCCAACCGTTGCATCTCCGATATAGCTTAGATGGTTCGCCTTCGCCCCGTCGCCAAGCGACGCGGCCTTCAATTCCACGAAGTTGCCGACATGGGCGCCCTTGCCCACCACGGTGCCGGGCCGCAGCCGGGCGAACGGCCCGATGATGGCGTCCGGCCCGACGGTGCAGCCCTCGAGGTGGGAGAAGGCGCGGATACGGGCGCCGCTGGCCACATGCACACCGGGGCCGAACACCACGTTGGGTTCCACGACGACGTCGGGCTCGAACTGCGTGTCGGCGGACAGGAACACCGTCTCGGGGGCACTGAGCGTCACGCCGGCCGACATTGCCTCCTCGCGCAGGAAGCCTTGCAAGGTGGCCTCGGCGGCAGCCAGTTCGGCGCGGGAGTTCACGCCGCGCAGCTCCGCCTCGGGCGCCTCCACGGCGGCCACGCGCACGCCCTCGGCATGGGCGATCGCAACCACGTCGGTCAGGTAGTACTCGGACTTGCTGTTGTCGTTGCGGACGGCGCGCAGCCAGCGCTGCAGGTCGGAGGCGGCGGCGCAGATCACGCCGGCGTTGCACAGCCCGACCGCACGTTCGGTCTCGGTGGCGTCGGCCCACTCCACGATCCGCTCGACGGTGTCGCCCTGGGTGATCACCCGGCCGTAGCGCCCCGGATCGGCCGGACGCATCGCCAGCAGCACCAGCCCTGCCCCGGCCCGGGCGTCCCGCAGGCGGCGCAGCGTGCCGGGTCGGATCAGCGGGTTGTCGGCATACAGCACGGCCACGTCACCGGCGCCGAACGCACCCGCCGCCTGTAGTGCGGCATGCGCGGTGCCGAGCCGCTCGTGCTGCACCACCACGGGGTGCGGAGCGGCCGCGGCGGCGAGCGCGGGCATGTCCGGCCCGGCCACGATCACGGCGTGGTCGAACACCCCGGCGCACGAGGCGAGCAGATGGTGCAGCATCGGCCGCCCGGCCAATGGGTGCAGCGCCTTGGGCAGGGCGGACCGCATCCGCGTTCCCAGTCCGGCAGCGAGCAGGATGGCGGTGGCTTCCATGCCCACCGGGGTAGCGTTGCCGCCATCCCCGTGTCAAAGCAGGTGGAAACAACAATGATTACCGATAGTGACAACCGGTCGCATGGGGGGAGCTGAAACACTGTCTTACAACGTCGTCGGCCCGCGCGATCTTGTCGCAAACGGCTGGCGGGCGCACTTCACCTTCAAAGATGGGCATTGAGAGTATCAAGATGACAAAGACGAAAACATGCGTGCTTGCGGTCGCGAGCGTTCTGCTGCTCGACGGTTGCGTGCAGCCGCCCCTCGGGCCGACGGTCCAGGTGCTGCCGCAGCGGGGCAAGCCGTTCGAGGTATTCCAGCAGGATCAAGCGGTCTGCACCCAATACGCTTCGTCGCAGGTGCAGGGCCAGGCGGAGCGGGCGAACAACACTGCGGTCGGCGGTGCGGTGCTCGGCACGGTGCTCGGTGCCGGCTTGGGCGCGGCCATCGGCGGCGGGCGTGGTGCCGCGATCGGGGCCGGCAGCGGCGCGATCGTCGGCACGGGGGTCGGGGCGAACGGCAGCGGCTACGCCCAGGGCGGTATCCAGTATCAGTACAACAACGCTTACGTGCAGTGCATGGTGTCCAAGGGCAACGTGCTGCCGCAGCCGCGGCCGGTCATCGTCCAGCCGGCCCCGTACTACGTGCAGCCGGCACCCTACGTCGTGCCTGGCCCGGCCCCATACGGCTACTGAGCTACCTCTTCATCCTCCCCCGTGCTTCACGGGGGAGGTGGCGGCGAAGCCGACGGAGGGGGCGCGGGCAACGACCGTGCCCAAGAGCCCCCTCCACCATGCTTCGCATGGTCCCCCTCCCCCGCTTCGCAGGGGAGGATCCCGTAGTATTATGGGCCTGTGCGGACGCCCTGTTGTTCCGCGCGGCCAACCAGCGTCGCGGCGTCTGACGGCAGCAGGAAACGGGCGTTCACCAAGCGCTCCGCCGCTGTCCGGAATGCCGCGACATAGCCGTCCTTCGCCGGGTAGCGCTCCTGGATCGAAAGCCGCGGGTCCCCAACCGCGTCACGCTCGGCCTTGGTCTGCGCGAAGGGGATGAACGAACCCGTCAGATTGCACATGCCGCCCTCCAGCCGCCCGGCGCGGAACAGGTTCCAGCCGGTATAGGTCCCGATCGGCACTTGCTCGAACACCGAGCGGATGCCCGCCAGGTCGTTCCCATCGGCGTCGACCTGGGGCACCAGCACGCCGTAGCTGGCGGTGCCAACATGCGGCGGCTCGATGGTCATCACGCCGCTGCTGTCGGCGGCGCGGTAATTGGGGCCGAAATCCAGCACGTGCAACGTGTCGTAGATGCGCTGCTGCGACATCGCCGGCCGCGGCGTGCCGCCATAATCGTTCGCCGGGATGCCCGGCAGCCGCACCTGGTCCGCCGCCACCAGGGTGCCGTCGGCGATCCGCGGCACCACGCTGGGCGGCGGTTCGGTCCCGTCGCGCACCCAGGCGGACAACGCGGTCAGCAGCGCGCGCATCGTCCACAGCTGCGGGTTAGGGTTGGGCTGCTGCTGACACAGGCCGAACGGCGGCTTGGCCGGCAGCGGCAGCGGCGCCGGGGCATGCTGCGTGCTGGCCATAATGAACGTGCGCACGCCCGCCGGGTCGGACACGTCGCGCATCCCCAGCGGGTCGGTGAAGCCCAGTGACTGCCGCCCCTCCCACATCTCCAGCACGGTGGCGACGTGGAAGATGCGCGGGCAGGTGTTGGTGGCCAGGCAGCGGTCCAGCAGGCCCTGGCTGCGCCCGGTGATCGGATCGTCCTGCTTGCCGTAGGAGAACGGGAAGTCGTAGGCCGGATACAAATGGTCGGTCTGCTCGCCCCAAGCCCGAACCGGCTGGCCGAACCGCACGTTCAGCGGCATCAGCCCGCCGCCGATATGCGGATAGGCGCCGTCGAACACCTGGTGCCCGTCCTCGCCGCGGTTGAAGCCGAGCATCACGAAGGTGCGCAGCATGCGGCCACTCTGCGACGAGCCCTCCAGGATCGCCCGGTTGTCCTGCCGATAGACCGGGTTGGCGACCCCATCGTCGCCCTTCTCGGCGTTGCGCAGGAAGGCGCCCAGGTCGCGGGTGGCGGCGAACCCGAGGCCGAGCACCGTCGGGTCGCGCGCCTGGTAGATCAGCTCGTACAGATGGCCGGGTTCGAAGCCGGACGGCATGCACAGATGCACCGGGTCGGGCGCGGTGGTGCCGTCCGGGCGGCAGCTGCCGAAGCTCCATTGATCGTTGGGGATCGGCTGGCGACGGTCCTGCTCGTGGGTTCGCACGGTCAGCGTCGCCGTGCGGTTGTCGAGGCTGGCGGCGGGGTAGTTGGTGTAGCTGTCGGGCGGATACGACTGCACCTGTCCGCTCTGCGCCAGCCCGATCGTATGCACCGGCACCGGGGTCAGCAGTTCCGAACGTACGACACCCGTCACCGGCGAGCCGTCACCGTTATGCGCGACCACCTTCGGCATCACGACCCGGCCATCTCCGGGGGCGGCATCCATCTCCCAGCCCCACCACGCCAGGGTGTAGCCCTGCTGCATCAGCCAGCCGTCACCTGCCCCGCTCAGCGCATTGCGGTCGGCCACACTGCCGGGCACGCCCTCGTCGAAGGCGTTGACGGCGAGCTTGTTGCCGCGATTGTTCACCTCCATCAGCAGGATGCGGTTGGCGTGGCTCATGTCGGCCGGTCTCAGCAATTCGACGGGCGTGGTGTATTCGACGTGGCCGTCGCTGGTGCGCGGCGCCAGCCCGATGTCCTGAATGACGTCGTTCACCGGGTCGCCCGGGTCCAGGTCGCCGTGCGCGATAGCCGTAACGTGCTCGTAGGCGCCAATGCTACCGAACGTTTGGCCCCCAAATGCGGGTTCGGTGCGGATGATCTCCAGCCGAGTGATCCGGGCCTGCACTTGTGGCGCGAGCGCGAAGACGAGACCCAAGCTCAGCCCATAGCGCCACATCGCCTGTTTCCCCCGCTTTCCGGCCACGATGGCCGAGCGAACCGCGGGCGGCAAGGGCGCGTCAGTACATCGGTTGCCAGCCGTAATAGCCGGATTGGCCACCATAATACGCCCGGCCCATCGCGTACTGGCCGGGATACGGCAGGCGGTTGCGCCACGCCGAGGCCTGGTAGGCCGGTTCGGCGGCATACGCCGGTTCGGGCGCATAGCCGCGAGCCGGGGCGCGGCGTGGTTCGAGGCGGACAGTGCGCAGCGGCGGCACTGGCGGAAGTGGCAGCCGTGCGGCTCGGCTCTCCGCAATACGGAGTTGCGGCCGCGGATGGATCTCGGGGGGCGGCAACATCGCGAGCAGCGACCGGTTCTCGAACGGCAGGGCCGCTTGCGCCAAGGCAGCGGGCGCCCGGGGCGCCGGCAGCACCGGCGCGGGCGGGATCGCTGCAGCAACGACGACCGGGAGAGCCGGCGGCACATAGCTCGCCTGCAACGCCGCCGCGGAGACGGCGGCAGCCCCGGCAACGCCGGTCCAGGCCACAGCGAGCGTCCGGAACGAGAACAAAGTCATAGCCCCACCTCCCTCGGTTCGTCGGTGCGCACCATAGCGCCGCACCTTCTTAATGCCACCTCAGGAGTCGCCGTCCACCAAAGCCATCGGCAGCGTCGCCGGGCCGCGGGCGGGCGTGGGCAAGCCCGGGACCCACGGCCGGTCGCCGCGATAGGCCCGGTCGGACAGAACCGTGGCGGTGCCGTTCCGCAGCCACACCGCATGCGCGCCATCCCGCCACACGGTGAACCGGTCGATCCGCGGCAACGCCGGGCAGACCGATCGCGCCGGCTCGGCCGACACGACCACGGCCACATTGGCGCAATCGGCCGCGGCGTCGGCGCGGGCGAGCAGCACGACGGCACCGCCCTGCTCGATCCGGCACGCTGCGGCGTTGCACTGCACGGGACCCGGCGGCCCGCCCTCCGGAAACGGGGCGGAGAGCGGGTGCGCCCAGTATTGCTGCCACGAATCGAGCACGAAGCGGGATGCCCCGGGCCGGCTCTGCAGGTAGGCCGGTGCGCGCAGGGCGATCAGGCGGGCGTCCGAATCGATCAGCAGGTCCGCCGGCGGGCTGATCAGTCCCGAGGCCAGCCCCGCCAGGATCACCGGCACGCCGCCGAGCCGTAGCCGCGACCGCCACAACCCGAACCAGGCCATGCCGAGTGCGATGACCGCCAAACCCCACCCGGGCATGTGGGGGACGCCGAACGTCGCCGCGGGCAGGCTCGCGACGGTGCGCGCGACGAACAGCACCGCGTCAAGCCCCCAGCCCATCGGCACCAGCGCCAGCCGCTCCAGCCCAACCGGCATCAGCAGCAAAGCGACCAGCCCGGCCGGCATCACCAGCACGGCGGTCAGCGGCACGGCGACCAGGTTGGCCAGGATGAAATACGCCTGCACTCGGCCGAAATGGTAAGCACCGAACGGCGCGGAGGCGACGCCCGCCAGCAAGCTGGTCAGCACCAGCGTGGCGCCGTGATGCAGCCAACGGCGGCGCTGGATCCGGGCGAGCGACGGCCGCAGCGCCTCATACCCGGCGATCAGCGCCATCACCGCCGCAAAGCTCATCTGGAACGAGACGCCCAGCACTTCCTGCGGCGACACCGTCATCAGTGCCAACGCCGCCAAGGCCAGCCCCCGCATCGACACCGACCGCCGACCCGCCGCGATCCCCAGGGTGACCAGCGCCGCCATCGCGAACGATCGCAGCACCGGCACGTGCATTCCGGTCAGCATCACATAGCCCGCGCCCGCCGACAGGGCTGCCAGGGCGGCGATCTGCTTGCATGGCCACCGCAGCGCCGCCCACTCCCACGCGGCAAGCCCGAGCCGGGTGGCCCCCATCACCAGGCCCATGATGATGCCGATATGCAGCCCGGCGACCGCGAGCAGGTGGGCTAGGCCAGAGTCGCGGAACGCCGCCCGATCGGCCGCCGGGATGGCGCTGCCGAGCCCGGTGAACAGCGTCGCCGCCACTGTCCCGTCCGCACCCGGCAGCCCGGCACGGTAGCGGGCCGCAACCGCCTCGCGCACCCCCTGCCACCAGCCGGAGGGCGCTGGCGGCGGTGCCTCCGGCAGGCGCTGCACCAGGCCGAGCGCCGTGCCCGACCCGCCCAGGCCGGAGAAATACGCGTCGCGCTGCAGGTCCCAGGCGCCGGGATAGGCGGGCGGCGCCGGGCGGTGCAGCACGGAACGCACCTGGATCGGGTCGCCGGTCGTCAGCACCGTCGCGTCACTCGCCCGCAGGCGCAGGTGCAGGGTACGGGGCAACGCCGGGCCACCATCCAGATGCACGCCGCCCAGCGTCAGACGGCGCCCCTCCGGCAGCTGCTCGATGCCAACGATCGTGGCACTGAGCATCACCGCCTTGCGCGGCAGAGTGAGCACCGGCGGCGCGCGCTCCGTCGCCCACTGCGCGGATGCGAACCCGGCACAGGCCGCCAACACCGCCACCGACATCGCCCGGCCCGGCTGACGTGTCCGCAACAGCACGACCAGGCTGACCGCGCCGAGCACCAGGACGGGCCCGGCATATCGGGGTGGCTCGTGGCCCAAGATGAAGTAGCCGAGTACGCCGCTTGCCATGAAGACGGCCAGCCACGGCATGAACCGGCCCCGCTCCGCCTCGGCCACAGCCAGCAGCCAGCACGGGATCGCTGGCAGTCTGACGGTCCGAAATGCGAATACCATGGCGTTCACAAGGCGCACCCTAGTCCCGCTGCCCTCCCCAGGCCACACGCCAGCGTGCTATGGCCGTCAGCATGACCGTCCGCACGCGTTTCGCCCCTTCGCCCACCGGGTTGCTGCACATCGGCGGCGCCCGAACGGCCCTGTTCAACTACTTGTTTTCACGTCATCACGGCGGCCAGTTCCTGCTCCGCGTGGAGGACACCGACCGTGCCCGCTCCACCGCCGGCTTCACCCAGGCGATCCTGGACAGCCTCGACTGGCTGGGACTCGAGCGCGACGAGCCGGAGGTTTATCAGTCCACCCGCGCCGCCCGGCATGCCGAAGTGGCCCACGACATGCTGGCGAGCGGCCACGCCTATCGCTGCTGGTCCAGCAAGGAGGAAATCGACGCCGCCCGTGACAAGGCGCGCGCCGAAGGCCGCCCGCTGCGCTTCGACAGCCCGTGGCGCGATCGCGACGAAATGCGCAACGAGCCGTTCGT
>CAXTCJ010000054.1:0-32167 GCA_964242215.1 uncultured Acetobacteraceae bacterium | reverse complement strand
ACCTTCCTCTCCGGGACTGCGTCGAAGACTTATACGTTCACCGGCACGCCGCTCTCGGTGAAATCGATCCGGCATACCGCAGCGGCCCCGTAGCCCTGGTCGCCTATGATGATGGGACCGGAACCTACCCGTCGATCAGCGGCAATGGCGGGGTTTTCCGGTCCACGGCCCCAGGCGACAGCAAGGGCGGACGATACGACTCCAACATCCAGGACATCACTGTCGCGGTGGCCTGCTTCTGCCAGGGCACCCGCATCCTGAGCGATTCTGGCGATGTGCCCGTCGAGCAGCTTACCGTCGGGATTCGCGTCGTGACCGCTCGCGGCGCTCTCGCCCGGTTCGATGGATTAGCCGCCGTAGCTATGCCGGGATGCCGGGCGGTTCCTGCGCGGCAATCCGCAGGTGCAGCCAATCCGGTTTGCCGCCGGGTCTCTCGGCGCCGGCCTGCCGCAACGTGACCTTCTGGTGTCGCCCAAGCATGCCATGTTCCTCGACGGCGTGCTGGTGCCAGCCGACTGCCTGGTGAATGGCAGCAGCATCGTGCAGGAGCGCGGGCTCGATCGGGTCGACTACTTCCATGTCGAATTAGACACGCACGATATCCTGCTCGCCGAGGGTGCTCCGTCGGAATCGTTTCACGACGACAACAGCCGAGGCATGTTCCACAACGTTGGGGAGTTCGAGGCGCTGTATCCGGATGGTCTGCCGGGGCATGGCTACTGTGCCCCGCGAGTAGAGGATGGCGAGGCCCTGGAGACGATCCGGCGGCGCCTGGCGATCGTGGCGGAGCAAGCGGCCGCTTAGCTGCCGTCCCGGGTCTCGAAATCGCCGTGCTGTGCGGGGGCGAGCGGGGTGAACAGGCTTCGGTCAGGTTTGATGTCCAGCAGTGGCGTGCCATCCAGGCAGTCCAGACCCTGGACCAGCACGGTCGGCCCCTCGATGGCAACGATCTGCACGATCGACGTGCCGAGCGGGTTGGGCCGCACCGGGGAGCGGAGCGAGAACGTGCCGTGCACCGTTCCGTCGTTGGCCGGGCTCTGCAACACCAGGTCGCGCCGGGAGAGGTGCAGCCAGTAGATCACCTCCGCTCGCTGGTAACGTTCTAGGCCAGCCAGGGCGGCGGCCCATGGCTCGAACAGCTCCAACCGGCAGACCGGTCCATCAAGGCGGCCCTGCCGCGGCGTCTCCATGCGCGATGTCCAGGGCGTCCGGATGAGGCCGATGAAAACCAGCCCGGCATCCTTGGCATCCGGCGGCGGGACAGCGACTTCGGACGGGCGGATTTCTGATTCGCGGACCATCTGGCGACCCTCTCGCGTGTGCCTGGACGGAGTATTCACCCAAACAAGATGGGGGAGAACCCTGCGGGCATGACCTAGGGGTGTCGGCCCCTCGATCCACCAAGCCGGCGGGCGAGACTGCGGGAGATGATGTCTGCTAGCAGAAGGCTCGCCGCTGCCAATAGCAATGCCACTCCCCCGAGCTTGGCTGCCGCGACTTCTCCGCCCGGGATTTCAGTTGCGGAGTAGATCGCAAGCGGCAATGTCTGCGTACGTCCCGGGATGTTGGCGACGAACACGATGACCGCTCCGAACTCGCCCAGCCCGGCAGCAAACGCCGTGATCGCGCCCGAGAGAATGCCGGGAGCCACAAGTGGCAGCGTGACCGCCACGAAGCGCCGGAACGGGCTGGCACCCAGGGTGCGGGCGGCCGCCTCCAGCAAAGGGTCGAGCGCCTCGAATGACAGACGGACGGAGCGCACGATCAGGGGGAAGGTCATCACCGCTGTCGCCAGCACGGCGCCGGCCGTGGTGAAGACGAGGCGTATGCCAAACCAGGTCCACAACACCGAACCTAACGGCCCGCGGACGCCAAACAGCAGCAGTAGCATCCATCCGACGAGCACGGGGGATAGCACTAGCGGGAGGTGCACAACTGCGTCCAAGATCCACCGCAGGCGCGTTTGCGGTCGGGCGAGGAGCCAAGCGACAAAGATCGCTGGAATCAAGGACACGGCAACGCTGGATGTGGAGACGAGCAAACTCAACTCGACGGCCTGCCACTCCGCATTCGTCAGAGAGAAAATGTCCATCCTCAAAGCCCTAGCCCGATTGCGTTATGGCGCCGATACGTCCCCCACTCGGATGCCGAGTGCTTCTTGGCACTCCCACGGCAGGAAAGCTTGCTCGATGAAGCCTTTGCACCGCGCCATGTCACGTCGTTTGTTGATCCGCCTTGCGTCCGTTGCCAGTGTCGCCCCTTGTGCTGGTGGTGCCGCTGAGGAGCCGGTGCAGATCTACGCAGCGGCAACCTTCCGCACCGTGCTGGAGAAAGTTCTGTCGGCGTACCGCGTCACGGTCGCGCCGCCATTGCTGTGTATGCGCCCACGCCAGTGCTCGTGCAGCAAATTGCGGCGGGCGCCCTAGCCGACATATTCCTCTCCGCAGACCCGAACTGGATGGACGAGGCGGCGGGGCGGGGCCTGATCCGCCCGCAGACCAGGCTCGACCTCATGGGCAACGAGTTGGTCCTGGTTGGTCCACGGTCCGATACGCCGCCACACGAAGTCCACGATGCAGCGCCGATCCTGGCATTGGTCGCACGTGGGCGGATCGCGATGTGCGATCCGGATAGTGACCCGGTGGGGCGTTATGCCAAGGCAAGTCTACAAAGCCTTGGTGCATGGTCCGCCGTTCAGGCGTCGCTCGCCATCGCGGAGAACAGTCTGCGCGCTGTCCTCCTGGTCGACCGTGGCGAGGCGGCAGCGGCCATTGCTTTCGCGACGGACGTCCAGGGTGCTGGAAACGTCAGCATTGTAGGAGCGTTCCCGGACGCGACGCATCCGCCCATCGTCTATCCGGTCGCGGTGACGATCAAGTCCGAGGGGACCGCCGCCGAAACGCTGATGACATTCCTCCGCTCGCCGGAAGTTGCCAGCATCCTGCAGTCCAGCGGCTATAGGCCCCCGCCGGCGGCGCGGTAGCCGCGCTAACGCGTCGAGCGGCGAGCGCGGTAGGCAGCCGGGTCACGTCGGTGGTGGCCCGCCACCACAGGGCTGGACACGCTGAAAATCGAGTCGTTATATCTGTCCGTGCATAACGGAGCCTGGACATGCGCGCGGCTGTGATCGGATGAGGACGCTCGCGACGCCATGATCGCATTGCCCCGCCACGCCGAAGTTTGTGCCCATCATGGCCCGGTCAAAGGCTTCGCGCTCTCGGCCGAGATGTTGGCCACGCTGGAGAGACAGCCCCGTCCGCTGTGCTCGTCCCCAGCCCGCCAGCGTGCCAAATTGTGGGAGCTGAACGGCTCTATCCATTGCTCGATCATCGGCACCTGCCTGACCACCGGCGAACTCCGCCGCGCCATGAGCAAGTTCGCGAAGAGCGACGTCGGGCACCTGACCGACCACGAGTTGCACTCCGAAGCCGTTGGCCTGTGCGGGGTGCACAATGCGTGCTCGAAACTGCTGAACAAGACGCTCGACCAGCGGCATCAACTGGTCCTCAAGCAGTTTGCCCGGCTGCAAGGCGAGGCCACCGTGATGGAACGGTGGCGCGAGGCGCGGCAGGCTGGTGACATACCCGGCGCGTATTGGGCCGTGCTGACCCACCCCGATGTGGGCTCGATCGGCATACGGCAGGCGTTCGGCGACGTTCACATGTTGTCGCACCTTATCGGGTCCGCCAACCGCGCCGACATCAAGCGCCTGGCCGTGCTGGAAGCGGAGAAGGCCGAACTGCTCGCCAAGGTCGAACGCCAACAGGTGCGGCTGTGCGAAGCCGTGACATCGCGGGACGCGACCATCCGGCGCCTCAGTTCGCTCGCCGCGGAGCAGGTCACACAGGCCGGCAAGGCCGAGCCGAATGACGAACTCGCGGCTCTTCGCCGCTTGGTGGGTGATCTGCAAGCCCGGCTCACGGCCGAGCGGGCCCGGCGGGAACGAGCGGAAGACCGGTTGACCGAGGCGTCCGAAACGAGCCAGGCATGGAAGTCGCGTGCCGCTGCCCTGACTGGTGAGCGCAATGCCCTTCTGCGGGAATTGTGCGCCTTGGAACAGGACCAAGGCGAAACCGAGGATGCCACGGTCCCGGCGGCACTCCCGGCAGAACGCGTGCTGTATGTCGGCGGCCGACCCGGCGCGGTCGAACAGATGCGCGACGCCCTTGCGGCCGCAGGGGGGGAGCTGATCGCCCACGATGGGGGGCGGCATGACCAACCGTCCTTGCTGGCCGGGTTGATCAGCCAAGCCGATCACGTCGTGTTCCCTGTCGATTGCGTCAGTCACGATGCGGCGCTGACGGTGAAGCGCCTATGCCGCCAACTTGGCAAGCCGTGGTCACCGCTGCGCTCGTCCGGCCTTGGCTCGTTCCTGTCCGCGCTGGCCGGAATGGCGGACGAAAAGATCTGCCACGAGACAACACCCTAATTCACCAACACGGAGGAGGATCGTCATGGCTGTCATCACGCCGATCGACATGAACAAGCACCCATTCCTGACCGGAAAGGCGAAGCGCCTGTTCATCGACGGCAAGTGGGTCGAGGCGGCTTCGGGCAAGACGTTCGAGACGATCAATCCCTCGACGGGCGAAGTTCTGGCGAGCGTCGCCGAAGGGGATAGCGAAGACATCGATCGCGCTGTCGAGGCCGCCCGCCGCGCCTTCAACGGCCCGTGGAGCAAGTTCAAGCCGTTCGACAGGCAGAACCTCCTGCTGAAGCTGGCCGAGTTGGTCGAGGCGAACTTCGACGAGCTCGCAGCCCTCGACACGCTCGATATGGGAGCGCCGATCACCCGCACGAAGGGCAACCGCCTCCGCGCACTGGGCATGCTGCGCTACTATGCCGGGCAGGCCACGTCCATCCACGGCGAGACGATCGAGAACTCGCTGCCGGGCGAATACGTCAGCTTCACTTTGAAGGAGCCGGTCGGCGTGGTGGGCGCGATCGTTCCGTGGAATGGACCGCTCACCGCAACGATTTGGAAGATTGGCCCGGCTTTGGCGACGGGCTGCACCGTCGTTCTCAAGCCGGCAGAGGAAGCGCCGCTGACCTCGCTGCGATTGGCAGAGTTGTGCCAGGAGGCAGGCGTGCCCCCGGGGGTGGTGAACGTCGTCACCGGCTATGGCGAAACCGCCGGTGCCGCGCTATCCGGCCATCCGGACGTGGACAAGGTGGCCTTCACTGGGTCGCATTTGACCGGGCAGAAAATCATCCAGGCTTCCGCCGGCAACCTCAAGCGCGTCTCGCTCGAGCTCGGCGGCAAGTCACCGGACATCGTGTTTGCCGATGCCGACCTGGATGCGGCGGTGCCCGGCGCCGGCATGGCGGTGTTCGCCAATTCGGGCCAGATCTGCAGCGCGGGCACGCGGCTGTTCGTGGAACGCAAGATCTACGACGAGTTCACCGCCCGGGTGGCCGAATTCAGCAAGTCGCTCAAGGTTGGCAACAGCAGTGACCCGGCGACGCAGGTTGGCCCGCTTGTCTCCACCGAGCAGCTCGATCGTGTGACGGGCTATCTTGCGATCGGACGGCAGGAAGGTGCGCGACCGCTCTCGGGTGGCGAACGCTTGACCGACGGCGATATGGCACACGGCTATTTCGTGCCGCCCACGGTGTTCGCAGACGTGAATGACGACATGCGGATCGCCCAAGAGGAGATTTTCGGCCCGGTAATATCCGCGATCCCCTTCACCGACTTCGAGGAAGTGACGCAGCGGGCCAACAAGACCAGCTTCGGCCTTGGCAGTGGTGTGTGGACTAAGGATGTTGGCAAGGCCCACGAACTGGCACGCAGCATCCGCGCCGGGTCGGTGTGGATCAACTGTTATCAGGCGATGGATCCGGCCGTGCCGTTCGGCGGCTACAAGATGAGCGGATACGGCCGGGAGAGTGGCAAGCAGCACGTCGAGGAGTATCTCAACGTGAAAGCCGTCTGGATCAAGACGGCTTGACGCCAATGACGGTGCGCAGTTTGCGTGCCACGCTGACAGCCTTGCCCCGTCATCGCGAGCCGGAGGCGCGGCGATCCAGGGCTGTGCCACCGGCATTCGTCGCGTGTGCCTGGATTGTCGTGTTTCGCTCGCAATGACGACTAAGAACCGTTTCCCGCTCGTATGAGCGCTCTGCTCCTCGCGCTGGCGGCCGGTGTCTTGACCGTGGCGGCGCCGTGCATCCTACCGATGTTGCCGATCCTGCTCGGGGCATCCGTCGGCCAGACAAGCCGTGCACGCCCGGCGTTCATAACGCTGGGCTTCGTCGTCTCCTTCGCCGTCGTGGCCCTCGTGTTCGGCGCGTTTGCCGAGAGCCTTGGCGCGTCGGAGGAGGTGCTGCGGGAAATCGCCATCGCGCTCCTGCTCGTGTTCGGCGCGCTGATGATATTTCCTCACCCGTTCCGCCTACTCGCGGCGCGCATGCACGGCGTCGTGAACCGGGCCCACGCATTCGGCACCGGTGCAGGCGCAGGCAACATGGGCGGTCTACTACTTGGCATGACGCTTGGCGTTGTCTGGACGCCATGCGCCGGGCCGGTGCTGGGCTCGATCCTTACGGTCGTCGCCACATCCCATGACCTGGCGTGGTCGGGGCTGCTCCTACTGGCCTATGCCATAGGATCCGGTATCCCAATGTTAGGCATTGCCTATGGCGGCCAATACGTCACGACGCGTGTGCGAAGCTTTGCCCGTTACACGCGCCGTCTGCAGCAAGCCTTCGGGGTGGCAGTGATCGTGATCGCTGTCGGGTTGTATTTCCAATACGACACCCTCGTAACGGTATGGCTGTCCAACTTCTATCCCGACGCCAATGTAGGTTTATGATTATGCCCATTATCACTCGCCGCTCCACATTGCTGACCGCTGCTGCCAGCGCGGTTGCCTGGCCGGGCGCCTCCCGTGCGGCGGCAGACGGTGAGCTTGGTAATTATGGACCGGCGCCTGAGTTCGCCGGTATTTCGAACTGGCTCAACTCGCCGCCGCTCACGATGGCTGCGCTGCGCGGCAAAGTCGTGCTGATCGACTTCTGGACTTACTCCTGCATCAACTGCTTGCGCACGCTGCCCTACGTCACGCGCTGGTATGACACCTACAAGGACAAAGGGCTCGTGGTGGTTGGCGTTCACACGCCGGAATTCGGGTTCGAGCGGGTGACTGCCAACGTCCAGACGGCAATCGGGCGTTTCGGGATCCACTACCCGGTGGCGCAGGACAATGCGATGGCCACCTGGCAGGCCTACGCCAACCAATACTGGCCCGCCGAATACCTGGTCGACCGCAACGGGATCGTCGTGCTGAAGCATTTCGGCGAAGGCCGTTACGACGAAACGGAAAACGCCATCCGTTCGCTATTGGCCGCCGGGCCAGCCGTGCCCCGGGATAACGGCGCCGACCTATCCCGCATCGGCTCACCAGAAATGTATTTCGGAACCGCGCGGGTGGAAATGCTGGCCAATCCGGAACGGCCGCGGGAGGGGGAGGCAACGTACACCTCTCCCGGTTCGCTACTACCCAACCACTTTGCCCTGGTCGGCACCTGGAACTTGGCGCCGGAGAACGCGACCCTCGTCGGCGGCAGTGGCGCGGTGCAACTTGCCTTCAACTCGGGCAAAGTCTTTCTTGTCGCCAGTAGCGCGCAGCCCGTGACGCTGGACGTTGCCGTGGACGGACAGAAGCAGCCGGCGGTGACGGTGCAGGAGAGCCGCCTGTACACCTTGTTCGACAGCAACGACTACAAGCCGCACATCATGACGGTGGCGGTGCCAAAGGCTGGGCTCGAAGCGTTCAGCTTCACCTTTGGCTAGACGAAGAGACCAGGCTTTGCCCCCGGACCCCAGCAGAGGACAGTCGTTCTCTGACGTTTCGACGACCAATGGCATGAGCGATATAGCTGGGTGACTACAACAGAGCGTGCGCTCGATCGAGTGCCGACTGTCAACGCCGCATCGGAGTTGAAATGCACATCAAATCCACCTTGCTAGTGGCGCTCGGCCTTGGGGCGTTGATATCGGGCTCAAAGCCGGCGCTGGCCGATGATCTGTTGCACGTCTACGCTGCGGGCAGCCTGACATCTGCCATGACTGAGTTGCTGGCGGCGTCTCGTATTCCCGCCGGTCAATTGGCCGACCCGGTCTTCGGTCCATCTGGAGTGCTTCGCGAGCGCATCGAGGCAGGAGCGCCTGCCGATATCTTGGCCTCGGCTGACATGCAGCAGCCGCGGCGCCTGGCTCAGGAGCGGGAAGGCCGCTCGGTGGTGATGTTCACCCGCAACGCGATGTGCGCCTTGGCGCGAGATAGCGTTGGCCTGACGCCTGGCAACCTACTCGACAAGATGCTCGATCCTGCCGTGCGGCTAGCGACATCGACCCCAGGCGCCGACCCCGGTGGGGACTACGCCTGGGCAGTGTTCGACCGGGCGGAGACATTGCAGCCAGGGGCAAAGGCAAAGCTGGAAAGCAAGGCCCTGAAACTGGTCGGAGGCCCCGACAGCAAGCCGTTCGTCGCTGGAAAGGGACAGGTACAGGGCGTGTTCCTCGCCGACAAGGCCGACATCATGCTGGGTTACTGCAGCGGCAGCGCCGGGGTTATGCGCGACGTTCCGGGCCTTGCGTCGATCGCCCTGCCGCCGGATCTCACTGTCGAACCGGCCTACGGTTTGATCGTGCTATCCGACAAGCCTGACGCCGACCATTTCGCGGTGTTCGTCATGTCTGAACATGGACAGGCGATCTTAGCGCGGAACGGCTTCGTGCCCGTAGGCTCAAGTGCCAACTAGCCGCCCAATCGGCACCCGCTCGCTGTCAATAGCGCTCAATCTGGAGTACTGGAACAGTCTTGTAACAGGATGACCGTCATGAAGCTCAGCGCTCGTAATCAGATCAAAGGGAAAATCACATCCGTGGTGAAGGGACAGACTACCGGGCACGTTCATATCGACATCGGCAATGGCGTGACAATCCACTCCTCCATCACCAACGAGGCAATCGACGATCTTGGGCTGAAGGTTGGCGATGATGCGACGGCGGTGATCAAGTCGTCCGACGTGATGGTCGCGGTCTAAACGAGGCATGCTGGCGAACCGAACGTTTGCGGCGCTTGGGGCGGCCGTGCTGGCACTGGCGCCAGCCAGCGCCGCCTGCCTTGCGGCCGAGCCGCAAGCCGCTCCGGGAATACGATCACCATACAGATCGGTTCGGCTGCCCCGGTCACTATGACGGCCGAGGACGTGGCAAATCTTCCCGCCATCCAGGTCCCCGTGGCGTTTGGCACGGAGCACGGGGCACGGCGGGCGGTGTTCGACGGGCCTTTGCTGTGGGCAGTCCTTGACCGTGCGCACGTGGTCGACCCCGGGAAGCCGGGCGAACAGGTCCGCCAAATCGTTTCCCTCACCGGTCGGGACGGTTACACCGCCGTACTCGGCTTGGGGGAGATCTCGCCTGACTTCGAGGGCAAGCAGGTGATCTTGGCGGAGCGGATGGATGGAAAGCCCCTCGGGCCAGACCATCTGCGCGTCGTCGTGCCAGGCGACCAGAAGGCAGGGCGCAGCGTGCGCGACATCGTGCGCCTCGTCGTCACCCCCTTGGGGCAAATTCAGCACTGAGGTCCACCAGGCTCCAATCGCAGTCGCGGAACGCCAGCCAGCACGGTCTTCCGGAATTTGTCGCGCAACAGGGCATTCCCGGGCGCGCAGCCATCCCACGGCGCACAGGTCACGCGAGCGTCACCGCGAGGGGTAAGCCCGCAGCTTGCAGCCTCTCATGACCTCTGGCACGTTTGTCATATACGAACGGACATAACGCGGGGCGGCATTCGCGAACCGCGTTCGTGACGCTCACGGCATCCGGCACCACGAAGGAGGCGACACTGCCATGGACAACGCCCGCAAGTTCTACATCGACGGCGCCTGGGTCGATCCCGTGACACCGGCGTTCCTCGACGTCATCGATCCCTCGACCGAGGAGGCGTTCACCCAAATCGCGGTCGGCTCCGCGGCCGACGTGGACCGCGCCGTGGCGGCTGCCAAGGCCGCGTTCCCGAACTACTCCCAGACCAGCCGCGAAGACCGCCTGGCGCTGCTGGAGCGCGTGCTGGCGGCCTACAAGGCGCGCTACGAGGACGTGGCGCAGATCCTGTCGCGCGAGATGGGCGCGCCGATCTCGCTGGCCCGCAACGCACAGGCCGCGATCGGCGTCGGCCACCTGACGCAGATGATTGCCACCTTGCGGGACTATCACTTCGACGAAATCCGCGGCGGCACCCTGATCACCAAGGAGCCGATCGGCGTATGCGGGCTGATCACGCCTTGGAACTGGCCCATCAATCAGATCGTCTGCAAGGTGGCCCCGGCGCTGGCGGCCGGTTGCACGATGGTGCTGAAGCCGAGTGAGATTGCGCCGCTGAACGCCATCATCTGGGCTGAGGCGCTGCATGAGGCAGGCGTGCCCAAGGGCGTGTTCAACCTGGTAAACGGCGACGGCCCCACGGTCGGCGCCGCCATGTCCGCGCATCCCGACATCGACATGATGTCGTTTACCGGCTCGACCCGCGCGGGCATCCTGGTCGCCAAGGCGGCGGCCGATACCGTCAAGCGCGTGTCGCAGGAATTGGGCGGCAAGTCTGCCAACATCCTGCTGCCGGACGTTGATTTCCGCACCGCCGTCACTAGAGGCGTGGCGGGTGTGTTCAACAACAGCGGCCAATCCTGCAATGCGCCGACTCGTATGTTCGTCCCGAAGGAACGCAGCGAGGAGGTGAATGCAATCGCCAAGGACGCAGCGTCCAAGTTCACCGTCGGGGATCCGCGGGACGAAGCCAATAAGCTCGGCCCCGTCGTCAGCCGGGTGCAGTATGACAAGATCCAGGACCTGATCCAGTCCGGTATCGACGAAGGCGCCCAAGTGCTGATCGGCGGTACCGGGCTGCCGGAGCACCTCAACCGCGGCTACTACATCCGTCCAACCGTGTTCGCGGACGTAACCCAGGACATGCGCATCGCGCGGGAGGAGATCTTCGGCCCGGTGCTGTCCATCCTCACCTACCAGGACGAGGAGGAGGTGATCGCGATGGCCAACGACACGGTGTATGGCCTGGCCGCCTATGTGCAATCTGGCGACCTTGACCATGCACGCCGGGTCGCGACCCGTATGCGGGCGGGCAATGTCCACATCAACTATCCAGCTTGGGATTCGGCTGCGCCGTTCGGCGGCTACAAACAGTCGGGCAACGGGCGCGAATACGCCGATTTCGGGCTGGAGGAGTTCCTGGAGACCAAGGCCGTGATCGGCTACGCGGCGGCCTAGTCACCCCGGGACGGGGTGCCAGGTTAGGGTTTCTATCGGGGATACGCGACGGACCATCGTTGCGTGTCCCGATCTCCATTGCGCTGGCGTGTCGCGTGCATCAACAATCAGGATAATCCTATGTCCCAATCCTCATCACCGGTCTGGTTCATCACCGGCTGCTCCACCGGCTTCGGGCGCGAGTTAGCACGCCTGGTGCTGGAACGCGGCTGGCGCGCCGTCGTTACCGCGCGCAACCCGGCGCAGGTTGCCGACCTTGTGCAAGGCCACGAGGACAACGCCATCGCCTCCAAACTCGACGTTACGGAGAAGGGACAAGTCGCCGCGGCAGCGAAGGCGGCGCATTACCGCTTCGGCCAAGTCGACGTGCTGGTGAACAACGCCGGCTACGGCTACCTGGCTGCAATCGAGGAGGGCGAGGACCCCGAAGTCCGGAACATGTTCGAGGCCAATTTCTTCGGGCTCGTGGCCATGACCCGTGCCATGCTGCCCGGCATGCGGGCGCGCCACAGTGGGGCGATCGTCAACATCTCCTCCATCGGCGGCATCGCGAGCTTCCCGGCGACCGGGTACTATCACGCGACCAAATACGCCGTCGAAGGCATGTCCGAATCGCTGGCACAGGAAGTCGGCCCGCTCGGCATCAAGGTGGTGATCGTCGAGCCAGGACCTTTCCGCACCAACTGGGCTGGGTCTTCCATCAAGCAATCCGCCACACGCATCCCGGACTACGAAGCGACTGCGGGCGTCCGCCGGGGCGATCATCTGCTCCAGCCAGGCGCGCGACCGGATGTGAGTCAGTGCCGCCACCACGGCCACCTCCGGCGCGTCCAGACCCTCGTAGGCCATCGCGACCGTGACCAGCACACTGGGCTCGGCGGTCAGCCGAAAGCGCGCCAGCGTCTCGTGTGCGAGCCGTTCGTCCGAGGTCGCCAGCTGCACCGTGCCGGTCTGCGCGGCCGGAACCCAGTCTCGGAGGAGATCGGCGTAGCGGCGGGCGGTAGACGATCCGAATGCGCCGCCGCTTAGCGATGCGCCCGCTGGAGCAAACCCGGCTCAGCGAGAGCAATCCTGTCGTCGCATATCCGCCAAAGCCTTTGCTGACAGTACGGCCATTCCGCCCAGTGCCGCGCCCGAACTGAAGTGCACCATCGCGAGGAACGGCAAGTAGAGCAGGATCATGTTCTGCCCCCAATGCGACGGGCGACCATTCGGGCCGCAAGAGCCGCCACCATCGCGCTTGCGCCAAATGCGATACCGCTGGTTACGGACACGACGACGACGACCCCCGTCAGCAAGCCGGGGCGTGGAAGCAGCCTAGCCATGGTTCATTGCCTTGAGACGTTCCGCATCCACATGGCGCCACGGTCGGACGCAGCAAGGCTGTATCGTATAGGCGCTGGCAGCGCTGAGACCCTTCTGACAGGTCCGGCTACCAGACGGCTGACTGCGGACTGAAGAACCCGCCGGGGGGACGCTCGGCATTGGTGTGCCCGCACTACCTGGTCAACCTCTGGCTCAAGTTGCGGGCCCACTGGGGTAGACGCCAGAAGCTCACGACCAGTGATACTATTAAATGTAACCTTAGCGAGCCGTTCGTCATTGCTCGACGGAACCATTTGAAGAGAGCAGCCATGGCAACAGCAGACAGGGCATTTCATGATCAGGTCATCGCTATTCTGCCCAAGCTGCGCATTCAGGCCCTGGCACTGACGCGCAATCGGACAACGGCCGAGGATCTCGTCCAGGACGCGGTATGCAACGCGCTGGCAGCGTCTCAGACGTTCATCCCCGGCACGAATTTCCCGGCCTGGATGCATCGCATTCTGCGCAATCGGTTCATCTCCAACCTACGCAAGCGCCGCGACACCACCGACATTGCAGATGTGCCGGAGGGGTTGTTTGCAACCGGCGAAGGCCAGAGCCATAGCCTGCAACTCAAGGAGTTGGGCAAGGCCCTTGATCGACTGCCGCCCGATCAGCGCGAGGCACTGGTCATGATTGTGGTGCATGGCATCAGTTACGAAGAGCTGGCGGCTCAAACGGGGGTTGCGGTCGGCACCGCGAAAAGTCGCGTCTTCCGCGCACGCCGTCAGCTCGAAGCCTGGCTGCTCGATGACGGAATGACTGAAACTCAGTTGCGGCGTCGTGCCGCCTCCCATCCCGCCCTGTCCAATCAGGTGAACGCGTAGCACCTGACCCACTCGGGCTTTGCTCGGCTCACCCCAATGAGCGACTTGTTGGCGCGGCCAGCGCGCAGCGTGCTGACAAGCGGGCATCCCGAACCGGCTGCTCTCTGGGCCCGGTTCTTTGCCGTGGGCAAACAGGCCGCGCGGAATGGAATGCTCTACCGCGCCCCGCCTCACATTACCTTCGCCCGGGAGCGAGCCGCCTGGCTCGCAGGATGGTGCCGTGGGTTCGTCGAAGCTATGTAGCCGAAAGTTGAAACCCAACAGGAACGGGTGTTAGTCGCCCATGTCCGGCGCCCCGCGCGCATTGCTTCTTCGCTCGCCGCCGGGTGAGAACCTGGCGCCGGCCGCGCTGTCGCGTCGGGCTAAGTGGCCGAGCACGTCAGGCACACTACCGCCTTTGACATGCTCGGCCATGGAATCTGCCCTAAACAGATCCGGCTAAACCGGGGGTGGGCAACTGATCGGCACCGCAACGCGCCCTGTGATTCAGAACGGGCGTTGACCCCCGTTGACTCCCCTGCACCCAGTGAAAAGAAGGGCGGCACCTCTCGATGCCGCCAAAGTTTAGGGAGGAAACGTCCAAGAATGCGGCGCGAACGCCGCAGATTGAGTAAGCCATCCTGCCGCTTAGCTGGCAAGCTATTTGTGCGGCGCAGCACAGCGGCTCCCAGCGTAATTACTTGGCCGTCGTGCCCGTTGTTGTGCTGTCTGCCGTTGCGGTAGGTGCCCGCTGCGTCGGTGACGCCGAAAAAGCGGATGTGGCAGCCGGGGACGCGCTCGCGCCGCCAGTCGTGGTCACCTGTCCAGCAGGCGTTGAGGCGCTCGGCATTCCAGCGCCGTTACCTGGCGTCGTCTCTGATCCGAGTGTGGTTGCATTCTTCTGAGCCAATGCCGGGTATGCGAGCGTCAACAGCCCGGCTGTCGCTAGGATGATCGTTTTCATTGTGTGTTTCCTTTGAGGACAACTTCAGCTGTCCTTAGGAGGAACAACATAGGATAACCTACAAAGTTCCTTGGTGGGCCAACGGCCACACTCGCAGTTGTCGCTTGCCTCTGCCATACTTTCGCGATGTGCGGCCGCTTCGCCTCCTACCTTCCGCCGGACGCGATCCGAGCCCTGTCCGGCACGTCGGGCCCGGTGTCCAACACGGCACCTACCTGGAACATGGCGCCGACGAATAACGCCATGGTCATCCGCCGGCACCCTGAGACGGGCGAGCGTCGGCTGGTGGTGCCAAACGCTGCAGCTTCGTGATGACTGCACGCATTGCCTTTCTACTGGTCACCCTCGCCATGGTCGTTGGACCCTGGTTGATCTCGCGGATCGACATCGTGCGGCGCATTGCTCCCTTGGCCGTGCTGCAGATTCTCGCAGGCGTGCTCCTCGGCCCGTCTGGCCTGGGGCGGGTCGCGCCGGCGGCCTACGCGGCGCTGTTTCCACCGGAGGTATTGGGGTCGCTTTCTGGCCTGTCGACAGTGGGTGTGCTGCTCTACGTGCTGGTGTCCGGGCTGCACCTCGACGGCGCGGGGTTGCGATCCGCGCTGCGCCGGCTCGGGCCGCCGATCGTCGGCAGCATCGCCGCACCGTTCATGCTGGGGCTGGGCGCCGGCTGGTGGATGCTCTGGCATGTGCCGGGTGCCCTTGGCAGTCGGGCCGATGCCCCGGCGTTTGTCGTGGCAATCGCGATCTGCATCGCCGTCACAGCGCTTCCTGTGCTGGCGGCGGTGCTGCGGGAGATGGAGCTCATCACGACGCCGCTCGGCCAGGCGGCACTCCTGATTGCAGCGACGAACGACGTCGCTTTGTGGCTGATGATGGCCGTGCTCCTCGCCCTGGCGCGTGGCAGCCTGATCGCGGGTTTCGCCACGCTCGCGGCGGCGGCGGTTTGGTTCTCGCTCATGCTCGCGGTCGTCCGGCCCGGCCTCGCGCTCATAGCCCGTCGCTTTGGCTCTGACGCGATGCTGGTCGTGGTGACCGCGGCGGCAATCTCCTCCGCCGTCATCGCCGACGCGATCGGCATCGGCTACATCATCGGCGCGTTCACCGCCGGCGCGATCGTACCGGACGCGGTCCGCGCCTCGCTGATCACGCGCATTGAGCCGTTGGCTGCGTCAGTGCTGTTGCCGTTCTTCTTCGTCGTCACCGGCCTTCGCGCATTCATCGATCCAGCGTCCGGGGTGTTCGCCGGCATCCTCGCCGTCACAACCGCAGCGACCATTACCGGCAAGGTAGCCGGCACAGCAATCCCGGCCCGGCTGACCGGCACGCCGTGGCGGGAGGCACTGGCGCTCGGCTGCCTGATGCAGACCAAGGGGCTGATGGAGGTGCTTGTGCTCGCCATCCTGGCGGATGCCGGCGTAATCGGCCACACCGTGTTCTCGGCCCTGGTCGCGATGGCGGTCGTTTGTACGGTCATCTCGGCGCCGGCGACCCGACTCGCACTGCGAATGTGCCCGATCGTTGCTCCAGCCAATCCGGCTTCTTGATCAACGCCTTGCTGGATCGGGTGGACGACCTGGGGGCGCCACCACCGAGCGGTGCACCGGCAGAGGAGAACCCGGCTTAGTTGGCTGCCAGCGGAAATCTATTGAACTGGATGGACGGCCATGCCGCATCGGCGTGCCTGTGCCACCGGGTCCACTTCCGGTTTAAGCCGCGGCCGAACTGGCGCAAACTCCCATGCTTCTAGACGGCAAATCGCCAGCTCAAGCTGGTAAGCGAGGATCAAACGGAAAAGGATCACGGCTTACCAGTCAGGGTTTG
Source organism: uncultured Acetobacteraceae bacterium (assembly GCA_964242215.1). GTDB lineage: Bacteria > Pseudomonadota > Alphaproteobacteria > Acetobacterales > Acetobacteraceae > LMUY01. The sequence continues at coordinate 15,921 of CAXTCJ010000054.1, read as the reverse complement.
AACCTTGGCCACAACGTCTGCCATATCGACAGGCTTGCGCATCACGCCGCAGCTCACCGGCGCGGTGGCCAGCCTTACTGGCGTCTCTGCCGACACCACCAACAGCTTGATCCACGGCCAGTGGAGAGCGGCATGGTGGGCCAATGCTAAGCCGTCCATGCGACCACCAAGCCGCACGTCGGTGATCAATGCGGTAATTGTCGCCGCATCCTTCTCCAGGATGGCGAGGGCAGCTTCAGCAGTGCCAGCTTCGATGACCTCGTATCCAGCATCCGCCAAGTAATCAGCAAATGTTAAGCGGATAAGCCATTCGTCTTCAGTGACGAATTTTGGGGGCTTGGGCACCCGGGCAGAAGATCGCACTCACCTGCCTGGTTCCCTCACGTAATTCTGCGTCGCGACTACCTGATGCCCTTCCATGCGCATCAACACCAAACCACACATGAGTAGTTTCCGAACCTGCCGGAACAGCCGCGAATGCGCATGATGGAGGGGTGCTCAAATCCCTACAGGAGCGTCAAAAGTAAATGTCATTTGGCACCAGACCGGCAACAGTGTCGCGGAGTGTATTTGAGGGCGGGATGGCCGAACACTTTCTAGCTGAGGTGTTTCACACGGAAGGCGAAGCGGCCTGCAGATACGGCGAACCACATATCACAACACCAAGTCTGGACGAGAACACTCAACGGGGATCTCAGCTATCAGAATCGGAGGCCGCGGACCGGATGATCCCGGGTCCGTTTAACCTCGCCGCCGGCTTGATGTAGGTGCAGACTGAGCGATATCGCAGCATGGCAACTCGACTGTCCCCTTTTTCCCCTCTTCCCAGCAGCGCGTCGACGCTCGAACGGCAGCATGCTGAGCAGTCGAAGAAGATCGTGCAACTCGCCAAAGCCGGCCAGTTCGAAAACATGCCTGCGGAACAGCAGCTGCTTGAACAATTGAGGGTGGCTGTGCAGGAAGAACGTCTAGCGGCGAAGAAGGTGAAGACAGCGACTTAGGGCTTTTCTGGCATCGTCGTGGCCTCTGAGTCTCGCCAAAATATGCTCACGTCTCCATCTTACAGCTTTGACGACATCATGTTCTGTGCGCGACGCTAATTGTCCCACGTTAAGACCGCGGCGAGTCCAGGCGCTAAAACTTCTGGAAGGCTGGCGCGAGTGGGGGCTCGGCGGCCAGTGCTCTTCCCGCTTCCTTGCGGCCGTGCAATCGTCGCAATTGCGCTATTTCATCGCGATTTTCTGCTCGCCCCCTGGCCATCCTGCTTGCTCTGCGGCCGATCGCGGCAGTGCTGAACACCTTCCTGTACGTCGCGGCATTCGGAGGCTGGCTGCTTTTCGGCCTGCCTGGCTTCGTGCTTTGGGGATTGGGCGTGCTGCACGCGTGGATGGTGATCGGTAGTGCCAAGGCTGACTGAAGAGTAGAGCGGGTGGAGCGGCGGAGGTCGTTCTGATTGCCATCGCCCGTCGGCTTGGTGGGTGGGTTCGTCGGGCTGAATGGGGGATGCACCGAGGTTAAGGCCTCGCCCGTGGTAGTGTTCCCACACCACCGTTCCCGGACTGGCAGATTGCCAGCTTCGCCCGTCGGGAGGTCCGGCAGCAGGGGCGCTCCTGCAGGACCACTATAGCCTGCCATTCTGCCGTCGTTGGCAAACTTGGCGATCGCATCTGCTGCGCAGAAACCTGCTGAAGGTCGTGTAGCGGTCTGAGAAATGATGTGTCGATGCGTTGAAGCGTGCGCGTCAGAAAATCACGAGTTTCAGATCCCGCCCAAAGGGGTTGTCGAACTAGGCACGCGAGTCGAGTTGTAGGCGGCGTCGCCTACGACGGCGGTTCATCGGCTACAGCCCGGTCGGACCGAGTCACGCCGAACGCCCAGGAAAACCCGATAACTCCGCCCTTGGCGAACGGCAGCAGCGCCATGGTGGCAATCAGGAAGACCGGCACGGTCACGGCCGCCTCGATCCAGAGCGGCAGGTCCCAGGTCCGGTCGGCGATGACGAACACCGGCACGAGAAGGTGGAGCACCAGGAATATCGTGACGTACGGAGCGAAGTCGTCGGACGGGTACTGCTCATTGTCATTGCCGCAGGCCGGGCAGGTCTCGCGAACGGCCAGATATCCCCGAAACAGCGGCCCCACGCCGCAGGCCGGGCAGGTGCGGCACACGCCTCGTTTCACGCCAGTCAGCAGGTTCGGGCGGGACCGTTCGACGCCGGACAAACCGGAGGACGGCGGGGTCACATCAAACGGCATTCTCATCCTCCTCCAGCCGGCCCTCCATCGAACATCTAGCTAGACTTGGCCTTTGTCCAGAAATGAACGTCTGTCGGTCTCTTGCTATCGGTGCCCCGTCGGGGGTCGCTCGGACACGTTAGCGGCGAATTCCATCAAGCGCAGGGGAGGTCCGCGGCGAATCACTTTTAGCTGTTGTTGCAGCTCTGCACGCCGCGGCTCGGGTCGGTGTTGTCTGCCGCCCTGAAGTTTAGAAAGAGAGTTCGCTCACCCTCCTGGCGAGCAACGCTACAGGCAAGCGCCCATCTGGGTACGCCGACATCAAGGCCGAGTGCGGCATAGACGGCACCATCGCTTCCTCCGGGTCTTGGACCAACGCGGCGCCGCCGTTCATTTTGATCGCGCGCAAGCCTTCAGTCCCGTCCCCGTCACCTCCGCTGAGGATAACGCCGACGACCCGGTTGCCAAAAGCAGCGGCCGCCGAGGTGAACAGCGGGTCGACGGCTGGCCGGGTGAAATGGACCTTGGCGCCGTGGGACAGCTGGATATGGCTGCAGGTCACTAGCATGTGGCAGTCAGGAGGCGCGACATAGACGCGGCTCTCCACGATCTGCTCGCCATCTGCTGCGAAACCGGCGGCCATGGGGCCGTCTCGCTCGAGTATCGTCGGCAGTTGGCTGGGGTTTGCGCCCGTGTGGATGACGACGAAGACCGAAGCCCGGCACCCGGGCCGAAATGCCCGCACGATTTGCCGCAGAGGTGCAAGCCCCCCGGCAGATCCCCCGATGACAACGATGGTTTGCAAAATGCTAGACTGCCCGTTACTGGGCTAGACGCAATCCCCAAGCGCACATCCGGGTCGTCAATCGCTCTACGTCTACCATCCGCGGCTACGCGGAACGAGCCATCGGGGAAACCACGGGTTGAATGCGGCTGACACAATAATGACCGCGCTGTCCGGAAAGGGTGGTCGCCAATGCCATCGGCAGGATCATACGTGCCCTTGCCATTGTGAACTCCGTGCAGCGAGCCGCGCGGACGCGGCGTGGTGGGAGCCTGGCATCCATCACTACATTACCCCGGCAGCATTCTCAGCGGCTGGTGATCACGTGGTAGGCGAACAGCACGAGGACGGCGCCGACGAATGGCCACGGCCATGCTAAGTGCGCGGCCTGCCCGGCGCGGGTGCGCGCCGGCCAGGCCGGCTGGCTCAAACCTTCGGCGCGCGGGGGTCCAGCGTGCCGCTGGCCGAGGTTTTGACGGCGTCCCCCGGAAGCTGCTCGATCTCGACCTCTTCCTTGCGGATGGTGTCACGGATCGTCTCGGTGCGATCAGTCGCGGTCTTCCCGAGCGAAACCTCCTCCACGACGCGGGCGGTCTTGGATACGACGGCCTCCTCCGCGGTCTCGGTCAGTTCGATCGTCTTGTCGGTGAAGTCGGCGTTGGTTACAGGTCGACCATCGGTGACCGGGTGGCGCTCAAGGGTCACCTTCTCCTCGTGAAGGGTCACGCTCTCCTCGACTGGGGTTTCCACCACGTAGCGACGCACACGCGTGCCACCGCGGTTGATTAGGCGTTTTCCAACCGCGAGTTGCTCCTCGGCGAGCTGGATGGTGCCGCCCTGTTCGGCCGTGGTCGTCAGGCCGGCCGTGGACGTGGGCTGCGTGGAGCGGATATCGGAGCCGACCAGGTCGGAGCCAGCCATCCCTACGTCCGTCATACCCGTGGTGGTCGCGACCGTCGTTGTGCCGAAAGACGAGGTGCCCGTCATCGGAGCTGCACCGCTATAGGTTGCGGCTCGCTCGTCGATGTCGATGGGATTGTGCTTCTCGAGGATGGTCATGACTGCCTCGAAGTCATGCTCAGGCACACCGGCCACGGTCACCACATTGCCGCCGCTCTGCAGCGCATTGTCGTAGACAGCGTGGTCGTCGCTGCTGCCGCCGAACAGGTTGGACCAGAAGCCACCACCCTGCTCCTCGGTGCGGCGGGTGGTGACGGAGGTGGCTTCCGGCGAGTACACGCCTTCGGCCGCGTGACGCGAAATGCTGGACTGTGGAACGTTGGCGGCCAACAGATCGCTGACGGCTAGTTCGGCATGGGCGGCAGTATCATAGACGGCGACAATCGTCTCATTCGACATGGGTGTATTCCTCGTTGACGGGATTGTGGCAGGCACGTGAGCTGATGCGGCCACAGAGGCCGCGTCCTCCAGGATCACCGGATCCGACCGGGTCACCACGACAAGCTGCTCGCGCAGCTTGACGGTTTCGACATGCGTGGCAGTGGTGTGCACCCGGCGGATGCGAACTTCCTCCACCAAGCGAAGGCGGCGCTCGGTCACCAGGACCTCCTCGACCACCGGCAGGATGGTAAGGTCGCCCTCCTGGCGAACGGGCGGCATCGTGTCGACGAACCGCCCCATCGGAACGCGTTCAATGACGACACCAGTGCTGGTCAGTGCCTCTTCGACCAGTATATCGCGGCTGCGTGTCTCACGGGCGACCCGCACCGTGCGTATCACCCGACGCTTTGCAACCGCGAGCTCCTCGGCATGGAGAGCCAGCACAAGCTCTTCGGGCGGACTCTTCTCGGTCACGAAGGCTGAGCTAAGATCATAGAAACACCTGCGCCTTGCTGACCGGTCGTAAGGCAATGGGAAGGCTGAGACGCGAGCCGAGTTCCGCCACTGTCGAAACGTTGAGCCTTCATGCGTCCGTGCGGGCGTTAGCACCTTAATGCGCAGAGACGTGACGGCGGGGAGCTTCCACGGCTGGCGTCTTGAACTGGAGTGCCAGCCGGGCACCTGTCGAACCGGCCGCTGCCGACCCGATGCGCGCTGGCTGCGCGGACCTGTCGGTGACGAGCATGCCTGCCGGACATTGGCTGCCGCTGGAACGCAAGGCAGACCACATCCAAGCCATTCGCGCGTGGCTCCGGAGCAAGTCGCTCTGATGGCGATAACCGGAGACCGGTCTTGCCGGTGACGAGCCCGGCCGCGCTCGGCGATCGCGCTGTGGGCTTGCTGGCGGTCGCCTCGGCCATTGCCGTAGCGAACCCCTACTACATCCAGCCTCTGCTCGTCGAAGTGGGAGGAGCGCTTTCCATCTCCAACGGCTTGGTTGGGATCTTGCCTCGCCTGAGCCAGATCGGCCTGGCATGCGGGCTGGCATTCCTGTTGCCGCTCGGGGACATCATCTCGGCGCGCAGGCTGCTCCTGACGGTCGTTCCCTTCCAGGTCGCGGCGCTGGTCCTGTTCGCCATAAGCAGCTCGGCCCTGACGGTGGCGGCGGCCTCCCTGTTGATCGGTCTGTTCGGCATCGCGCCCTATATCCTGCCGCCCTATGTCAGCCTGCGCGTGCCGGCCTCGCGGGTCGGCCGGGTCACGGGCATGCTGACGCGCGGCATCATCATCGGCATCCTGCTCGCCCGGACCGCCTCGGGCATCATCGGGACGCATCTCGGCTGGCGCGCGGTATATTGGATCGCCGCCGGCATGATGACGATGGAGCCGGGTTTCCATCCGCATCGTCAGGCCCGAACCAGCGATGCCTTCTTCAGGCAGGGTGCCCTATTGGGACCTCATCGCCTCCCTGTGGCATCTGCTTCGCACCATCCCTGAACTCCGCACCGCCGCTCTGTGCGTCGCTCTCAGCTATGGTTCGTTCATCGTGTTCTGGCTGGGCGTGACGCTCTACCTCCAGAGCCCGGCGTTCGGCTGGACACCGCAATCCATCGGCCTGGTGGCGTTCGTCGCGGCGGCCGCGGTTAGTGCCGCCCCGATGTTCGGGCGGGCCGTCGACCGGTCCGGACCGCATGCGACCCGGCGAGCGGGGCTCGCGGGGATGGTAATCGCGTGGATCCTGCTGGCGTTCTTCAAGGGCCATCTGGTCGGGATGGCGGTGGGGCTTATCGTCCTCGATATCAGCGTGACCATCGTGGACATCGCGAACCGCACCATCCTCTATGGTCTCGATGCCGGAATCCGGACACGCCTGAACGCGGTCTACCAGGTCGCCATGTTCTCCGGGGGCGCGGTCATGTCGGTCCTGGTCGGCGCTTGCTGGTCATCGGGCGGATGGTTCGCCGTGTGTGTGCTCGGCGTGCTACCCGTTGTGATCGCCTCCCTACGATGTTGGCGTGGCGTGCGGTGAGGTCGCGTGGGGCGCTGCGTCGTGCAGCGCCTAGCTGCACCCGTTCCCGGCTGCCAGGATGTAGGTTGGGCAATCAGCCGATGTCGGTTCCCCCCCGTGGTTTCCGAAGCTGCCGCCGGTCCAATTGGCCGGTCCGAACCGGCCGCGTTCGGCCCGTCAGGCCGATGGCCAGTGGCCACGTGTCCGGCGTTTGCCGTCATCCGACGATACCACCGCGTCCTCCATAAACTGCGCGAGGCGGACCGCGTGCGAAAAGCCAGCGACAGTCGACGTTCCCCGGACGATGTCTTCGCGGAGGCAGGCGTACGTGGCGGCGACGTTCAGCGCTGCATCGGACAGGGAAGCCAGCCCTCCCTCGTCGACCGCCTGCGCTTCACCGTCGACCAGCAGACTCAGCCGTCCCGACTGGAAGCCCCGTGGTGCTCCGCCCCGCAGCGTCATGACACCGGCATCTCCGACGATCTCGAACAGGAACGGCGTTTCGGGCGGACGCCCCCCTGCGACCTCGACCGAGAGCGCCGTTCCGCTGGAAAGCCGGGCCTGGACGAGCAGGTGATCCCGGGTCTTGCGCGCCTGCGGTTCTCCGTCCCCGATCCGGATGGCTGGAAACTGGGTGGTGGCCAGTGCCGAGAACTCGGCGACGCCACCCAGCAACGCCATCGCAAGATCGATCGAGTGGGCCGCCTGAATGGTGATGACGGTCACGCCGTTCGCGGGATCCTCGGTGTAGGCGACGGCAGAATCCGGGTTGGGCCCGAAGCCCGCCGTGGTCGAGATCATTCTGGCCGTTAGCGGACGCCCGATGGCGGCGGCCGCCAGAAGCTCCTGTGCCCGGCGCACGGCCGGGTTGGCCCGTGCCTGAAGGCCGATGGCGGCGTGAACCCCGGCCGCATCCGCAGCCCGCGCCAATTCCAGGCTTTCATGCACGTCGAGCCCGAGCGGATACTCGCAGTAGACGTGCTTGCCCGCTTGTAGCGCAGCCAGCAGGAGTTCGCGATGTGCGGGCAGTGTCACGGCGATCGTGATCAGGTCGATCTCCGGATCGCGGAACAGTTCGACGGCATCGCCATAGGCCTTGCTTACGCCGAACCAGCGTGCGCTCGCGGCGGCAGACTGCCGGGTCCGCCCTGCGACTGCCGCGAGCGCAAGGCCGGGCAGGGCTTGCAGGGCGGGGATGTGGGATTCCCGTGCCCAGCCGCCATCCGGATTGGCCCCGATGATTCCGACTCGCAGCAGCTTCGCCATCGTCGCTCTCCCATAATCAACCGCACGTGACGCGGCGCCGTGTCTTGAGCTGGGTGCTTGCGATTGCTGAGGACATTGCTTACCGGCTCAATGCTGGGATGAAGACCGTCTCATCATCGGGCGATCCCAGCCTCGCCACCCTGCAGTCGTTCGTCTCGGTCGCACGCCTCGGCAATTTCCGCAGGGCTGCCGCGGAGCGGGGAGTCAGCGCGTCGGCGTTCAGCCATCTTATCCGCGGGCTGGAGGACATGCTCGGCGTGCGCCTGTTCCATCGCACAAGCCGCAGTGTCGGCTTGACCCAGGCAGGCCGCGAGCTGCTCGAGCGGCTCGGCCCGGCTCTGGGGGAGGTGGCGGAAGCGCTCGGCAACGCCCGGGCATCGAGCGCCCGGCCGTCGGGGTTGCTGCGGCTGAACGTCCCGCATATCGCCGCCACGCTGATCCTCGAACCGGTGATCGGGCGGTTCCTGTCGGCCTACCCCGAAATCAGGCTGGAGGTCGTCAGCTTCGACGGCCTTGCCGACATCGTAGCCGAGGGCTTCGATGCCGGCATCCGCCGAGACCGCCGGCTGTCGCCAGGCATGATCGCATTCCCGGTTGGCCCGGCGCGCCGCTTCGCCGTGGTCGGCGCCCCGTCCTATTTCGCGGGCCGCGATCGTCCGGTGATGCCGCACGACTTGGGGAGCCACCGCTGCATCGAACGGCGGTACCCAAACGGGTCCCGCTATGCCTGGGAGTTCGCACGCGAGGGCGAGATGCTGGAACTCGAGGTGGGCGGACCACTGGTGGCCGACAACACCGCGCTGATGATCCGGGCGGCGCTGGACGGCGTGGGCCTGGCGTTCGTCTTCGAGGAGCTCGTCACCGAGCACGTCGCACGCGGTGCTCTCGAACGGGTTCTAGAGGACTGGTGTCCCGTCGCACCAAGGTTCTACCTCTACTACCCAGGTCGGCGGCAGGTACCAGCGACACTCCGGGCGTTCATTGACATGGTGCGTGAGTAGGCGGATCTGACGGACCGATCCTAGACGAGATAAACGTCCGCTTACCGCACCTTAGTTCTACAAAGCAGCCAGTTCGTTACCGGCCCACTGGCGATAGCCAGGCGGGTGCTGGTAGCGGTGGCTGATCCTTTTTGCATTCCGGCACTGGCGGTCAATCGGGCACAGCGGATATCCATCACTCCGCGAGAGCGGTTGGATGAGGAATGGGCTGGCACCGTTCAGCCTTGGGCCATGTCGCCGCCGTGCATCCCAGAGGACCGCTCATCGCTGGCCGCTATGCGGTACGGCGTCTCCCTCCCCACTCCTGCGATCGTAAAGCTGGCGGGACCGCTCGACCGTTCCACGATGCTCGATCGCCCACTGGCCCAGCGCGCCCACCGGCTCCCGCAGCGAACGGCCGAGTTCGGTGAGGGCGTAGCTGACCTTGGGCGGAATAGTCGGATAGAATGTGCGTTCCACGAGCCCGTCTCGCTCCAGGCCGCGTAGCGTCAAGGTCAGCATCCGCTGCGAAATGCCGTCGACTAACCGCTTCAGCTCGTTGAACCTGAACGTGTCGTCGGCAAGCGACACCACGACCAGCACACTCCACTTGTCGCCGATCCGGGCCAGGATGCTGTTAACCGCTCTGCACCGGGCAGTCGTGTGACGGCCGGGCGACTCCAGCGGTTCGGCCGTGTGGGCGGTGACATCGGTGTGCCCGGGTTCCATCAGTGTGCCTTCTTGCGAGCGCGAATGCGGTGCTCCATTTAGCCTCGGTTACGGATCGGCACCATCCCGGTGACCGCATAAGAGATCAACCCATGAACATCCTGCACATCGACGCAAGCGCCAGCGACGCCGCGGCCTCCCATTCACGTCGTCTTTCAGCGGAGCTGGTCGACAAGTTGAAGGCGGCCAACCCGGGAGCCTCGGTCGTATACCGCGACGTGGTGGTCGATCGTCTTCCCCATGTGGACATGACCATTCGTCAGGCGTGGGCACCTGAGGGCGAAAAGGATGCCTCGCTCACGGCAACAATGGCCCGGTCCAGAGAGCTGGTCGGCGAGCTCAAGGCCGCCGATGTCATCGTCATCGGCTCGCCAATGTACAACTTCACGGTTCCCTCCACCCTCAAGGCGTGGATCGACCATGTTGCGATCGCCGGGCAGACGTTCAAATACACGGCAAGCGGCCCGCAGGGTTTGCTGACCGGCAAGGCCTACCTGGCGCTGTCATCCGGTGGCGTCTACTCGCAAGGGCCGTTTGCTCCCAACGAGCATCTTGCGACCTATCTGAAGGCTTTGCTGGGCTTCTTGGGCATTAGCGACATCGAAGTCGTGCGGGCCGAGGGCGTGGCTTACGGACCCGAGCAGGACGCTGCTGCAATGTCGGCCGCCCGGACCCAGATCGGAGCGCTCGTCGCCGCATAGGTCCGGGACTGGACAGGCACCGGAATGCTCGTTGCCTCCCAGGGCTGTCAGGCCGCACGATCCCAGCGTCTGCTGTCCCGCGGCCACGTCGAAAGCCGACAGTCCGCTCTCGGCCCATCAGACCGCGAAGCCGCCTGACGTACAAAGGTCCGAACCGTAAATCAAAAGCGGCCATGACGCGTGTTGCTGCAAATAAACATTTTACATAAGCAAATACTCACTCCCGAAAACACCCCTTTTCGTAAGCTCGTAGGAGCAAACGGGCAGTTGCCACAATTCGAGGCGCCCGCGTAGGGTGCTTCGGCCGGCAGCAAGGGCTCGAATAGGCCGCCGCTGAGGTGAGGCAGGGCGTGGCGCCCGGAGAGGAAGACGTGTATTTCAATGGCTTAGGCGCCGCTGCGGCTCTGCTGAGGAAGTGTCGTTAGCCAGGGTTTCGGCAAGCTGCGTCGCCGACGCAAAGGCTAGTCTGCCGAGCCATCCTCCTGGTCAGGAATGCCCGTCAGCAGCGGCGCTAGGTCGCGCGCCATATGCAGCACGCGGAGCACGACGGGCGGCTGGCGCTCGGCGTTGTAGACCAGCAGGTATGGGAAGCCGACCACGCGCCAGAACCGGTAAGGGGCAGGCAACAGCTCGGGTCGGACTCGCCCCAGCATCGGCCGTTCGACGATGCGACGCGCGCTCTGCAAAGTCGCCTGCAGCATGGCCCGGGCGGCAAACTCATTGTCGCGCGCAATCCATGCAAGCGCCTGAGCCAGATCGTCGCGCGCAACGGGACCGAAAAAATTCGGGGTCAAGCGCTCCGGCGAGCCGCGCGGGTGATCACCTCGTCCATCTCCCGCTCGACCGCCTCAAGGGGCAGATAGCCGTGTCGGTCGCCCTCCTGCTCGGCCGCGATGACCGAGGCGAGCAACTCGGCTCGAGCAGCATCCTGTCGGCGCAGCAAGCCGATCCCGGCTGCCACGACCTCACTCACATCCCGGAACCGTCCAGCAGCGACGGCCTCGGTCGCAAACTGCTCCAGGTCGGGAGGAAGGGTCACGCTGTCCATGTCCGGATTATAGGGCAGGGAAGGGCGACCGGAAAGGTTTTTGGGCACTCGGGAGGAGATGCCGTCCGTGTCTGACCCGATCGCTTCCGACGGCCCCGGCGAGGTCCTGCTGCCAGCCTCCAGCGCGCCGGCGGCAGCTTCGTCGACATCGGCACCCGATGCCGCCCGCGCACTGACCGTGGTGTCGCGGCTGGCGCGCTCACATCCGTTGTCGGACGAGCTTCGTGGCCTGCTGGAGGGCAAGCTCGGGGAGGCCGTCACTGCTGCCGCGGACTACGCCGCGGACGCGATCGCGCCCGCCACGCGCGCCGCTTACATCAGGGACTGGGACGTCTTCACCACCTGGTGCCGGGAGCAGGGGGCCGATGCCAATGCTCTGCCAACCCACCCCGTGCTGGTCGCCGCCTACATCGCCAGCCTCGCCGGGACGATCGGCAAGAGCGCTTTGCGTGGACGCCTGGCCGCCATCGCCTACCACCATCGACGGCGCGGCCTGACCTGGTCGGGCGCCCATCCGGCGATCCGCGAGACCCTGGCCGGCATCGGCCGTGCTCACGGCAAGCCGGTCCGGCCGTCGGCGGCGCTGACCTCGGTCGAGGTCAAGCGCCTGATCGCCGGCTGCGCCCAGGACCTCGCCGGGCTGCGGGACCGCGCGCTGTTCCTCGTCGGCTTCGCCGGCGCCTTTCGCCGCTCGGAGCTGGTGGCCATCGACGTGCACCACCTCCGCTTCGAGGCGGACTGCGTGGTGGTCCACCTCCCCCGCAGCAAGGGCGACCAGGCCGGCAAGGGGGCGGACGTCACACTGCCGCGCATGCGCGGCGCCGACAAAGCTGCCAGCGAAACCTGCCCGGTGCGCGCGCTGGAGGCTTGGTTGCGACGCGCGAAGATCCGGCGCGGGCCGGTGTTCCGCAGCGTCACGGCGCACGGGACCCTGGAGGAGCGACTGACCGGGGCCGGCGTGCGCCACCTCCTGCTGAGCCGGGCCAAGCTTGCCAAGCTGACGGTGCACGCGAGTGAGCGCCTTTCGCCGCACGGGTTGCGCGCGGGCTTGATCACCGAGGCGTACCTCGCCGGCGCACCCGACGAGCAGGTGGCGGCGCACACGCGGCACGGCGACCTGTCGACGATGCGCAGCTACCGCAAGCGGGCGCGCATCACGGGGGACAACCCGGCCCGCCTGCTCGACCTCTGACCATGATGGCCAAGCCTGCGCGCCAGACGGAGAGCGGCCAGGAAGGGCAGGGGGCTTTCGGCGAAGCCGTGGGTGCCAATCGCGACGCACCGGCGGGCACCGATTGGCTGCTGAACCCGCTGACGGTGAGCGGACCTGCCGGCGATGTGGCGCGGTTCCGAGACGTCGCGCGCGGCACCGGCGGGGTGCCCTGGCACCTCGATCTCGACCAGGAGGAGGCGCGCCTGTTCGCGCCGATGGCGTCGGCCGGCCCTGAGGCGCGGATGCTGGCGCGGCAGCTCCGCGAGGTGATCGCCGCTCGGCACGACCGGCTACTGGCGCGCTGGCGCGAGCCTGGTCTCTGCCCCTTTGACCTGCACCGGCTGGTGCCGATCCCGGACGGCATCCTGCAGCTGGGCGAGGACGCTCCGCACGCTCAGGACTGGCTGCGGGCGCATTGGGGCACCACCCAGCTTCGCACCGTTCGTATCCGCGAGGAGGGCAGCGACCACCGGCTCCGCCGCAAGGCGGAGATCGTCTACGAGTTCCGGTCGGCCGACTGGACACCGTGGCAGGCGATCATGCGGCTTCGGCGGGATTGGCCGAAACTCGTGCTCACCGTGCGGCCCTGCTACGACGATGGCTGACCAGGGCGAAGCGCAGCTGGCCGACCCGCTGCCGGACGCCCTCTGGGACGATTGGGACAGTCCGCCCCGGGTTCCCGACACGCCCGAGCTGCGCCTCGACGGGTTCGACGGGTCGCTGGACCTGCTGCTCGACTTGGCCGAGCGCGAGCGGATTGACCTGAGCCGGCTCTCGGTCGTCGACATGACCGATCAGTTCCTCGCCGCCATGGTCCGCTACGAGCGCCACGTGCGGCTGGAGCGGCGGGCAGACTGGCTCGTGCTGGCGACGCGCCTCGTTCTGCTGCGATGCCACCACCGCCAACCGCCGCCGGATCGCCTCCAGGTCGTAGCCGTCATCCATCTTAGGCGCGCAGAAACGGGCAGGCTCCGATGCGTCCGGATACAGCGCCGTGAACTCGGACGCATTGTGGAACACGCCGCGGCTGTCGTCGTCCATGAAGCTTTCTGACGGAGCGCCCTCGGCGAGCAGCACATCGTGACGGTCGAGCTCGACGTGAAAGTAGTCGACGCGGTCCAGCCCGCGTTCCTGCACGATGGTCGACCGGTTCACCAAGCAGCGCGCCGGAACCAGCAGGTCGTCGAGGAACATCGCGTGTTCGGGCGAGACAAGCAGGTCGCGGCGGGGCAGGCCGTCGCCGAGCGACCCCGCACGGAAACGGATCGGCTGCACGTTCGGATTGGCGGCCAGGAAGCGTCCAGCGTAGCTGCGGCAGCCGATCCATTTGATGGGGCGGTGCTCGCCGGAGGCGGTGACCACCAGATCGCCAATCGCCAGGGTCTCGACCGGGGTCTCGCCTTGGCTGGTCATGATCAGGGTGCCGAGGCAGTAGCAGGGCACGCTCTGCAGGGTGACGAGGGTGCCGGACATCCCGTCCGACGCCGTCGCGAACACTGCGTTGGTGTACGCGCCATACAGCTGGATTTTTACTTCGCCCTGTTCAGCCACGACCAAATTGTCGCTGGCATCGACGGTTGCCGTCCCATCGCTCACGTAGGCGAGAAAGCTGACATCGATCGAGCCGCCGATCTGCGGGATCGAGCTGATGATCGTGGCACTTGGGTCGTAGACCTGGGTCCCGCCGCTGCCGATGGTCGTCATCTCGGCGGTGCCGCCCAGCGACACGACCTGGAAGCCGCCATTGCCGATGATGCTGCCGCTGGCGTTCCCATGCGAGGACACGGTCTCGGTGCCACCGCTCATCACCAGCGTCCCGTAGGTCTGCGCACCATACGAGATCACCTCGAAACCGGCGTTCTCGATCAGCGCTCCGGATGCCGTGGCGTTATCGATATAATACTGGCCGCCATTGGCGATGGTCCCGGTCGCGGTCCCACCATCCTGGTGGTAGCTGCCGCCGCCGTTGATCGTCGTGGCGATATCGTTGCTCGCACCGAAGGTGTAGAACCCGCCACCGCTGTCGACCGTGACACTAGTCGCTACGCCACCGTATAGTTGTTCCAGCTCGCCATGATTGCTGATTGTGGCCAGACTCAGCACGCCACCAGACTCCAGGTAGGCGTCGGCGCCGCTGCTTAGCGTCAAGCCGTAAGCCGACCCGCCCGACAGGATGTCTAGTAGGCCAGATGCGCTCACGACGGTCGCGCTGGCGGTGCCACCTGAGTAAACCTGCTCGTCGCCATCGCTGGTGATGACTGAGCCGGTGGCGACACCGCCCGACAGAACTTCGGCAAGGACGCCCGAAGCCACCACGAGGCCGGTCGTCGTGTTACCAAGAACCTGGTAGCCGGCCGTCGAAGACAGCAGGATCCCGGTCGACACGACGGAGCCGCCCGACAGCTGTGTCCCACTCGCGACGGCACCAGGGAGCACGATGAGAGTGGCGCCGGTCTGGACGGTGAGATCGTCCACGGTCGCCCCTGACATCGCGATCTCCACGCCGCCGGCTCCGAGCGTGCTGCCCCTGTCGGTGGCGCCCGACGTAACCGACACGACGCCGAGGGAGAACCCGCCGATATTCGTGCGGCCTTCGCCGATGTCCTCGAGACCACCCGCCTGGACCTGCGTTCCGCTGACTGCTCCGGAACCGAAGAATAAAAGTTGCTCCCCGCCGGACAAGACGATGGTGCCCGATGTTGTTCCGCCGAGGACATACTCGTCTCCGCCGCTGCTCACGACGGTTGCGCTTGCCAAGCCGCCTGCCGAAACGGTTTCGATGCCGCCGCTGCTCACTATCAGGCCGCTGCCGATCCCCCCGGCGGAGATGATCACGTAGCCTCCGCTGCTGATGACCGTCCCGCTGCCGACGCCGCCGGCGGCGAGGTATTGCACGCCGAAATAGCCGACGGTCGTGCCTGTAGCGACTCCGCCGAGAACGACGTCCTGCTGGCCGCCAGACATGAGCGTGGCGTCCGACGCCGAACCCCCGCCGGAGACCACCTCGCCGCCGCCCGTGCTCACCGTCGAGCCGGTGACCGAGCCGCCGGAGGAGACGAAAACGCGACCGCCGCTGCTGACCGTTGTATCCAGGGCAGAGCCGCCGGCCAGTAGGGTCAACGTGTCTCCGCTGAGAAGCGTCAGATTCGTCGCCTGCGGTTCTCCTGAGCTCTCGACGTAGCTCGTCATTTTATGACTCCAATTCGGCTTGTCAGCTTGAGGCGAGCAAGGCACAAGCACTGAGACACCAAAATGACGGACGTGTCGTCATCCGTTTGTATTACGTGATGCACGTGCCAATCCCGGTGCTCGGCCGTAAGGCATGCGCTGCTGCAGGCGAAGTCCGGCCCGATTACCCGATCAGATCCCGCACGATCGCCTGCGTGAACTGGCCATTATGTCGTCCCTGGGCTTCATCAACTCCGCATCCCAGAGGGCGAGGCTGTGGGCGCGGGCTACTTGCCCCTGTCGGGTGACCGCTCGCAGTTCACAGATGCGGTCTGCCAGCGGTTCCTGGGCATCCCCAATCCGGTCACGGTCGGCCTCGGCTGCATCCCACTCCGGACCGTCATCCACGCCCGGGACGTAGGTGGCCAGATAGGCCCGCTCCAGCGTGT
>CAXTCJ010000053.1:0-32656 GCA_964242215.1 uncultured Acetobacteraceae bacterium | reverse complement strand
TGGTGGCGCCGTACGGGCTGCCGCCGGACACCTCGTCCAGCTTCAACTGGCCCTGAAACGAGTAGGGCAGCCCCACGATCACCATGCCGAAATGCATCAGGTTGGTGATAACGGAGAACAGCGTCGTCTCCTGCCCGCCGTGCTGGCTGGCGGTGGAGACGAACGCCGCGCCCACCTTGCCGTTCAGCGCCCCGCGCATCCAAAGCCCACCCGCCTGGTCGAAGAAGCTCGCGATCTGCGCGGGAACCCGGCCGTAACGGGTCGGCGTGCCCACGATGATCGCGTCATAGCCCTCGAGCTCGGAGACCGTGGCAACCGGCGCTGCCTGGTCCAGCTTGAAATGGGCACCGCGGGCCACCTCCTCGGGCGCGGTCTCCGGCACGCGGCGGATGTCCACCGTGGCGCCCGCCTCCCGCGCGCCGGCTGCCACGGCGTCGGCCATCGTCTCGATATGCCCGTAGCTCGAATAGTACAGCACCAAAACTTTCGCCATCATGCAGTCTCCTAGGAATTGAGGATCAGGCCGCGTCGACGAGGACGATTTCGGCGTCTTCGATCGCGGTCACCGTCAAGGTCGCTTCGTCCTTGATCGCCACGCCATCGCGGGTGTTGGCGCGCACGCCGTTCACCTCGATCGTGCCGGTCGAGGGCACCAGGTAGCCGTGCCGCCCCGCCCCGAGCGCATAGGTCGCCGTCTCGCCGGCCTTCAGACTAGCCCCGGCCACGCGGGCTGCGGTGCGGATCGGCAGTGCGTCGGTATCGCCGGGCAGGCCGCTGGCCAGGGTGACGAAACGGCCGGAGCGATCCCCTTTTGGAAACGGCTTGGCGCCCCAGGACGGCGGCGCGCCACGGGAGTCGGGAGTGATCCAGATCTGGAAGATGCGCGTGTTGGCGTCCTCCTTATTGTATTCCGAGTGCGCGATGCCCGACCCGGCGGACATCACCTGCACGTCGCCCGCCTCCGTCCGGCCCTGGTTGCCCTGGTTGTCCTGATGCGTGATGGCGCCCTCGCGGACATAGGTGATGATCTCCATATCGGAGTGCGGATGCGGCGGGAAGCCGGTCTTGGGCGCGATCAAGTCATCGTTCCAGACGCGCAGGCTGCCCCAGCCCATGCGCCCGCCGTCGCGATAGCCGCCGAACGAAAAATGGTGCTTGGCGTCCAACCAGCCATGGTTCGCACCGCCCAGGCTGTCGAAAGGACGAACATCGATCATCGAAACTGCTCCTGCCGAACCAATCCGGTTTCGGTTGAGTGCAAGATGGCCCCTGTCGAACGGCATAGAAACGGCTACGATGGAAACGCATCGTTTCTGGAAACGGCATGACCCGGCTCCCCGACCTGGAGGCATGGGCGATCTTCGCGCGGGTCGCCGACCTCGGCTCGTTCTCGCGCGCGGCGGCAGAACTCGGTTTGGCAAAGGCCACCGTGTCAAAGGCGCTCGCCCGGCTGGAGGCGCGGCTGGGCACGCCGCTGTTCCACCGCAGCTCGCGCCGGCTCTCCCTCACCGAAAGCGGCCGGCTGTCGTTGGAACGGGCCCGGCGCATCCTGGCCGAGGGCGAGGCCGCCGAGGACGAAGCCGCCTCCGAAACCGGCCAGCCGCGCGGGCTGGTTCGGATGGCGGCGCCGGTGTCGTTCGGCGTGCAGAACCTCGGCGTGATCCTACCCGGCTTCCTCGAGCGTTACCCCGAGGTGACGCTCGACATCAGGCTGAGCGACCGGCTGGTGGACCTGATCGCTGAAGGCATCGACGTCGCCCTGCGCATCGGCGTGCTCGGCGATTCCAATTTGCGGGCGCGCGCCCTGTGCCCGGTGCGCGTGCCGCTCGTCGCCTCCCCGGGCTATGTGGAGCGGTACGGTGCGCCGTCCCATCCGCAGGATCTTGCCGGGCACAAGGTGTTCGTGTTCAGCCACCTTACGTCGCCCGAACTCTGGCATTTCAAGCACCCACAACTGGGCGAGTGCAGCGTCCGGGTGACCGGGCGGCTCCGGTTGGACAATGCCGATCTGGCCTTGCCCGCCCTGCTGGCTGGCGCGGGACTGGCCAAGATGCCGGACTTCGTCGTCTGGCGGCAGCTACGCGAGGGCACGCTGGTCGAGTTGCTGCCGGAGTGGACGGCGTCCTCGGGCGCGCTGAACGTCGTGACACCTCCCGGCACGTTGCGGCCCGCACGGGTGACGGCGCTGATCGATTACGTCACCCAGCACTTCAGGCACGCGCCGTGGATTACCTGAGTTCTTGGGCTTGCTCGGTGCCCGGCGCCCCCTCCGTCGGCTTCGCCGCCACCTCCCCCGAAATCGGGGGAGGATCTGCTAAGTCCAGCGTGCCGGGTGGGTGCCGATGGGAACTGTCGGCAACGTCCAGGCCGGCGGCGTGGCACTCATGCGAACGGCGTGGCGCGCGGCGGTCACGCGCCCGATCGGGGCGTCGCTGGTTTCCAGCGTGTCCGAGAAATCCGGGGCCGGCGCGGCGAACCCATCCGGCACCCGGCCCAGGCCGTGCAGCCATCGTCCCGTTCCCGCCAGCGACACGCGAACCTGCCAGCTGCCGCCTTCGGTAGCGCGGCGGTGCAGGGCGGCGAGGATGCCGAACGCGAGCAGCGCGCCGGAGGCATGGTCGAGCGCCTGGCACGGCAGTGGGCGCGGGGCCGCGTCGCCGGCGGCGTCGCGCTCGTCGGTGTTGAAGCCGGATGCGGTCTGGGTCAGCGAATCGAAACCCCGCCGGGCGGCCCAAGGACCGTCGTCGCCATACGCGGTCAGGGAGGCGGCGACGATGCCGGGCCGCAATGCCGCCAAATCCTGCGGGCCGAAGCCAAGCGCCGCCAGACCGCCGGGCCGGTAGCCCTGAACGAACACGTCGGCATCCCGCACCAGGCCGGCCAACACGCCTCGTTGCGCTGCCTCACGCAGATCGAGGCTGGCGGCGCGTTTACCCCTGCCTGTGTCCACGATCAGCGCGGGGAGCGACGCCAAATGTGGCCCGGTGACCGACAACACCTCGGCACCGTGGGCGGCGAGGGTGCGGGTGCAGACCGGTCCGGCGATGATGCGGGTCAGGTCCAGGACACGCAGCCCCGACAACGGACGCCCGGCTGCAGCTGGCGCCGACGCAGGGGCGTCACCGATGCGCTCGATCCGCACGACGTCCGCGGAGACGGCCTGGCCCTGAGGCGACGCCTGCCACTCGGCCGTCGTGCGCAAAGCCGTCACGCACAGGCCCTTGGCGGCGGCGGCGGCCTCGAACGCCCGGGCCGACCAGCCGGCCAGCGCGGCAGCCACCGACGGCTTGTCATTGGCGCAGCCGAGCAACGCCAACACGCCGTCGCGGTGGTGGGGGAAGTTCGTGTGGATGCGGACGTGACCGTCGCGGGTCGGGTAGAGCCCCGCGATCGGATCCCACAGATCGGCCGGTGGCTTGCCATCGACGCTCAGCAGCCGCTCGGAGATGAACTCGGCCGCGGCGTCGTGCATGTCGACGGATACGTCCTGCGCCGAGCCGCCGCGCAGGCGCCAGTAGGACGATGCCGCCAACCCGGCAGCGGCGAGGCTCACCTGCGCCGCCGTGCCGACGGCGAACGACGACGGTAGCACCGGGTCGCGCCCGGTCAGCCGAAGCCAACCGAGCGCGTCCTCCGGAAGCCCGGCGCCGCGCCACAGCGCGGCGACCGCCTCCGTAGCGCTCACCGAATGGCGCGCAGCACCGACCGGTCCTCGCCCGCGAGCGTGCGGTAGACCGACAGGTAGTCCTGCGCCATGCGGCGGGAGGTGAAGCGCTCCTCGAACCGGGCGCGAACCCGGCCACGGTCCAACGTGTGCAGACGGGAGACGGCGGCGATCGCGCTCTCCACGTCCTCGACGATGAAGCCCGTCACGCCGTCTTCCACGATCTCCGGCACGGAGCCGCGGTTGAACGCGATCACGGGCGTGCCACAGGCCATCGCCTCGATCATCACCAGGCCGAACGGCTCGGGCCAATCGATCGGCATCAGCAGGCCGACGGCGCCCGAGAGGAAGGCGGGCTTCTGCTTATCGTTGATCTCGCCGATCATCTCGACGCCGGGCAGATCCAGCAGATGGCGGATCTTAGTGTCGAAATACACCTTGTCGGCAACGTCCACCTTCGCCGCCAGCTTGATCGGCATGCCGGCCGCCTGGGCGATGCGGATGGCGCGGTCCGGGCACTTCTCCGGGGCCATGCGGCCGAGGAAGGCGAGGTAGCCCTGCGGATTGCCCTGCGGCGTCAGCAGGTCCTTCGGCAGTCCGTGCAGAACGGTGTCGACATAATGCGCCTGCGGCAACGGGCGGCGCTGGCTGTCGGAGATCGACACCACCGGCACGTTCGGGAACATGTTGAACACCGGCTGCAGTTCCGGCAGGTCGAGCCGGCCGTGCAACGTGGTGACGAACGGCGTGCGCTGGCGGCCGAACAGGCTGAACGACCAGTAATCCATGTGGAAATGCAGCACATCGAAGTCTTCGGCTTGGCGGCGGACGGCCTCCATCAGCAGCATGTGCGGCGCGATCGGGTCGCGGATCGCCGGGTCGAGGCGCAGCGCGCGGGGCCAGATCGGCTCCAGCTTGGCGGACGTGACGCTGTCGCCGCTAGCGAACAGGGTGACCTCGTGGCCCATCTCGACGAGCTCCTCCGTCAGGAACGAGACGACACGCTCCGTCCCGCCATACAGCTTCGGCGGAACGGCTTCGTGGAGGGGAGCGATCTGCGCGATACGCATCGGTGGGGGTGTCTCCATTCTACTGCACCGCATCATAAGCTTGATCGAGGCATGATTAGGGCGGTGCTGCCACAGGATCGCCGCGATCAGCTGCCAATCATGGGTTAACGGGCCATGACAGCAGACGTGACCCATCACGAAAATGTTGGCAGCACGAAACGCCTCGATATGCGTCCGTATTGCACAGGAGTTTTGCGAATGGGCCGAGACGATCCGCAGCCGGTTGACGTTTCGCAACGACCCGTGGCGTTCATCCTCCGCTATGTGCGCAGACATGCGCTCGGGCACGCGGCGGTGCTGGTGTCCGTGATCCTGGCGGTGGGCTGCTCGATCGCGTCGCAATACTCGGTGAAGCATCTGGTCGATACGCTGACGGCGGGGGCGCACGGGCCGGTCTGGGCAGCGTTTGGCTTGCTCGCCGGGCTGATCGCGGCGGACAACATGCTTTGGCGAGTGGGCGGCTGGGTCGCCTCGCACAGTTTCGTCTCCGTCACGGGCGATCTGCGACGCGACCTGTTCCATCACTTGACCGGGCACTCGCCGGCCTACTTCGCCGATCGTCCGCCCGGCACGCTGGCGGGGCGGATCACGGCGACCGGAAATGCGATCTACACGGTGGAGAACACGTTTGCGTGGAACGTGCTGCCGCCCTTGCTGGCGGTGGCCGGGTCGATCGCCGTGATGCTGACGGTCAGCCCGCTGATGGCGCTGGCGCTGGTGGTGGTGTCGGGCCTGTTGGCCTATGGGCTGAGCCGCCTGGCGGAACGCGGCAGGCCGCTGCATCACAAATACGCCGCCGACGCCGCCGCCGTGGATGGCGAATTGGTGGACGTTATCAACAACATGCCGCTGGTGCGTGCGTTCGGCGCCACCATGCGCGAGCGGCAGCGCTTCAGCGACCGGGTAGAGCAGGAGATGAGCGCCCGCGGCCGCTCGCTGCGCTACCTCGAGAAGCTGCGCCTGCTGCATGCGGCGGTGACGGCCGGGCTGACGGCGGGGCTGCTCGCCTGGGCGATCATGCTGTGGGAGGCCGGAACGGCGAGCCCCGGCGACGTCGTGCTGGTCACCACCCTCGGCTTCACCATCCTGCACGGCACGCGGGACCTCGCGGTGGCCCTGGTGGACACCATCCAGCACATCGCCCGCTTGTCCGAGGCCCTGGCGACCTTGCTGCTGCCGCACGAGCTGCTGGATTCCGCCAGCGCGCGCACGCTGAGCAGCGCGCGGGGCCGGGTCGAATTCAAGGACGTCACCTACTCCTACCCCTCGAGCAGCCAGTCGGTGCTGGAGCATTTCAGCCTGACGATCGAGGCCGGCACGCGCGTCGGGCTGGTCGGGCGCTCGGGCTCTGGCAAGTCCACTGTACTGTCGCTCATGCAGCGGCTGCGCAACGTGCCGTCGGGGCAGATCCTGGTGGACGGGCACGACATCGCGGACCTGACGCAGAGCAGCCTGCAGGACGCAATTGGCGTGGTGCCGCAGGACGTTTCGCTGTTCCACCGTTCGGTGCTGGAAAACATCCGCTACGGCCGGCCGGACGCCACCGACGCCGAGGTGCGCGCCGCCGCCGAAGCTGCCTGTTGCCGCCTGTTCATCGAGGCATTGCCGGAGGGTTACGACACCCCCGTCGGCGACCGCGGGGTCAAGCTGTCGGGTGGGCAGCGCCAGCGCCTGGCAATCGCGCGGGCGTTTCTGCGCAATGCCCCGATCCTGTTGCTGGACGAGGCTACCAGCGCGCTAGACAGCGAGTCGGAGGCGGCGGTGCAGCGCGCGTTGAACCGGCTGATGCAGGGGCGCACCGTGATTGCGGTGGCGCATCGCCTGTCCACGTTGAAGGAGTTCGACCGGATCGTGGTGATGCAGTCCGGCCGCATCCTGCAGGACGGCACGCCGGGTCAGCTGGAGCGGAGCAACGGCCCGTTCCGCGATTTGCTCATGGGCCAGAGTGCCAGCACGATCACGCTACAAGCCGCGGAGTAAGCGATCGCCGTGCCAGTGTCATGCCAGGGCTTGACCCTGGTATCCACTTGGTTGGGCTGATGACGTCAGGAAGTGCGTGACACCCCTGAATCCAACACGGCTGGGCCGGTGTCTGCGCAGACCCGCGCATACCAGGGTCAAGCCCTGGCATGACGGTGTTGCGTTAGGCTCCTTGGCTCAGCCCGGCGGCCAGGCCCATGCGGACGGCTTCGGCCAGGTTGCGGGCGCCGAGCCGGGTCATGAGCGAGGCTCGGTGCACCTCGACCGTGCGGTGGCTGATGCCCAACTCGCGCGCGATCTCCTTGTTGGACAGACCGCCGACGAGCGCCGTCAGCACCGCCTTCTCGCGGGGGGTCAGGGCCGGCAGTTCGCGCGGACGCGGGGCTACGGCGGCAACTGCCTCGGCGACGGCAACCAGCAGGCTATCGGGCGGAAACGGCTTCTCGATAAAGTTGTTGACGCCCAGGCGCATGGCCGCCACCGCGAGCGGCACGTCGCCATGGCCGGTGACGATGATGACGGGAAACCCCATCCCCGGCCGCGATGCCAAGGTGCGCTGCACGTCCAACCCCGTCATCATTCCGTCGCCCATCCGCACGTCCACCACGGCGCAAGCGGGTAACTCGCCAGCGTCGAGCCCGGCCAGCATCGCCTCCCCGGACGCGAAGGCTGAAACGCGATACCCGGCGCCATCGAGCAACATCTCGAGCGAGCGGCGGACGCCATCGTCGTCGTCGGCGACGTAAATCAGGACGGGGTGTTCGGACATCTACGCCGCCTGACGGTCGTTCGTGGAGGGTGCGGCGAGGGCGGGCGGGCGCGGGGGCAAGGTGAACATGAACGCGGCCCCTCCGCGAGCGTGGTTGCCGGCCGTGATCCAGCCGCCATGGGCAGACACGATGGTGCGGCAGATCGCGAGTCCCACGCCCAGCCCACCTTCCTTGCCGCTGCCGCCGAACACGTCGAACAGCCGCTCGGCCGCCTGGGCGTCGATCCCGGCGCCGCTATCCATCACGCTGACCATCGCCGACCCGTCCGCAGTCGGCTCCAGCACGACCCAAACATCCCCGCTGCCGTTCACCGCCTCCGCCGCGTTGCGGACGAGGTTGGAGACGACCTGCTGGATCGAGACCGGGTCGACCAGTGCGTCCAGCGCCTCGTCCAGTTGAAAGTTCAGCCGGGCTTCGGTCGGTCCCGTGTGCTGCCACGCGGCCT
Organism: uncultured Acetobacteraceae bacterium; assembly: GCA_964242215.1. GTDB lineage: Bacteria > Pseudomonadota > Alphaproteobacteria > Acetobacterales > Acetobacteraceae > LMUY01. Next base: position 24,727 of record CAXTCJ010000053.1, on the reverse strand, counting down.
CGGCGGCCTCCCGCACCAGCGGCGCGAGGGCGACCTCCTGCATTTCGGCCTCGCCGATGAAGCCCCGCAGCCGCTTGACGATCTCGCCCGTGCGCAGGACCTGGGCCGAGGCCTCCGCCATCGCCTCCAACGCGGGGGTGTTGGCGCCCGCGGTGAGCCGCTGCTTGGCGGCGGCGAGGAAATTGGCCGCGGCTGACAGGGGTTGGTGCAGTTCGTGCGCCAAGCCCGCCCCCATCGCGGCGACGGCGCTGAGCCGGCCCGCGCGCGCCAGGTCGGATTGCAGGCGTTGCAGCCTCGAGTCCGCGACCACCCGATCGGTCACGTCGCGGGCGATCGAGATGGTGCCGATCGCGACGCCATCGTGATCGCGCAGAGCCGAATGGCTAACCTCGAACATCCTGCCCTCCAAGGCGGCGACACCCCCCACCTCGCCCGAGAGCGCGGCGGCACTGGCAGGGAGCACGCCATCCAGGGTGCGGCCGACCGCTTCCGCCCCACTACGAAAGCCAAACAGCTCGGCACTCGCCTGGTTCGCCAGCACCAACCGGTTCTCCCCATCCCGCGCAAAGATGAGGTCGCTGGAACCGTCCACCACCCCCTGCAGGAGATCCCGCCCGGCCTGCACGTCGCCGAGCAGGGTCCGTTCGGTCACGCGGCGGGCTGCGATGTCGCGCCCGGCGGTGCACAGCGCGTCCTGCACGTAGGCTAACTCGCGCACCGGCAACGGCAGGGGGGTGACGTCCCGACCCTCGCCGAGCGCCCTGGCCGTGCGCCCGAGGCTGTTCACGCTCCCGTTGACACGGCGCGCCAGCAGCAGCGAGCACACCAGGCCGCCGAGGATGAGCGGCGTGGCGACCGCCGTCAGCCAGAACAACGCCGTGCGGGTCGGTTGCGCCAGGATCTGGTCCGGGGCGCCGACCAGCACCGCCCAACCGGTCGGCAGCGGGGTGTAGACGCCGGTCACCGGCTTGCCGTCGAGGTCGAAGCCTTGCCACGGCCCGGACGCGCCATCCAGTTGGCCGAACATCGTGCTCGCGGTGCCGCGGCCGACATACTGGTCCGGGTTCGGGCTGTGGGCGACGATCTGGCCGTTGCGGCCGAGCACCGAGATGAACCACCCGTTGGGCAGCCCGCCGGAGTTCACCCAGGCGGAGAATACGTCGGCGGTGAAGGCAATTTCCAGCTCGTAGCCGGGCACTGCGGATTTTCCGCTGCCGAGCACGGCGGGCAGGATGACCCTGGTCAGATACGGGTGCGTCATGCCGCTGGTGTAAACGTCGGACACGTAGGGCTGGTTGGCAGTCACCACGGCGCGGGCCTGGCGATCCTCCGGCGGCAGTGTCGGGGGTGGGGCGCCCCGGGGCACCCGCGTCGCCACGACCTGCGCACCGGAGGGGTCGCGCAGCAAGACGTCGACCTTGCGCGACGTTGCCAACTCGTCGGCTGCCTGGCGGAACGCCGTCAGATCGCCGGCGGCGAGCGTGGGCGAGATTGCGAGCAGACGGCCGGTGGCGATCACGGCGTCCAGCCCCTGCTCGACGCCATTGGCTGCGCCCGAAAGCAGCAGGCGCATCTGGATCTGCACCTCGGACCGGCGCGCACGGATAGCGTCGCGGGCCTCGACGCTGGCCAGGATCAGCAGAGGCAGCATGAGCGCGGCGGTGAGCGCCACCAGATACCACCGCAAGCTCAGTACGACGGCGTAGCGGCCCGATTGTTCTTTCCTACCAGCGCGGCGCGCGACGACCATGCGTTCTCCACATCGTTACGGGATCAGCAACTCCAATGTGGGCTGATATACAAGCCGTCAGCGTCAATCGCGTTCTATCTCAGCCGGCTCAATAGCGCTTGTAGGGCAGGAACTTGCCGCTCATCGTCATTTTTACCCGGTCACCCTTCTGGTCGGGCTGGCGCTCCAACGTCATGTCGAAATCGATCGCGGACATGATGCCGTCGCCGAACTCCTCGTGGATCATCTCCTTCCACGTGGTGCCGTAGACGCTGATCAGCTCGTAGAAGCGGTAGATCAGCGGGTCGGTCGGCACCGTGGTGGGCAGTGAGCCGCGATACGGCGCCTCGGTCAGCAGGGTGATCTCGGCCGGGCTCAGGTCGAACAGCAGGCCGGCCTTTTCCGCGGTCTCCGTCGTCATGGACATCTGGCCGAGGCAGGCGGCGCAGGTCCAGACCGGGGAGTAGCCCAGCTTCTCGGCGACCTGCGGCCAGGTCCAGCCCTTGGCTTTCTTTGCCGCGACGATCTTCTGGCCCAGGGCGGTCTTTGCGTCGTTCACGTCGGTCGCTCCTTCAATCCGTTTGAACACCAAACACCGAGCAGCAAACCGTGTGCCACCTAGGCGGAGAAGGCGTCTCGAAGCCCGGCGGCCAAAGTGGCCACGCTGGCCGCCCACTCGGCATCTGTCGCGACGCAGACGGCCGGCGGCGGGTCGTCCAGCAGGCTCGCGATGGCAGCCGCCAGATCGCCGGGCTCCGGCTCACACGCGCGCGCGCCCGGCGCCCCCGCCAGCTGCTCCGCGAGGCCGCCGACCCGGGTCGCTACGACCCACCGTCCGGCGGCAATCGCCGCGGCGGCGACACCGCTTTGGCTTGCCTCGCGATGCGATAGCACCAGCGCATCCGCCCAGGCCAGCAGCCCGCCCACCTCGCCCTCCGGCACCCAACGGTTCTCCACGGTGACGCCGGGCAAGCGGCGGAGTGTGTCCAGTTCAGGGCTCTGCGGCCCACTGCCCACGACCCGCAGTTCGATCGCTCCCGGCCCAACCCGCGGCCCAAGCTGCGACATGGCCGCCGCGAGCAGATCGAGCCCCTTGTAGGGCAGCAGCCGGCCGAAGCTGAGCAGCCTCAGGGCACCGCCATGCGCCATCGGAGGTGCCGCCGGCCGGCCATAGTCCAGCGGAGAGAGGCGGCTCTGCAGCACCGGCCGGGGGGCAAGCTGCTCGGCGACGTGACTGCTCAGCGCGACCAACGCGGTTGCCCCGTGCAGCAGCCGCCGTTGCAGCACCGCCTGCATCGGCAGGATATCGCCGGGATGCAGCGTCGCGTCGTGCACGGCCACGGCGTAGGGCACGCCTGCCTGCCGCAACGCGCTCGCCATCAGCAGGTCGAGCGGCGCCGGCATGGCGCACACGGCGCCGTCCAGCTGCAGCGCCCGTAGACGGCGGGCGAGGAAAGGAGCTTCCAGCGGGATGCAGAGTAGCCGCCGCGCCCAGCCTGCCAGTCCGGAATACGTCGGCAACGGCAGGTCGCACTCCGGCAGACCGCCCTGCATGATCTCGGCATTGGTCGACAGCGAGAGCGTCACCGACAGTCCGGGCACCGCCCGCAGCCCTCGGGCCAGTTCCAGGGCGTAGCGCGGCCCGGCGCCGCGGCGCCCCCACTGCCACACCAGCAGTTTCAAAGCCCGATCGCCTGCAAGGCGGCGGCGAGCGGGGCCGGGCCGAGGCGCTGCCGGGCCGCCACCTGAGCCCGGGCACCGAGCGCGATGCGGGACGCCGGGTCGGCCGCCAGGCGGCGAAGATGGGCGGCGGCGGCGTCCACATCGGCTTCCGCCCAGACCGCGCCTGGGGCCTGGAACACGCCGCGCGGATCGACCGCGGGCACCAGGCGGTAGGGCACCAGGGCCGCCGTCTCCGCATCGGTGAAATCGGTGTTGCCGGACCAGTTCGTCAGCACCACCGCGCGCCCGAGCAGCATCCCCTCGGCGGGCACTAAGCCAAAGCCCTCGCTGCGATGAAGCGACAGCACGATATCGGCACAGGCGGTCAGCGCGTGGTTGTCGGCCAAAGGCAGGGTGCGGGTTTCGAAGCGGATGTTGGCCGCGCCAGCCGCCGCATCGCGCAGCCGCTGCAGGTCGGGGCCGAAATGGCTGGCATGACCGATCTTCATGACCAGAATCCGGTCCGCCCGGTCGCCGAACGCCTGACGGTGCGCCGCGATGGCGGCCAGCGGGTTCTTGCGCTCGAACGACGATGCCAGGCTGAACGAGCACAGCGTCACCACCGCGTCCGCCGGCAGGCCGAATGCCTGCCGGTCCAGCGCGGACGGCGCGGGCGGGCGCGACGCCACGCAATATGGCACCACCCGCACCCGGCCCGGCAGCAACGGTTCGATCGCGGCGGCGGTGAAGCGGGACGGCACCCAGACCTCGTGCATGAACCGCACGCCCGTCGCCCAGTCGGGCGGCGCGACCGGCAGCTCCCACGCCCAGCAACCGATCACCCGGCGTCCGCGCAGGAAGCCGCGGGGCATGCGCAGCAGGGCGGCGGCGACATGGGGGGCGTTCACGTGCAGGACCAGCGGCGCACCCGGCGGCGGCGCGTCGCTGGCGGCAACCGGAACGTCCTCCGCCTCGCCGGGCAGCCGCAATCCGGCGCGGATCGACCAGCTGGGCACGCCGAGTTCGGCCAGCCCGGCCAGCATGAGCCGCGCGCCCTCACCCAGGCCGGAGGCCCGCGCGAGTTCACCGGCGACGATCACGCCGTGTTGTGCGGGCGGTGCAATCCGGTCCGGGCGGGGGGCGAATGCGGCGGTGCCCCGGGCCAACCAGCGCCGCCGGGCGTCGGCTGGCAGGGCGCGCCACAGCCAGTGCAGGGGGTGCAGGCGTTCGGACATGCGCCGTTCTGCCGTCGCTCGGCAGATGCGGCAAGGCCACCCCGTTGCTGCCGGGCGGCACACGTATAGGATGCTCGCCATGGCCGACGCTCCGCACCTGACCAGCACCGACATCCTCGACCGGCTTGTCGCCTTCGACACGACGTCCCGCAACTCGAACCTGCCGCTGATCGGCTGGGTCCAGTCCTACCTCGACGGGTTCGGCGTGCCGTACCGGCTCAGCCACGATGCGGCCGGCGAGAAGACGAACCTGCACGCCATCATCGGCCCCGAGGGCCCGGGCGGCATCGCACTGTCCGGCCATGTCGACACCGTGCCGGTGGACGGCCAGGCCTGGAGCGCGGACCCGTTCCACATGCGCCGCGAGGGCGGGCGGCTAGTCGCGCGCGGTGTGGCCGATATGAAGGGGTTCGTGGCATGCTGCCTGGCCGCCGTGCCGGGCTTCCAGGCGGCTGGGCTGCGCCGCCCGATCCACCTGTTCATCTCCTACGACGAGGAAGTCGATTGCGGCGGTGCCCGGCGCTTGGTCGTCGACCTGGCAGAGAGCGGCCAAGCCCCGGCCCTCTGCATCGTCGGCGAGCCCACCAGCATGCAGCCGATCCTGGGCCACAAGGGACGCCTGGCCGCCAACGTGACGGTGCGGGGCAAGGCCGGGCATTCCTCCGCCCCCGCGCGCGGCGTGAACGCCGTGTTCGCCGCCGCCGAGGCGGTGGCCTGGATTGCGGGCGAGCAGCGCCGGATCATGGCGGAGGGGCCGTTCGCGCCGGGCTTCGATCCGCCGCACACCACCGTCCATGTCGGCATGATGTCGGGCGGCACGATCCTGAACATCATCCCGGAACACGCCAGCTTCCGCATGGAATGGCGCGTGATCCCCGGCGACGACGCCTATGCCGCGCTCGAACGCCTGCGCCAGTATATCGCCACCCTCGAACCGGCGATGCAGGCTGTCGACCCGGCGGCGGGCTTCACCATCACCCCCACCGACTGGCTGCCGGGCCTGTCGCTCGATCCGGACCACGCGCTGGCCGGGATGGTGCGCCAGCTGACGGGGTCGAACAGTGCCGGCTATGTCAGCTATGGCACCGAGGCGGGGCTGTACGAGGAGGCCGGCATTCCCTCCATCGTCTGCGGACCCGGCGACATCGCGCAGGCGCACACGGCGGACGAGTGGATTGCCGAGAGCCAGTTGGCGGCCTGCGACACCTTCCTCCGGCGTCTGGCGACGCAACAGGCGGCATGAGCCCACCCAGCAGCGCCATCCTGCCGCATTTCGCGGTCGACCTCGCGGCGCCGGACATCTCGCCGTGGCTGGCGGGCAACACCGGCGTGCCGGCATTCACCACGATTGCCTCCGGCCAGCCCGGCCCGCATGTGGTGCTCACCGCGGTGATGCACGGCAACGAACTAGCCGGCGCGATCGTGCTGGACGCGATGCTGCGCGAGGGCATCAGCCTGGCCCGCGGGCGCCTGACGCTCGGGTTCGCTAATATCGATGCGTTTTCGCGGTTCGATCCGGATAATCCCACCGCCTCCCGCTTCGTGGACGAGGACCTGAACCGGCTCTGGGACCCGGCGCTGCTCGACGGCCCGCGCCGGTCGAGCGAACTGGAACGCGGCCGGGCGATGCGGCCGCTGATCGACACGGCGGACGTGCTGCTGGACCTGCACTCGATGCTGTGGCCGTCCGATCCGCTGATCCTGAGCGGCCCGACGGACAAGGGACGCGCGCTCGGCCGCGAGATCGGCGAGCCCGGCCTGGTGGTATCCGACCACGGCCACATCAGCGGCCCCCGGCTGATCGACTACCTGCCGTTCACCGGCCCCGGCCCGGCGGCCGCCGTCCTGGTCGAGGCCGGGCAGCATTGGGAGCCACAGACCGTCGCCTGCGCCCGGACCTGCGTCCGCGGCCTGCTGGACGCCACGGGGCTCGTGCCGACGGCGCGCGAGCATGGCCCCCGCGCACGTGGCACGGTGAGGATGGCCGAAGTGACGGTGGCGGTCACGGCGGCGACGTCTGCTTTTGCATTCCTGCGCCCGTTCCGCGGTGGCGAGGTGATTGCCGAGCGCAACACGCTGATCGCGCTGGACGGAACGGCGGAGATCCGTACCCCGCACGACGACTGCATGCTGATCATGCCAAGCCTGCGGCCCAGCCGCGGCCACACTGCCGTGCGACTGGCGCGCTTGGTCTAGCACCGGCTCACTGGTGCGCCTGGCCTAGCGTCTCCATATGTGCTGCACTGCAATAGGAGACGGCGTATGCCGCTAAGCCAGCCTGTCGCCCGTGAGGCGGCCCACACGCGCCGGATCGAACTGCACGGCTACGCGCGCGAGGACGGCCTGTTCGACATCGAGGCCCGGCTGACCGACACGAAAAGCGAAGCCTTTTCGAATGACGATCGGGGCGAGATCGCAGCGGGCGAGCCACTGCATGGCATGTCGATGCGCATGACGATCGATGAGAGCATGACGATCGTGCAGTTCGAGGCGGCCACGGACTACAGCCCCTATCGGATCTGCCCCGAGATCGCCCCGAACTACGCCAAGCTGGCCGGCATCCGCGTCGGCCCTGGTTTCCTACGGGCTGCGGCGGAGCGCATCGGGGGGGTGCACGGCTGCACCCACCTACGCGAGTTGCTGCAGCAGATGGGGACGGTGGCGTTCCAGACGCTCTACCCGGTGCTCGCGCGCCGGAACCCGGGCACGGGCAAGCCGCCCTTGCTGAACACCTGCTACGCCTACCGCGAAGATGGCCCGGTGGTGCAGCGTAAATGGCCGGACCGCTATATCGAAACCCGCGAGACAGTCGACGCGGCCGGCTAGTACCGTCCTGATAGGCGTTGAGGGATTGCTGTGCGGTTCGTGTTCTTACCGCGCCCGAAGCGAAGACACCGTCATGCCGAGGCTTGACCTTGGTATCCACGACGCTCCGCAAACGCCGGCCGGGCCGTGCTGCACGCGGCGGTGCCAAACACTCGTCTGACGTCACCGGTCCAACCCCGTGAATACCAGGGTCAAGCCCTGCCATGACGATACGGCTCAGTTCGGGCGGTCGTTCTCGCTGTTGCCTGGCCCGAACAACTCCTCGCTCGCGTGGGTCGTGGCGACGTTGGCCATCTGGATGTAGGGGAGGTTGGCGAGAGCCTGCACCGTCTGCTCGCCGCCCTTGGTGAACGCCGGGTTGGATAGCGCCTGCGCCGCGGCCGCCTGATCGCCGGACGCAAGATCGTTGCGGGCTGCCACCAGGCTGTTCACCACCAGCTGCGACGGCGCATTCGGCGCGATCCCGACGGCCTGCCGGGTCTGGATGCGACCCTGAAGAAGCTGCTGTTGGGTCGATGCGCCGATGCTGGCCCAGCGCGGGCTCGTGTTCAGCTGGCCGGCGATGTAATCCATTGCCAACACGGCTTGGGCGCCGGCGACCGGATTCCCATACGTGCGCGACGGGTCGGCGAAGGCAAATTGAGCGTATTGCGTCGCAGGCACGTCCTGGTCGAGCGGGCTGAACACGCCCGGCGGCAACTGGGCGGTGTCGGGCGGCGGCGGCAAGGGCCCGCACGCGGCAACAGCCCCAGCCAGGGCGACAACGAGACAAGGTAAGCGCATCAACGGGCTCTCCGGGGCATCGCCTCAGCGGACGGGCAGGAGTCCCGTTCGGTAGCGCTGTGCCAGCTCAACATAGTGAGCTGCCGTGCGATCCCAACCCGCGCGCTCCTCGGCCGACATCACACGAAGGAGACGCGCGGGGCTGCCGGCCCATAGCTCGTTGGGGCCGATGCGCTTGCCCGGTGTCAGCAAGCCGGCGGCGGCCAGCATGCCCCCCTCGGCGATCGTGGCGCCGTCCAGCACGGTGGCACCCATGCCGACGAAGGCGCGGTCCTCCAGGGTGCAGGCGTGGACGATGCAGGCGTGCCCGATCGTGACGTTGCGCCCGATCAGGCAGGGGAATTTGCCGGCGTTCACGTGGACGATGGTGCCGTCCTGGATGTTGGTGCCATCGCCCACACGGATGCTGTTGGTGTCGCCCCGCAGCACGCAATGCCACCAGATGCCGACGCCCGGGCCCAGCACGACGTCGCCGATGACAGTCGCGGTTGGGGCGACCCAGACGTCCGGCGCAACCGTTGGGGCCACGCCGTCCAACGACCAGAGCGGACCATCAGTCGGCAAGTTCGACCTCCCGCACGGCATCCAGCCCCAGCATCAGCCGCATGTTCTGCACCGCCGCACCGGACGCACCCTTGCCGAGGTTGTCCAATCGCGCCACCAGGACGGCGTGACCGAGCGCCGGGTTGGCGTAGACGCGGAGCTCCATCTCGTCGGTGTCGTTCAACGCCTCCGGTTCCAGCTTGCCCGCGGGTTCGGCCGGCAGCACGCGGATAGCTTTGGCGTGGCGGTAGTAGGCGGTTAGCGCGTCGGCCAAGTCGTGCCCGGTCGGGCGGCCCGGCAGCATGTCCAGATGCAGCGGGATCGACACGAGCATTCCCTGCCGGAAATGCCCCACCGATGGCACGAAGATCGGCCGCCGGGTCAGCAGGGCGTAGCGCTGCAGCTCAGGGACATGCTTGTGCTCCAGCCCCAGCGCGTAGAGTTCGAACGGCGGCCCGCCTGTCTCCTCGTGCGCCTCGATCATGCCGCGCCCGCCGCCGGAGTAGCCGCTGATGGCGTTGACCGAGATCGGGTGGTCCGCCGGGACGATCCCTGCTGCGACGAGAGGGCGCAGCAGCGTGATGGCGCCAGTGGGGTAACAGCCGGGATTGGCGACACGGGGGGCGCGGGCGATGCGTGCCGCCTGGTCGGCGTCGAGCTCGGGCACGCCGTAGACCCAGTCCGGGTCGACCCGGTGGGCGGTGCTGGCATCCAGCAGCTTCGGCGCATCCGCACCGAGTTCGGCGGCCAAGGCTGCGGATTCGCGTGCGGCCTCGTCGTGCAGGCAGAGGATGGCGAGGTCTGCCTGCGCCATCATGTCCTGCCGGGCGGAGGGATCTTTGCGGCGCGCCGGGTCGATGGAGCGCACGGTGACGCCCGGCATGCCCTGCAGGCGCTCACGGATGCCCAGCCCCGTCGTGCCAGCCTCGCCGTCGATGAAGATGGTGTAGGTCATGCTCAACTCTCCCAGGTGGGATGGTGGGGCCACGCGCTTGCCGAGTGCAAGGTGTTCATCTGGATGGCTGCTGTGTTTGCCACGAATTGGGCGTGCGCTGCCGGTGCTGGAAATCGAACGTATCTTGGTTCCAGGTTTCAATATATAAAAGAGGTTATCACCAGATTCTGGCGTTTTGTGCTCGAAAGGAGCGTCCTCTTGGCAATAATCCTGCTTAGTAGTGGTATTGGATTGCTTATCATAGGGTTATTATTGTGTGTTATTGGAGTAAGGGGGCTACAAAGCCGGTCGGAAAAATGGGAACGGGACTACCCTGTTGAGAGGTTTATAACCTCGGCATACGAATCGGTTCCGAAGGCCAAGTTACACGGACCAGCCGTACAGATGGTTGCGGGGTTTGTATTGTTTCTAGCCGGAATAGTATGCCTGATGGTGTATAACCATACATAGCTCAGCAACAATCGCCCGAAGACTTCGACAATGCATCGAAGCGGGAGGATCACCGGACTGACCGGCGATCCTCCCGAACGATTAGCGCTTGGAGAACTGGTAGGAGCGGCGGGCCTTCGCCTTACCGTACTTCTTGCGCTCCACCACGCGGCTGTCGCGGGTGAGGAACCCGGCCAGCTTGAGGATGCCGCGCAGATCCGGCTCGTAGTAGGTCAGTGCCCGGCTGATCCCGTGGCGCAGCGCGCCAGCCTGGCCGGACAAGCCACCGCCATTGACCGTGCAATACACGTCATACTGGTTGTAGCGGTCGGAGATCAGGAACGGCTGCGTGATCAGCATCCGCAGCACGGGGCGCGCGAAATACTGCGTCACCGTCTTGCCGTTGACGTTGATGTCGCCCTTGCCGGGCTTGATCCACACACGGGCGATCGCGTTCTTGCGTCGGCCGGTGGCGTAGGAGCGGCCCTGGGCGTCACGCTTGGGCTCGCGGTGGATTGCGGCAATTTGCGGCGAGGGAACGGCGCCGGCGGCGGCAAAGCCCTGCAGATCGGCGAGCGTGCCCGTCAGCTCGGTGGTTTCGCTCATCTCAGATCCTCGTGTTCTTGCGGTTCATCGCGGCGACGTCGAGCTTCTGCGGCTGCTGGCCGTCATGCTTGTGCTCGGGGCCGGCATACACATACAGGTGCCGCATCTGCTCGCGCTGCAGCGGGCCGCGGGTGATCATCCGCTCCACCGCCTTCTCGATCACGCGCTCGGGGTGCCGCCCGGTGAGGATGGCGCGCACGGAGCGGCCCTTGATCCCGCCGGGGTAGCCGGTGTGGTAGTAGAACACCGACTGATCCGCCTTGTTGCCGGTGACGCGCACCTTCTCGGCGTTCACCACGACGATGTTGTCGCCGCAATCGACGTGGGGCGTGAATTGCGGCTTGTGCTTGCCGCGCAGGCGCTGGGCGATGATCGTCGCCAGCCGGCCGAGCACGAGACCGTCCGCATCGATCAGCGTCCAGTTCTTCGTGACCTCAGCAGGCTTCAGCGCGAGGGTGGTCTTCATCATATCGAAAATCTCGTTCGCTTGGAGGCGCGCTGTATCGACTTTGGGGCACGTTGAGTCAAGGTTAATCCTATGTGGTAGCATGTTACCACAGGCTTTCGGGCCGCCGGAAAGGCGCGTTATGAGAGCGCGCATGACCCTATGCATCATCGGCGCGACCGGCCGTACCGGCACCGTTTTATGCCTCTCGTTGGCCGACGCTGGGGTGGAGTACGTGCCCGTGGTGCGCGATACCCGCAAGTGGCACAAGACCGGGCTGCCCGGCGAGCCTAGGACGGCGCATCTGGACCGGTTGCATGCGCTCCGCCGGGCCTTGAAGGGCGCCGATATCGTCGTGTCGTGCGCGCATGCCCGGCACGCTGCCGCGATCCTGGAGGTGGCGCCCGACAACGTGCGCCACTTCGTGTTCATGGGCAGCACGCGCAAGTTCACCCGCTGGCCGGACGAGCATGCCAACGGCGTGCTGGCGGGCGAGCAGGCGTTCCGGCACTCCTCCCGCAAGGGCGTGATGTTGCACCCGACCATGATCTATGGCGCCCAGGGCGAGGACAACGTCCGCCGCCTGGCCCGGCTGCTGCGGCGCCTGCCGATGGTGCCGCTGCCCGGCGGCGGCGCGGCCCAAGTGCGGCCGATCTACCAGGACGACGTGACCCGCAGCATCCGCGCGGCGATCGATGGCGAGTGGCACCGGCCCGAGTCGATCGTGATCGCCGGCGCCGACCGGGTGAGCTACGCCGATTTCGTGCGCGCCGTCGCCCGCGCCGCCGGGTTGAAGCCGCCCCGCATCGTGCCGGTATCCGCCGGCCTGCTGCGGACGGTGGCCCCGTTCACCCGGTTGTTGCCGGGGCTGCCGACCGTGCGGGGCGACGAAATCCGCCGGCTGGGCGAGGACAAGACCTACGGTATCGAGGCCATGCGGCGGTATCTGAACGTGGAGCCGGTAGGCCTGGCGGACGGGCTGGGGCGCACGTTCGCCCTTGAATGAAGGACGATCATGCTTGAGCAGTATACGTCGCTCTCCGACGTGGTGGGTTATCTTGGTGCGGCGACCATCGTGGTCGGGTACTTCCTGAACCAGCGCGGAGTGCTGCGGTCGGATGGTTGGCGCTACCCGGCGATCAACCTCGCCGGGTCACTGCTGGTGATGGTGTCGTTGCTGGAGACGCTGAACCCGCCCTCGGTGGTGATCGAGGTTTTTTGGTCCGCGATCAGCGTGTATGGGATCCAGCGGAGCCTGCGCGCCCGTTAGCGTCCGGCTGCCAACCGGCCCTCGTACCACTGAACGAGCCGGGTCGTGGGGAATAGCAGCACGAAGTAGATGATGGCCACGGCCGTGTAGACCTCGAGCGGCTTGTAGGTGTCGGCCGTGATCAGCGTGCCCTGGTACAGCAGGTCCGGCACGGCGATGGTGGACACCAGCGAGGTGTTTTTCAGTTGCGTGATCGACTGGTTCAGGAAGGGCGGCACCATGCGCCGCACCGCTTGCGGCAGCACCACCAGCCGCATCACCTGCCAGGGCCGCAGCCCGATGGCGCGCGCCGCATCCCACTGGCCGCGCTCGATGGAGAGAATGCCGCCGCGGAAGATCTCGGCATAGAAGGCGGCGGTGTAGAACGACAGCACCAGCGTCGCCGCCGCCACGGCCGGGATCTGGATGTTCAGGATCACCGGCAGCGCATAGTAGAACCACACGATCTGCACGAGCAGCGGCGTGCAGCGGAATGCCTCGATCAGTCCCACCAGCGGGATGGTGATCAGCCGCGACTTCGACAGCCGCCCGAGCCCGATCAACAGGCCCAGCAGTAACCCGAGCAGGATCGTGCCCACGGTGTAGGCCAGCGTGACCTCCACCCCCACCACGAACAGATGCGTGTAGCGGAGCAGGAAGCCGAAGCTCCATTGGTAGCCCAACGCTAGTCAGCTCCCGTCATGCCAGGGCGGAGCAGCCTCAAGGTTCCGCTGGCGAAGCAAGTGGAATGGCTGCGGAGGGTTGACCCTGGTATCCGGCGTTCCACAGACACTGGGCCCCGTCGTGTTGCATGCGATGGCGCTAAGCACGCGTCTGACGTCATGAGCCGAACCCCGTGGATACCAGGGTCAAGCCCTGGCATGACGGTACTCTTGGCATCAGAACGTCAGGTTCGGCGGCAGATCGTCCCGCTGCACGCCGTTGAGTGCCAGGCCGTCCAGCAGGTATTCACGCAGCTGGCCCGTGCCGCGGTTGAAGTCGATCCAGGCGTTCAGCACCTCGATGAACCGCGTGTCGGGCTCCCGCCGCACGCCGAAATTGCTCGGCAGCGCGACGACGGGGCCGTTCAGCAGCTGATACGTGCCGAGCGAGTGGTTCTTCGCCAGGGTGGACAGGCCCAGCATGGCGGCCAGGATGAAGGCGTCGGCGCGGCCGGACTGGAAGAACAGGGTGCACTCGTCGCGTGTCTTCAACGCCGTGATTTGCGCCTTGGGACAGTAGCGCCGGGCCGCGACCTCGTGCAGCGAGCCGATGTCGCAGACGATGCGGATCTCGGGCTTGTTCAAATCGTCCCAGGTCTTGGGCGCGAACCCGGCCTTGGCGATGCAGCCGAACGGGTGGGTGAGGAAGCTGTGGGTGAACCCGATCGCCAATGCGCGCGCCGGGGTGGGATTCAGCGCGAAGGCGAGGTCGACCTTGTTGGACTGCAGGTCGAGTACGGAGGTGCCATAGGTGCCCTCAACGTATTCCACTTTGGCGTCGAACACCTTGGCGATGTCGTCGGCCATTTCGATGCAGGCGCCCTTCCAGGTGCCGGTGGCGAGGTCCTTGGCGAAATACGGCGCCTCGCCGGGCAGGGCGGAAATGCGCAGTGTCTTGGTGCGGGTGACGCGGTCGATCGCGGGTTCGACGGTGCCTTGCGCGCGGGCTTCGCCGGTGAGTGCGACGGCGGGCAGGATGGCGGCGGCGGCGGCCAGGCCGCGGCGGGTCAGGCGGTTCATCGGCAATGCTCCTTGTCCCCGGCATCATTCCGCGGTCGGCCCGTGGCCTGCAATCTCTGCGCCAGGATTGTCGCTAGGGAGCGCCCTCCGTCTCAGGGGAAAATGCGACATCCTCGTAGAGCTCAGCGACCGGTATTTCGACGCCGATTTCCGGCAACCCCAAGACGTTGGCCAGTGTGAGGGCCGTCTGCTGGCGGTGGAGGGGCTGAGCGCCTCGAATACGATGCATACGTCCGGCGCAAGCCGTTCGGTGCCGGGGAACTTCGTGCAGGTGACGAGGGCGTCCGGGTAGCGGATCGCGGCCCCTGCCTGCACGCCGAGGTCGGGGCCGAACACGGCACACGGCGTTCCGCGCAGCCGCGATCGCAAGGCCGCATGGATGTTGATCATGACCCGGTTGTGGTCGGCGTTGCCGCCCGTCATGCCGACGGGGCGAACGCCATCGAACTCGTAGCGGCCCTCCTGCGCGGCAGCCCAGGCCAGGAAGTTCTCCGCCGTCCAAGTCTGTTGCAGTGCGACGCTCATGGCCGCCAGCATACCACGGCGGACGCGCTACAGCCCCAGATAAGCCCGGCGCACTCCGTCATCGGCCGCAATCTCCTTCGCCGGACCGGACATGACAATGCGGCCGGTCTGCAACACATACGCGCGGTCGGCCAGGTCCAGCGCTTCGGCCAGGCGTTGTTCGACCAGCAGCACCGTCACGCCCAAGTCGCGGATGCGGCCCACGGCGGCCAGGATGTCGTCCACCAGTTTCGGTGCGATGCCTTGGCTCGGTTCGTCCAGCATCAGCAGGCGCGGCCCCGTCATCAGGGCGCGGCCGATCGCCAGCATCTGCTGCTCGCCGCCCGAGAGGGTTTCGGCACGTTGGCTCAGGCGCTCCTGCAGGCGGGGGAACAGTTCGAACACCGTGTCCAGCGGCTTGAACCGGTCGGGATTGCCGCGGCGCGCATAGGCACCGAGGCGGAGATTGTCCTCCACGCTCAGCCGGGGGAACAGGCGGCGGCCCTCCGGCACCAGGCCCACCCCCATTCGCGTGATGCGGTGGGGCGCAACGTGGGCGAGTGTCTGGCCGTCAAAGGTGATGGCGCCGCCGGTCGAAACCTGCCCGGCGATGGCGCGCAGCAACGTGCTCTTGCCCGCTCCGTTGGCACCGACCACGGCCACGATCTCGCCGCGCCCGACCTCGAGCGACACGCCTTGCAGCGCCTTGAGGCCCTTGTAGGCGGCGGATACGTTGTCCAACGTGAGGATGGTGTCAGGCGGCATATTTATCGCCCAAATAGGCGCGGATGACGGCCGGGTCGCGGACCAGGTCCTTCGGCAGTCCCTGGGTCAGCACGCGGCCGAGGTTCAGCACCACGGCGCGGTCGATCAGCGGCAGCAGGATCTCCATCACGTGCTCGACCATGATCACGGTGATCCCCGTGTCGCGAATGTCGCGAATCAGCTGCACGCCGGACTGTGCCTCGGTGGGGGTGAGCCCGGTCAGCATCTCGTCCAGCAGCAGCACGCGAGGGCGGGTGGCGAGCGCGCGGGCGATCTCCAGCCGGCGTTTCTCGGGTGGGGTGAGCGAGTGGGCGAGGCGGTCGGCGCGGGCGGCCAGCCCGGTGGTGGTCAGCACGCGCTCTGCCTCGGCCATGGCGTCGCGGGCGCGGCTGGTGCGGCTGAACGCGCCGACCATGACGTTCTCGAGCACGGTCATGCTGTCGAACGAGCGCACCACCTGGAATGTGCGGGCGATACCGGCGCGGGCGCAGGCGAGCGGCCCGGCGCCGGAGATGCGCTTGCCATCCAGCCGGATCTCGCCGCGATCGGGGGAGACCTCGCCGGAGATGGAATTGAACATGCTTGTCTTGCCGGCGCCGTTGGGGCCGATCAGGCCGAGGATCTCGCCCGCGGCCACGTCGAAACTGATCTCGACGTTGGCCGCGACCCCGCCGAACGACTTGGAGACGGTGTCGACTTCAAGTAGCGGGGGCATCTGGCACCAACTTGCGGCGAGGTCCGATCAGGCTGACCAGCCCGGCCGGACGGGCAAGGGAAATAACCACGATCAGCCCGCCATAGATCATCAGGTCCACGCCGCCGGCGCCGCCCAGATAAGACCGGGTCAACTCGCTGGTGGGGATCAGCACGATGGCGCCGATCAGCGGGCCCCAGAGCGTGCCGACGCCGCCGAGCACGGCCGGCAGCGCGATCAGGATGGAGAAGGAGGAGGACATCACGCTGTCCGGGTCGATGTAGCCCACGTATTGGGCATAGATCGCGCCGCCCATGGCCGTGAAGAAGCCGCTGATCGCCGCCGCCGCCATCTTGGACGGGAAGATCCGCACGGCCAGCGAGCGCGCGGCGATGGCGTCGTCCCGCACGGCGCGCCAGGAATAGCCCCAGCGCGAGCCCTCGATGAACCAGGCGACGATCCAGGTGATCGCGGCGAAGGCGAGCACGACGTAGTGGAACGGCAGCTTGGACGTGCGGAATTGCAACTCCGCCCAATTCTGGCCGTGGAACGGCACGTAAACGCCGGTGGCGGCGCCGACGAAGTCCCAGTTCAGGAACAGCAGGTAGCCGATCTCGCCCACGACGACGGTGGCGATGGCGTAGTAGTGCCCGGACAGGCGAAAACACGGCCACCCCACCAGCAGGGCCACCGCCGCGCCCACAACTCCGGCGGCGAACATGCCGATGGTGGGCGGGATGCCGGCGTTCACGAACATCAGGGTCGAGACGTAGGCACCGATGCCGAAATACAGCCCGTGCCCGAGCGAAATCTGCCCGCAATAGCCGCCGAGGATGTTCCAGGCCTGCGACAGCCCGGCATACAGGAGGGTCAGGATGATCAGGTTCTGCGTATAGACGTCGCGGATCGGCAACGGCAGCACGGCTAGGATCACGAGGGCGATCGCGCCCACGATCAGCTCGGTGCGGCGGCGCCGGGTGATGGTGTTGGTCATGCCTGCATCCGCCCCCGCGAAGCGGGGGAGGGGGACCGCGCGAAGCGTGGTGGAGGGGGCTCTTGTGCACGGATGGTGCCCGCGCCCCCTCCGTCGGCTGCGCCGCAACCTCCCCCGCGAGCGGGGGAGGATCGATGTGGGCTTGCCATCATATTTTCCCGAACAACCCGCGCGGCCGGACCATCAGCACGACCAGGTAGATCGCGAACATGCCGACCTGCTTCAGCGACGGCTCGAACAGCTGGGCGGTGATCGCCTCCACCTCGCCGATCACCACGCCGGCCACCAGGGCCCCGGTCAACGAGCCGAACCCGCCCAGCGCCACCGTGACGTACGCGATCAGTGCGAAATTGGCGCCGACGGTTGGGGACACGTAGTAGAACGTGGCCAGCATGGTGCCCGCGATCCCCACCGCCGCGGCGCCCAGGCCCCAGCCCATCGCGAAGATGCGGTCCCGGTCGATGCCGATCAGCGCCACCGCGTCCCGGTCCTCCCGCGTGGCCTCCAGCGCGCGGCCGAACTCGGTGCGGTTGATGCCGAGCAGGGCGGCGAAGGCCAGTAGGCACACCAGACTCGCCGCCAATTGGGGCAGCGGCACGTAGACCCCACCCAGATTCGCCGTCCGGTTACCCAGCCAGCTCACCTGCACGCTGCGGAAATCGCCGCCGAACGCCAGCTGTGCCGCGCCGCGGATGAAGATCGCCAGGCCGAAGGTGACGAAGATCTGCACCATGCCGCGGTTGAACTGCACGCCCAGCGCGCGCGCGATCAGCCCGCGGTAGATCGCAACCCCCAGCCCGAACATCCCCACCGCCACCAAAGGCAGCTGCAGCAGCGGATCGAGCCCGGTCGCTGCGTTGAGCAGCACGGTTGCGTACATGGCGAGCATCAGCAGCTCGCCATGCGCGAAGTTCACGATGTCCATCAGGCCGAAGATCAGGCTCAGCCCGGCGGCGACCAACGCGTAGATCAGCCCCATCAGCAGGCCGCTCAGCGCGACCTGCAGAACGGTGTTCAGATCCAATTACTTGCTACCCAACTTTACTTGCCGACGGTCCAAACCGGTGCCTGCACGGCGACGTCCGCCGGGTAGACGGTGTGGTAGACACCATGCTCGATCTGCTGGATCACCGGCGTCGCCTCGGTGTTCTGGCCGGTGCTGTCGAACTTGACGCCCTTCCACGGCATGATCGTTTGGTCGCCGGGCACGTCGGTCTTGGTCAGCGCGACCCGGATGTCCTCGGGCTTGGACGACCCGGCGCGGTCGATCGCGTCGGCCAGGATCTGCACCGCCACGACCTGGCGCGAGGTGTTGTCGTTCAGGTCCTTGTTCGCCTTGGCCTTATACATCGCATCCACCGCCGGGATCGCCGGGCGGGACTTGGCCGCGTCCAGCGCGAAGCTGCTGCGGCTCATCACGCCCTCGGCCAGCGGGCCGGCGGCGTCGACGAACGACTGCTCCTGAAACCCGGCGGCCTGCGCCAGCACCATCGGGTGATAGCCGATCTCGTTCATCGAGCGCATCAGCAGGATCGCGTCCGACGTGTAGGAGGACGGCATCACCACGTCCGCGTTGGCGGATTTCAGCCGCTGCGCCTCGGCCGACAGCGACGGCGAGTTGGCGCGGTACTTGATGTCGGCCGCCACCGTCATGCCCGCCGCCTGCGCCATCTTGCGTTGCACGTTGGAGCTGTCGGTGCCGAAGATGCTGTCCTCATAGAACAGCCCGACCGATTTCACCGGGTGCCCGGTCTTCGCGCCCTCGGCCTTCATGAAGTCGAACATGGCGGCGGTGAACATCTCGTCGTGCGGGCTGGTGCGGAAGAACCACTTCAGCCCGCGCTGGTTCAGCGACGGCGAGGAGTTGTCCATCGCCACGTAGGGCACCTCGTAGCGCTCGGCGACCTGGCTGATCGTGGCCGCGGTGGCGCTGGTGTAGCTGCCGATCAGCGCGACGACATGCTCCTGCGTGATCAGCCGCTCGGCCTCGGCGCGGGCCTTTTGCGGGTCGTTCTGGTGGTCGGCGAAGATCACCTTGATATGGTTGTGGTTGAAGTGCGGCAGCCCGCCGCCGGCGCCGAGCAGCATCGGGATGGGGGCGTGGTCGGTGTTGATGATGTCGGTGATGGTGGCGATGGCGGCCTGCGCGTCGGCGCCGATCTGCGCTGCGTTGCCGGTCAGCGGGTAGATAGCGCCGATCACGATATCCTCGGCCCGCGCGGTGCCCACTCCGGCGGCCAGCACGGCGGCCACCATCCACAAACGCTTCATTCGTCTAATCCCTGTCGATTGGTGCGGCAGGGAAGCACATCACGTGCCAGTGTGGGAGATGCGGCGTTCGAGGTCGGCAAGGTCCGCCGGCGTGTTGACATTGGCAAACGGGTCGCCGGGGAAGGGGACCGGGCGCATGCCGATGGTTTCGGCGAAAGCGCGGACGCTGCGGGTGCCCGGATGGAGGAGCCGGGAGCGCAGGGCAGGCGCACAGTTCGTGGGCCACAGGGCGACGAGGTGGTGACGCTGCCCGTTGCTTTCGGCCACCGCCGGTCCGGGGGAGAGTGCGGCGGCAAGGCTGGGAGGGATGAGCGGCGTGTCGCCGGGCACGGTCAGCAGCCACAGGGCTCCGAAGGTGGCCGCCCATTCCAACCCGGCGAGTAAGCCACCCAGAGGACCTTGGCCGGCGATCGGGTCGGGGAGGATGGGCAGGCATGTGCCGAAGCGCGCCGGGTCGCCGTTCGCAGAGAGTGCGATGTGCGGGTGATCCGGCGCGAGCGTGGCCAAAATGCGAGCGAGCAATGTTTGGCCGCTCAGGAGCGCCAGCGGCTTGTCCCCGCCACCCATGCGTCGTGCCTCCCCGCCGGCTAGGATCAGCGCTGGATGGGCTACCAAGGTCACACAGGATGCGGGATGTCTGCCGCCTCGTGATAGATGCCGAGCCTGGGGCGAACGACGGGGATCGAACCCGCGACAACCGGTACCACAAACCGGCGCTCTACCAACTGAGCTACGTCCGCCACCAGGGCTGCGGACGTAGCGCCGGGAGCCGGTCTCCGTCAATGTTTGCCTGTCGCGCTAGGGGGAAACATCGTGGAGTATGTCGGTGGCTGCCAGTGTGGGAACATCCGCTACCGGGCGAGCGGGCCGCGCGATCGGTCGAGCGTCTGCCATTGTCGAATGTGCCAGAAAGCGTCTGGTGGCCCGTTCATGGCCTTCGTTCGCTTTCCCGCCGATCGAGTGCTGTGGAGCGCGCCGCCCGCAGTCTTCGCCAGTTCCAATTACGTCGAACGCGGCTTCTGCCGCGACTGCGGGACGCCCCTGACCTACCGGAACATCACCGGGCCGTATGTCAGCATAACGATCAACAGCCTGGACGATCCGGAGCAGGTGCGGCCCGAGCAGGTGTTCTCTCCGGAAACCGTGGTCACCTGGTGCTCGATTGTCCTAGACCTCCCGGCAAACCAGGACGACCACGCATTCCCGGACGATTTCGTCAGCCATCAGCGATGAGGGACCGGGTCAGCTTGCCGCACGCATTTCACCGCGGCCGGAAAAATGCTGCTGCAGCCGTGCCACCGCCTCGTCCAGGATCGCGTCCGCCTTGCAGAATGCGAACCGCGCATAGTGGCCCGGTGCAGGCCCGCCGGCTGCGTCGTAGAAGGCGCTGAGCGGGATCGCAGTGACCTTCGCCGCCTCGGTAATGTGCCGGCAGAACGCCACGTCGTCGCCGGCAAACCCAAGCGGGCTGAAATCGGCGGACACGAAGTAACTGCCCTGGCTCGGCAGCACGCCGAACCCGATGGCCGCCAGACCCGCCGCCAGCCGGTCGCGCTTGGCCTCCAGCGCACCCGACAGCCCCGCGAAATACGCATCGTCCTTCGCCAACCCGACGGCGACCGCACGCTGCAGGTTGGGCGGGGTGGTGAACGTCAGGTTCTGGTGCGCCCGGGCCGCAAGCAAAGCCAGCGGGGCGGGGGCGGTGATGTAGCCCACCTTCCAGCCGGTCAGGCTGAACGTCTTGCCGGCACTGCCGATGCGCAGGCAGCGCTCGCGCAGACCCGGCAGCGTCATTAGCGGGATGTGCCGCCATCCGTCATAGGTCAGGTGCTCGTAGACCTCGTCGCACACGGCGTAGGCATCGTGCTTCACCAGCAGGTCCGCGATGAAGGCAAGTTCGGCCGCGGTGAACACCTTGGAGGTCGGGTTCATCGGCGTGTTCAGCAGGATGGCCTTGGTCTTCGGCCCGAATGCCGCCGCCAGTTCAGCCCGCGGCAGTTCCCATTTCGGCGGCTGCAGGCGCACCAGGCGCGGGATGGCGCCCAG
Source organism: uncultured Acetobacteraceae bacterium (assembly GCA_964242215.1). GTDB lineage: Bacteria > Pseudomonadota > Alphaproteobacteria > Acetobacterales > Acetobacteraceae > LMUY01. The sequence goes on along the minus strand of CAXTCJ010000053.1, from coordinate 3,249 downwards.
CATGCGCACGATCGGCAGATAGGTGTCGTATAACGGCTCGATCAGCACGACCTCGTCGCCGGGGTTGAGCAGGGCCATCAGGCTGGCCGTGATCGCCTCGGTGGCGCCGGACGTCACCACGACCTCGGTCGCCGGGTCGACATCCAGGCCGTAGAACCGGGCGTTGATGGCGGCGACGGCGCTACGCAGCTCCGGCACGCCGGTCAGCGGTGGATACTGGTTGCGGCCATCATGCAGGGCGGCGGCGGCGGCCTCCAGCACATCGGCCGGGCCGTCGGTGTCCGGGAAACCCTGGCCGAGGTTGATGGCGCCGTGCTGCACGGCCAGGGCGGACATGACGGTGAAGACGGTCGTGCCGATACCGGACAGCAATTCGTTGGCTGGCTTCAATCGAACAGGCTCCTGCAACACGGTTTGGGACTATGGGGCCCCGCTGGTAGGCAATCAATCCGCATGCTGGCCTTAGGCCGGGCGCATTGCCCCCTGGCACGGCGCATGCAACCTTTCCTAGCCGTCGCACCCCGATATGCGGCAGGCGTTTGGGGGAAACGAGGTGAAGAAGATCGAGGCTGTCATCAAGCCATTCAAGCTCGATGAGGTTAAGGACGCACTGCATGAGGTCGGGCTTCAGGGCATTACCGTCGTCGAAGCCAAAGGTTTCGGCCGGCAGAAGGGCCATACGGAGCTGTACCGCGGCGCTGAATACGTCGTGGACTTCCTGCCCAAGGTAAAAATCGAACTGGTCTGTGCGGACAACCTCGTGGAGCGGGCGCTGGAAGCGATTGTGAACGCGGCGCGGACCGGTCGGATCGGGGACGGCAAGATCTTCGTCAGCAACATCGAGGAAGTGGTCCGGATCCGCACCGGCGAGCGCGGCGAAGAAGCAGTCTAACGCGGCGGCATTGGGCCGCCGTCAATCAGGAGACAAGGGCAGTATGGCAAAGAAGGCAGTGACGACGGAGGCGGCGAGCGACGCGTCCAAGGTTCTGGAGATGATCCGGGAGCATTCCGTCGAATACGTGGACCTGCGGTTCACCGATCCGCGCGGCAAGTGGCAGCACACTGCGCAGCACATCTCGACCGTGGACGAGGACAGCCTGACGGGCGGCTTCATGTTCGACGGTTCGTCCATCGCCGGCTGGAAGGCGATCAACGAGAGCGACATGATCCTGATGCCGGATTGTGCCACCGCCGTGCTGGACCCGTTCGCGGCCAAGCCGTCGTTGATCATGTTCTGCGACATCATCGAGCCGTCCACCGGGCAGTACTACTCGCGTGACCCGCGCGCCACCGCCAAGCTGGCCGAAGCCTATCTGAAGTCGACCGGCATCGGCGACACTATCGTCACCGGCGCCGAGGCTGAGTTCTTCATCTTCGACAGCGTTCGGTTCGGCACGGGCGGCAACTACGGCACCTACCACATCGACAGCATCGAGGGCCCCGAGTCCCGGATGAAGGACTATCCGGAAGGCAACATGGGCCACCGCCCGAGCATCAAGGGCGGCTATTTCCCGGTTCCGCCGGTCGACAGCGAGAGCGATTTGCGCGCCGAGATGCTGTCCACGATGGGCGAGATGGGCCTCGTCATCGAGAAGCATCACCACGAGGTGGCGCAGTCCCAGCACGAGCTTGGCACCCGCTTCGCGACGCTGACCAAGATGGCCGACGAGATGCAGATCTATAAGTACTGCGTCCACAACGTCGCCCACAGCTACGGCAAGACGGCGACGTTCATGCCGAAGCCGATCTATGGCGACAACGGCACCGGCATGCACACCCACCAGTCGATCTGGAAGGACGGCAAGCCGCTGTTCGCTGGCAATGGCTACGCCGACCTGTCGGAGATGTGCCTGTATTACATCGGCGGCATCATCAAGCACGCCAAGGCGCTAAACGCGTTCACCAACCCGAGCACCAACAGCTACAAGCGCTTGATCCCAGGCTTCGAGGCGCCGGTGCTGCTGGCCTACTCCGCGCGTAACCGCTCGGCGTCGTGCCGCATCCCGTACACCACCAGCCCGAAAGCCAAGCGCGTCGAGGTCCGCTTCCCGGATCCGTCGGCGAACCCGTACCTAGCCTATTCGGCGCTGCTGATGGCCGGGTTGGACGGCATCCGCAACAAAATCCATCCGGGCGACCCGATGGACAAGGACCTGTACGACCTGCCGCCGGAGGAGCTGAAGGGCATCCCGACGGTGTGCGGCTCGCTGCGGGAGGCGCTCGGCGCGCTGGCGGAGGATCACGAGTTCCTGCTCGCCGGCGACGTGTTCTCCACCGATCAGATCGAGAGCTACATCGAACTGAAGTGGAGCGAGGTGTATCGCTTCGAGCACACGCCGCACCCGGTCGAGTTCGAGATGTACTACTCGGTCTGAGAAGGAAGGGCGGGGCTCTGCCCCGCTCCCCCGGAAGGGGACAGTCGTCCCCTTCACCCCTGGTAAAAAGCCCCTTCCGGGAAACTGGGAGGGGCTTTTTTTAGCCGCCAGGCTTAGCCGATTGTCTCGCCGTGGAGGACGATGTCGAGGCCCTCCATCTCCTGATCGCGGGTGACGCGCAGGCCGATCACGACGTCGATGAGCTTGAGCAGGACGAAGCTGATCACGCCGCTCCAGACCAAGGTGATCAACACCGCCTCGCCCTGCTTCAGCAACTGCGACAGCCCGCCGACGGTGCCGTCCGGGCTGGCATCGGTGGCCGAGAGCGGGCCGTAGGCGAACACGCCCGTCAGCAGCGCGCCGACGATGCCGCCGATGCCGTGCACGCCCCAGGTGTCCAGGCTGTCGTCGTAGCCGAACACGTGCTTCAGCCCCGTCGCCGACCAGAAGCAGATCACGCCGGCCGCGATGCCGATGATCAGCCCCGGCCCGGGCAGCACGTAGCCCGACGCCGGCGTGATCGCGACCAATCCCGCCACCGCGCCCGAGATGATGCCCAGCACCGAGGGTTTGCCCTTGCTCGCCCACTCCGCGAACATCCAGGCTAGTGCCGCGCCGGCGGTGGCGATCTGCGTCACCGTCATCGCCATGCCCGCGCGTCCGCCGGCGCCCACCGCCGACCCGGCGTTGAAGCCGAACCAGCCGACCCACAGCAGCGAGGCGCCGATCACGGCATAGGTCAGGTTGAACGGCGCCATGTTGTCATGCCCGTAGCCGACCCGCTTGCCGAGCACGAGCGCGCACACCAGCCCGGCAACGCCCGCGTTGATGTGCACCACGGTGCCGCCCGCGAAGTCGATCGCGCCGATCGTGG
>CAXTCJ010000052.1:0-32685 GCA_964242215.1 uncultured Acetobacteraceae bacterium | reverse complement strand
GCGAGGATGACGCTGGCCGTCGCACGATAATGCGCCTGCAGGGCGGCGACGGCGGCGTCGGCGTCGTTCTGCAGGATCGCGGCCAGAATCGACTGATGCTCGTCGTTGATGTTGCGCCGCGGATAGATCTTCTGCACCGAGAGTTGGCGGTAGCGATACAGCTGGTCGGCCAATTGGTCGCAAAAGGCGCGCAAGGTGCGTGATCCGCACATCGAGAGCAGCGCGCGGTGGAAGCTGCGGTGCACACTCTCCCACTCCAAGTTCTCCGCATAATGCTCGTCGCTGGCGGAACGGGTGGTGCGGAGCAATCGGTGGCAGAGCACGACCAGCGTTTCCTCCCACTCGGGCGTGGTGGCCGCCATCGAGCGGCGCAACGCGATCTCCTCCACCCAGCAGCGGGTTTCGGTAAGTTCCGTGAGCTCATCGATACTGACCGAGGCAACCGTGAAGCCGCGCTGGTCCTGCGAGACCACCAGGCCCTCGGACGACAGCCGGTTTAGCGCCTCGCGCAAGGGGGTTTGGCCAGCCTCGTAGCGCTCCATCAGGAAACGCGCCGTCAGCCGCTGACCCGGCGCGAGCCGGCCAGTCAGCAAGTCGCGGCGCAGGCGGTCGTACACACTGCTAGCCTGCGTTTGGCCGAGGCTGGCGGACGCGCTGGGGGACGGCGATGAGACTGACACGATCGAACTATACATCGAGCCCCCCCGGTTCTGCCTAGCCGGCGATGTTATAAAAAGCGTTGACCCGGCAAGAATTCTATAGAATGGATTGGGCCAGGAAACGGTCCCAAGTGGCCGGGGGAGCGTAGGCGGTGACCACTTGCCAGTGCGGCGTAGACGTTCATTCGCACATCGTCCCGCACGATTTCCCGCGTTATCTGCCCCAGCTGGACCTGCCGGGCTGGCCGCAGATGGCGCCGGGTGAGGCCTGCCATCGCCACGTGATGATCGACGGCAAGAATTACCGCACCGTCTCCGATCGCTGCTGGGACGTCGCCCGCCGGCTGCCCGATTTGGACGCGATGGGCGTGTCCCTGCAGGTCATTTCGCCGATGCCGGAGTTGTTCTCGTACTGGCTGGCGGCCGAGCCCGGCGCGGAGCTGACCCGCTACGTCAACGACCAGATCGCGGAGATGGTGGTGCAATCGGGCGGCCGCCTGGCCGGGTTGGCCGGGGTGCCGCTGCAGGATCTAGACCTGGCCGCGAGCGAATTGCACCGGGTCATGGCCATCCCCGGGTTCGCGGGCGTGGAGATCGGCAGCAACGTCAATGGCCGCCCGATCGGCGCGCCGGAGTTTCGCCCGTTCTTCGCGGAGGCCGAAGCGTTGGGGGCCGCCGTGTTCGTGCACGCAGTCCGCCCCGCCGGCATGGATCGCCTGGTCGGGCCGCCACAGCTGCAGCAGGCGCTCGGCTACCCAACCGACGTCGGTCTGGCCGCCGCCTCCGTGATCACCGGCAATCTGCTGACGCACCATCCCCGCCTCCGGATCGCCTTCAGCCATGGCGGCGGAACGCTCGGAATGCTGCTGCCCCGGCTGGAACAGGCCTGCAGCGTCTTTGCGCCGGTGCGGACCGCCATCGACGGCTCGCCCACCGAGCAGGCCCGCAAGCTGTTCTACGACGCCCTGGTGTTCGACGGCCCCACGCTGGTGCGGCTGGTCGAACAATTCGGACCGACGCAGGTTATGATGGGCACGGACTACCCTTTCAACTTCCACGACAACACGCCGGTCGACCGGATCCGCGCCGCCATTCCCGATGCGGCAATCTGCGAGGCGCTGCTGCACGGCAACGCCGAACGGTTCCTTGGGCGGTCCGTATGACCGCAGACACGCTGCTGCCCGTCACCGGCGCAGCTGCGGTGGCGTTACGCAGCGTTGACCTCGTGGTGCCCGATCTGACGGCCGCGCGGCGCTTTTACACCGACGTATGGGGACTGACGGAGGTCTCCGGGCCGGGCCCTGCGATCGTGTTGCGGGCGACTGGAGCGGACCACCACGTCCTCGTTCTGCACGAGGGTCCGCCGGCGCTGCACTCCATTACCTTCCGGGCCCCGACGCAGGAGGCGGTCCAACAGGCAGCGCAGGCCGTCACGCAAGCAGGGGGGCGGCTGCTTGCCACGCCGGGGTTCGTCGACTGGCCCGGCGGTGGGTTCGGGGTGGCGTTCGCCGACCCGCAGGGCCGCACGCTGCGCCTGGTGCACGGTGACGCAACCCGCACGCCCGACACCCCCATCGTCGATCGCCCGACCCGGTTGTCGCACGTCAACATCAATAGCGCCGACACAGATGCCACCGCGCGCTTCTTCACCGACGCACTCGGGTTCCGCCTGTCGGACCGCTCCAAGATCATGGCGTTCGTGCGCTGCAACAGCGACCACCACGCCGTCGTCATCGCCGACGCCGAGGTGAATGGGCTGAACCACGTCGCCTTCATGATGCCGTCGCTGGAGGGCGTGATGCGCGGCTCCGGCCGCATGGTGGACCACGGCTACCCGATCGGCTGGGGCGTCGGGCGGCACGGGCCGGGGGACAACGTGTTCGCCTATTTCGTGGACCCGTTCGGCATCGTCATCGAATACACCGCCGAGGTGCTGCAGGTGGATGACGCGTACCGGGTCGGCACCCCCGCGGACTGGACATGGCCGCCGGGCCGCACCGACCACTGGGGAATCGCGCCCCCCAAGAGCGAGGCGGTGAAGCGCGCTCAACTCGCCATTGGGCTGGTGCCGGCATGACCGATTTCGACGTCGTCGTGGTAGGCTTCGGTCCCGCCGGTGCCATCGCGGCGGGCCTGCTCGGGCAGGCCGGATTGCGCACCCTGGCGATCGATCGCAGCACCACCGTCTACGAGAAGCCGCGCGCGATCGCGATCGACCACGAGATCCTGCGCGTGCTGCAGAACATGGGCGTCGCGGAACAGGTGTTGCCGCACGTGGCGCCCTTCCCTGCCTCCGAACATTTCGGCGTGGACGGGCAATTGATCCGCCGCGTCGACATGGTGCAGCCGCCGTATCCACTCGGCTACATCCCCTCGATGGTGTTCACGCAGCCGCCGGTGGAGGCCGCCCTGCGCGCGCATGCCGTGTCGTGGCCCAGTGTCGAGCTGCACCTTGGCGTCGAGTTCGTCAGCCTGCACCAGGATGCGAACTCCGTGACGCTGCGCCTGCAGGCGCCGGGGGGCGAGCCGTACGACGTCACCGCCGCCACCGTGATCGGCTGCGACGGTGCGTCCTCCAGCGTCCGCCAGCATCTCGGCATCGCCTTCGAGGACCTCGTGTTCGACGAGCCATGGATGGTGATCGACATGCTGGTGAACGAGGCCGGGCTGGCCAAGCTGCCGCTAACCGCAGCGCAATATTGCGAGCCCGCGCGCCCGAGCACCTTCATCGTCGGACCCGGCAATCATCGCCGCTGGGAGATCATGCTGCTGCCCGGCGAAGACCCCCGCGCGATGGAGCAGGAGCCGGCGGTCTGGCAGCTGCTGTCGCGTTGGCTCAGCCCGGAGGACGGAAAACTGTGGCGCGCGAGCAGCTACCGCTTCCACGCGCTGGTCGCCGAACGCTGGCGCGACAGGCGTGTGTTCCTCGCCGGGGACGCGGCGCATCAGCAGCCGCCGTTCATCGGTCAAGGCATGTGCCAGGGCATTCGCGACGTAGTGAATTTGGTCTGGAAGCTGATCGCCGTGCACAGCGGCGCGGCGGCGGACTCGCTGCTCGACAGCTACGAGGCGGAGCGTAAACAGCACGTCCGCACGCTTACGTCCCGCATCAAGGCGATCGGCCACGCCATCTGCGAACGCGACCCGGCCGCCGCCCGCGCGCGGGATGCGGCGCTGATCGCATCGGGCGGTGGCCATGCGCCCACCGTGACCCGGCAGGAGATCGTCCCACCGCTGGAGGCCGGGTTGCTCGCCCCGCGCGCGCACGCGGCGAATGGCAGCCTATTCCCGCAACCCTGGATCGAAACGCCGGGTGGCGACCGACGCCTGGACGAAGTGGCCGGCACCGGCTGGCGCATTGTTTGGGATGGCCGGCACGCTGCGGCTGCGGAATGGCCCGGCGGCTGCTCCGTTGCCGTCGGCGGTGACGCTGCGTTGCAGGAGCGGGACGGCGTGCTGGCCGCGTGGTTCGATCGCCACAACTGCGTCGCCGCGATCGTCCGCCCGGATCACTACGTCTACGGCGTGATCGGCAGCGCGGCGGAGGCCGGACCAATGCTGGCAGCCCTACGGGACAGGTTGGCGTCATGAGCGGTTTCCCGATGCGCCGCAGCCACGCCGTCATCCTTATGCTGTTCCTATTCCAGACGCTGAACTTCTTCGACAAGCTGGTGTTCGGCCTGTCCGCCGTCTCGATCATGCGGGAGCTGCACGTCTCGCCCGGCGTGTTCGGGCTGATAGGAAGCGCCTTCTTCCTGCTGTTCTCACTCACCGGCACGCTGGTCGGGTTGTTCGTGATCGGCCGAGTGCGGACGAAATGGGTCATCTTGGCGCTGGCGCTGGTCTGGATGGTGAGCCAGCTGCCGATCTTCTTCACCAACTCTCTGCTGGTCATCGCCGTCTGCCGCATCCTGCTCGGCGCCGGCGAGGGCCCCGGACTGCCCACCGCATTCCACGCGGCCTATGACTGGTTCCCACCGGAGCGCCGCAGCATCCCGAGTGCGCTCATCGTGCAGGGGATCAGCGCCGGGTTCCTGCTGGGCAGCCCGATCCTGACGTTCGTGATTCTGCATTACGGCTGGCGCTACGGCTTCCTGACCTGCGCCGGGCTGGGGCTCGCTTGGACGATCGGCTGGCTGCTGATCGGCGGCGAGGGGCCCTATGCCGCCCCCGTGCAGAAGCTACCGCAACCCGGCGAGCGCGTGCCCGAGCGGATGTTGTGGTTGGACCCGACGGTGGTCGGGATCACCATCATGTCGTTCATGTCCTACTGGGTCGTCGGGATGTCGGCGATCTGGCTGCCGCCGTATTTGCAGGTTGCACTGGGCTACACGCCCTACGCCGTCGGTTGGATCATCTCGGGCGTGTTCGCGTTCCAATCACCGCTTCTGCTCGCCGGGTCGGGGGTTTGCCAGGCGCTGCAGCGGCGTGGTTTCAGCGGCCGGGTCACCTACGGTCACACCTCCACCGCGGCGCTGGCGGTGAGCGGGGCGGCCCTGCTGCTGGCAACAGTCACCTCCGGACCGTTGCAGATCGTCCTAATTGCCGTCGCCTTTGCGGCGCCGAGCCTAACGACGGTGTTCGGCCCCGTCGCGCTGGCCGCCCTCGCACCCCCGGTGCAACGGGGCAAGTTGGTGGTGGTGATCTACTCCGCCAACGCGCTTGCTGCCCTGGTCTCCAACGCCGCGACCGGCTGGGTGGTGGGCGCGGGCACCACGCCGCAGGCCGGCTACGCGAACGCCATGGCACTGGCTGCGGTCATGCTGCTGGTGGGCGCTGCCGCCAGCCTACTGCTCATGTTCCCCGATAGGACACGCCTTCGGTACGCCCGGTATTTTGCGTCCTTTCGCTCCTCCGACACACAGGTGGTCTCATGAAACTAGCGTCTTTCTCCTCCGCCAACGGCGCCAGCTGGGGCATCATCGATGGTGGGCACGCCATCGATGTCGGTGCCGTTCTGCGCAGCCGCGTGCCGGACCTGCTGTCCGCTATCAGGGACGGCAAGATGGCAGCGATCACCCAGGCCGCCGCAACCGCCCCGCGCTACGAATTGGCGGAGATCACCTGGCTGCCGGTGATTCCCAATCCCGGCAAGATCCTGTGCGTAGGCTTGAACTACGAGACCCACCGCAAGGAGACCGGGCGCACCGAGGTCGAGAACCCCACGATCTTCGCCCGTTTCGCCAACAGCCAGACCGGGCATCTGCGTCCTATCCCGCGCCCGCGAGTCTCCACCGACCTGGATTACGAGGGTGAGCTCGCGATCATCATCGGCACACCGGGCCGCTACATCACGCGGCAGGCCGCCATGGCGCATATCGCCGGGTTCGCCTGCTACAACGATGGCAGCGTTCGGGATTTCCAGCGCCACACGCACCAGTTCACGCCGGGCAAGAATTTCCCGGACACGGGCGCGTTCGGACCGTGGATGGTAACGCCGGACGAGATGGGCGAGATCGGCCCCCAGCGTCTGCAAACCCGCGTCAACGGCGAAGTGGTGCAGGACGCACTGCTCTCGCAGATGATCTTCGATATCCCCCGCCAGATCGAGTACTGCTCGAGCTTCACCCGGCTCGAGCCCGGCGACGTGATCGTCACGGGCACGCCCGGCGGCGTCGGCGCCAAGCGTCAGCCACCACTCTGGCTCAAGCCCGGCGACACGGTGGAGGTCGAGATCGACGGTGTCGGCCTGCTGCGCAATCCCGTGACGCAGGAAGACTAAAAATGTCTCCGATCTTCCGCGAGCACGCGATCCCTTCGCCATCGAGCAAGCCGTACATCGTGGCAAACGGCCCGGACGCAGCCGTTTGGTTCTGCGAGTCCGGCCCCGGCAAGATCGGCCGGTTGGATCTGGCGGACTGCAGCATCCAGGAGTTCGCCCTGCCCGACCCGGCCTGCGCCCCGATCGGCATCGCCGCCGGGTCGGACGGTGCACTGTGGTTCACGCAGTCCAAGGGTCATCGCGTCGGCCGGATCACCACGGCGGGCGAGGTCACCGAGTTCGATCTACCGACGCCGGACTCGGGACCGAACGGCATCACCTGCGGGCCGGACGGCAACATCTGGTTCGCCCAGCACGCGGCCGGCACGGTGGCGCGGATCACCCCGGCCGGCGAGGTGACCGAGTTCGGCGGCTTCGCACCCGGCGCCCGCCCGCTGGCCCCGACCGCGACGGCGGAGTGCGTCTGGTTCAGCGACTCCGTCGCGAGCCGCGTGGCCCGGGTCGAGATGAACGGGCGCGTCACGGAGTTTGCCACGCCCCGCCCGGCCAGCGGCCCGCGCGCCATCATCGAGGGACCGGACGGCAACATCTGGTTGGTGCTGGCGGAGGGCAACGCGATCGTCCGCATGACGCCCGACGGTGTCATGACCGAGTTCCCGCTACCCACCCCGAACGCGAGCCCACGCGGCATCACCGTCGTTCATGGCTCGGAAATCTGGTTCACGCAGAACGTGGTCAACACGATCGGCCGCATGTCGCTGCAAGGCGAAGTATTGGCCGAGTATCCCGTGCCCACGCCCAACTCGGGCCCCCGGGCCATGCTGACCGCGCCGGACGGCCGGTTGTTCTTCTCCCAACACGATTCCAGCTCGATCGGCGAGGTGCGCTGGACCGCCTGAATGCCCAGCAGATTGGCCTGAAGCCAACGAACAGGAGAGTGAAATGTCTGAGCGTATCGAGGCCGGAGCACCGGACGAGGCCTTCGGCAAAGCCGTGATGGCCAAGTGCATGCTGAGGATCGTCGGCTTCCTCAGTGTGCTGTTCTTCATGGCGTGGATCGACCGCGTCAACGTTGGCTTTGCCGCGCTGCAGATGAACGGCGATCTCGGCTTCAGCGCGACTGTCTACGGTCTCGGCGCGGGGCTGTTCTTCGTCGGCTACACGATCTTCGAAGTGCCCAGCAACCTTGTGCTGAGCCGGGTCGGCGCCAGACTGTGGATCGCCCGCATCATGATCACGTGGGGTGCCATCTCGAGCTGCTTCGCCTTCATCCACGGCGAAACCTCGTTCTATGTCCTGCGACTTCTGCTCGGCATCGCGGAGGCGGGGTTCGTGCCCGGCGTCGTGCTATTCCTGTCGCAATGGTTTCCCCGCAAGAACCGCGCGCGCGCCTTCTCCATTTTCTTCTCCTGCGCGTTACTGGCGCCGATGGTCGGTGGCCCACTGTCCGGCTGGCTCATGTCCACGGCTCATGGCGTTGGCGGCATGCCGGGCTGGCGCTTCATGTTCCTGGTGGAGGGCGTCCCCGCCGTGCTCCTGGGCGTGATCACCGTCTTCTATCTGCCCGACACACCCGCGCGCGCATCGTGGTTGACCAACGAGGAGCGCCGCTGGTTGCGCGTGCAGTTCGAAACCGAGCCGGAGGATGTCGCCTCGGCCAATCATGGCTCGTTGTTCGCTGTCCTGCGTGACCCGAAGCTCTGGGCGCTAGTGGCGACCTACTATTTCTGGGCGATCAGCGGCTACGGCATCATCTACTGGCTGCCGGTGATCCTGAAGAGCATGGGCGGCTTGTCCAACCTCGAAGTCGGCTTCCTGAGCGCCCTGCCCTTCGCGTTCGGCATCGCGGGGCTGCTGCTGGCAAGCTTCTTCTCCGACCGGTCGGGCAATCGTAGGTCGTACCTCATCGTGCTCTCCCTGATCGGGGGGGTCGCGCTGGCTGCAAGTGGGTTCACGGCGTCGATCCCGCTGGCGCTAGGCCTGATTTGTGTGGCCGCGTTCGGCATCTGGGGTGCGCAAGCCATCTTCTGGACGATTCCGGCCGGCTATCTGAAGGACAAAGCCGCTGCGGCGGGCATCGCAATGGTGAATATGGCGGCGGGCCTGGGCGGCTTCACCGGGCCGTACCTGGTCGGCTGGGTGAAGGACGCCACGGGCCAGTTCGCGCTGGCCTTGGTGGCGCTCGCGATCACCTCGTTCATTATGGCCGGGATCGTCGCATTGCTGCCGATCGCACGAACGGCACGCCGCGTGCCGGCCCGGACGCAGATAAGCGCCGGTTAGTTCAGCAATGGCCAACCCTGCGTATGCGGTGGGCTTCCAGGAGGCAGCCCACCGCAGACTGCCGCGCTTCGCCTACGACTTCATCGCGGGCGGCGCCGGGCACGAGAGCGGACTGCAGCGGGCAAGCGCAAGGGTGCAAGACGTTCGTCTGATCCCGCGCGTGCTCACCGGCTGCGAGGACCGGTCGACGACCACTCAGTTGCTAGGTACATCCTACGCCGCGCCGTTCGGGGTGGCGCCGACGGGGCTCACCAATCTCGCTTGGCCCGGCACCGACGAGGCACTCGCCGCCGAGGCGGAGCGCTTCGGCATTCCCTACGTAATCTCCACGCCGGCCACCGCCTCGCTCGAGCGATTGGCCGAACTGGCGCCGAATTCGGCCTGGTTCCAGCTGTATGTGGGGCGCGACGAGCCTATCTGGCTCGATCTGGTCGAACGCGCCAAGGCATGCGGGATCTCGACGCTGGTTGTCACGGCCGACGTTCCCGTGCCTGGCCGCCGCCTGCGTGATGTGCGCAACCAATTCAGTCTGCCGATCAGGGTGTCGCCGGCCCGGCTGTTCGACCTGCTGGCCCACCCGGCCTGGACGCTCGCGACGCTGCGCGCGGGTCTGCCGCGCTTTGCCAACCTGGAACGCTACTCAACGGAGGGCCAAGGCACGCAGAGCCTGGCCAAGCTCATGGCCGCCCAAAGCAGCGCCAAATTCAATTGGGCGACATTCGAGGAACTTCGCGCGCGTTGGCACGGCAGGCTGGTCCTAAAAGGTGTGCTTCATCCAAGCGACGCCGATCAGGCGGTGCGCTGCGGTGCGGATGCGATCGTCGTCTCGAGCCATGGTGGCCGGCAGCTCGATTCGGCTCCTGCGCCGATCGAGATGCTGGGGTCGGTGGGCGACGCGGTGGCCGGCCGCGCGGCCGTCATGCTCGACGGCGGCCTGCAAAGCGGCGAAGACATCGCGCGCGCCCTGGCACTCGGGGCCGAGTTCGTCTTCATAGGGCGAGCCTTCCTGTGGGCCGCCGCGGCGCTGGGTCCGGCCCCAGGGGCACGGGCCGCGATCCATGGGCTGCATCAGGAACTGCTTGCCACCATGGGCCAACTCGGATGCCGAACGGTGATGGATCTCGCCAACGTCGATGTTCTGCCAACACCTGGCCTTGTCGGCCGGAGTAGGGCAAGCACCGCCGGCTGCAACCGCCAACCCTGTCGACCAATCCATACCAGCGGAGACGCACTCCATGTCTGAACAACGCTTCGAACAGGCCCCAGGCTTCTATCGCCAGCGGCTCGGCGACATGCTCGTTACGTCTCTCAACGACGGCACCTTGAACGAGAGCGTCGGCGTGCTGCGAGGCATCGAAGGGGACGCGGCCGCCCGTGTGCTGAGCAATGCCTTCCTGTCACCGAGCCCCGTCCTCACCGTCAACGCGTTCCTGCTCCAAGCCGCCGGAACCTGCATTCTGATCGACGCCGGCTGCGGCACCGGCATGGGGACGGAAGCGGGCCGAATGGCGGCCAATCTGCACCACGCTGGGATCGCCGTCAGCGACATCGGCGTCGTGCTGCTGACGCACATGCACCCGGATCATATCGGCGGCTTGCTCAACCCCAACGGCGACGCGGTCTTTCCGAATGCGCGCATCCTCGTTCCGGATGGCGACGCGGCGGTGTTTTTGGATCCGACCATCGCCGCGAATGTTCCGGATGGCGTAAAGCCGGTGTTCGCCAAAGCACGTGCTGTCGCTGCGGCGTACGAAGGCCGCTTCGAACGGTTCGGCGCCGCATCTGCGCTGCTAGCCGGCGTCACGGCGGTGCCGTTGCCGGGTCACAGCCCGGGCCATACGGGCTTTCGCATCACGAGTGGCGGGCAGTCTTTGCTGATCTGGGGGGACGTCGTGCACGTGCCGGGCATCCAGTTCCGCCATCCTGAGGTCGGCATGGTCTTCGATGCCGACCCGGCCTTGGCCGAGCGCACGCGCCGGACCGCATTCGACGAGGCGGCGCGCACGGGCGAGTTGATCGCCGGCATGCACATGCCATTCCCGGGCTTCGGCCATCTCGTTGCGGAAGGCTCCGCCTTCGGCTTCGTTCCGGTGCTTTGGACCGCCGGAGCAAGCGCATGAGCAACCCGGCCGCGCTCAGGGTCGCCATTCTTGGATCGGGCGCAATGGGGTCCTTCGTGGGCGGGCGGCTTGCGGCGAGCGGCGTGCCGGTGACGCTCCTGGACGTCGATGACGCCCATATCGCCGCGATCACGCAAGGCGGCCTGCGGATGTCCACCGATGCCGGGGAAGAATTGGCCCGCCCCGCGGCGCTGCGTCCCGACCAGCTGCGCGAGCCGCAGGATCTTGTGATTGTCCTAACCAAGCAGCCCCACACCCGCGCCGCGCTGGCCGCCCTGCGCCCTGCCCTGAGCGACGACACGTGGGTCATGACGCTGCAGAACGGGCTCGGCAATCAGGAGCTGATCGAGGAGTTCATTCCCCGTGAACGCATCCTCCTCGGTGTCACCACCTATCCAGCCGACTTGATCGGGCCGGGGCATGTCGGCTCGCACGGCGCGGGCGAGATCCGACTGATGACGGCCGATGGCGTCCACCGGCCGATCGCCGATCAAGTGGCGGCGATGCTGAACCAGAGCGGCCAAACGAGCATCGTCGATCCGAACCTTGCCGTCGCGATCTGGTCCAAGGTCGCGTTCAACTGCGCGATGAACAGCATCTGCGCGTTGACGGGCTGCCTGGTCGGGCAGCTCGGCGCTAGCCCGGAAGGGCGACAGCTCGCACTTGAGGTTGCCGACGAAGTCGTAGCCGTGGCGGGCAAGGCCGGCGTGATGATCGATGGCAAGAAGGTCAGGGTAACGATCGAGCACGCGATGGACACCCATCTGACCCACAAGCCTTCGATGCTGCAGGACATGCTGGCAAAGCGCCCGACGGAGATCGCGTCGATCAATGGCGCGGTGGCGGTGATCGCGGCGCGCTTGGGGCAGCCGGCCCCGCGGACCACGGCTCTCTATGCACTGGTGCGGTTGGCAGAATTCAAGCCGCAGCCTGCGCCCCAGGCCGGGAGCTAGCGACGCTCGCGACGGGCTCTGTCGCCGTTGGGCCGATCGCTTCCACCGGGTGCCCAGCTGCCCGCCATGCCGCCAGGCCTCCCTTCAAAGGCCGGACATTGGTAAACCCGAACCGCCGCATCTGCACCGTCTTGATGGCGGCCGACACCTCGTCCGGGCACGAGCAGTAAACGATCACGGGGTTAAGCCGATCAATGGTGCCGACATCGTCATCGTGGACACTTCGCGCGCCAGGAATACGCACCGGGTTCGCCTGCTGCTGAAACAACGGCCGCACATCGACGATCACCGGCGCGGCCCCCGATGCCAGCAGCGCCGCCACTTCCTGCACGCTCACCCGCGCCATCCGCAACTGACGTATCAGCAGCCGGCGGCGAACCCACCGCACGCCGGCATACAGCGCCGTCGCCACGACCGCCGTACCGATGAGGTCGATGCCGAATCGCTCCAGCATCCGGAGCACGTCCATGATCTGGCCCGCGAACGCGTATCCGACGCCGAGACCGCACAGCACCCAGACCGAGGCACCAGTTTCCGCATAGGCCAAGAACCGCCGTAGGCCGACACCGGATGCGCCGGCGAGTGGTGCGCTCACCACCGACAGCCCGGGTACGAAGCGTGCAAACAGCAGGATCGCCACGCCTCGCCGCGCGAACAACGCCGCCGTGTTAGTCACGCAGGTGTCACGTGACAGAGAGAGGCGGCACAGCAGACCCAGCACGTTTCCGCCATACCGCCGTCCGGCCGAAAACCACACCAAGTCTCCGATCACGGCCCCTGCCAACCCGGCGGCAAAGCATGCGGCGGCGTCGGCAAGGCCACCGCCGCTCTGCGCCAACACGGCGCCGGCAAACACTACCGCGGCCAGGCTCGGCACCGGGATACCCAGCGACCCGGCAAGCACGGCAACTCCGACGATCGCAGGACCACTCTCTGCGATAGCGGCCAACCACGACGGCAGCATGCGCGCCTCCCCTCACCGCGGCACTCTACCGCGACGCAGCGCTCTGATGCCATCTCGCTATGAGCGCTCTACGGTAAATCCATCTGCAAAGGTCTTAAGACGTGTCTTACGACTAGCGTGAACTGTTCATGCCCTTTGCTCGCCAACTTTCAAGCTATGCAAGTTTCGCTCGCAATATAGTGTGAACCGTGTTTTGGAGAGAGTGGCCCCGGCAACCCGCTGAAAGGGAAGACTATGACGAATTACTCCGCCACATCCGGACATCCATTCAGCGGTTCGATCGCCAGCGGCGATGTGCTGTATATCTATTCCGGTGGCGTCGCAAGCGGTGTCCAGGTGAGCAGCGGCGGCGGTGTCACCGTGTATGACAGCGGCACGGCTATCGAGACCGTGGTGAGCAGCGGTGGTTACGAGAGCGTCTCTGCTTTTGGAACCGCCAGCGGTACCCTCGTCGGCAGCGGCGGCGCCGAATTCGTCTTCTCCGGCGGCTTCGTCAGTGGCGCAACGATCGAGAGCGGCGCCACCGAGTTCGTCGCGTTCAGTGGGATCAGCTACCAGACCGTTGTCGACAGCGGGGGCGTGCTGCTGGTCCGTCCGGGCGGCAACGTGATCGGCACCTCGGTCGAACCCGGCGGCGTCGTTCTATCGACCGGCGTTGCCATCCAATCCGGCACCGGCCTGCTCGCCTACGGCCCCACGATCGGCGCGACCGTGCTGATTTCGGGCGAGTCGGAAATCGTGCTCCCAGGCGGCACGGCGGATGGTGCGGTGTTGAGCAGTGCCGCCAACCAGTTCGTCTATGGCGGCGGCGAAGCAAGCGGAACCACCGTGGACAGCGTCGGCCACCAATACTTGTTCTCCGGCGCAACCGCGAACGCCACCGTGGTGACCAATGGCGGCGCGGAGTACGTGTTCTCCGCCGCCGTGGCGGATCGAACCGTCATCGGCAGCGGCGGCACGGTGAACGTCTACAACAGCGGCACGGCGGTGAGCGCCCAGGTGGGCAATGGCGCCTTCCTTGCCGTGTCGTTCGGCGGAGTCGCCAGCGCTGCACAAATTGGTAGCGGCGCCACCGTATCGCTCTCCTTCGGCGCCACGACGGATGCGAGCGTCATCGGCAACGGCGGCGTCGAGGACGTGATCAACACCGGTATGGCGATCAGCACCCAACTGAGTGCGGGCGGCGCCCAGTTCCTGCTGAGCGGCGGCACGGCGAGCTTCACGACAGTGAGCAGCGGCGGCGCCGAAACCGTTGGCACCACGGGCACAGCCGATGGCACCATGGTGAGCAGCGGCGGCCTCCAAACCGTATCCTCCGGCGGCACGGCGAGTGGGACCGTCGTCAGCAATGGCGGCCTGCTGTTGAGTCTTCCCGCCGGCCAAGCGATCGCGCCGGACGTGTTGCCGGGCGGGCTCGCCCTGTCCACCGGCGTGGTGATCCTGTCCGGCGACAGCTTGGTCAGCGCGGGCACCACGATCGACAATGCGGCGCTCACCACGGGGGAGACCATGCTGGTGCTGCCCGGCGGGGTCGCGTCCGGCACCACCGTCGGCAGCGGCGCCGCGCAGGTCGTCTACTCCGGCGGGACCGCAACTGGCACGACCGTCTCCGCTGGCGGCTTCGACGCTATCTCCGGCGGCGAGGCTGGCGGCACCGTGGTCGAGGACGGAGGCAGCCAGGCCGTCGTCAGCGGCATCGCCAGCGCGACCCTGGTGGATGCTGGCGGCTTTGCGACGGTGTCTTCCGGCGGCGCGATCGTCTCGGCCACGATCGCCGGGTCGCTCGGTGTTGACGGGTCGGGCACGAGCACGACGATCGGCCCAGGTGGCAGCGAGATCGTCCACGGCAGCACCACCGCAACGATGGTCGACAGTGGGGGCGCCGAAACAGTCTACGGGACCGTGACGGCAACCGTCGTTGCGTCCGGCGGAACCGAAACGGTTGCGGCCGGCGGAGTTGCCAGCGCAACCGTGGTGAGTGGCTCCGGGCTGCTGCAAGTATCCGGCACCACCGACGCCGCCATCCTCAGCGGCGGCCAGGAAACGGTGCTGTTCGACGGTGTCGCGAGCGGCACCGTGGTTAACAGCCTCGGCAACCTCTCCGTGTCCTTCGGTGGCACCGCGATCGGCACGCAGGTGGGAAGCGGCGGGTCAGACACCCTACTGGACGGCGGCACCGCAAGCGGCACCATTTTGGCGGGCGGGGCGGCTGAACTCGTCGACCTCGGTGGCAAGGCCGATGGCAGCACGGTCGGCGACGGCGCCGTGCAATTCGTGTTCTCCGCCGGGTCCGCAAGCGGCACCATCGTCAACAGCGGCGGCATCGTGGTGCTGCAACCCGGCGGCACGATCAGCGGCGCCACGGTGCAACCCGGCGGCCTCGTTATCTCCACCGGTGTGGTGATCCTGTCCGGCGCGAGCCTGCTGTTCCACGGTGCCGCGCTCGACGGCGCCACCCTCGGCGCCGGGGAGACCGAGTACGTGCTCTCGGGCGGCACCACGAGCGGCACCCAACTCGCCAGCGGCGCCAACGAGTTCATCTATTCCGGCGGCACGGCCGTGGGGACAACCGTGAGTTCCGGCGGCACCGAGACGGTGCTGAGCAGCGGTACCGCGAGCCTCACCACGATCGAAGCCGCCGGCATCGCAACCGTCTCGGCGGGCGGCATCGCGATCTCCGCCTCGGTCCTTGGCGGGTCGCTTACCGTCCTCGGGTCGGCCGTGGCAACCATGGTTGGCGTAAGCGGCGCCCTCTCCGTCGATGGGTCCGCGACGGGCACGATCGTCCAGAATGGTGGCGGCGAGAACGTCTTCGGCACGGTCACGGGCACCGCGCTGCAAGACGGCGGCTCCGAGTCGGTCGTGCTGGGCGGTCTCGCCACCGATACACTGATCGAAAGTGGCGCCACCCAAAGCGTCTCCGTATCAGGGACCGCCAATCTGACCTCGGTGGCGGCCGGCGGCACCGAGATCGTCGCGGGCGGCGGGCTCGCGAGCGGGACGGTGATCTCCAGCGGCGGCTTTGCAGTCATCTCGGCGGGCGGGATCGGTAGCGGGTTTACCATCGACGGCGGCGGCACCGTCGTCGTGTTGCCCGGCGGCACGCTGACCGGTGTTCAACCCGCGCCAGGCGCAATCGTGCTCTCGACCGGCGTGATCATCGTCTCCGGGACGGAGGTGATCTCGGCCACCTCCGCCACTTTGAGCGGGGCCGTGCTGACGGCGGGCGAACAGGCCACCGTCCTACCCAGCGGCAGCGCCGTCGGCACCGTCGTGGGCAGCGCGGCCGCCATCGTCGTGTTGAGCGGCGGCGCCACCAGCGGCACCACCGTCGACGCGGGCGGCTATAGCGTGGTCTCCAGCGGCGGCGTGGCAGATGCAAGCCTGCTCAGCGGCGGCGACGAATTCGTATTCGGCGGCATCGCCAGCGGCGCAATGCTGAGCAGTGGCAGCGTCGAATTCGTCTCCGGCGGCACGGCGAGCAACACGCTGCTGCTCGCCGGCGCCGAGCAGGACGTGTTCGCTTCGGGCTTTGCCGTCAGCACGGTGCTCAGCAGCGGCGGGATCCAGCAGGTGTTCGACGGCGGCGGCGTGGCCGATACCGTGGTCAGCAGTGGCGGCGCCGAGTTCGTAAGCTACGGCGGCACCGTCAGCGACAGCAGCGTCGGCAATGGCGGAACCGAGTTCGTTCTCTCCGGCGGCTCGGCCAGCGACCTCGTGGTCGGCAGCGGCGGCACCCTCCTGCGCCTGCCCGGCGGCATCGTCACCGGGGTGCAGGTGCAGCCGGGCGGGCTTGCGATTTCCACGGGCGTCGCAATCGTCAACCTCTCGGCGGTGGTCGACTACTCCGCGACACCTCTCGTCGGCGCCGTCGTCAGCTCGGGCGGAGCGGCGTTCGTGCTGTCCAATGGGGCGGCCACCGGCACCGTCATCGACAGCGGCGCAGAGCTCGACGTGTTCTCCGGCGGCATCGGCAGTGCCACCTCGATCGGCAGCGGCGGGAGCGTCTTCGTCCAGTCCGACGGCACCGCGATCGGCACCGAGGTGGCCAGTGGCGGTGGCATCTTCGTCCTGTCCGGAGGCACGGCGACCGGCACCGTCGTCGCCAGCGGTGGATACGAGGTCCTGTCCGGTGGAACGGCTACCGAAACGACGCTGAGCGCAGGCGGGTCGATCGACCTCCCGACCTATGCTTTCTCAAGCGGTGGATCGGCCGGTTTCTTCGACCCGGCGGTGCCCGATCTGCTGACCGTGAGCGTGGGCGGCCAGAGCTACACGCAGCTGCTGTCAGGCGACTACACCGGCGCGTTCGTGCACCTCGCGGCCGGCAGCGGGGACTTTGCCGGGACCGTGGTGACCATCGACGACACGCCGCCATGCTACTGCCGGGGCACGCGCGTGCTGACCGATGCGGGCGAGATTGCGGTCGAGGACCTGCGGATCGGCGACAAACTTATGACGGTCGGCGGCCAGGCAAGGCCGCTCCGGTGGATCGGACGGCGAAGCTACGCGGCGCGCTTTGCCGCCCGCAACCGCGACATTCGTCCAGTGCTGATCCGCGCCGGCGCACTGGGTGCGGGCGTGCCGGCGCGGGACCTGCAGGTGTCACCGAAACACGCAATGTATCTGGACGGCGTGCTGGTCCCGGCCGAATGCCTCGTGAACGGCAGCAGTATCGTGCAGCCCGCGGTGTCCGGCCCGGTGCACTATTTCCATCTGGAACTGGAGACGCACGACGTCATCCTCGCGGAAGGCGCGCCATCGGAAACCTTCGTCGACGATGACAGCCGGATGGCATTCCATAACGCGCGCGAGTTCAACGCGCTCTATCCCGATGCAAGCCCCGGCCCGGCGATCTATTGTGCCAAACGAGTGAGCGCAGGCTACGAACTGGGGGCAATCCGCCACCGGCTGCGGCCCGCGCGTAGCGCCTGACCCGGTGCGGGTGGCATTCAGGGCTCCCGCCAGCCATCCAGGCGATCGCGCAGGCGATACACGCCACCGATGAGCGGCATGAACCAAGGCTTGCCACGGTAGCCACGCATCGTCGGAAACGGTAGGCGGGAGAATGCAGACGGCCGGTTGCCGCGGCCGAGTATCTGCCGTGCAGCCTGGCGGCCCAGATGCGTCATCGTCACCACGCCGCTGCCGTTGCAGGCGAGAGCGTAATGCACGCCCTCATGCACCCCAACATGCGGCAAGTAGTCGAAGGCGAACGCGACGTTGCCCTTCCACGCATGGGTGATCCGGGTCCCGGCCAAGTCCGGGATGAGGTGAACCAGGAAGCGATGCAGCCGCGCCCCTGCCCGCCTGACATCGCTGTCGACGAAGCTCGCTCGGCCACCGAACAAAATGCGATCGCCGGATGGCGCGGGACGGAAATAATACAGCACCTTCTTGGTGTCGCCGTAGACACGCAGATGCGGCAGCAACTGCGCAACCCTTGCCTCTCCGAGCGGTTCGGTGGCGATCATGTAGCTTGCGACCGGGACGACACGCCGCTGCTGCCACGGGGTGACCGCGCCGGTGTAGCCATTGGTCGCGACCATCAGCGCATCTGCCATGATCTCGCCTGCCGACGTGCGAACCCGGAAACGGTCACCCTCGCGCTCGTATCCGTCGACCGAGACACCGCCG
This sequence comes from uncultured Acetobacteraceae bacterium, assembly GCA_964242215.1. Lineage (GTDB taxonomy): Bacteria > Pseudomonadota > Alphaproteobacteria > Acetobacterales > Acetobacteraceae > LMUY01. Next base: position 14,347 of record CAXTCJ010000052.1, on the reverse strand, counting down.
TGCAGCGATGCACCCGCCGCTTCCGCCACCCGCGCCAGTTCCTGCACGTATTTGCCGGGATGCAGCGACCCGGCGCGTTGCACCAGCAGGCCGCCGTGATAGCGCCCGGTCGCGATCTCCGTTGGCACGTCATTGCGCGAGACTAGCGTTGCCTCGCCGGGGCGCGCACGATTGAGCATCTCCGCACGCGCAGCCAAAGTCTGCATCGCCGAGGCAGCGTGCGCCCCGGTGAAACGCCCGGTCCGGCGGTAGTCGCAAGCGAGGCTTTCACGCTCGATCAACTGCTCGAAATCATCGAAGGATTGCTCGCCTTCCTCGACCATGGCGGCGAGGATGTCCGGATCGACCGCCTGCTGCAGGTTGCTGCGCGAGCGTCCGAGGCTGGATGCTCCCGCCAATGCACCACCATTGCGCGAGGATGCGCCCCAACCGATCGGCTCACGGTCGAGCACGACGGGTTTTAGGCCACCCCTTGCCAGTTCCAGGGCGGTCGATAGCCCCGCGATCCCACCGCCTATGACCGCCACGTCCGCCTCGGCGGGAATCGCTGCGGAGCGCCGGGCGGGCAAGGCGGCGTCCCACCAGAACGGGCGTTCTACGAAGTTCGGGGCTAGGAGGGTGTCACTCATTGTGCGGCGATTCCTGAGCGGTCGTTAGGCGCAGGATAAGACGACAGGGCTCTGCCCTGCACCCGGAAAGGGACAGTCGTCCCTTTCATCCCTGATATGGCGCGCTGCGGCGGTGGCGCTTAATGTGGCGACCCACCACTGGGGATTGTCCGATGCCCACCTTCACGTGCGATCACATCCATCTGCGCAGCCCCGACCCTGTTGCTGCCGCCGGGTTCTATACCAGCGTGCTGGGCGCCACCGAGCTGGAGCGGGTGCAGAACGGCCCGGCGCTGCGGGTCATTCTCAGCCTTGCCGGGCTGCGTTTGTTCATCGAGCAGGTTCCGCCCGGGACGGTCGCGCCACCCGCCCCGCCGTTCCTGGGCGTCGAGCATATTGGCCTGGCCGTGGACGATCTGGACGCAGTCGCCAGCGAGTTGGCCAGCAAAGGCGTCGAGTTCACCAAGAAGCCCACCGTCATGCGCGCCGACCTGAAGATCGCCTTCATCCAGGCACCCGATGGCGTCCGTATCGAACTGCTGCAGCGCGGCTAAGTCTCGAGGAGGTGGCACGTGGCACCATGGCCTTGGCGTACGTGCCACCCCGGATGCTCGGTCCTGCAGCGATCGAAGGCAGCCGGGCAACGCGTGTGGAACGGGCAGCCCGCGATGCGGCGCAGCGGGCTCGGCAGTTCGCCACGCAGGGCCGCACTCGTCTTGCGCTCGCCGGGTCTGGTCCCGGGGGCGGCCCGTAACAGGGCCTGCGTGTAGGGATGCAGCGGCGCCGACAGAACGGCAGCAGCCGGCCCGGATTCCACCACCCGGCCAAGATACATCACCGCCACACGGTGCGCGAGATGGCGCACCACGCGCAGATCATGCGACACGAACACCATCGCCAAACCGAGCCGCTCCTGCATCTCGAGCAGCAGGTTCAGGATCTGCGCCTGCACCGAAACGTCGAGCGCCGAAACGATCTCGTCGGCCACCAGCAGCTCCGGTTCCACCGACAGCGCCCGGGCAATCGCCAGCCGCTGCCGCTGCCCGCCGGAGAAGGCGTGCGGCAAACGGTCGGCAGCATCCTTCGGCAGACTGACCAGGCCGAGCAACTCCGCCACTCGCGCCTTGACCTGACCCGGCGGCACCAGACGGTGGACGCGCAACACCTCGCTCAGCGTCTCCCCCGCCGTCTTGCGCGGATTGAGCGAGCCGTACGGATCCTGGAATACCATCTGCACGCGGCGGTTGTACCGGCGCAGCGCCGGGCCACGGAGCGCGCTGACATCCTCGCCGTCGAATACGATCTGCCCGGCATCGATGTCGGTCAGTCGCACCAGCGCGCGGGCGAGGGTGGATTTGCCGCAACCAGACTCGCCCACCACCGCCAGCGTCTCGCCGCGGCCGACCGCGATGCTGACGCCGGCGAGTGCGCGCACGGCCGGACGCTCGCCGCCTGCCAGCAATTGGCGCATCGAGCGGCGGAGTGGGAAGCGGCGCTCCAGGTCATCCGCTTGCAGCAAGGGCGTCACGCGGCCATCACCGTTTCCGCCCGGATGCAGGCGCTGTCCTGCTCGGGAGCAACGCGCCGAAGCAGCTTGTCGCCGACCCGGCATGCGTCGATCGCCAGGGCGCAGCGAGGGGCGAAGCGGCAGCCGGGGGGCAGCGCGCGCGGGTCCGGCGGCGTGCCCGTGATACCGGTGAGCCGGCTTCGCGCCTGCCCCGCGCCGGGCAGCGACCGCAACAATCCCAGCGTGTAGGCGTGGGACGGGCGGTCGAAGATGTCTGCCACGCCTGCGGTTTCCATCACCCGGCCGGCATACAGCACGGCGACCCGGTCGCAGGTCTCGGCGACCACCCCCAAATCATGCGTGACCAGCACCACGCTCATCTGCAGTTCGGTTTTCAGCTTCAGCAGCAGCATCAGGATCTGGTCCTGGATCGTGACGTCGAGTGCGGTCGTCGGCTCGTCGGCCAACAGCAGCTTCGGGCCGGCTGCGAGCGCGATCGCGATCATGGCGCGTTGCCGCATGCCGCCGGAAAACTCGTGTGGGTAATTGGCCAGGCGATGCCGCGGCTCCGGAATTCCGACGAGGTCGAGCAACTCGACGGCGCGGCGCCGGGCCGCGCCACCATGCATGCCGAGATGAACCCCAAGGCTCTCGGTGATCTGCAGCCCGATCGGTAGCAGCGGGTTCAGCGCCGTCATAGGTTCCTGGAAAATGGCGGCGATCTGTCCGCCTCGCACATCCTGCATCGCTCGCGGCGGCATAGCGAGCAGGTCGCGCCCCTGCCACAGCACCTGCCCGGTGACGGAGGCGGTACTTGGCAGCAGCCGTAGGATCGCCTGCAAGGTCAGGCTTTTGCCACTGCCGGACTCGCCAACCAGGCCGAGCACTTCGCCGGGTGCGACATCCAGGTCCACGCCGTCCACCGGAGCCGCCGTGCCGATCTGCACGCGGAGTCCCCGGACCGAGAGTAGGCTCGTCATGCCTGCCGGCGGCGCAGCAGGGCGGCCAGTCCGTCGCCGGTCAGGCTAAAGCCCGTGCCGGCCAGTACGATGGCCATGCCGGGGAAAATGGACATCCACCAGGCCTTCACCATGAAGTTCTTGCCGTCGGCGATCAGCACGCCCCACTCGGCGGTGGGGGGCTGTGCGCCCAGGCCGAGATAGCCGAGCGAGGAGCCGAGCAGGATCGCCAGCGCGCCGTCGGTCATCCAGTAGATCAGCATCGGCGCGATCGCGTTGGGCAACAGATGGCCGAAGATGATGCGCAGCGGGCCGAAACCCATCACGCGCCCGGCGGCGGCGTAGTCGCGCTGCGCCTGCACCATCACCTCTGCCCGCATCAGCCGCGCGTAGATGATCCAGTTCACCACACTGACCGCGATGTACATGTTGCGCAGGCCCGGCCCGAGCACCGCGATGATGGCGATCACCAGCACGAGGAACGGAATGGTGACGAAGATGTCGAGCACGCGGCGGAACACCGCGTCCGCCCAACCGCCGACGTAACCGAGCACCGCGCCGACCACGGTGCCGAACACGGCCGGGAACATCGTGGCGAACAACGCGATCTGCAGGTCGATCTGCGCGGCCCAGATGGTTCGCGAGAGAATGTCGCGGCCGAAATTGTCGGTGCCGAATGGATGCGCCCAACTCGGAGCCTGCAACAACGCGCGATAGTTGAACCCGGTCGGTGAATAGGGCGCGATGCGACCGGGCACGACGGCGCAGAGCAGCAGCACCAGCAGGATCGCGCCGCCGCCGATCAGGGTCGCCGGCAACCGAGGCGCCCGCAACCGCCCAATCGCGGCGCTCACCGTGCGATCCGCGGGTCGATCAGAACTTGCAGCGCGTCGACCAGCAGGAACACGACGGACACCATGATCGCCAGCACCATCGTCAGCCCCTGCACGACCGCGTAGTCCCGCGCGTAGATGGCGTCCACCGTCAGCCGGCCGATGCCCGGGATGGCGAACACCGTCTCGGTGATGACGGCACCCCCCACCAGCGAGCCGATGTTCAGGCCCAGCAGCGTGATCGTCGACACCCAGGCGTTGCGCAGCACGTGCCGGCGAAGAATCAGCGAGCGCGGCAGGCCCTTGGCGCTGGCGAACCGCACGTACTCGGCCGCCAGCACCTCCATCAGCGATTGGCGCAGGTTGCGCATCAGTACCGCCGAGAGCGACAGCGCCAAAGTCAGCGACGGCAGGAACAGATAATACAGGTTCTCCCACGCATTGGCCCCGACGCCGCCGACCGGGAACAAATGCAACCCGGCGCCGAGGCCGATGAGCAGCACGAGGCCGATGTAGAACACCGGCATCGACAGGCTGATCTGCGCCACGGCCCGGATGACGATATCCGCCACACCCCCCGGCCGCAGCGCGGCGACGAAGGCGAGGGGCACGGCGATCAGCAATGCGATCAACGCCGCCATCGACGTCAGTTGCAGCGTGATCGGCAAGCCGTCCCGGATCAATCGCGCGACCGGCACGTGCATCAGGATGGAGTCTCCTAAGTTCAGCGTGACTGCATTGAGCAGGAAATCCCAGAACTGCACGAGGAAGGAGTGGTTCAGCCCCAATTGCTCGTGCAGCCGGGCAATGTCCGCGTCCGAGGCACGATCACCGGCCAGCACCAACGCCGGGTCGCCGGGGAGCAGCCGCATCAGGCCGAACACGAGGAAGGCAACCGCGACGACGGTGGTGGCGATCTGCCCCAGCCGCCGCCCCAGCACCCAGAGCAAGCCCAAACGCGGCTACCGCTTATCCACCCACGTGTTGAGGAAGATGTTGTTCCCCAGCGGGATCTGCAGGAAGTCGTGCACCGTCCGGCGCAGCGCGACCGGATACGGCACCTCGTAGGCGAAAACGAAGGGGGCGGCGTCGGCGAAGCGCTGCTGGATCTCCTTGAACTCGGCGGCGCGCTTTGCCGGGTCGAGTTCCACTTGGCTCTGCTCGAACAGCTCGTTCGACCGCGCGTCGTTCCAGCCGCTCCGTGCACTCTGCCGGGTCGGGTAGTACGCCATGATGGAGGTAATCTCGCTGGCGTCGTCGATATCGTTGGTCCACAGGCTAGTGCGCATCTGGAAATCGGCCGAATTGGTGCGGGCCAAGCGCGTGGCCGCTTCGAGCGGCTCGACCTTGAGGGTCACACCCACTTGCGACCAGAGCTGCTGCAGGGTTGCCACCTTTGCCTGGTCGTCGGCATTGCCCGCCTGGGTAAAGCAGGTGACAGTGAAGCCGTTCGCGAACCCGGCGTCGCTCAGCAGCTTCTTCGCCTTGTCGGCGTCATAGGGATACAGCGGCGCGGGCCCATACGAATCCGGCGTGGACATCGGCATGAACGAACGCTGCGGCGTTCCGGTGCCGTAGCTCACGACCTGGATCAGCGCGTCCTTGTCGGTGGCGTAATTCAGCGCCTGGCGCACGCGCTGGTCGGCGAGCGGGTTCTTCGTGCCGTCCTTCAACGTCGGGCGAATGTTGAGCAAGAAATAGTTGGTCTGCGCCGCGGGGAACAGCTCCATATCGATCTTCGGATCGGCCTTCAGTTCGGCCACGCGCGCATAGGGAACGAACTCGGCCGCATCCACCTCGCCGGCCTGCAGCTTCAGAATGCGGGTCGCGTCGTCGGGAATGATGACGAAGCGGATGGTCTCCAGATAAGGCAGCTTCTGGCCGTCAGCCGCATCCTTCCAGTAGTACGGGTTGCGGGCGAAATCCATCTCGTTGTTGCGTTTCCAACTGGTCAGCATGAACGGGCCGGAGCCGATCGGCGTCTCGGCAAAGTTCTTGCTCTTTTCCAGCAGTGTGGCACCCGGCGCGGCCTCGACCAGCTTCTCGGGCATGATGCCTGCGTTGAACGTGGCGAGCGCCTGCAGCAGCACCGGATCGGGATGCGAGAGGTGGATCGTGATCTTGTCGTTGCCGACCGTCTCCACCGACGCGATCGAACTCAGCAAGAACGCGAAATCACCGCCGGTTTCCTTGTTGCGGGCCCGGTCGAGCGACCATTTCACGTCGGAAGGCTCGATGGGCGAGCCGTCCGCGAACTTGATGCCGGGCCGCATGGTGAAGGTCACGGTCTTGCCGTCGTCCGTCGTCGCGTAGGCGGTGGCGAGGCCGGGTTCCACACCCTTACCGTCGGGACTCGCGAGAACGAGCGTGTCGTAAAGATTCAGCGACAGCCAGATGTCGGCGTTCTGCGTCGTGTGTACCGGGTCCAGGAACTGGCTGTCGACCTGGCGTGCGAACACGAGGGTACCGCCTCGTGTCGCAGCCGAGGCTGCTGCGGGAATGAGAGCCGACAGAAGTGCGGCGGCGAGCCAGGTTGTATGTCTGATCATGCGGGACTCCTGCGCCGGGTCGGCACAGGAGCTTCACGAGAGCCCCGCGGTGAAGTCAAGGCTGTTCTGCAATGCCCGGAGTACTGGACCGTTGACCCACAGTCGTAGGGCCAGCCGCTATCGTGCCGAGCAGGGTTCTGCCCGGCACGATGGAGTCGTCAACTGGCGGTGGGCATCTCGGCAGGCTTGCGCCCGCGACGCTTCAGCGGTGAAGCCCCCTTCTTGGGTGCTGCCGCCTTCTTCGGTGTAGCCCCATTCTTCGGTGTAGCTTGGACGGCGGCCGGCTTTGCTACAGCGGGCGTGCGCGCCTTGTCCTTCGCCGCGGCCTTCTCCTTTGCAACAACCGCCTTCTCCTTGGCGACGATCACCCGTGCCTTTTCGCGCTGCATCTTCATCTGGTCGCGAATCATCGCCTGTGCCGCCTTGGCAACGGCAGCGCGCGTCGCGTCCGGGATCGTCTCCAACGCGGTGAAGAATGCCTGACTGACGGGCTTAGCGCCGCGAGGTGAACGCGTCGTGGTGGTTTCTGATTTCGCCATTTGATTTCCAACTCCTATGCCGATCGACACTGATCGTATCGGCACTATAACATACTACAGTGTGCCAACACGTTATCTGCTGAGATAGTTCCGCTTTCTCGAATATAGCCGGCTTTGCGGACTGTGGTGCGCCCCGCGGCCGACCATCCGCTTTGCCGGATGGCGTTGCAGCAGTGATCGTATTCGGGGCGGTGCATGACGAGATCGGAGCCGCGCCGGGATTGCGGCGAGGCTGGGCTCTGCCTATCGTGCGCAATGGATTTCGAGACGATCGAACTGACGCAGGCCGGGCGCGTCGCAACGCTAATGTTGAACCGCCCGGCAAAACGCAACGCGATGAACGACCGCATGATCGGCGAAATCGGCCGTGTATTCACCGACCGCCCCGGCGGGTTCGAGGCGGTGGTACTAGCGGGCGCCGGCCTCGCCTTCAGTGCCGGGTTGGATCTGTCGGAGCATTCGCAGCGAGGACCGCGCGAGGCGATGGAGACATCGGCGCTGTGGCATCGCATCACCGGGCTGATCGAGGGCGGCGGCATTCCGGTGATCGCCGCCCTGCACGGCCACGTGGTCGGCGCCGGGTTGGAAACGGCGGCCAGCGCGCATATTCGCATCGCCGAGGAGGGCTGCAAGTTCGCTCTGCCCGAGGGCCGCCGCGGCATCTTCGTCGGCGGCGGCGCGTCCGTGCGCGTGGGACGGCTGATCGGCGCGTCCCGGCTGATCGAGATGATGCTCACCGGGCGCATGGTGGAGGCGGACGAAGCGTTGCGCATCGGCCTGGTGCATCACGTCGTGCCGCCCGGCACCGCCCTGGCCCGCGCGCAGGAGGTTGCCGCAAGCGTGGTGGAAAACGCGCCGCTGTCCAACCTAATGATGCTGAACGCGCTGCCCCGCATCGCCGCCATGGCGCCCACCGAGGGGCTATTCACCGAAACCTTGGCCGTCGCACTCACCCAGACCAGCCCGGAGGCCCAGGCTCGCATGACCGAATTTCTCGAACGGCGAAGCCGCGATGTCTGAGCACGCGAGCGCCGCCGCGATGTCTGAGCAACAGGCTCGACTGGACCTAGCCGCCTGCTATCGGCTCGCGGCGCATTTCGGGCTGGACGACATCGTCTACACCCACATCTCGCTGCGCATCCCCGGCACCGACCATTTCCTGCTGAATCCGTTCGGCACGATGTTCGCCGAGATCACACCCGCCAACCTGATCCGCATCGACAGCGCCGGTCGCGTGGTGGGCGGCGAAGGCCGGGTCAACGAGGCGGGCTTCGTCATCCACAGCGCACTGCATACCGGGCGGCCGGACGCGCATTGCGTCATGCACGCCCACACCCGCGCGGGAATGGCGGTGTCGGCGCTGGAAGACGGGCTGCTGCCGATCTGCCAGAAGTCGATGATCTTCTACGGCCACCTGGCCTATCACAGCTACGAAGGCCTCGCCTTCAACATGGCGGAACGCGAGACCCTGCTCGCCGACATGGGCCCGCACAAGGCGATGGTGTTGCGCAACCATGGCCTGCTGACCTGCGGACGCGATTGTGCCGAAGCGTTCAGCCTGATGTATCAACTGGAACTGGCCTGCCGTACGCAACTGGATGCGATGGCGACCGGCGCAAAGCTGCATTTGCCTTCGCCGGAGGTCTGCGCCCACTCGGCCGATCAGCTCTGGTCGTATCCGCTGGGACCGGACGTGCTGGAATGGCCGGCCCTGTTGCGGCTGCTGGACCGCACGTACCCCACCTGGCGCGACTGAGTGCCACCCTCCGCGGATTTCGCCACCCCCGCTGCGATTGTCGACACCGGTCGCGACGGTGCCATGCTGCTGCGGCACGCGCTGGGCCTGGCGCCCTACGATAAACAGGTCGGCGACTGGCTCCGCCGCTGGGCCGAGGCAGCGCCGCAGCGGGTTGCGCTAGGCGAGTGGGATGCGGCCGGCCGGCTGCACACCACAAGCTATGCCCAGGTCCGGGCCGCTTGTGACCGTTTGTCCCAGGCCTTGTTGGATCGCGGCCTGGGGCCCGGCCGCCCCGTGGTGTTGCTGTCCGAGAAGAGCGTCCCGCACGCCCTGCTGACGCTGGCGGCGTTGCAGGTGGGCGTGCCGATCAGCCCGATATCCCCCGCCTATTCTCTACGCGCGGAGGCACGCGGCCGCCTTGCCTTCTGTCTGGACGCGATTGGGCCCGGTCTCGTGCTGGTGGACGATCCAGTGGCCTACGCCCCTGCACTCGCCATGCTGCCGGCGGAAACCGAAATCGTCGTGGAGACCAATCTGGCCACGTTCGGGCGGGAGCCGGTGGACGTGGACGCGGCGTTCGACCGGGTCGATCCGGATGCGCCGGCGAAGATCCTGTTCACCTCCGGATCGACCGGCAATCCCAAGCCGGTGATCAACACGCACCGTATGATGTGCTCCAACGCCGCCGCACAGGCGCAGCTGTTTCCGTTCCTACGGCGTCGGCCGCCGGTCGTGGTGGATTGGCAGCCCTGGCACCATTGCGGCGGCAGCAGCCACAACTTTCACGCGTCGCTGCTCAATGGTGGCAGCTACTACATCGACCGCGGCAAACCCACGACCGCCGAGGCATTCGCGCCCACGCTGCACGCGCTGCGCAGCATTTCGCCAACGTTGCATTTCAACGTGCCGCTCGGCTACGACCGACTGGCCTTTCATCTCGCGCGTGACCCGGCGCTCGCGTACTCCTTCTTCGCCGAACTGGATTGCCTGGTCTACTCGGCCGCTTCGATGCCCGAGACGCTATGGGCGGAACTGGAACGGCTATCGACGGCGGCCCGGGGCCGGTTGGTGCCGATGGTGTCGTCCTACGGCATGACGGAGATGGCACCGCTGCACACCAGCCTGCACTGGCACGAGGGCGCCCCCGGCCGCATCGGCCTGCCCATCCCCGGCTCCGTGGTCAAGCTGGTGCCGGTAGACGGTAAGCTGGAACTGCGCGCAAAGGGGCCGAACGTGACACCGGGCTACTACGGCGCGCCCGCCCTGACGGCGGCAGCCTTCGATGCGGAGGGCTGGTATCGCAGCGGCGACGCGGTGCGCTTGGTGGACGAAGCGCAGCCGGACCGCGGCCTGCGCTTCGACGGGCGGCTCACCGATCAGTTCAAGTTGACCACCGGGAGTTGGGTTCCGCTCGGTGAGATCCGCACCGCCATCGTCGCGGCCTGCGCGCCCTTGCTGGACGACGTGCTGGTGGTCGGCGAAGGACGATCCGAAGTCGGGTTGCTCGCTATCCCCAACCTCGACGCTTGCCGCGCTGAGTGGGGTGCGTTGAGCCTGACCCAATTGACCGGGCTGCCCGCCCTTGCGGACCGGTTGCGGGCTGGGCTGGCGGAGTACAACGCCGCCAACCCCGCGTCCAGCCGGCGCATCGCGCGCGCCTTGGTGATCGACGACGTTCCATCCTTGGCTGCGGGCGAAACGACCGACAAGGGGCACATCAACCAGGCGTTGGCGGTACGGCGTCGCCCCCACTTGGTAGCCCGCCTGTTCGATGACGCCGATCCACACGTGTTGCGGCTGTGACACTCGACGAACTGCGCACCGCCGCGGGCGGCGACCCGGCGATAACGGCGTGGGAGCGTTTCGACCAGAGCGCGGTGGACGCATTCGGCGCCATGACCGGCGAGGACATGTGGATCCACACCGACCCGGCGCGCGCGGCGGCCTCCGCCTTTGGCGGCACGATCGTGCAGTCGTCGTTGCTGATGGCCCGCTTCGGCGCGTGGCTTCGGCAAGCCGGCCTCTGGCTGCCCGACCCGGCGGTGCCGGTGAATTATGGCTTCGATCGCGTCCGCATCCTCCGCGGCCTGCGCACGAGCGAAGCGGTGCGGGGCCGGATCCACCTACGCCAGTTGGAGGAACGGCCGGCCATGGTGCGCCTGCTGCTGGACGTCACTGCGGAGGGTGAGGCGGGCGGCAAGCCGATCCTCGCGGCGGAATGGATCGTGGCCTTCCTGAACGTGGCCCCCTGAACGTGCCCCTCCTGAAGGTCGACGTCTGACTATTTCCGGGCTGCCCCGCGCGCGGATAATATGCTCCACCTGAACACCCATCCTCAACGGTCAGGCGCCATGCCCGAATTCCTCGTCTGCATCACCTTCGACTACGACAATGTCTCCTCCACCATCTCGCGCGGCGGCATCACACCCACGCTGTTGTCGCGCGGCGAGTTCGGCCTGGTGGGCGCGCAACGCATCCTCGACCTGACGCGTGCGGAAGGCGTGCCGTCCACATGGTTCATCCCGGGGCACACGATCGACAGCTACCCGGCCAGCGTCGCCGCCGTGCGCGATGCCGGGTGCGAGATCGGCCATCACGGCTGGACCCACCGCGTCCCGGCCACGCTCAGCCGCGAGGGCGAGGAGGAAGAATTGTTGCGCGGCCTGGAGTCGATCCAAAAGCTGACGGGCAAGGCGCCGGCAGGGTATCGCTCGCCCGCCTGGGATCTGAGCCCGCATTCGGTGGAGCTTCTGCTGAAGCACGGCTTCCAATACGATAGCAGCCTGATGGGCCACGACACGCTGCCCTATCAAGTGCGGCAGGGCGACAAGGTGACGCTGCTGGAGCCGATGGTGTTCGGTGCGGATACCAGCCTGGTGGAGCTGCCGATCCACTGGTCGCTCGATGACTTTCCGCACTTCGAATACAACCGGTCGGAGGCGGGGATCATGCCCGGGTTGATGAACGCCGGCCTGGTGCTGGAGAACTGGCTGGGCGATTTCGCCTGGATGAAGCGCATGGCGGCGTGGGGCGTGCTGACCTACACCTTCCACCCGCACATCATCGGCCGCGGTCACCGCATGCTGGTCCTGGAGCGGCTGATCCGCGGCCTGCGGGAACAGGGCGCGACCTTCGTGACGATGGAGGGTGCGCTGGCGGCTTACCGCCGGGAATTCCCGAACGGTCACAGCTTGAGGGGTAATTAGGACATGGCTACGGATTTCACTGGCCACGGCGTCGTCGTCACGGGCGCGCTCGGCATCTATGGCACCTGGATCGCGGACGCCTTCGCCCGCGCCGGTGCCAAGCTTTGCCTGACCGACCGCGACGCCGCCGGGCTGGAGCAACGCCTGGCTGCGTCGGGTGCGGCGGAGGGCAGCTTTGTTCATACCGCCGACATCACGGACGACGCGGCGCTCGCTGGGCTAGTGGCGGCGGTGGGCGTGCGTTGGGGTGCGGCGGACATCCTGATCAACAATGCGGGCGTGTATCCGAGCGGCTTCCTGCTCGACATCGATGCGGCGGAGTGGGACCGCATCATGGACATCAACGTTCGCGTGCCGTTCCTGCTGACCCAGGGACTGACGAAGCAGATGATCGCTTCGGGCAAAAAGGGTTCGGTGATCAACATTTCCTCGGGCGCGGCGCACAAGATGCGGCGGTCGGTGGTGCCGTATTGCCTGTCCAAGACGGCGCTCGATCGGCTGACCAAGGGCTATGCGATCGAGTTGGCGCAGTTCGGCATCCGCGTGAACGCGGTCGAGCCCGGCTTCGCGGCTGGCAGCACGGCAAGCCCACTGACGGATGAGCATGTCCGGCAGACTGCGGGCGGGATTCCGCTGGGGCGCGTGTCGGGCCCGGACGATGCGGCGGGGGCGGTGGTGTACCTGTGTTCGGAGGCGGCGTCGTACATCACGGGAACGTCGATCGCGGTCGATGGTGGCAACTCGATCGGGTCGCTGGTAGTGCACCAAGAGAAGAAGCAGCCGCTCTAACCGCTCGCGGATCATCCTCCCCCGTCCTTCACGGGGGAGGTGGCGGCGAAGCCGACGGAGGGGGCGCGGGCACGCTCCGTCCCCAAGAGCCCTCTCCACCATGCGTCACATGGTCCCCCTCCCCCCGCTTCGCGAGGGAGGACATTCCTAAGTTGGGCTGACCGTCTCCGCAAAGTGGCACGCCACCATCGACTCACCAACCGGCCGCCAAACCGGTTCTTCCGTGCTGCAAATCGCTTGCGCCATCGGGCACCGCGTGTGGAACCGGCATCCCGGCGGCGGCCGGGCCGGGCTTGGGATTTCTCCCACCAATGGCACACGCGGCTTAGCGCGCTGCAACGCCGGGTCGGGCTCGGGGACTGCGAGCAACAGCGCCCGCGTGTAGGGATGCCGCGGCGCCGCGTAGAGGGCGTCCCGCGGCGCCAGTTCCGCCAAGCGGCCGAGATACATCACGGCAACCCGGTCGCACACGTGCCGCACGACTGCCAGATCGTGCGACACGAACAGATTGGCCATGCCGTGGCTCCGCTGCAGCGCCACGAGCAAGTTCAGGATCTGCGCGCGCACGCTCACGTCCAGCGCGCTGACCGGCTCGTCGCACACCAGCAGCGCCGGGCGCAGCGCCAGGGCGCGAGCGATCACGATGCGCTGGCGCTGCCCGCCGGAGAACTGGTGCGGATAGCGGCTGGCATGCTCCGGCCGCAACCCGACCTCCGCCAGCAGCGCCGCCACCCGGTCGCGCAACGCAGCGCCACGGGCCAATTTGCGGACCAGCAGCGGTTCGCCGACCGCCTCCCCTACCGTCATGCGCGGGTTAAGCGACGTCGCGGAGTCCTGGAACACCATCTGCATTTGCGCCCGCGCGGCGCGCAGCGTGCGGCGGTCCGCCCCGGCGATCTCCACCCCAGCCACCACCACGGAGCCGCGCGTCGGCGCCTGCAAACCGACCACGGCGCGCGAGATGGTGGATTTACCGCAGCCGCTCTCCCCCACCAGGCCCAGCGTCTCGCCGGGTTTAACCGTCAGCGACACCCCGTCCACGGCGCGCACGGGGGGGCCGCTGCGGGCGGGGAAATGCACCGCCAGGTCGGACACGACGAGCGCGCTCAACCGACCTGCTCCGCGTGCCAGCAGGCGGAGAGTTGACCCTCGCCCATGTCCCGCAATGGCGGTTGTTCCGCCCGGCAGCGATCGCTCACCAGCGGGCAGCGATCGGCGAAGCGGCAGCCGGGCGGGAAGCGGCCCGGCAGCGGCACCTGCCCGGCGATCACCGCCAGTTCGGACTTAGGCGTATCCGTCAGCCGCGGCAGTGCCGCGAGCAGCAGCGCCGTGTAGGGATGCCGTGGCCGTATGAAAACCTGCCCGGTGCGCCCGGTCTCGGCGATGCGGCCGGCATACATCACGGCGACCCGGTCGGCGATGTCGGCCACCACGCCCATGTCGTGCGTGATCAGCAGAATGGCGGTGCCCCGCCCGGCGGCCAGGCGGCGCAGCAGGTCCAGGATCTGCGCCTGGATGGTGACGTCCAGCGCGGTGGTCGGCTCGTCGGCGATCAGCACGTCGGGGCGGGACACGAGCGCGGTGGCGATCATCACGCGTTGCGCCATGCCGCCCGACAG
>CAXTCJ010000051.1:0-34527 GCA_964242215.1 uncultured Acetobacteraceae bacterium | reverse complement strand
TGCGCTTCGACAGCCCGTGGCGCGATCGCGACGAAATGCGCAACGAGCCGTTCGTAATCCGGCTACGTGCGCCGCGCGAGGGCGAGACGGTGGTGGAAGACCGCGTGCAGGGCCCGGTTCGCGTTGCGAATACCGAGCTGGACGACATGATCATCCTGCGCAGCGACGGCACGCCCACCTATCTGCACGCCGTGGTGGTGGACGATCATGACATGGCCATCACCGACGTGATCCGCGGCGACGACCACATGACCAACACGTTCAGGCAGGTGCAGGTCTATCTAGCCAATGGGTGGGACGTGCCGAACTTCGCCCACATCCCGCTGATCCACGGTCCAGACGGCGCCAAGCTGTCGAAGCGGCACGGTGCGGCCTCGGTGACCGAGTTCCGCGACGCCGGGTATCTGCCGGAGGCGCTGTGCAACTACCTGCTGCGCCTGGGCTGGGCGCACGGCGACGCCGAGGTGCTGGATCGGGCCGAGGCAATCCGCCTGTTCGACCTCCCTGGGGTGGGCCGGGCGCCGAGCCGCATGGACTACAAGAAGCTCGACAACCTGAACGGCGTTTGGCTGCGCGGTGCCGATGACGACCGGCTGACGGCGGAGGTCGTCGCCCGGCTGATCGCGCGCGGCTTGCCAGCCGATACGGTGGCGTCCCGCATCCGTAGCCTGATGCCGGGATTAAAGGAGCGTTCTCGCACTTTGGTAGAACTCGCTGATTCGACAGCGTTCCTGGCCCGAACGCTGCCGTTGGAGATGGACGCAAAAGCCGCGGCCCTGCTTACCCCAGATGCCAAGGCGATGCTGCGCGACGTTGCCAACGACCTTGGCGCCACCGACTTCTCCGGCCCGGCGCTGGATGCCGCCTTGCGTGCCTTCGCTGAACGCGCCGGCAAGAAACTTGGCCAGGTGGCGCAGCCGTTGCGCGCCGCCCTGACCGGCACCACCACCAGCCCCGGCATCGACGCGACCCTGGCTGCGCTTGGCCGAGACGAGGCGCTGGCGCGCTTACAGGCGGCCGCCGCATGAACCTGCCCAGTCGCCATCTGCTCGCCATCGAGGGCCTGCACCCGCCACAAATCAACCAGTTGCTGGACTTGGCTGAGAGTTACGTGCTGCTCAACCGCTCCGGCCAGACGCAGCGCGACCTGCTCCGTGGCCGCACCCTGATCAACCTGTTCTTCGAGGACAGCACCCGCACCCGCACGTCGTTCGAAATTGCCGGCAAGCGGCTGGGGGCGGACGTGATCAACATGTCCGTTTCCTCCTCCAGCGTGAACAAGGGCGAGACCCTGCTGGACACGGCGGGCACGCTGAACGCCATGCAGTGCGACCTGCTGGTGGTGCGGCACGACCAGTCCGGCGCGCCCTCGCTGCTGGCGCAGAAGGTGGATGCGGCGGTGATCAACGCCGGCGACGGCCTGCACGAGCACCCGACCCAGGCGCTGCTGGATGCGCTCACCATCCGCCGCCGCCGCGGCCGGCTGCAGGGACTGACGGTGGCGATCTGCGGCGACATCCTGCACTCGCGGGTGGCGCGGTCGAACATTCATTTGCTGACCACGATGGGCAGCCAGGTGCGGGTGATCGGCCCTCCGACGCTGATCCCGGCGGAGGTCGCCCGGCTGGGCGTGAAGGTGTTCCACGACATGGATTCCGGGTTGGAGGGGGCCGACATCGTGATGATGCTGCGCCTGCAGAAGGAGCGGATGGCCAGCGGCCCGGTGCCCTCCGCGCGCGAGTATTTCCGCTTCTTCGGCCTGGACGCCGCGCGGTTGTCCAAGGCCGCCCCTGACGCGCTGGTGATGCATCCCGGCCCGATGAACCGTGGGGTGGAGATCGACAGCGCCGTGGCCGACGACCCGGCGCGTTCGCTCATCCGTGAGCAGGTGGAGATGGGGGTGTCGGTGCGAATGGCGGTGTTGGACGTGTTATCGCGGAAGGCCCGCCGCAATGTTT
Source organism: uncultured Acetobacteraceae bacterium (assembly GCA_964242215.1). Taxonomy (GTDB): domain Bacteria; phylum Pseudomonadota; class Alphaproteobacteria; order Acetobacterales; family Acetobacteraceae; genus LMUY01. The sequence continues at coordinate 32,569 of CAXTCJ010000051.1, read as the reverse complement.
AGCACCACCGTCATCCCAGGGCTCGACCCTGGGATCCACGGCGCAGTCGCGTCACCGGCCGTGCGCCATGATGCACAGCCGGCAGCAACGGCGCCCCGTGGATACCAGGGTCAAGCCCTGGCATGACGATACTCATCACCAACGTCCGCCTGCTCGACCCATCGAGCAACCTGGACACCCAGGGCGCCCTCCTCATCCAAGATGGCCGCATCGCCGATCTCGGCACCAACCTCGGCCGCCCCGACGGCGCAGAGACGATCGACGGCAACGGTGCCATCCTCTGCCCCGGCCTGGTGGACATGCGCGCCGCCCTCGGCGAACCCGGCTTCGAATACCGCGAGACCGTCGCCTCCGCCGCCGAGGCCGCGGCCGCTGGGGGCATCACCACCCTCGCCGCCCTGCCCGACAGCCTCCCCGCGATCGACGACCCGGCCCTGGTCCGCCTGCTCCGCTCCCGGGGCGAGGAAACCGGCAGCCTCACCATCCTTCCCTACGGCGCCGTCACCCGCGGCTGCCGGGGGGAGGAACTGGCCGAGATCGGCCTGCTCGGCGAGGCCGGCGCGGTCGCCTTCACCGACGGCCAGCGCGCCATCGGCAACGCCCGCATGATGCGCATGGCACTCTCCTACGCCCGCGGCTTCGGCTACCGCATCGTGCAACACCCGGAGGATCCGGTGCTCGCCGCCGGCGGCTCCGCGACCGAGGGCGAGTTGGCCACCCGCCTCGGCCTGCCCGGCATCCCCGCCGCCGCCGAGGAGATCCTGGTGGCGCGCGACATCAGCCTGGCCCGGCTGACCGGCGGCGCCGTGCATTTCGCCCATGTCTCCACCGCCCGCGCGCTGGACCTGATCCGCCGGGCCAAGGACGAGGGGCTGAACGTCACTTGCGACACCGCCCCGCCCTACTTCGACCTGAACGAGACGGCCATCGGCGACTTCCGTACCTACGCCAAGCTCTCGCCGCCGTTGCGCCCAGAATCCGACCGGCTGGCCGTCGCCGCCGCGCTGACCGACGGCACCGTCGACGCCATCGCGTCCGATCACCAGCCGCGCGACGCCGACGACAAGCGGTTCCCGTTCGCGCAGGCCTCCGCCGGGGGCGCCGGGCTGGCGACGCTGCTGGGGGTGACGCTGGCGCAGGTGCACAACGCCGGGTTGAAGCTGGCCGACGCGATCGCGCTGCTGACGTCAGGGCCGGCAAAGCTGCTGGGCAGCCCGGCGGGGCGGCTGACGAAGGGCGCCCCGGCCGATCTGTGCCTGTTCGACCTGGAGCGGGCCTGGCGCGTGGAAGCAGGCGCGCTGCCGGGTAAGGCGCGCAACACGCCGTTCGACGGCCGGGCGCTGGAAGGGCGCGTGGTCGGAACCTGGAAAGCCGGCCGGCGGGTGTTCGGGTGAGCACCGCGCTTCTCCCTCTCCCCTTGAGGGAGAGGGCCGGGGTGAGGGGTGGCCGGTCATTCGGTTCATGGCATTGACCCCCGCCCTCACCCTGATCTTTGCCTTTCTCCTAGGCTCGATCCCCTTCGGCCTGCTGCTCACCCGCGTCGCCGGCCTGGGTGACATCCGCGCCATCGGCTCCGGCAACATCGGCGCCACCAACGTCCTCCGCACCGGCCGCAAGGACCTCGCCGCCGCCACCCTGCTGCTCGACGCGTTGAAGGGCACCGCTGCCGTGCTCGTCGCCCGCCAGTTCGGCGGACCGGCCGCACTCGCAGGATTGGCGGCAGTGCTCGGACACACCCTCACCCCTTGGCTGCGGTTCCGCGGCGGTAAGGGTTTGGCAACGGGTGCAGGCGTACTCTACGGCATCGCCTGGCCGATGGGGGTCGCCGTGTCCGTGATCTGGCTCGCCACAGCCGCCATATCGCGCATCTCGTCGCTTGCCGCCCTGGTTGCCTGCGCCACGGTGCCGTTCATTGCCCTGGCCTTCCATCCTTACCCCTGGCCGGTCCCGCTGATCGCCGCCTGGATCGTCTGGCGCCACCACGCCAACATCGCCCGCCTGCGCGCGGGCACCGAGCCGCGGATCGGGGCCGCGTGACCCCGGCCGAGCGCATCGACCGGATCCGGCTGGCGCGCACCTCGGGCGTCGGCCCCCTCACCTATCGCCGCCTGCTCGGCCGCTTCCCCGTCGCCGCCCAAGCCATCGACGCGCTACCCGGGCTGGCCCAGGCCGGCGGCCGGGTGGCCCCACTCAGCGTGCCTCGCGCCTCCGACGTCGAACGCGAACTCGGCCGCGTGCACAAGATCGGCGGCCGCATGCTGGTACTTGGGGACGACGACTACCCCGAGATGCTCGCCATGCTGGAGGACGCGCCCCCGGTGATCTCCGTGCTCGGCGACCCGGCCCTGCTCAGGCGCCGCGCCGTGGGCATGGTGGGTGCCCGCAACGCCTCCGCCAACGGCCAGCGCATGGCCGAGGCATTGGCGGCCGAACTTGCCTCCCACACTATATTAGTGGTCTCCGGCCTGGCGCGCGGGGTCGACACCGCCGCCCATATCGGCGCCATGCACACCGGCCACACTGCGGCCGCCATCGCTGGCGGGCTGGACATGCCCTATCCGCCGGAGAACGCCCAGTTGCAGGCGCGCATCGCCGAACGTGGCGTGGTGATCGCGGAAGCGCCATTCGGCACCGCTCCGCAAGCCCGGCACTTTCCCCGGCGCAACCGCATCATCGCCGGGCTGGTCATGGGCGTGGTCGTGGTGGAGGCGGCGCGGCATTCCGGCAGCCTGATCACGGCGCAGTTAGCGCTGGATGCCAACCGGATGGTGCTGGCCGTACCGGGGTCGCCGCTCGACCCGCGCTGCAGTGGCTCCAACGACCTGATCCGCAACGGCGCCACCCTGGTCGGCCAGGCCTCGGACGTGCTGGAGGCGATCGCAGGGTGGGAAGAACCCGCCGCGGAATCCCTTGCGCTGGGCTTTGCCGAACAGGCGGCGGCATGGCCCGAGCCGGCGGTGATTGACCCGGCGAGGGCGCGATCCCAGGTGATGGCGCTGCTCAGCCACGACCCGGCCCCGGTTGACGATCTGATACGGCGCTGCCAGTTGTCCACATCCACTGTGATGGCCGTGCTGTTGGTTCTTGAACTGGAGGGGGTCGTGGAGACCCTGCCGGGCCATCGCGTTGCCCTCCTAGGCTGATTTAAGGATCCCATGACCGACGTCGTCGTCGTCGAATCGCCCGCCAAGGCAAAGACAATCAACAAGTATCTCGGCGGCAACTTCACTGTGCTGGCGAGCTTCGGCCACGTACGGGATCTTCCGCCAAAGGACGGCTCGGTCCGCCCTGACGAGGGCTTTGCCATGGATTGGGCCTCCGACGAGCGCGGCAACCGGCAGGTCGCGGCCATCGCCAAGGCGCTGAAGGGCGCCGACCGGCTGTGGCTCGCCACCGACCCGGACCGCGAGGGCGAAGCGATCTCGTGGCACGTGCAGGCCATGCTGGAGGAGAAGAAGGCGCTGAAGGGCGTCGACGTCCAGCGCATCACCTTCAACGAGATCACCAAATCCGCCGTGCAGCACGCCATGGCGAACCCCCGCGCCCTGGACCAGCCGCTGATCGAGGCCTATCTGGCCCGCCGCGCGCTGGACTATCTGGTCGGCTTCACCCTGTCGCCGGTTTTGTGGCGCAAGCTGCCCGGCAGCCGCTCCGCCGGGCGGGTGCAATCGGTGGCGCTGCGCCTGGTCTGCGAGCGGGAAGCCGAAATCGAGGCGTTCCGGCCGCGCGAGTTCTGGACGGTCGAGGCCCACTTCACCACCCCGGCGGGTGCTCCGTTCACCGCTCGGCTGACGCATCTAGACGGCAAGCGGCTCGACCAGTTCGACCTGAACAACGCCGAGAAGGCCGAGGCAGGCAAGGCAGCGGTGGAGGCGGGGCAGTTCTCCGTCGCCTCCGTCGAGCGCCGCCGGGTCAAGCGCAACCCGCAGCCGCCGTTCACCACCTCGACCTTCCAGATGGACGCCAGCCGCAAGCTGGGGCTGGGTGCGCAGGCGGCCATGCGGATTGCGCAGCAGCTGTATGAAGGTGTGGACATCGGCGGCGAAACCGTTGGTTTGATTTCCTATATGCGGACCGACGGCGTGCAGATGGCCAAGGAGGCCGTTGCCGCGATCCGTGACCACGTGGGTCACGCCTATGGCGCCGACTACCTCCCCGGTGCGCCGCGGGAGTACACATCCAAGGCGAAGAACGCCCAGGAAGCCCATGAAGCCATTCGCCCCACCGATGTGGAGCGCACGCCGGGCGATGTCGCGAACTACCTGAATGACGAACAGCGCCGGGTCTACGAGCTGATCTGGAAGCGCGCGGTCGCTAGCCAGATGCAGTCGGCCGAGTTGGACCAGGTGGCGGTCGATGTCGCGAGCGGCGGGACGAAGCTGCGCGCCACCGGGTCGATCGTGGCGTTCGATGGCTTCCTCAAGCTGTATCGCGAAGCCACTGACGACGCTCCCGAAGGCGACAGTCGGGACGAGAGCCGCATGCTGCCCCCGATGCACGAGCGCGACCCGCTGCGGCGCGATAAGGTCGCGGCCGAACAGCACTTCACCCAGCCGCCGCCGCGCTTCTCCGAGGCGAGCCTGGTCAAGCGCATGGAGGAACTCGGCATCGGCCGCCCCTCCACCTACGCGTCCATCCTGTCGGTTCTACGCGACAGAAACTACGTACGGATGGAAAACCGCCGCTTCGTCCCGGAGGATCGCGGGCGGCTGGTGACGGCGTTCCTGACCTCGTTCTTCGAGCGCTACGTGGACACCGGGTTCACCGCCGGGCTGGAGGAACAACTCGACGACGTGTCCGACGGGCGCCGCGACTGGCGCTCGGTGATGGAGCAGTTCTGGCACGACTTCTCGCACGCCATCGAGCAGACCCGTGAACTGAAGATCTCGGACGTGATCGACGCGTTGGACGGCGATCTGGGCGAGCATTTCTTCCCGGCCCGCGAAGACGGCAGCGATCCGCGGGTCTGCGCGGTGTGCCATACTGGGCGGCTCGGGCTGAAGCTGGGGCGGCACGGGTCATTCATCGGCTGCTCCAACTACCCGGCCTGCCAATACACGCGGCGTCTCGCGATCGATGGCGGGGACGAAGGCGACACCCTCAAGGAGGGTATGCGCGAACTCGGCCACCACCCCGACACCGGCGAGGACGTTACCGTCCGGCGCGGCCCGTACGGCGTCTACGTCCAGCAAGGCACCCCCGACCCGGCGGACAAAAAGTCCAAGCCCCGCCGCACCTCGCTGCCAAAGGGCATGGAGGGCGACACGATCACGCTGGACCAGGCGCTCGGCCTGCTGTCGCTGCCCCGGCAGATCGGCGCGCATCCGGTAACGGGCGAACTGATGGAGGCGGGGCTCGGGCGGTTTGGGCCGTATATCAAGATGGGTGCGATCTACGCCTCGCTCGACAAGGACGACGACGTGCTGTCGATCGGGTTGAACCGCGCCGTGGACGCGATCCAGAAGAAGCTGGAGAGCGTGCGCAGCCTGGGCGCCCACCCGAAGACCGCCGAGCCGATGATGATCAAGAAAGGCCGATTCGGGCCCTATGTGCAGAGCGGCAATGTGGTGGCCAACCTGCCCCGTGGCGTCACCATGGACGAGATGACGCCAGACGAGGCCGTGGCGCTGCTGGCGGAAAAGGGCAAGCCGCTGAAGGCGAAACCTGGTGCACGCAAGCCGGTGAAAAAGGCGGCGGCCCCGAAAGCGGCGGCGGCCAAGCCCGCAGCAGCCAAGAAGCCCGCGGCACGGAAGACGTCCGCCAAGAAACCGGCCGCCAAGGCCCGCAAGGCAGGTTGAGTTGGCAAGACGGCGCAAGGACGACACCCCGCCCGCCGCCCTCCCCTCCCGCGAAGCCCTGCGTGACTTCATCCGCCGCTCCACCGGCCGCGTCGGCAAGCGGGAGGTCGAGCGCGCCTTTCGTCTCGGCCCAGAACACCGGGTAGCGCTGCGCAACCTGCTGAAGGACCTTGCCGGCGAGGGTGTGATCGCTCCGGCTGGCCATCGCCGCTTCACCCCGCCGGGCCGGCTGCCGGACGCGACGATCGTGCAGATCACGGGCACCGATCCGGATGGCGACGCGATCGCCCGCCCGGTCGATTGGCAGGGCGATGGCCCGCCGCCGATGGTGCTGATGGCTCCGGAACGCCGCGACGCCCCGGCGCTGGCCCCCGGCGAGCGCGTGCTGGCCAAGCTGCGCCCGATCGGCAACGGCAAGTATGAGGGCCGCACGCTCAAGCGGCTGACCGACGCGCCGGGCCGGGTGCTGGGCGTGTTCCGAGCACTCGAGCATGGCGGCCGCATCCAACCCACCGACCGCCGGCAGAAAGCCGAGTGGATGGTGGGGGCTGGCGACACCGAGGGCGCGGCGGACGGCGAGATCGTGCTCGGCGTGCCGCTGCCCAGCCGCACCTACGGCCTGAAATCCGCCCGTGTGACCGAGCGCCTTGGCCGCATGGGCGATGCCCGTTCGGTCAGCCTGGTGTGCATCCACACCCACGACATCCCCGACGAGTTTTCCCCGGCCGCGCTGGACCAGGCGGCGGCTGCCGGACCGGTGGCGCTCGGGGCGCGGGAGGATCTGCGAGCCATTCCCCTGGTGACGATCGATGGCGAGGACGCGCGCGATTTCGACGACGCCGTGTTCGCCGAGGCCGATGGTGAGGGCCACCGCCTGATCGTCGCCATCGCGGACGTGGCGCATTACGTGCCAGCCGACTCGCCGCTGGACCGCTCGGCGTGGGAGCGCGGCAACAGCGTGTACTTCCCCGACCGCGTGGTGCCGATGCTGCCGGAGGCGCTGTCCAACGGCTGGTGCAGCCTGCGCCCGGACGAGGATCGCGGCTGCCTGTTCGTCGAGATGCGGGTGGATGCGTCCGGCCGGAAAACGGCGCACCGGTTCGGCCGCGGGTTGATGCGCTCGGTCGCGCGTCTGACCTACGAGCAGGTGCAGGACGCGAACGACCGGGGCGACGATCTGGGTCTGCCGATCCCGTCGTTGTATGCGGCCTTTCGCGCCCTGCTGGCGGCCCGGCAGGCCAGGGGCACGCTGGACCTCGACCTGCCCGAACGGAAAGTGACGCTGGACGAAGCCGGCAAGGTGCTCGCCATCACCCCGCGCCCTCGCCTGGACAGCCACCGGCTGATCGAGGAATTCATGGTGCTGGCCAACGTGGCCGCGGCGGAAATGCTGGAGAAACTGCGGCTTGCCTGCATGTACCGCATCCACGCCCCGCCATCGGACGAGAAGATGGAGTCGTTGCGCAGCTTCCTGCAAGGCATGAGCGTCAGCCTGCCGCCACAGGGCCAGGTGCATCCGCGCGACCTGGATGCGGTGCTGAAACAGGTCGCCGGCACCGAGTCGGCGCCCCTGGTGAATGAGGTGGTGCTGCGCTCGCAGAGCCAGGCGCAATACGCGCCCGACAACATCGGCCATTTCGGCCTGGCCCTGCCGCGCTACGCCCACTTCACCAGCCCGATTCGTCGCTACGCCGATTTGTGCGTGCATCGTGCCCTAATCCGTGGCCTCGGCGCCGGGCCGGACGGGCTGACCGATAGTGAGATGGCCCGATTCGAGGACACAGCCGAGCACATCACGGCCACCGAGCGTCGCGCCGCTCTGGCGGAACGGGACGCGATCGACCGCTACTTGGCTGCGTTTATGGCAGATAAGACCGGCGCACAGTTCGATGCCCGCATCTCAGGGGTGACACGCTTCGGCTTGTTCGTCACTTTGTCGGCAACCGGTGCAAGTGGGCTGGTGCCCTTGTCCACTCTGCCCGACGATTTCTGGATCCATGACGAGGCAACAAAGTCGTTGACCGGCCGGCGCACACACATGTCTTTTCATCTTGCCCAAACCTTGGATGTGCGCCTGGTTGAAGCCAGCCCAGTCACGGGCGGGCTGATCTTTGCCGTGGTTGCAACCGAAAGCGCCAACCCACGGATGTCGAAACAGAAAACACCGTCGACGTGATTCGGGCCGGGCTACTCGCGCTGCTGATGGTGGTGCTTCCGTGCGTGGTTCAGACCAAGCTGGGGCACGCTGCCGAGGCGTTCAACGAACCGACAGCTGGAGCGGTCTTCGGGACCGCCCTCGCCTTCATCACACCCCGCACGTTGGAACCCGAGTCGATCCCGCAGCTGACCCTGTGGGGGCTGCGCGGGTTGACGGCGCTGGACCCGGACCTGATGCCGGAGCTGCGGGAGCGGGAGTTGGTGCTGCGGCAACGCGGCCAACCGATCTTCGACGCCCCGCTCCCAGACGGCGCAAGTGCCGAAGGCTGGGGCGCGCTGGCTGCCAGCGTCTCAGGGGCCGCCTTTACCGCCTCCGAACCGGTTCGCGCCGCGGGGACTCAGGGCGTGATCCGTTCGTTTTTCGACGAACTGTTCAACCATCTCGACCCGTATTCCCGCTATGTCCCCCCGGGCGCCGCCGATACGGAGCGCGACCGCCGGTCCGGCGCCGCCGGGCTCGGCCTGACGGTGGTCCGCACGCGCGCCGGGATCGTGGTACAGGACGTTGTTCCCGGCAGCCCGGCGGACGATTCTGGCATCCGCCCCGGCGACCGCATCCAGGGCGTGGACGAGCACGTGATCCGTGGCGAGGACGCAGCCACGGTCGAAAGTTGGATCCGCGGGCCGGAGGGCAGCACCGTGCACCTGGCCTGGCGCGCCCGTGGCCGGCTGCATACGGAGGACATCGAGCGCGCCCTGGTGCCGCCGCAGACGGTGACCGCCGAACGACTCGGTGAGGTCGTGCTGATCCACATCTCCGGCTTTAGCGCCGACACGGACGACCAATTCCAAGCCGCGCTGGAGGCCGGATTCGTCGGGCATCGCGTCCGGGGCATCGTGGTCGACCTGCGCGGCAATCGCGGCGGGTTGCTGCGGCAGGCGGTATCGGTGGTCAACCAGGTGCAGACCTCCGGCATCGTGGTCACCACCGCGGGGCGCAACCCGCAGAGCAGCCGCGTCTGGCAGTCCGGCACCGTGGACGACGGCAGCAAGGGTCGGCCGATGGTGATCCTGGTCGATGGCCGAACCGCCAGCGCGGCCGAGATCATGGCGGCGTCCCTGGAGGATAACGGCCGGGCGGTGGTGGTCGGCAGCTCAACTCTCGGCAAAGGCCTGGTGCAGACCATCGCCCCCATGCCGGACGGGGGCGAGTTGTTCGTCACCTGGAGCCGCGTGCTGGCCCCCGGCGGCTGGCCGATTCAGGGGCTCGGCGTGTTGCCGCAGGTGTGCACGAGCCTGGGGGAAGACCCGCTCCGGTCGCAATTGGCCGACCTGGCTGCGGGGCAGCAGAGCTTTGCGCCGGCCCTGGCGCGGCACAACTCGGCCCGCGCGCCGCTTCCGGTGGCGGAGGTGGTGGATCTGCGCAATGCGTGTCCGGCGGCGGAGGGACGCGATGCTGATCTAGAAGCCGCGGGGTTTTTGTTGGACCATCCGACGGCGTATCAGACCGCTTTGACCCAGCCGGCCGCTCCGCCGTAAAGCCCTTGTGGGTGAGGGTGGATGTCACTCACTCCTACCGATGGTGCGGAGATACCCCTCACCCCGGCCCTCTCCCTCAAGGGGAGAGGGAGAAGAGTGTAGCGCGCAGGCGGTCGAATGCGGCGCGGTCGGGGGCGCAGATCAGGCCGCCCCTCGTGTCCGTGGCGGCGAGCGGGGAGCCGTCGAATTTGGCGGAGAAGCCGCCGGCTTCGGCGTGCAGTAGCCAGCCCGGGAGATGATCCCAAGGCATCAGCCGGTTGAACACCAGGTAGTCGCAATGCCCGGCGGCCAGCATGCGGTACTCGTGGGCGGCACAGCGGTAGTCGCACACGCCAGCGAGCCCGACCATGTTGCGGATGACGGTGCTGCGGAGCGGCTCGGGCATGTAGCGCCACGAGATGCAGCCGCTCATCTGCGCGGGGTCGGCCGTCGTGGAAACCGATAGGCGGGTACGCTCGCCCCCGGGGGTCAGCATCCAGGCGCCGCCGCCGCGCAGGGCAACGGCGGTGTCGTCGCAGACGGGATCGTGAATGACCGCGGCCACCACCTCACCGCCGGCGATGGCCGCCGCCATGACGCCGAATAGCGGTAACCCGGCGCAGAAATTGGCGGTGCCGTCGATCGGGTCCACCACGAAGGCGAGTTCGGCCCCGGCCATTCGCTCGAGCAACGCCGGGTCGGCGGCACACGCCTCCTCGCCCACGACGAGGCAGCCGGGGAACATCCGGTGCAAGCCGTTGGTGATCATGACCTCAGCCGCCTCGTCCGCTTCGGTGACGAAATCGGTCGGGCCGGATTTCGTCCGGATCATGCCGGGTTGCAGCTTGCGGAAACGCGGCATCACCTCGGTCCGGGCCGCGGCGCGGAGCAGTTGCACGACCTCGTTGAGGGCGGTGTCGTCTATCATCGGTGTTCGAACCGGGCGCGGTCGGCGGGCAGCAGGCGGACGCGGAGGTGGATCGCGTCGTCGGCATCGTCCCGCTGCAGGACCTCGCCGTGCTGATACAGCCAGGCCAGCCGTGCGCCGTCCTCCGGCTGGATGGCGTAGTCCAGCTGCTCCATCCCGGCGGCAATGCGGACGTCGACCGCCTGCAACAGCGCGGGGACGCCCTCGCCCGTCACGGCGGAGACCGGAACCGCCTCGCCCCGCGGGGGAACGTTGGCAACGCCGCCTAGCAGGTCGGCCTTGTTCAGAACTTCGATGGTGCGAGCCCGCCACTCGCCGTCGATGGTGCCGTCCTGCTCCATGCCCTCGAGCACGGCGATGACGTCGGCCCGCTGGGCGGCGCTGTCCGGATGAGCGACGTCGCGGATGTGCAGGATCACGTCCGCTTCCGCGACCTCCTCGAGGGTGGCGCGGAAGGCGGCGACCAGTTCGGTCGGCAGTTCGCTGATGAAGCCCACGGTATCGGACAGGATCGCCCGGCGGCCGGACGGCAGGCGCAGGCCGCGCATCGTCGGGTCCAGCGTGGCGAACAGTTGGTCCTGGGCGCGGACCTGCGCGCCGGTGAGTTCGTTGAACAGCGTCGACTTGCCGGCGTTGGTGTATCCGACCAGGGCGATGACCGGGAACGGCACGCGGGTGCGCGCGCTGCGGTGCAGGCCGCGGGTGCGCCGCACCTGCTCCAGTTCGCGTTTCAAGCGGACGATGCGGTCGGTGATGAGGCGGCGGTCGGCCTCGATCTGCGTCTCACCGGGGCCGCCCAGGAAGCCGAAGCCGCCGCGCTGCCGCTCCAAGTGGGTCCAGGACCGCACCAGTCGGCTGCGCTGGTAGTCGAGATGGGCGAGTTCGACTTGCAACGAACCCTCCTTAGTGCGGGCGCGCTCGCCGAAAATGTCCAAGATCAGGCCGGTGCGGTCGATGACCTTGCAGCCCCAATCGCGCTCGAGGTTGCGCTGCTGCACCGGCGAGAGCGTGGCGTCGATCACGACAACGCTCACCTCCTGCTCGTGCAGGAACTCGCCCTGGGTCGCGATTTGGCCCTCGCCGAGCAGCGTGGACGAGCGCCGGTTGCGCAAGGGCAACACGGCGCTGTGCACGACGACCAAGCCGATCGACGCAGCCAGCCCGACCGCCTCCGCTAACCGTGCCTCGGCGGCGCGTGACGAATCGCCGCGCTCGGGTCGCTCCCAGGGAAGGATGACGGCCGCCCGTGTTGGGGCGGCCGCCGTGTCAGATTTCTGCGTCGTCAGTCACCATCTCCCGCGCCGACAGTGACAGCGGCGCGGTGGACTCGGCCTTGGTCGCGTCGAACAGTTGGATCGGGGCGCCCGGCATCACGGTGCTGATCGCGTGCTTGTAGACCAGCTGAGTATGGCCGTCGCGCCGCAGCAGAACGGAGAAATTGTCGAACCAGGTGATGATGCCCTGCAGCTTCACGCCATTGACCAGGAAAACCGTTACCGGCGCCTTGGTCTTGCGAACGTGGTTCAGGAATACATCCTGCACATTCTGAGTCTTTTCGTTGGCCATGCTGCCAACTCCTTTGGTTTTGTTGATTGAAGCCCAAGCCAGTCGTTTTGACACCAAGACGGGCACCCAGGTCCCGTCCGCGCGACTCCAATGTAGCGGGCGACGGTGCTGACGCAAGCATTATGCCGCAGTGCAGCGTAAAACCTTCAGTATCGCTCGTTAATACCGGCGGAAGCGTGACGCGCGAACAGCGCAAACAGCTGGCGTGTGATCGGGCCGACCCTACCGTCGCCCACCGGAGCGCCGTCCAGCTTGGTCAGCGGCTTCACGAACGATGTGGCGCTGGTGATGAAAATCTCCCGCGCCGCGCGTAGTTCCGCCTCGGTGACCGGGCGCTCCTCGGCCGACAGGTTCGATTCGGAGATCTGCTGCAGCAGCGAGGCCCGGGTGCAGCCCGGCAGGATGGCGGGGCTGAGATGGCGAGTCCGCAGCACGCCTTGCGCGTCTACGACCCAGACCGTGGTGGACGATCCCTCCGTGACCACCCCATCGCGGTCGATCAGGATTGCCTCAGCCGCGCCTGCCTGCCGGGCCGCCTGCTTGGCGAGCACATTCGGCAGCAGGCCGGTGGATTTGATGTCGCACCGCTCCCAGCGCTGGTCCGGGGCGGTGATGGCCGACCCGGCCCATTTATCGACGTCGGTCGGGTACGGCGGCGTGCGGCGGCAGGTGACCACCAGAGCGGGCGGGATCGGCTGGGCCGGGAAGGCGTGTTCGCGTCGCGAGACGCCGCGGGACACCTGCATGTAGACCAGGCCGTCCCGCAGGCGGTTGCGGCGGGTGACCTCAAGCAACACCTGGCGCAGAGCGGCTCGGCCCATCGGTGGGGTGATGCTGATCTCGTTTAGCGAGCGTTCCAGCCGGGCCATGTGCAGGTCCTCGTCGAGGAAGCGGCCGCCGGCCATGTACAGCACCTCGTAGACGCCGTCGGCGAACTGGTAGCCGCGATCCTCCACGTTCACGCTCGCCTCCGACTGAGGCAGATAGCGTCCGTTGACGTAGGCGATGCGGCTCATACGATCTAGCCCTCAGAGGTGTTGCGGCGAGCAGCCTAATGCGGGCGACGCGCTCAGACCACCTCGCCTGCGTCCATCGCAGCCAGCAAAGTAGCCGCTCGGGCCCGGATTGCCGCTACCCGGCCCGGGTCCATGCGTTCGAGGTTGCGCAGCGGCATCGACATGCGCTGGTTGCCGGCGAAGCGGTCTTTGTGGCGCGCCATGAAGTCCCAATACAACGCGTTGAACGGGCAGCCTTTCTCGCCGGTCGCATCCTTCACGTCGTAGTGGCAGGCGCGGCAGTAGTCGCTCATCCGGTTGATGTAGGCGCCCGATGCGGCATAGGGTTTGGAGCCCACCACGCCGCCGTCGCCGAACAGCGCCATGCCGCGGGTGTTGGGCATTTCCACCCACTCGTAGGCGTCGGCGTAGACGATCAGGTACCATTCATCGACCTCCGCCGGGTCGAGACCAGCCAGCAAGGCGAAATTGCCGGTGACCATCAGGCGCTGGATGTGATGGGCGTAGGCATGGGCACGCGTATCGGCAACGGCGTGCTGCATGCAGTTCATCCGCGTGTTCGCGTCCCAGTAGAACCACGGCAGCTTACGCGTTGCTGCCAAAGCATTCTGCCTCGCGTAGTCGGGCATTTTCAGCCAGTAGATGCCGCGCACGAACTCCCGCCATCCCAGCACCTGGCGGATGAACCCCTCGGCCGCGTTCAGCTGCACGAGCCCGGCCCGGAACGCGCCCTCTGCCGCCGTTACGACCTCGAGCGGTTCGAGCAGCCCGGTGTTCAGCGATGTGGAGATCAGCGCGTGGAACAGCGTCGGCGCGCCGGCCCGCATGGCGTCCTGCCAGTCGCCGAATTGGGGCAGCCGGTTCAACACGAAGTCACCCAACGCGGCGCGCGCGTCCGCGGCGGTGACGGGCAGGTCGAAGCCCTCGGTCGTGCCGAAATGCTGGCCGAAGCGGTCGCGCACCAGGGCGATGACCTCCTGCGTGATGGCGTCGGGCGTGAACCGCGGAGCGGGCGGTGCTTCGACGCTGGGCGGCAGGCGCTTGCGGTTCTCGGCGTCGAAGTTCCAGCGGCCCTCGACCGGCGCGTCCCCGTCCATCAGCACGGCGTAACGGCGGCGCATCTCGCGGTAGAAGAACTCCATCCGCAGCGTGGTCTTGCCGCGAGCCCAGGTTCGGAAGTCACGGATACTGCACAAGAATCGTCCGTCCGGCCGGATCTCCACTTCGCACCCGGCCGCCTCGTGCCAGTCCTGCATGTCGCGGTCGAGCCGCCACTCGCCGCATTCGGTGGCGACGATCCGCTCCGGCTGCAGCCGTGCCACCGCCCGGACCACTTCTCCGCGCAACGACTGGGTGTTCGCCGGGTCGTCGAGGGTGACGTAGTCCACGCGCACCCCACGTGCCCGCAGCGCGCGGCAGAAGTGGCGCATGGCGGACAGCACCAGCACGATCTTCTTCTGATGGTGGCGCACATAGGTGCACTCGCTCATCACCTCGGCCATCAGCACCGTGTCAGCCGCCGGATCGAGGTCGCGCAATGCCGACAGCCCGGCACTGCACTGATCCCCCAGCACGACCCGCATGACCCCCAACCGCCGCCTCCTTGAATACGTCGGGCCGCACGTGGCCACGGGGATGATCGTGACAAGGCGGGCGCGACAAGGCGGTGGCGACAAGGCGGGCCGCGCGTGCCATCATCGCCCCACACATGCGCCAACTCCTCCTCCTCCGGCATGCCAAGTCCTCGTGGGACGAACCCCACTTGTCCGACCATGCCCGGCCGCTGAATATGCGCGGGCACCAAGCCGCCGCCGCCATGGCGCGGGAGATGCGGCGGCTCGGGTTGCTGCCGGACCTCGTGTTGGTGTCCTCCGCGCGGCGCACGCTGCAGACGCTCGCGGCGCTCGAGCCCTGGGACGAGGCACCGCGCATCGAGCCGATGGACGCGCTGTATCTCGCGCCGGCCTCCGACCTGCTGGATGCGGTGCGCAACGCCGCCCCGACGGCCCGCTGCGTGCTCGTGGTGGGGCACAATCCCGGGCTGCACGATCTGGCCCTGATGTTGGCGGGTGAACCCGGCGCTGCCGACAAGGACGCTCAGCGGTTGGCCAACGGCTATCCATCGGGCGCGCTCAGTGAATTCGCCGTCTCCGTGCCCTGGGCCATGCTCGGCGAGACGGGCGTTCGGATGACGCGTTTGCTGCTGCCGAGCGACCTGTCGGAGGCACGCGCTTAAGAATGGCTGCGCTCGAGTTCGTCTTGCCACCGGAAGACCTGCCGCGGCTGTTCGCGCATCCCTCGTTCCGCCGCCGGGGTGGCAGGCCCGCCGCGGTAGAGCTGATCTGGTACGACACGGCCGAGGGCGACCTCGCGCGCGACCATTTGAGCCTGTGTGACACGAAGGGCCTGTGGAGGCTGGAGCGGGCACAGCCCCGGCCCGGCGAGACCTGGCCCGCCGGAACGCCCGCACCACTGCTGGCAGAAGCCGCGGATCAGGTGGCGCTCGGCCCCCTGCCCGAGCCCCTGATGCCGGTCGCCGGTTTCCGTGGCCAGCGACGCACGGTGCGCGTGCCGTGCGAGCAGGACGCAACGCTCGTGGTGCTGGAGGGCACGCTGCGGGGCATGGCGCAGGAGAAGCCGTCCTGCCGCATCGTGTTGGACGGCCCGGAGCCGCTGCTCATTGGGCTCAGCAACCAGTTGGCCGACATCGTTCGGATCGAAGTGCCGCGCTGGTCGCATGCGACCGAGGCCGCCGCCTTCGCCCGCGGCTGGCCGGCGCCGGACCGCAACGTCGGTGCGCCCGAGGTGCCGCCGGGCATGACGGTGGGCGATGCCATCACCTTGGTCGTGGGCCATCTGACGGACGTGATCCTCGCCGGAGTGCCCGCCGCGGCGGCCGGCGAGACACCCGAGCCGGTGCACGCCATGCGCGTCGCGGTCCGGCGGTTGCGGTCGGCGCTCTCGGTGTTCCGCAAGGTGACCGACGGTCCGGCGCTAAGGGCGCTGAAGCCGCAGCTGCACGAACTGGCAGCCACCCTCGGCCGTGCACGGGATTGGGACGTGTTCCTGTCCGGCACCGGGCAGGATGTCGCCGCGGCCCTGCCGGAAGACCGGCGTATCGCCGCAATGCTCGCCATGGCGGCCAAGAAGCGCGAGGCCGCCTATGGCGCACTGCGGCAAGCGTTCGCCTCGCCCATGTTCCGTCAACTGACGATCGGCCTGGTGCAATTCGCGGCCCTGCGGCCATGGCAGATCGAGGCGGACGAGGACCGTGCCGCCGCCCTGGCCGACGACGCCAGCCAGTATGCCTCCAAGCTGCTTGCCAAGCGGCACGGCCACATGCTGGAGCCGGGCCCCGATATCAGCGAGTTGCCCGCCCCCGACCTGCACGCGCTGCGCAAGCAGGGCAAGCGGCTGCGCTACACGGCTGAATTCTTCGCCCCCTGCTATGGCCGCCGCAGCACCAGACGCTTCGTTCGCGGCGTGTCTCGGCTGCAGGAGGCGCTGGGCCACCTGAACGACGGCGCGGCGGCGGCCGAGCTGATGAGCATGCTACGCGGCGGCCCCGATGCGCACTTCGCGGACGGCGCCGTGCAGGGTTTCGCGGCGGCCCGCAGCACCGACGCCCGCGAGGCGATTGCCAAGAGTTGGGCCAAATTCCGCCGTGCAGAGCCGTTTTGGGAGTGAGCCGACCCTTGCACGCCGCTGGCCCGCCGCGCTAGGCATTCCTGCTGCTAGGCTGTTACTGGAGGATTTTCCTGTCCATCGACCGTCCCCGCCGCATCTTCCGCTCGAGTAGCCGTGCTTCCGCCCCGCGTGGCTTGGTGCGAACTGCCGTCGTGGCGTTGGCCGGCGTCGTGGCTGGTGCCACGCTGGTGGTGATCGGCACATCCGGCCAGTTGTTCGGACAGATGACGGCCGATCCGCGGATCATCTCCGCGGCGCCGGGTGAGGTGGCCGTGGTCGATGGCGACACGCTGCGGCTAGATGGCGTGGTGGTGCGGCTGAGCGACGTGCAAGGTTTGCCGCGCGGTCAATCCTGTGCCGCCGGGCCGGATTGCGGCAGCCAGGCGACCGCGGAGTTGGCCAATCTGGTGCGGGACCGCCGGGTGGAGTGCCGGGTGAACGGGCACGACACGCTCGGGCGACCGGCCGGCCGGTGCGATGCCGGCGGGCAGGATGTGAACGTCGCCCTGGTCGCCACCGGCTGGGCGCGGGCTAGCAGCCCGGTGCTGGATGCCGCCGAAATGGACGCGAAAGCCCACCGACGAGGCATCTGGCTCAGCAACTAGGCGTCATGCTGCAGGCGCGAAGGTTGCCTTGCGGCCAGCTTCGCCCTTAATTGGACATATTCACCGCATGGCCGGTGGGCAGCTAACGACCATCTAGCACAGACCAAGGGCGGCGATCCCCGCCGGCCCGTTTTCGACAGGAACAGAGCATGAGCGGCACCGCCAACGGGTCTCTCACCATGACCCTCGATGGCACGAACCAGTCGCTGACCGTCCCGCTGAAGTCCGGCACCATCGGGCCGCAAGCGGCTGATATCAGCAAGCTCTACGGCAATCTTGGGATCTTCACCTACGACATCGGCTACGGCGCAACGGCGGCGTGCGAGAGCAAGATCACCTACATCGACGGCGATGAGGGCGTGCTGCTGCATCGCGGCTACCCGATCGATCAGTTGGCCGAGAAGTCCAACTTCCTCGAGGTTGCCTACCTGCTGCTGAACGGCGAGTTGCCGACGGAGGCGGAGGGCGAAGTATTCCACCAAGGCGTCATGCGGCACACGATGCTGCACGAGCAGCTGAGAAGCTTCTACAGCGGCTTCCGGCGGGACGCCCATCCGATGGCGGTGATGTGCGGCGTGGTGGGTGCGCTGAGCGCGTTCTACCATGACAGCTTGGACATCACGAACGAAGAGCACCGCAGCATCAGCGCGTTCCGACTGATTGCAAAGCTGCCGACGATCGCGGCGTGGGCCTATAAGTACAATATCGGCCAGCCGTTCGTGTATCCGCGCAACGACCTCGGGTATGCCGAGAACTTCCTGTACATGATGAATGCGGTGCCCGCCGAGGAGTACCACGTGAACCCGGTGCTTGCCCGGGCGATGGACCGGATCTTCATCCTGCACGCCGACCACGAGCAGAATGCCTCCACTTCCACCGTGCGTCTGGCCGGGTCGACGGGGGCCAATCCGTTCGCGTGTATCGCCGCGGGCATCGCCAGCCTGTGGGGCCCCGCCCATGGCGGCGCCAACGAGGCGGTGCTGAAGATGCTGTCCGAGATCGGCACCCCGGAGAACATCCCAGCCTTCATCGAGAAGGTGAAGGACAAGAACAGCCACGTCCGGCTGATGGGCTTCGGCCACCGCGTCTACAAGAACTACGATCCACGCGCCAAGATCATGCAGCAGACCTGCCACGAGGTCCTGAAGGAACTCGGCATCAAAGGCGACCCGATGCTTGACATGGCGGCGGAACTGGAGCGGATCGCGCTGCACGACGACTACTTCATCAGCAAGAAGCTGTATCCGAACGTCGATTTCTACTCGGGCATCATCCTGAAGGCGATGGGTATCCCGACCAGCATGTTCACCGTGCTGTTTGCGGTGGCCCGCACCGTCGGCTGGATCAGCCAGTGGAAGGAGATGATCGAGGACCCGACCCAGCGTATCGGGCGGCCGCGGCAGATCTACACCGGGGCGCCGCTACGGGACTTCATCCCGATGGCCTCGCGGACCTAAGCCTCCTCCCCGGTATTAGACCGGGTGCGATTGACCGTGCGGCATGATGGAGGGGTGCGGCGTCCCCTCCATCGGCTTCGAATGGCGTTGCGGAGCTGAAGACACGACGCTGCCCGGTTGGGAGCTAGGCTCCCGACAATCCGAGCCCTTTTTCCGCCCGGAAGTGTGGTTCGTTTTTCACTGACTGATAAATCGGAAAACTTTTTACAGATGTAGTCGACTGTCAGCCTGCGTTGCCTAACATACGATAGTATGGTGGCCAACTCGTTGTTTGTAGAGCATTCCAATTTCTGGACGACCATACCCGGTCGGGAACGTATCTCTTTTCCCAACGCGCCTCTCTGAGTTATCCCCCTCGATCCGGGCATAAATAAATCGCAAAATCTGAGCGTTAGGGGATTCTATCCACAATCGCGATATCTCTTGGGGCGATCGGTTCTAAACAAAGGAGCAATTTCACTCGTCGTGAATGGCCAGGAGATGACGCCGTGACCGAGCTTCGTTCGCTGGATGCAACCGTGCGCATACGTTTGAAACAATGGCCGCACCAACCCCCTGGCGTCGTTGCCGAGGATGGCGCCTGGCTGCGAGGCCGGCCCGATGACGTCATCGGGCAATGCTTCCTGAAATTACCTGGCAGCGAGCGGCTTCGCACCCTGCCCGACGGCCTATGGCTGAATTTCGGCGGCACCCCTGCCGAGCCCTATGCGGACATCCTCGCCATCGAGGCCTGCTCGTCGCTGCCCAACCTGCTGGACAAGCGCTCGCGGTTTGCGCCCTCCACCCAGTCGCTGATGGCGGTCTGCCCGCTCACCTGGCTGCTCGCCCCGGTGACCCCGGACAGCACTTTGCTACGCTGGCAGGCGACTGGGGTGATCGTCACCACGCCGAGCGCGCCGTTGATCCTGCCGGTCCGGGACATGCGGGTGATGTACGGGCTCAAGCCGCGGCATTACCAGGGCTTCGTCGACCACCAGATCCCGCATCCCCACGAATTTTTCGTGCCGATGGACGCGCTGACGGCGAAGAACGGTGATAAGGACCCGGCGATGCAAGCCCTCGTCGCCCGCACCTCCGTTCGCGCCAACTTCTTCGCCCCAATCTTGGCCGCTGTCCCAATCTTAGCCGCTACCCCAGTCTTAGCCGCTACCCCAGGCTTGGCCGCCGCCCCGATCTTGATCGCGCCAATTTTGGCCGTATGACGCGCATCTTCGTCGATGCCGATGCCTGCCCGGTGCGCGAGGAGATCTACCGGGTGGCGGCACGTACCAAGCTCGAGGTGCTGGTCGTCCATAACGGGTCCCGCCCGATCCGGCCGCCGCAGCAACCCGGCGTGCAGGTCGTGATCGTGCCGGACGGGCCGGATGTCGCCGACGACTGGATCGCCGAGCGGATCACCGCCGCCGACATCTGCGTGACGGCGGATATCCCGCTGGCCAAACGCTGCCTCGAGAAGGGCGCCCGTGCCCTGGGCCATACCGGCCGCGCCTGGACGGGCGACAACATCGGCAGCGCCCTCGCTGGGCGGGAGATCGCCCGCTACCTGCGTGAAACGGGGGCCGGCGGCGGGGGCAACGCCGCGATGACGCAGGCCGACAAATCCCGCTTCATCGCGGGTCTTGATGCGGCGGTGGTGCAGGCGCGCCGGGCAGCGCTGGCGGCTGCAACACCGCGCGTGCCACCAATGGATCATCGGTGATGATGCCGTCGACACCCCACCGCGCCAGCCGGGCGATGTCGGACGGGGCGTTGGCCGTCCACGGCACGACGCGCAGCCCCATCGCCCTCGCCCGGTCCAGCAACTTCGGCGTCAGTTCGCTGTGGTGCGGTGACCAGGTGCCGCCACCCTCAGCCGCTACCGTGCCAGGCAGCCGCGCCTGCCCGCCACGCCAGGCGCGGCTGCTGCGTACGGTCAGCCAGGCATAGGCAAGCTCCGGACGCAGGCGACGCAGGTGGCGTGGCCCACGCCAGTCGAACGATTGCACGATGATCCGCTTGGCGGCCCCTGCCCGGTCCACCACCTCTGCCACCGCCTCCGCGATCGCCTCCGGGGCGGCGGTGCGTCTCGGATGGTTCGGATGGGTCTTGATCTCCAGCGTCCAACGCGCCCGGCTGTGCAATTGCAGCACCTCCTCCAGCGTCGGAATGCCGGCGCCGTCCACCGGCACTTGGCGCGAAAAGCGGCGGGCGGTGCGCGAGCCTGGCCGCAACCTTCCTACGTCGAATTGCGCGAGTTCCGCGTAACCCATGTCGTAGATCGCCATGTTCGCCGCGGTAATCCAGGCGCCATCCGTCCCTCGGGTCAGGTCTGGCGACAGGCATGGATCGTGGCTGAGCACCAGCACGCCATCTCTCGTCATGGCGATATCAGTCTCGAAATGCCGCACCCCGGCGGCTAGGGCGGCGCGGAACCCGGCGAGCGTATTTTCCGGGAACAACGACCGGGCACCGCGATGCCCGATCAGTTCAGGTGTCAAGACAGCAACGCGCTCAGTCGTCCGCGCACTCGCAGCCCGCCGTTGGACCCGTGTCGCCGCGGATGACGTGATGGTCGACCCACTCCGACACCAGCCGCCTCGCCTCGTTGATCGAGGCTTCGGGATGGTGGATGCGATAGAGCGTCGTGCAGGCACGGAAAGCGTCCATGTCGGCGTTCCCGGTGGCACGCAACTCCCGATAGGCCGTTACCACGGCCCGTTCGCACCGCCGCGCTATCACCGACTGGTCCCGTCCCACACTTCTCTCCAATTGCGAGTCTATCGCAATACTCGCAAGCTTAGGCGCGTGTTCGCCTGCCATCAAGCCTTCGTCACGGTCAGCCCCGGACGGCCTCGGCGATGGCGCGGCCGACATCGACCGTGCCGGCCTGCCCGCCCATGTCGCGCGTGCGCGGGCCGCCTTCGCGCAACAAGGCTTCAAAGCTGTCGATGATGCACTGGGCGGCTTCCGCCTCCCCCAGATGGTCCAGCATCATCGCGGCCGACCAGATCTGGCCGATCGGGTTGGCGATCCCCTTCCCAGCGATGTCCGGGGCGGAGCCGTGCACCGGCTCGAACATCGAGGGATGCACCTTCTCGGGGTTGAGGTTGGCCGAGGGCGCGATGCCGATGCTGCCGGCAACCGCCGGGCCGAGGTCGGACAGGATGTCGCCGAACAGGTTGGACCCGACCACGACGTCGAACCAGTCCGGATGCTGCACGAAATGGGCGCACAGGATGTCGATGTGGAATTGGGCGGTCTCGATGTCGGGGTAGCTCGCCTTCATGGCTGCGAAGCGCTCGTCCCAATACGGCATGCTGATGGTGATGCCGTTGGACTTGGTGGCGGACGTCAGGTGCTTGCGCGGACGCTTGCGGGCCATTTCGAAGGCGTATTTCATCACCCGGTCGGTGCCGCGCCGGCTGAAGATCGCCTGCTGCGCGACGAACTCGTGCTCGGTGCCCTCATACATGCGGCCACCCACGGCGGAATATTCGCCCTCGGTGTTCTCCCGCACCACGATGAAGTCGATGTCCTTCTCGGTTCGGTTGGCCAGCGGCGTGCTGGCGCCCGGCATCAGCTTGCAGGGGCGCACCGAGGCATATTGGTCGAAGCCGCGGCGGATCGGGATCAGCAGGCCCCACAGCGACACGTGGTCCGGCACGCCGGGCCAGCCGACCGCGCCCAGCAGGATGCTGTCGTGCTCGCGCAATTGGTCGAGCCCATCGGCCGGCATCATGGCGCCGGTGCGGGCGTAGGTCTCGCAGGACCACTCGTAATGCGTCGGCTTCAGGGTGAAGCCGAAGCGGGTGGCGGCGGCGTCCAGCACCTCGAGGGCGGGCGGCACGACTTCCTTGCCGATGCCGTCGCCGGGGATGACGGCGATTTTGTATGTGCGTTCCATACGGCGGACCCTCCTGCGAAGGCGCCGCCGGGTCAATCCACGGCTTGCGGGCCGATGGACATCCGGGCGCGAATTTCGGTGGCGACCCGGCCCGCTTCGTCGAGCGGCGTGCGCGTCCAGGGCGACACGGTGGGGCCGAGCGGGCGGGCCTGACCGGCGCGGTACAGCGATTCGTGAAGCCGGCGCAGCACGGGCGTGTCCCCCAGGCTTGCGATGAACACGGGAGCCTCGCCGGCGCAGGCCTCGCTGAGCATGGCGGCCGAGCCCCCCGTGATGACCACCACGTCGGCCAGGGCGATCATCGCGGCATACGGGTTCTCGCCGGGTTCACCCCAGCGATACAGCAGGTGCATGCTGGGGGCGAGCCCGGCGGCCAGCGCGTCGGTCGCCTCGTAGCCGGTGCTGGGGGTGGTGGTGGCGAGGACCGATCCGCCGGCGGTTGCGGCGGCCCGGGCAACCTGCCGCCCCAGCGCATTGGCGGCCGAGGCGCGCAGGCCGCCGCCGGCCCCGGAGCCGCCCACCAGCACCGTGATCAGCGGGCGCGGCAGATGCGACAGCCGCCCCGCCCAGGCAACGCGCGCCTGCGACAGAACCAGCGGCGACAGGCGATGCGGCTGGCCGAGCACGGGCAGCACGTTCGGCTGCTCGCGTGGGCGCAGGTGGCGGGGCACGACGAGCAGGTCGAACAACTTGGCGTTCCAGCGCGGCAGGCCGCAATGCACGGTCCGCGTGCCGAAGCCATTGCGGAGCCAAAGCGCCACCGACTCGGACCGCGGGCTGGCTGACAGCGCGAGCGCCGGGCCGCGCGGGGCAGAGAACGGCCATCCATGCGACTGCAGCCCGCGAAGCGAGCCATGTCGGGTGAAACCGGTGAAGCGTGATTGCCAGCGCCAGGACAGCGGCACTCGCAAATGCGGCACGCCGAGCCGCTCCGCGATGCCGATCGCTTGGGACGATCCGGGGTCGTACGGGTCATCCAGCACCCAGACGGGGGCGATTTCGTCGGTTGAGAGGGACACGGGGCGGCCGATCGCGGACGGGTCACGCATGGAGGGTCACCCTGGCGCATGGACGTGCGGCGCCGCAACGGCTATCTGGCCCCTTTGTCATAAAGGGGGCCGGGATGGCGCTACAGCACCAGACCGATTGGGATCGCGACGCGGCGCTCACGACGGCGCGTATCCTGCTGGAGATCAAGGCGGTCAATTTTCGTCCTGAAGAACCTTATACATTTACATCGGGCTGGAAGTCCCCGGTCTATATCGATTGCCGCCGCATCATCTACTTCCCTCGCGCCCGCGCGAAGATTTGCGAACTCGGCGTCGAAAAGATCGGTCGTCATATCGGTTACGAGACGATCGAGGCGGTCGCAGGTGGCGAGACCGCCGGCATTCCCTTCGCTGCCTGGATCGCCGATCGCATGCTGGCCCCCATGGCGTATGTCCGCAAGAAGCCGAAGGGGTTCGGACGCAATGCGCTAATTGAGGGCGATGTGCCGGAAGGCAAGCAGACGCTGCTGGTGGAGGACCTCACCACCGACGGCCGCAGCAAGATCCAGTTCGCGCAGTCGCTACGGGATGCGGGTGCGATCGTGAACCACGCGTTCGTCGTGTTCTTCTACGGCGTGTTCCCCGGCAGCTTCGAGACGCTGGCGGAGATGGACATCAGCTTGCATCACCTGTGCACCTGGTGGGACGTGCTGGAGGCCTGCCGGGACCGGCCGTATTTCGCCGAACCCGCCTTGGCCGAAGTACGCCGCTTCCTCGAGGACCCAGTCGCCTGGTCCGGCGCGCATGGCGGCGTCGCCAGCGCCGAAGAAGCCATCGCCCGCCGCGCGGCAGTCTAACTGTCTATCCCCCTCCCCTTGAGGGAGGGGTTAGGGGAGGGGTGGTCGCGGCACAATCGAGCCTCACGCGCGAAACACGCACGCACGCCGGTGCACCCTCTCCCCTGTTGCTAGTGAATGAACGCGTCGGTCCAGCCGGTCTCTCCGGTCGGTTTTACCTTCACCTCGGTCCGGCCCAGCCCGTGCCGGTCGACGATATCCACCCCGCGCTGCTGATCCAGCAAGTGGCAGCCCTCCAGCGGGTTACCGGCATCCGGGACACCGTCGGCGCGGCGCTGACTGACCACGGCACGGTGTTGCAGGTCTTCCTCGGACCGGCACACCACCGCACCCGGCTCGAGCCTCGGCCCGGAAATGCCCCGCATCGGCGGTAAGGTGGAAACCCGTGGGGGCACGGACGGCGGCAGTTTGTCGTCGCTGTTATCGATCCGGCTACGCGGCGCCTCGGTACTACGGCTACTCTGCGCCATCGCACCATCCATCACCGCCAGAGTGCAAACCACTGCCGCGATCGTCAAAGCCATCCGCCGCATGCCGAATCCCTCCGTTTCGCCGGGCCTCTTCCTAATCCTTTGCGCTGTTCACCGGAAGCGCCACCCGTAAGGGGTTCCCCCCGGCAGCGTCGGGGGCGTAATGTCCGGCTTTCCGCCGTAGGAGCTTTCATGGCCGTTCGCCCGAATTCCGCCGCCGCGCGCGACATCGCGCACACGCTGCACCCCTACACCGACCTGGTGGCGCACGAGGAAGCCGGGCCGCTGATCATCAGCCGGGGCAAGGGCATCCGCGTCTGGGACGAGGACGGCAAAGAGTACATCGAGAGCGTCGCCGGCCTGTGGTGCGCCTCGCTCGGCTTCGACAACGAGCGCCTGGCCAAGGCCGCTTACGACCAGATGCGCACCCTGCCGTTCTACCATTCGTTCACCGCCAAGTCGCACGGCCCGCTGATCGAACTGTCGGAGATGCTGACCGCCCGGGCGCCGCTGGAGAACGCGCGGGTGATCTTCAGCAACTCGGGGTCGGAGGCGAACGACACCGCGATCAAGATGGCTTGGTACTATAACAATGCGCTCGGCCGCCCGGCGAAGAAGAAGATCATCGGCCGGCTCAAGGGCTATCACGGCATCACGCTGGCGGCGGCCTCGCTGACCGGCCTGCCGAACAACCATCGCTCGTTCGACCTGCCGCTGCCGGGCTTCATCCACACGATGACGCCGCATCTGTATCACGGCGGGCTCGAGGGTGAGACCGAGGAAACGTTCGCCACGCGCTGCGCCGACGAACTGGAGAAGCTGATCCAGGCCGAGGGCCCAGACACGATCGCCGCCATGTTCGCCGAGCCGGTGATGGGTGCGGGCGGCGTGATCATCCCGCCGGCGACCTATTTCGAGAAGATCAGCGCCGTGTTGACGAAGCACGACATCCTGCTGGTCGCCGACGAGGTGATCTGCGGCTTTGGGCGCACCGGCAATTACTGGGGCACCGAGACGTTCGGCATGAAGCCGGACATCGTCACCTGCGCCAAGGCGCTGTCGGCCGCCTACATGCCGATCTCCGCCACCATCGTCAGCGAGAAGGTGTTCCGCCCGATCGCCGCCGAGAGCCACCGCATCGGCACGTTCGGCCACGGCTACACCTATTCCGGCCACCCGGTGCCGGCAGCGGTCGCGATCGAGGCGATGAAGATCTACGACGAGATCGACATCGTGGGCCACGTGCGCGAAGTGGGTCCGTTCATGCAGTCCGAGCTGCGCCGCCGGTTCGCCGGGCACGAGCTCGTCGGCGAGGTGCGCGGCATCGGCCTGATCGCCGCGGTGGAGTTGGTGGCCGACAAGTCCGCCCGGCAGAACTTCGACCCGGCGCTCAAGATGTCCGGCCGCTTCGCCAAGCTCGGCGAGCAGCACGGCGTGATCTGCCGCGGCCTGCCCAACGACTCGATCGCGTTCAGCCCGCCGCTCATCATCACGGAGGCCGAGATTTCCGAGATGCTGGACCGGGTCGAAGCCGCGCTCGACGACCTGACGGTGCAGGTGCGCCGCGAGCGGATGGCGGTTGTCGCCTAACCTGCTTCTACTCCCCCTCCCGTTGAGGGAGGGGGCTGGGGAGAGGGGTGCCGCACACCCGAGCGTCCGTCATCGGCTACCCCTCACCCCGACCCTCTCCCTCAAGGGGAGAGGGAGCGATCGGGCATTTGGCTGATCCCGCTGACCTCGCGCTCGTCATCGCTCTCGATGGCTCGGCCAGCGTGGGCTACGACGAGTTTAACATGATCGCCGGTGGCCTCAGCGCCGCACTACGCGATCCGGAGGTGGTGGCCGGCTTGATCAACGGCGCGAACCACGCCAGCTTGATGTCGCTACTGTTGTGGTCGGGCGCCGGCGCGCACGAGATCATGCTGGATTGGACGCGAATCGGCTCCGAGGCGGAGGCGAATGGCTTTGCCGACGCCGTCGGCAGCGTCCCCCGAATCGTCCGGGCCGGCGAGACCGCCATCGGCGAGGCGCTGCTGGTGGCGGAAACCATGCTCGGCGCCCTGCCCGCCCCCGCCAGCCGCAGGATCATCGATGTCGCGGGTGACGGGCGCAGCAATTCGGGGGTGCCACCGGGCCCGGTGCGAGACCGCCTGGCAGCCGCGGGGGTGACCATCAACGGCTTATGCGTGCTGCACGAGGAACCCGACCTGCTGCAAAGCTACACCAACGAGGTGATCGGCGGCCCTGGCGCGTTCGCCCTGGCCTGCGCCGATTACGACGGGTTCGCCGAAGCCATGCGGCGCAAGCTGGTGCAGGAGACGTCGTAACCTTGCACCATCAGCCACCGCGCCACATTTTCGGCGGGTGAACTCCCCCGAAATCGACCACCTCATCGGCCTGCTGGCCAAGCTGCCCGGCCTCGGCCCGCGCTCCGCCCGGCGAGCCGCGCTTCGGCTCCTGCAACAGCCCCACACCCGCATGCTGCCGCTGGCCTCGGCGTTGACCGAGGCCGCGCGGGCCGTGGGGCCGTGCAGCCAATGCGGCAACCTGGACAGCCGCGACCCCTGCGCGGTCTGTTCCGACCCGGCCCGCGACCGCTCGCTGATCTGCGTGGTGGAGGGCGTCGGCGATTTGTGGGCACTGGAGCGGGCAGCGGTTCACCATGGCCTGTATCACGTGCTCGGCGGCACCCTGTCCGCGCTTGGCGGCGTCGGCCCGGAAGATCTGAACCTGCGCCCGCTGCTCGCCCGGCTGGCGGACGGCGGCGTGGCCGAGGTGATCCTGGCCCTCGGCGCCACGGTGGAGGGGGCCAGCACCGCGCACTGGCTGGCCGAGCAGTTGCAGCGGGCCGGGGTCACGATCAGCCGGGTCGGCCATGGCGTGCCGATCGGCGGCGCGTTAGACGTCCTGGACGACGGCACGCTCGGCGCCGCCCTCAAGGCACGACGCCCGGCCTAACCCATCGAAAGCTCTGCATCATGACGGACCGACACGACTCTGCGCCGGTGATGGGCCAGGGGCTGACCTTCGCAATGGCGTTTGCGGCCGCGGTCGGCGTGGCCAACCTATATTACAACCAGCCGATGCTCGGGATCATGGAGCGCGATCTCGGCCATCCCGCGCTGACCGGGCTGATCCCGACGGCAAGCCAACTCGGCTATGCGGCCGGGCTGTTCCTGATCGTGCCGCTGGGCGACCTGATGGACCGGCGGCGGCTGATCATTGGCCAATTCGTCTTGCTGGCCATCTCACTCGTGGCGGTCGCGGCGGCGCCCTCGGCCGCGATCGTCATGCTCGCATCGCTGGCGATGGGCGTGTTGGCGACCGTGGCGCAACAGGTGATCCCGTTCGCCGCCGCCCTCGCCCGCCCGGAAAGCCGCGGCAAGACGCTCGGCACCGTCATGGCCGGCGTGCTCTGCGGCATGCTGCTGAGCCGCACCCTGGCCGGCTTCGTCGCCACCGCGTTCGGCTGGCGGGAGATGTTCTTCCTCGCGGCCCCGCTCGCCCTGCTCGCGGGCGGGCTGATGGCGGCGCTGCTGCCGCGCAACCATCCGCATCTGACGATCCGCTACGGCGCTGCCCTCGCCTCGGTGATCCGGCTGTGGCGCGAGGAGCCGACCTTGCGCCGCGCCACCATGGTCCAGGCGGGGCTGTTCGGGTCCTTCACCGCGTTCTGGACCGTGCTGTCGCTGCATCTGCAGGAGCCACGCTACCATCTCGGCGCCGAGATCGCCGGCTTGTTCGGCGTGGTGGGTGCCGTCGGCGTGCTGGCGGCCCCGATCGCCGGGCGTATCGCCGACCGGCGCGGCCCGGCGCTCGTGATCGGGCTTGGGGCCTTTCTGGCGGCGCTGTCGTGGGGGTTTTCCGGGCTGCCATCGATCGTGGGCCTGATCGTCGGCGTGATCGTGCTGGATTTCGGCGTCCAGAGCGCCCTCGTGTCCAACCAGCACGTGGTGTTCGCCCGGCATCCCGACGCGCGCAGCCGGCTGAACACGGTGTTCATGACGGGCATGTTCATCGGCGGCGCCAGCGGGTCCGCCGGGGCGACGCTTGCGTGGCGGATGGGAGGCTGGCCGGCCGTTTGCGCGTTCGGCGCGGGCCTTGCCGTGCTTGCGTTGCTGCTGGAGGTCAGCGGGCAGTTGCGCGATCGCGCCCAAAAGCCGGCGTTGGCCGCGAACACGGCCCATTGAAGGCCAATCGCTGACGCGGTGGGTGGCTAAGCGAGGCGTCATCCGCCAACATCGCTACCCACCCGAGGGGCCGTTCTAGGATCATGCCGGTGTCAGACCCTGCGCTCTACTGGCGCCGAAATATGTATGTCTGCCTGGTCGGCTCGTTCACCACGATCGCGGCGATGACGCTGTTGCTGCCGTTCCTGCCGATCTATGTCGAGCATCTCGGGGTCCATGGCCACGCTGCGATCGTGGAGTGGTCGGGCATCGCGTATGGCATCACCTTCCTCGGCGCCGGGCTGTGCGCGCCGCTGTGGGGCCGGGTCGCGGATCTCTACGGACGCAAGCTGATCCTGATGCGCGCCTGCCTCGGCATGGCGATCTGCATGTCGCTGATCGGGTTGGCGCAGAACATCTATCAGCTCGTGGGTTTTCGCCTGCTCGCGGGGGTGATGGGCGGCTACGCGTCCGGCGCGGTGGTGCTGGTCGCGACGCAGACGCCGAAGGAGCGGGCTGGCTGGGCGCTCGGCATGCTGTCGACCGGATCGTTGGCGGGAACGCTGCTCGGGCCGCTGATGGGCGGGGTGCTGCCGGGGCTGATCGGCCTGCGCAACACGTTTTTCCTCGCAGGCGGCGTGATCTTTCTGGCGTTTCTGGCCACGTCATTCCTGATCAAGGAGGACAAGACCGCCTTCGCCAAGGGCAACCGCAAAGTCGTTCGCGGCGCCTGGAGCATGGTCCCGGACCGGCGGCCGGTGATCGCGATGCTGGTGACGGCGATGCTGCTGCTGCTCGCGAACATGTCGGTCGAGCCGATCATCACCGTCTATGTCGGCCAGTTCGTGGCGCCGGCGCAGGTGGTGTTCAACGCCGGGCTGGTGATGGCCGCGTCCGCGATCGGCAGCATCATCGCGGCCCCTCGGCTGGGCCGCCTGGCGGACCGGGTCGGGCCGTGGAACCTGATCGTCGTGTGCATGCTGATCTGCGGTGCGCTGCTGATCCCGCAGGCCTTCGTGACCAATATCTGGCAACTGATCGGGTTGCGCTTCCTGATGGGGATGTCGCTGGCCGGCCTGTTGCCGTCGATCAACGCCACCATCCGCCACAATGTGCCGCAGATCGTCGCCGGTACCATCCTGGGTTACGGCACCTCGGCGCAGTACGCCGGGCAGGTCATCGGACCCCTGGCGGGCGGCTTCGTCGGCGGCCATCTCGGGATGCGGGCGGTGTTCCTGGCGACGACCGTGGTCATGCTGGGCGGCGCCGCACTGAACTGGGTGGTCAGCCGGCGCGCGGTCACGGGCGAGGCGTTGCCCTAGCCGCACTTCGTCTCCCCCTCCCCTTTTGGGCAGGGCGATTGCATTTGCCTTATCCTCCCTCGCGAAGCGGGGGAGGGGGACCATGCGAAGCATGGTGGAGGGGGCGCTTGGGCACGGTCCGTCGCCCAAGCCCCCCTCCGTCGCCTTCGCCGCCACCTTCCCCGCGAAGTGGCGGGGGAGGATCAGCCAAATGCGATTGCCATGCCTTGAGGGAGGGGGATTTTTGCTAGGCGGCGCGGTGGCCGCTGACTTCGGCGCCGGCGTCGGCGGGCAAGCGGGCGAAGGGGGGAAGGCCGGCCAGCATCACCAGGGCAACGATCAGGAAGACGATGTGGAAATCGGCCAGGTCCGGCCCCCCGCCATGGCGCAGCGCCACTAGGTGCAGGCAGGCGGCGCCGAACGCGACGCCCATGCCGATCGACATCTGCTGCGCCACGCTGGCCAGGCTGGAGGCGGCGCTCATCCGGGCGTGCGGCACGTCGACGAAAGCCAGGGTGTTGAGCACGGTGAACTGCATCGACCGGCTCAGTCCGCCCGCGAACAGCACCACCACCAGGAGCGGCACCGGGGTCCAGGGATATAGCAGCGCGCACAGCCCGAGCGAAATGCTGGCCAGCACGCCGGTCACCAGCGCGGTGCCGCGAAAGCCCCAGCGGCGCATCGTGATGGTGGTGAACGGCTTCATGCCGATGTTGCCCAGGAACGTCGCCAGCACGAGCATCCCCGACTGGAACGCGTCCAGCCCGAAGCCGATCTGGAATAGCAGCGGCAACAGGAACGGCACGGTCCCGATCGTGGTGCGGAACACCATCCCGCCCGTCACCGTCGCGAGGAAGGTGGGGATACGCAGGGCGGATAGCTCCAGCATCGGGGCGCGGGCGCGCAGGCCATGGCGCACTGCCACGACGCCCAAGGCCAACCCGGCCACCAGCAGCACGGGGGCGGCCCAATCCGGCCCACCGCCGCTCACCAATTCCAGACCCTCCATCAGCAGCGCCAGCGAAAAGCCGCTGAGGAGGAAGCCGGGGATGTCGAACGGCCGCCGCGCCTCCTCCCGCAGATTGGGCATCAAGGCGGCCGATGCGACAATGGCGGCCAACCCGAGCGGCACGTTGAGATAGAAGATCCAGCGCCACGAGGCATAGGTGGTCAGCAGCCCCCCGACCGGCGGCCCCAGCACGGGGGCGGCCAAAGCCGGCCAGGTGAGCAACGCGATGGCACCCACCAGTGCCGACTTCTCGGTGGTGCGCAGCACGGTCAGGCGTCCGACCGGCACCATCATCGCCCCGCCGAGCCCCTGCAGCACCCGTGCGGCGACGAACGGCCACAGCCCGTCGCACAGGCCGCACAGCATCGATGCCCCGGTGAACAGCGCGATCGCAGTCAGGAACACGTCGCGGGTTCCGTAGCGGTCGGCCACCCAGCCGCTGAGCGGGATGAACACCGCCAGGGTGAGCAGGTAGGCGCTGATGCCGATCGACAGCGACACCACGGGGCGGCCGAAATCATGCGCCATCGCGGGCAGCGCGGTGGCGATCACGGTGCCGTCGAGGAACTCCATGAAGAAGGTGCCGGCAACGATTAGCGCCACGATCCGGGCGCGACCCGGCGTCACGCCGCGGCCCGGCGCCAGTAGCCCAGCGTTACCGGGCCGATAACCGCGCCGGCACCCGCTTTGTATAGGGCCTCAAGGTCCCGCAGCAGGGCCTGCGCCTCGTTCTCCAGCCCGAGCAGATGCAGGCTGCGCAGGATGCGGGACAGCCGCTGCATGTTGTGGTTGCCCGGCGTGACCCATTGCGCCTGCCGGGCCTTGCCGGTGGGCAGGCCATAGAAGGCGCGCATCCGGGCCAACGAGGCCAGAAGCGCGGTGTGCAGGTCGTGATCGTCGTGGAAGACGGCGATGTCGTCGTCGGTGAGCAGCGGCGCGTTGGGGTTGAAGGCGCTGGCTTCCGGCAGCGGGAACAGCCACTGGATGTAGTCGTGCACCGCCTCCAGCCAGACGTCGTCCCATGCCTGAATGTCGGCCAGGGTGCGGCCGCGGTCGTCGGTGCCTTTGCCGCGGTAGAAGTCTAGGATGGCGGTCATGGGCGCACCCCCTCCGTCGGCTTCGCCGCCACCTCCCCCGTGGAGAACGGGGGAGGATACTT
>CAXTCJ010000050.1:0-34959 GCA_964242215.1 uncultured Acetobacteraceae bacterium | reverse complement strand
CGGGTCGAACTTCACATCGCTCATTTTACGCCTGTTTCGAGGAGAGTTGCCGCCCCGGTATGTAAAGTCTGCAAGCCACGGCTGACTAGAGCATCGTTGAGCTTACCAACCGAAACGCCGAGGGGAAGCAGCGCGCCAGTGCCGGCGCGGCCGATCCGCTCCCCCTGCGCGCCGAGGGCGAACGCCACGACTGGCAAGCCAGCCTGCCATAGCAATGAAAGCGCGTAGCACCAGGTCTCGGGCCAGACCGATGGGACGAAACCAAGCGTCGCCTGTTGCTCGCTTACCAGGGCGAGGCCTTCACGTTCGGCGAACCGTCCGGTGACGAAAACGCGGCCGTTCGCCATCAGACGGTCGTCGTCGATGGTATAGCCGACGACGGTGAAGCGCAGCGGCAATCCACGCCTCGCCGCGTCCCGAGCGCAGGCGAGCAGGACGTCGTAGCCCTTCTCCAGGCCGATCGCACCCACGACCAAGACATGCACCTCCCTTGGACCGGGCCGGCGGGACTGCACCGGTCGCTGGGCGCGGACGGTATCCTCCCACGCAACGATCTGCGGATACACGGCGGGAAACTGGCGCCGGATGCGGCTGGCGACGTCGTCGCACGCGACGGCGACCCGGCGGGCCCCCTGAAGCAGGCGGTCCGAGTGTGCCCGCAGGCCGCGAACCGTCACTTCGGGGCCGTAGCGGGAGCCGAGGTCGGCAATGCACTCCTCGCACTCGTCCGGCGAGAGCGGTTCGCCGCAGTAGCGCTGCCCCCGGCCGGTGAGGCTGATTCGGGGGCACCAATGCCCATAATCATGCACGAATAGGTCGTAGGGAACGCCGAGCAACGCCGGAAGCTCCACGACGGATGGGTCGTGGTCGAGGAGATGGTGGATTTCGAACGACGTGACCTTCGCCTCGGTCAGCAGCGCGGCGAGGCCGGCCAGTTCGCCGGGCAGGTCGAAGCGCAGGTTCGGCAGCTTGGTGGCCGCCTCGCCGGCGCCGAGGGAGACCACACAGCTGCCGGGCCGGGGACCCGGCGAGAGCACGATCGGCCGCCGGCCGGAAGCCGCGATCTTGGCGCAGCGCCACGCGACATGGCGCTCCACCCCGCCGCCGTCGCCGTGGGTGATCAGCACCGTTGCTTCGCCGCCCGGGGCGTGCCGCAGCTTGAGGCGGTCGATCCGGCGGCGCGCGGCGAGCAGCGGTTCGGTCGCGAGAGCAGCCTGGACGTAGCCGCCGTAGCCCGGATGAAGCCGTTCCAGCAATACGGTGTTGCGTTGGATCAGCAGGCCCTTGGCGGCGCCGAACGAACGGCCGCCGCTATGGGCCACGAACACGCCGGGCGCGGCGACAGTGCGCCAGCCGAGATGGGCGGCGCGCAGACACCAGTCGTTCTCCTCGCCGTAGCCCTGGGCGAATAGATCTTCCCGGAACAGGCCTGTTTCGGCCAGGCATGCGCCCTTCATCAGCATGCAAAAGCCGACCCCGGTGGGGAGGTCCACGGTCGCCGGGCCGTTCGCCTGCCAGCACAAATCGTTCAGCGCAGACAAAGCGGGTTCGGCGGGCGCGTCATGCGGCTTGTCGGGCTCGGGGTAGCAGACGAGGGTGCCGTCGTTGGTGAGCGGCGTGCACGAGCCGATCGCCGGGTCGGAGTGGGCGGCGGTGGACAGCCGCTCGAGCCAGGGGCCGCTGACGACGGTATCGGCGTTCAGGATGACCACGTCGCGGCTGGGATCGGGGCCGAGATGCGCGAGCCCGGCGTTGACCGCGGCAGGGAAGCCGCGGGGCTGGTCGTGGGTCAGCACGGTGATTTGCGGGCCGGCCAGGTCGGCGAGTCGCGCCGCGATGACCGGGTCCGGCGATCCGTCGTTGACCAGGATCAACCGGCTGGCTGCCGGCAAACTTGCCTCGAGGGAGCGGAGGCAGGCGTCGAGTTCCGCAGCGCCTAAGTATATAGGTACGATGACATCGCACGGCGGGGTGTGTCTTGCTGCTGGTGCCTGCGGACCGGTGTCTTTGCCAAGCGCAGGTAACAAGCTCACAGGCAGCGGTCGGAACGGGTCGGCGTGGGTCGTTGCGGACCGGCCGAGCGCACGGGCTGCTTGCCGAGTGGCTGCGCCCTCGGTGCCAGCGAGTATGGGGCTGCCCCATAGCTGCCGGCCTCGTCCGTCCGTGATCTCGGCCCGGCCCATCGTGGCGGACACATCGGGCGGCAACTCGAAGCGCCACCGCGGACCCTCCCCGGCCTCCGCTGGTTCGGCGCCCACCGGTGCCTTGAGCGCCGGCGTCAACGGGATAGGTTCGAGATCGCCGCCGGGCGCGCGAAGATAGAGGGACGGCGGCGTCATGGGTTCGGCGGGCAGCCTGGCCCAGCCGCTGACGACACCCACCGCGGAGGCGCTGACAAAGCCTTCGACGGTGGCGAATCGCGACGGGTCGAGGCCGCTGCCGACCAGCGGGCGGCCATCCACCGTGGCGACGAGGGCCCGCGCCGATGTCCAGCCCGTGTTCAGGGTGCGAATCGAAACGCGCACGGGGCGAGCCCGGAACGTTCCGGCGGATCGCCCATCCAGCGTCAATTTCACCGTGGCGGCAAACCCGGGTTGAGTGCCCCCCTGTATGATCGTCACCCGGCACGCCCCGTCGCTAGCCATGGCGATCCATCCGGGTGCCGCGGCGGCGGCGCAAACCAGGCCAGCCAGGTTCCGGAACATCTCGGTCGGGGGGGCGGTCATCCGTCCCAACATGTCGCCGAGGGTGGCGGCTGCTTCGTCAGCCCGACCCGCTCGTAGCAGGGCCGCGATCAGTGCCGTCGCGGCCTCACGGTGCTCTGGCAGCCGCTTGGTGGCGGCGCGGAGTTCGGCGATGGCCGCGTCCGGGGCGGTATGGACGAGGACGGAGGCGAACAGGATCTGGACCGTTATATCGGTGGGCGCCAGACGATGCGCCCGGCCAACCCAGGCGGCGGCCGCTGTGAGGTCACCCTGTGCGAGAGCGGTTTCAGTTCGCCGCACGGCCTCGAGCGCACTGGCCGCGGCCATGCTTCGTAACAGCTGCGCGTCGTACACAGCTTTCGCGCTGTCGTTGTGCATACCAGCTACTTAAAACACAAAATCCCGGCCACCCTCCATGAGGAGAGTTGGCCGGGATCGTTATGTCGCCTGATAATCAGCTAAAATAAAAGGCGAACGCAGAGACTTGGTTAGATCGGCTTCACGTTGCTGGTGGTCAACAGCGTGGTGTCGTTGCTGAGCGTGATCGTTGTCGTCGCGTTCAGGTTTGCCACGATGCTGCTGCCGACCACATGCTCGGTGCTGAGGATGTAGTTCGCATCAGTTTGGTTCAGCGTGAGGATCGAGTTGCTCGCGCTGATCGCGAAGTTGTTGATCAGGTAGCTCTGACCCGACACGCCCGACACGGCCGAGAAGTCGAGCAGGGTGGAGCCGGGAGCGGTAGTCGCGGACAGGGTGTCGGCGCCCGTTCCAGCCTTCAGGAGTTCAGCACCACCACCGGCGATCAGGGACGTGTTGCCGCTGCCAGCCGCGATGTAGTCGCCGTTGGATGCGCCGGTCAGCGTCTCGTTGCCGGATCCGCCGATGATCGTGTTCGCACCGCCCGTGCCGCCGGTGACGCTGAAGTTGCCGCCGCCAGCAATGGCCAGGCTGAGCGTGCCGGTCCCACCGACGATGGTGCTCACCGGCGAGGACGAGGACCCGCCCGTGACGGTGAGAGCGCCCGTCCCAGACGTCACACTGACGAAGCCCGTACCGGTCAGGTTGATTTGCGAGATGCCAGAACCGGCAAAGATCGTGTCGGAGCCGCCGATATCGTAGGTGTCGGCGCCGTTGCCGCCATAGACAGTGTTTCCGGTCGTCCCGATGTCCTCGAACGTATTCGTCCCGCCGGCCATGTCAATCAGGGTGTTGTTGAAGTTGTCAACGAAGAACAACCCGCCACTGCCACCCAGGACCGACTGCCCGGCAGCGGAGCCGCCAAGCACCGTTGCAGCGACACCATCCTCGATGGTGACAGCACCGTAGCCTCGGGTGTCGAGCGTTTCACTCTGGGTCACGACCAAATAGCCGTTCGATCCAGCAAAGTTCGGGGTCGAGACGTCATAAGCCGCCGGCGCGCTCGCAAACGTGCCGCTGATCATGCCTGCAATGCTCTGCGCCTCGGTGGTGTTCCGATCGCCGTTGTTGAAGTTCAAAGTCAGAGCGGATTTGCCCTCACCGCCTGTAACCGTAACCGCTACCATCTGAAATCTCCCGAGCCTTTGATCGGTCCATCTCTAATTTGTGCATGTTTTCTGGTCAAGCATTTATGATGCGTTGCGGCGCAAGTTTAACGTTTTGTTTAAAAATCCGGTAATCGACGCACAGACGAATGGAACTGCACAAAATTCGTGCCTTGTCGGCTAAATAATCGGATTTTCGTGATAAAACCGGTAATGTCGTGTGATCCAGTCGTCTCTCCCTGCGAGACAAGCCGCGGGTAAAAGCGCTCAGTCGTTTAATCTTCGCGGTCGCAGCAAAGAGTGTGCAGCCTCCACGCATCCCTTTCGAGGGCCCAATTATTGCGGGTCTTGAGAGCGCACCGACCGCGCAAGTTCTCACGTTTCAGCGAGGCCGCGGTCCGGGGGTCAATCCGGTGAATCGATGACGGCTCATGCGCGTTGTTCGACCCTCAAACGTCACCCCGGAGACCGCCCGTGCCAATGTCCCTTAATACTGCATGCACCATCGCGGACGCGGCGCTTGCCACGGCGCGGACACACGGCTTCATGCCCTTGTCGGTGGCAGTTCTCGATGCGGGCGGTCACCTCGTCGTCTTCAAGCGCGAAGACAAGTCAGGCATCCTCCGATTCGACATCGCCTTCGGCAAAGCTTGGGGCGCGCTGGGAATGGGATTTGGCTCACGCGAGCTGTTCAATCGGACCAACGCCAATCCGACGTTCATGTCCGCTCTTACTACCGTCAGTGGCGGACGGCTGGTTCCGGTGCCCAGCGGCGTGCTGATCCTGGCGGGCGGTGACGTGATCGGCGCCTGTGGCGTGTCGGGGGACAACTCCGACAACGATGAGATCTGCGCCGTCGCCGGCATCGAAGCGGCCGGGCTGGTTGCACAGACGGGGCTTTGATCCGAGGCGGGCCTCCGTTGACTCATGGACCATGCAGGCTATAACGCGCGCTCCGGCGGCAGGGGAACTTGCCGCCCGGCTGCCGTTGGGCGGCTGGTGGTCCCGATAGGATACAACGATGTTTGCAGTCATCCGCACCGGCGGAAAGCAGTACCGAGTGAGCCCCGAGCAGATCCTGAAGGTCGAGAAGCTCGATGCGGAGCACGGGTCGGTGATCACCTTCACCGATGTTCTCGCCGTTGGTAGCGGAGAGGGTGGCCTGCTGATCGGTGCGCCGGTCGTTGCGGGTGCAACGGTAACCGCAACGGTAGTGGCGCAAGATCGGCTCGAGAAGATCATCATCTTCAAGAAGCGCCGCCGGCAGAACAGCCGCCGCAAGAATGGCCACCGCCAGCACGTGACCGTGCTACGGATCGGCGAGATCAGCGCAGCCGCAGCCTAAGACAGAGAGATAGAGAGATGGCACACAAGAAAGCAGGCGGCTCCTCCCGCAACGGCCGCGATACCGCGGGCCGCCGCCTCGGCGTCAAGAAGTTCGGCGGCGAGTCGGTGATCCCCGGCAACATCATCATTCGCCAGCGCGGCACCAAGGTGAAGGCCGGCCCTAATGTGGGTATCGGTAAGGATCACACGCTGTTCGCGCTCACCGAGGGACATGTGAAGTTCACGCATCGGGCCGAGGGCCGGGTGCACGTTTCCGTCGAAATCCCGGCGCTCGCTGCTGAGTAGCGCTGCCTTAACGCCGTGCCTGAGCGAGGGTCGGTGCAAGCCGGCCCTCGTTCTGTTTGCGGGGCTCTGCCCCGCGCCCCGCCAGAGAACAGTCGTCCTCTGGACACCCATTTGTACAGGGGTGAAGGGGACGACTGTCCCTTTCCGGGGATCGGGGCAGAGCCCCGCCTTAAGGTAAGCGCTCATGAAGTTCCTGGACCAAGCCAAGATCTACGTCCGCTCCGGCGATGGCGGGGATGGTGTGGTCGCCTTCCGGCGGGAGCGGTTCATCGAGTTCGGCGGCCCCGACGGCGGCATGGGCGGCAAGGGCGGCGACGTGATCTTCGAGGCCGTCGAGAACCTCAACACCCTCATCGACTTCCGCTACACGCAGCATTTCCGGGCCCGCAAGGGCGGCAACGGCGCCGGGTCGGACCGCACCGGGGCCGGGTCGGACGACGTGGTGATCCGTGTCCCGATCGGCACCCAGATCCTCGACGACACGGACCGCGAACTGCTGCTGGCCGACCTCGACGCGCCCGGCAAGCGCATCGTGCTGTGCCGCGGCGGCGATGGCGGCCATGGCAATGCGCACTTTAAGTCCAGCACCAACCGCGCGCCCCGCCGCGCCGACAAGGGCTGGCCCGGCGAGGAGCGCTGGGTCTGGCTGCGGCTGAAGCTGATCGCCGATGTCGGGCTGGTCGGCCTGCCCAATGCGGGCAAAAGCACGTTCCTGTCCGTCGTCTCCGCCGCCCGGCCCAAGATCGCCGACTACCCGTTTACCACCTTGCACCCCCAATTGGGCGTGGTGCGCCTGTCGCACTCGGAGGAGTTCGTCATCGCCGACATCCCCGGGCTGATCGCGGGCGCGCATGAGGGCGCCGGGCTGGGTGACCGCTTCCTCGGCCATGTCGAGCGCTGCGCGGTGCTGCTGCATTTGGTGGATGGCGCGGCGGGCAACGTGGTCCGCGCCTGGCGCACCGTGCGCGACGAGCTCGAGGCCTATGGCGGCGGCCTGGCGGACAAGCCGGAACTGCTGGTGCTCAACAAGTCGGACGCGATGACCCCGCGCGAAATCTCGTCCCGCCGCGCCGCACTCGCGAAAGCGTCCGGGCAGGAGGTGGCGATGCTGTCGGGCGTCAGCGGCGCTGGGCTGCCGGAGCTGCTGCGCCGGCTGATGAACACGGTGCACGAGGCCCGGGTCCCCGCGTGAATTTAGCGGATGCCAAGCTGCTGGTCGTCAAGATCGGCAGCGCCCTGGTGGTGGACGGCGCCGCCCCGCGCACGGCATGGCTGGAGAGCGTGGCCGCCGACGTTGCCGCCGCGCGCGCCCGTGGCACCGCCGTGATCCTGGTGTCGTCAGGTGCAATCGCGCTCGCCCGGCGCACGCTGGGGCTCACGCAACCCCGCTTGCGGCTGGAGGAAAAGCAGGCCGCCGCCGCCGTGGGGCAGATCCAACTCGCACAGGCCTGGGCCGCTGCGCTGTCGTCACAGGGGCTGACCGCGGCGCAGTTGCTGCTGACGCTGGAGGATACCGAGGACCGCCGCCGCTACCTGAACGCGCGCGCCACGCTCACCACCTTGCTGGGCATGGGCTGCGTCCCGGTGATCAACGAGAACGACAGCATCGCCACCGCCGAGATCCGCTTCGGCGACAACGACCGCTTGGCCGCCCGCGTCGCCGAGATGGTCTGCGCCGACCGGCTGCTGCTGCTGTCCGACATCGACGGCCTGTACACCGCCGACCCCCGCACCAACCCGGCGGCGCAGCACATCCCTATCGTGCCGCAGATCACGCCCGAGATCGAGGCGATGGGGGGTGAGCCGCCGCCCGGCTACTCCTCCGGCGGCATGCGGACCAAGTTGGTGGCGGCGCGGATTGCCACGCAAGCCGGGTGCACGATGGGCATCGCGCTGGGCAACGTGGCCAACCCGATTGCCAAGGTGGCCGAGGGTGCGCGCTGCACCTGGTTCCTGGCCGCGCCGGAGGGCCGCTCCGCCCGCAAGCGTTGGATCGCCGGCAGTCTGCAGCCGCTGGGTGCGGTGACGGTGGACGGCGGCGCGGCGCGGGCGCTGGCGTCCGGACGATCGCTGCTGCCGGCCGGCGTGCGGGGGATCGACGGCGCGTTCGACCGCGGCGACCCGGTGGAAGTGCGCGACCTCGACGGCGCGATCCTGGCCCGCGGGCTGTCGGCGTATTCGGCCGACGACATGCGCCGCATCGCCGGCCACCGCTCGGAGGAAATCGAGACGCTGCTGGGCTGGCGTGGCCGTGATGAGGCAATCCACCGCGATGACTTGGTGTTGCTGGCCTAAGCGTGGATGCTGGGTGACCGATTAGGGGACCCCAATGCAAGATCTGCCAGCCCGCACCGCCGCCTTCCTCGCCCGCTACGGCGCCGAGGCCACC
The DNA here is from genome assembly GCA_964242215.1 of uncultured Acetobacteraceae bacterium. Taxonomy (GTDB): domain Bacteria; phylum Pseudomonadota; class Alphaproteobacteria; order Acetobacterales; family Acetobacteraceae; genus LMUY01. The sequence continues at coordinate 26,710 of CAXTCJ010000050.1, read as the reverse complement.
CTGCCGCCAGAGGGCCCGTGGAACGCGGTGCTCGCCTCGTTGCTGCACCATCGTTCGGTGCGCGCCTACAAGCCCGACCCGGTGCCGCCCGGCACGCTGGAGACGCTGGTTGCCGCCGCGCAATCGGCCGCGACGTCCTCCAACATGCAGACCTGGTCGGTGGTGGTCGTCAGCGACCCGGCCACGAGGGCAGCGCTGGCCCGGATCGCCAGCGGGCAGAAGCACATCGAGCAATGCCCGCTGTTTCTGGTGTGGGTGGCCGACCTGTCGCGCCTGGCCCGGGTGGGCGAGTCCGCCGGAACGGTGCTGGAGGGGTTGCCGTACCTCGAGACCTTCCTGGTGGCCGCCATGGATGCCGCGATCGCCTCGCAGAACGCCATCGTGGCGGCGGAGAGCATGGGGCTGTCGACGGTGTATATCGGTGCCTTGCGCAACGATGTGGCCGAGGTGGCGCGCTTGCTCGAGTTGCCACCGGGTGCAGTGGGCGTGGTCGGCCTGTGTGTGGGCTACGAGGACGAGGCGCGTCCGTCCGGCGTGAAGCCGCGCCTGCCGCAATCGGTCGTGCTGCACCACGAGCGCTACGACACCAGCGCCGAGGCGGACGGGCGGGCCGCTTACGACAGGGCGATGGAGGGGTTCAGTCAGTCGGTCGAACGGTCGAAGTATAGCTGGACCGAGCGGGTGATCGGCCGGATGGGCCGGATATCGGCGCTGGCCGGACGGGACAAGCTGCGGGACGTGCTGGTGAGGCTGGGGTTCCCGCTGCGGTAGAGGGCGGAGTGGCCCTGGCCTGGACCATTCTCTGCTCCCTCTCCCCTTGCGGGAGAGGGCCGGGGTGAGGGGTGTCACACGCACAACAGCTAGGGCTGTAGCATACCCCTCCCCCAACCCCCTCCCTCAAGGCAGGGGGCTTTGAGCAGGTGAGAAGCGGGCGCTCCTGCTCGATCTGACGTGCGGGCCGCTCGTCTGCGTAGAGTTCATGGATTTCAGGAACGCCTGCCGTGGCCTAAGCTTAGTGCTGGACGCGCTGAATTCCACGACTGGAACCACCCTGCATGACCGCCGACATCGACCACGCCTCCACCTGGCTGCACGAGGCCGGCACCGCCGCCCGCGCTGCCTCCGCCACCCTGGCGCGGTCCACGGGGGAGGCACGCAACGCCGCACTGCTCGCCGCAGCCGCGCGGTTGCGGGCGACGGCGCCGGCCATCTTGGCCGCCAACGAGGCCGATCTCGCCGCCAGCCAGGCCAGTGCCGCGTTCCGGGACCGGCTGACGCTGACGCCGGACCGGGTCGAGGCGATGGCGGTGGGGCTGGAGGAGGTGGCCGCCCTACCCGACCCGCTCGACCGCACGCTGGCGGAATGGACCCGGCCGAACGGGCTGCAGTTCCGCCGCATCGCGACGCCGATCGGGGTGATCGGCATGATCTACGAGAGCCGCCCCAATGTCGGCGCCGACGCCGCCGGGCTGTGCCTGAAGTCGGGCAACGCGGTGATCCTGCGCGGCGGCTCCGAGAGCCTGCACAGCGCCCGCGCGATCCACGCCGCGATGGCCGAGGGGATCGCGGCGGCCGGGCTGCCCGCCGCCTGCGTGCAGATCGCGCCCGGTGCGGACCGCAGCTACGTAGCGGCGATGCTGGCTGGGGCGGGGCTGATCGACCTGATCATTCCACGGGGTGGCAAATCGCTGGTGGAGCGGGTGCAGCGCGAGGCGCGGGTGCCTGTGCTGGCCCATGCGGAGGGCATGAACCACCTGTTTGTGCACGAGGACGCCGACCCGTCGATGGCCTGCGCCCTGCTGGTCAACAGCAAAATGCGCCGCACCGGCGTGTGTGGTGCGGCCGAGACGCTGCTGGTGGACGCCGCCTCCGCCGACTCGATCCTGCCCATGCTGATCGCGGCCACCGGGTCGTTCGGCTGCCGCTTCCGCGCCGACGAACGCGCCCGCGCCATTATGCCGGAATTGCCCGCCGCCGAACCCGGCGATTTCGACACCGAGTGGCTCGATGCGGTGCTGAACGTGGCCGTGGTGGACGGGCTGGAGGGCGCGCTCGCCCACATCGCCCGCCATGGCAGCGAGCACACCGACGCCATCGTCACCGACGACGCGGCCGTGGCCCGGACCTTCCTCGCCGGCGTGGCCTCAGCGGTGGCGTTATGGAATGCCTCCACCCAGTTCTGCGATGGCGGCGAGTTCGGCTTTGGCGCCGAGATCGGCATCGCCACCGGGCGCATCCACGCGCGCGGGCCGGTGGGGCCGGAGCAGCTCACCACGTACCGCACGGTCGTCACCGGGACGGGGCAAGTCCGGCCCTGATTTCGGCTCCGCGCCACGGGCACCGCTATCGGTTGCGGATCGGGATCCTCGGCGGGTCGTTCAATCCGGCGCATGAGGGGCATCTGCACGTGGCGCAGGTGGCGCAGCGGCGGCTTCGGCTGGATCAGGTATGGCTGCTGGTGTCGCCGGGCAATCCGCTGAAACGGGCGGACGGCATGGGCAAGTTGGCGGACCGGCTGGCTTCGGCCCGGCAGATCAGCGATGGGCGGCGGATCGTGGCGACGGCGATCGAGCGCCAGTTGGGCACGCGCTACACGGCCGACACGCTGAAGGCGCTGCGGCGGCTATTTCCGCGGGTGGAATTCGTGTGGCTGATGGGGGCGGACATCCTGGCGGAGCTGCCCCGCTGGCGCCGCTGGACCGGGATCGCGCGGGCGGTGCCGTTCGCGGTGGTGCCTCGCCCCGGCTACAACCATCGCGCCCTGGCCGGGCGGGCGGCGCAGCGGCTGCGGCCGGCCCGCCATCCGGCGCGCGAGGCACCCATTCTGGCCGGGGCAGGGGCGCCTGCCTGGACCTTCTTACCGGCCTCGCAAAATGCCATATCCGCAACGGCCTTACGCGCGGCATACTCCGCAGCAGCGCCACGCCATGCGGGAGCAGGACCATAGCCAGAAAGCCCACAGCCGCCGATCCCGGAACCAAGCCGCCCGCCAAGCGCCGGCCGCCGAAACCCGTGACGGCGTTGCAGGAGGCGGCCAAGGCCCCCGGCACCCCCCGCAAAAAGGCCGTCGCCGCCGGGCCGAAGCCGCGTGCGCCGCGCCGCGTCAAGACCGAGCCGTCGGTGCTGGACAAGGTTCAGGCTCTGATCGTCACCAGCCTCGAAGACGACAAGGCGGAGAACGTGGTCGTGCTGGACCTGGCCGGCCGCGCCGCGTTCACCGACCGCATGGTGATCGCGACCGGGCTCGCCGACCGCCAGATCAGTGCGATGGCGACCCATCTGCAGGAGAAGCTGCGCGACGCTGGCATCGGCCGCGTCCCGGTGGAGGGTGCGGGCGTGTCCGATTGGGTGCTGATCGACGTCGGCGACATCGTCGTGCACCTGTTCAAGCCGGAGGCGCGGGAGCTGTACGCGCTGGAGAAGATGTGGGGCGCGGATCTGGACGACGAGGTGGCGGAGCCGGCGGCATGAGCGATCGATACGAGCTGCCCGAACGCGTTGCGGACTACCCACGCCCTCCTGGACTCGAGCCCGTGTCAGAGCGCGTCCGCATCGTGCTGGGCGGCGAGACCATCGCCGATACCACCGCCGCTTTCCGCGTGCTCGAGACGACGCATCCGCCCACCTACTATCTGCCACCCGATGCCTTCGTGTCCGGCAGCCTGATCCAGGCCACGCGCACCTCGTTCTGCGAATGGAAAGGTCACGCGCGCTACTGCAGCCTGATCGGCGGTGGCCGCACGGTGCCCGATGCAGGCTGGTTTTACCCCGATCCGACCCCCGCCTACGCGGCCCTCCGCGACCACGTGGCGGTCTACGCCGGGCTGATGGACGCCTGCTTCGTCGGCGACGAGCAGGTCACCCCGCAGCCCGGCGGATTTTACGGCGGCTGGATCACCGCCAACCTGATCGGCCCGTTCAAGGGTGCGCGTGGGACCGAGTTCTGGTAGGGCGGTGAATCGGGCGGTGCGGACGCAGGTCGACCTGCGGGGCCGGAATCGTGTCGGCGTAGACACGGCCGTTCCAGATCCAGCGATCGCCCTTGCCCACCAGCAGGTCGTGCATGCCGCCGTGCTGCGCCGGCTCGACCACCAGGTTGCCGCTGACCGCGTCCAGCACCTTGGCCCAGCCCGTCTTGGTGGGCAGGTAGACCGAGGTCGAACACCCGGCCGATCCACACGCGCGGGGCGATTGCACTTGCACGAACATAGCCGGGCCGGTGCCGGCGGTGCCGAGATGCTGGCTGCCGAGCAGCAACAAGGCGCCGGCGCCGCCATCTTCGACATCGGAGGCGGCGACCTGGCGCGCCGTGGCGTCGAGCGGCGTGCCGGGCATTGGGGCGAGCCTGACGGGGCCGGTCGGCGGCGCGGGGGCGGCGGCGGCCAGCAACAGGGCGGCACAGAGCAGAAGCGTGGAGCGGTTCAAAACGTGGGTTCCTCGGCAATCCCGCCCGTTCTGTGCCGGATGCCCGCGCCGTTGCAATATCAATGCGGTTGATTGCCGTCGGACGGCTGCGCGCCGGGCCGGAAGCCGAGCTGTTCGCGCGTTACAACGCCCGCCTGCGCCCGCCCTTGACGGTGACGGAAGTGGCCGAGGGGCGCGGCGCCCCGGCCGAGATCAAGCGCCGGGAATGCGAGGCGCTGCTGGCTGCGACCCCGCACCAGGCCTTCGCCGTGGCGCTCGACAGTGGTGGTGCGGCACCCGGTAGCGAGGGGCTTGCGGCCTTGCTGGAGCGATGGCTCGGCTCGTCGCGGCCGGTGTGTTTCTTGCTGGGCGGGGCGGAGGGGTTGGATGCCGCGGTCATGGCCCGGGCGGACGCCGCGTTGTCGCTGGGGCCGATGACGTGGCCGCATCTGCTAGTGCGGGCAATGCTGGCCGAGCAGGTGTTCCGCGCCCAGGCGATCGCGAGCGGGCACCCATATCACCGGGCAGGGCGGCCGGGGTAGCTGTCGGCATCGTTCAATCCTCCCCCGTACTTTACGGGGGAGGTGGCGGCGAAGCCGACGGAGGGAGCGTGGGCACGATCAGGTGTGTGTGGCTCGCCCCCTCCACCATGCTTCGCACGGTCCCCCTCCCCCGTGAAGAACGGGGGAGGATGAAGTAAGCTAAGTCACGCGCGGCCGAGATCAATCGACTCGCATCGATTGACGCGCCCCGAGCCAACAGGCACGCAACCCCACCACCGCCCGGAGCCGCGCCATGCCCGCCATCCCTCGCCCCGCCATGCTGATGATCCTGGACGGCTGGGGCTGGCGGGACGATGCGGGGGACAACGCCATCCGGCAGGCACGCACGCCCAATTTCGACCGGTTGTGGGACGCCGGGCCGCATGCCTTCCTGCGCACGTCGGGCGAGGATGTCGGGCTGCCGGACGGGCAGATGGGCAACTCCGAGGTCGGCCACCTGAACATCGGCGCCGGGCGCGTCGTGACGCAGGACCTGCCACGGATCGCCCGCGCCATCGCCGACGGGTCGCTCGCCACCGGGCCGGCGATGCAGGGGCTGATCGCAGCGCTAAAACAGTCCGGCGGCGTGTGCCACCTGCTCGGCCTGGTGTCGCCCGGCGGGGTGCACGCGCACCAGGACCACGCCGTGGCGCTAGCCGGCATCCTTACCGGGGCAGGCATCGCAGTACGGGTGCACGCCTTCACCGATGGCCGCGACACCCCGCCGCGCTCGGCCGCCGAATACCTGGCCACGCTGGAAGCCGCACTGCCCGGGGGCGCCTCCATCGCCACCGTCTGCGGCCGCTACTTCGCGCTGGACCGCGACAACCGGTGGGACCGGGTCGGCCGCGCCTTCGCCGCCCTGGCCCATGCCGAGGGCGCACACTTCCCCACCGCCGAGGCTGCCATTGCCGACGCCTACGCGCACGACACCACCGACGAGTTCATCCCGCCGGCCGCAATTGGCGATTACCGCGGCATGGCGGATGGCGACGGCCTGCTGTCGTTCAACTTCCGCGCCGACCGCATCCGCGAGTTGCTCGCCACCCTGCTCGACCCGGCGTTCACCGGCTTCGAACGCACCGCCCCGTACTTCGCGGCCGCCGTCGGCATGACGCGCTACAGCGACGGCCTCGCCCCGTTGATGCAGGCGATCTTCCCGCCCCACTCCATGGCCGGCATCCTCGGCGAGGCGGTTAGCGTCGCGGGCAAACGGCAACTCCGCTTGGCGGAGACGGAAAAGTATCCCCATGTCACCTACTTCATGAACGGCGGACGGGAGCAGCCGTTCGAGGGCGAGGAGCGGGTGCTGGTGCCCTCCCCCAAAGTCGCGACCTACGACCTGCAGCCCGAAATGAGCGCGCCGGAACTGACGCAGAAGGCGGTCGACGCCATCCGCTCGGGCCAATTCGACATGCTGATCCTGAACTTCGCCAACCCGGACATGGTGGGCCACACCGGCAGCATCCCGGCCACGATCGCCGCGGTGGAGGCGGTGGATACCGGGCTGGGCGCCATTGCTGCGGCGGTGGCGGAGGCCGGAGGGGCGCTGCTGGTTACGGCGGACCACGGCAATGCGGAGCTGATGCGGGACCCGGTGACCGGCGCGCCGCATACGGCGCACACCACCAATCGCGTCCCCGTGTTCCTGGCCGGCGGCGGCGGACGGAGCCTACGCGATGGCCGGCTGGCAGACCTCGCCCCCACGCTGCTGGACCTGATGGGCTTGGCCAAGCCGGAGCAGATGACGGGAGCATCGCTGCTTATCTCGTAGGCAGTTCTCGCGAGATTGCCTCAGCAAAGGCCATATGGTCGCTGAAACGGCATCAAGGTTGGCGCGCAAGGTTTTACCATACCGGCCGGGCCGCTATAAATGCCGGCATGACAGCCCCTCCCCTCCGCGTCGTGATCGTGGGCGCCGGTCCCGCTGGCGCCCGGTGCGCCGACCGCCTGGCGGCCGGCGGGGCGGACATCACCCTGATCGGTGCGGAGCCGACGCATCCCTATAACCGGGTGGCGCTCAGCCTTTACCTCGCCGGCGATGTGGACGAGCACGGTCTGATCACCCACCACCCCGAGCATCTCGAGACCAACCGCATCACGTGGCGGCCGGACACAAGGGTGACCACGCTGGACCGCGACGCGCACGACGTGGTGCTAGAGAGCGGCGAGCGCGTTCCTTACGACAGCCTAGTGCTGGCCACCGGCGCCAACCCCGTCCGCCTGCCCTTCCCCGGCGCCGACGCACCCCACGTATTGATGTATCGCACGCTCGGCGACGTGCAGCAGATGATCGCCCACGCCGCCACCGGGGGAGACGCGGTGGTGATCGGCGGCGGATTGCTGGGGCTGGAAGCCGCCGCTGGCCTCGCGCGCCGGGGCATGCGCCCGACGGTACTGCACGCGACGGACCGGCTGATGGACCGCCAACTCGATCACGGCGCCGCCGCCCTGCTGCAACGGCGGCTGGCGGACCAGGGCATCGCCGTGATCACCGAAGCAAAGACGGTCGCCATCGAGCCGGACGCGGTGCTGCTGGCCGATGGCCGCCGGGTCCCGGCCAAGATCGTGGTGATGGCGGTCGGCATCCGTCCCCATGCCGAATTGGCGCGCGCCGCCGGGCTGCCGGTGAACCGCGGCGTGTTGGTGGATGACGGCATGCGCACCGCCGACACGGCCATCTGGGCGATCGGCGAGTGCGCCGAACACGCCGGGCAGACTGTCGGCCTGGTCGCCCCCTCGTTCGCGCAGGCGGAAGTCGCGGCGGCCAACATCCTGGGCCAGCTCGATGCCCGCTACGTGCCCGTGTCAGACGCCACCGCGCTGAAGGTGGCGGGGGCCGGGGTGTGGTCGGCCGGCGAGATCGACGGCCCCGACCCGATCGTGCTGGACGACGCTGACATGGGGCAATACCGCCGCTTCCTGGTGCGGGACGACCGGCTGGTGGGCGCCATGCTCTACGGCGAGACCGGCGATTCCCCCTGGTATCTGAAGCTGATCAAGGAAGGCCGTCCGATCGGGGCAGCGCGCGCCGTGCTGCCGTTCGGCCCGGCATTCCAACCTGAGGAGTGGGCATGACGGACCAGGCGTTCTCTGTCGAGCAGCAGGAGTATCTGAAGGGCTTCATGGCCGGGGTGGACGCCAAGCGCGGTCCCCTGGTGGGCGGCGGCGGTGAGCCAGTGGACCCGACCGACCTGCAGCGCGCGGCGCAGGACCAGACGATCGCGGCCGGCGGCAAGCTGGTGCCGGAGGAGGAGGCCAAGCGCAAGAAGCACCCGCTCGACCGGTTCGGCGAGATCAGTGCGCTCGCGGCGGAGAACAAGTTTCCCAAGGGGACGGACGTCTTCCTGACGAAGTTCCACGGCCTGTTCTATGTGGCGCCGGCGCAGAACAGCTTCATGTGCCGGCTGCGCATGCCCGGCGGGATTCTGAACACTCTGCAGTTCCGCGGCATCGCGGCCATCGCCGAGGAAATGGGCGGCGGTTTTTCCGACGTGACCACCCGCGCCAACCTGCAGGTGCGCGAGATCGGCGCCGCCCATGCGCCCGAGGTGCTGACCCGGCTGGCCGATCTGGGTCTGACGTCGCGTGGATCCGGCGCCGACAACGTCCGCAACGTCACCGGCAGCCCCACCGCCGGGATCGACGCGCAGGAACTGCTCGACACCCGCCCGGACGCGCGCCGCATCCACCACCACATCCTGAACCACCGCGAGCTGTATGGCTTGCCACGCAAGTTCAACATCGCGTTCGACGGCTCCGGCACGATCCCGGTGCTGGAGGACACAAACGACGTCGCCTTCACCGCCGTGCCGGTCGCCGCCGGGTATGGGGTGGAGCCGGGCGTGTACTACCGCCTGGCCCTGGGCGGCATCACCGGCCACCGGGATTTCGCCCGCCAGACCGGGGTGATCGTGGCGCCCGCCGACACCACGCCGGTGTGCGACGCCATCCTGCGCGTGTTCATCGCCAGCGGGACTCGGACCGACCGCAACAAGGCGCGCCTGAAATACGTGCTGGACGATTGGGGCTTCGACCGCTTCCTCGAGGCCGTCGAGGCTGAACTCGGCCGCAAGCTCACCCGCGTCCCCACCGATGCAATTGGCTCGGTGCCGCCGCAATCCCGCTCGGCGCATATCGGCGTGCACGCGCAAAGGCAGGAAGGTTTGTCCTATGTCGGCGTGGTTGTGCCGGTGGGGCGGATCACCGTGGAGCGCATGCGCGGCCTGGCGGACATCGCGGACCGGTTCGGCTCCGGCACTATCCGGCTGACGGTCTGGCAGAACCTGCTGATCTCCGACATTCCGAACGCCCGCATCCCCGAGGTTTTAGCGGCGATCGAGGCGCTCGGCTTGGGGCACGAGGCAGGCCCCTTGCGCACCGGGCTGGTCGCGTGCACCGGCAACGCCGGGTGCAAGTTCGCGGCGTCCAACACCAAGGGCCATGCCGCCGAACTGGTGGACTGGCTGGAGGCGCGGATCACGGTGGACAGCCCGATCAACATCCATCTGACCGGCTGCCACAACTCGTGCGCGCAGCACTACATCGCCGATATCGGCCTGCTCGGCGCCAAGGTGGAGCAGGGCGACGACCTGGTGGAGGGCTACGACCTGCATGTCGGCGGCGGCGCCGGGCCGCAGCAGGCGATCGGCCGGCTGATCCGTCCCGCGGTCACGGCGTTCGAGTTGCCGCCGTTGGTGCTGCGGCTGCTGCAGGCCTGGATGGACCGGCGCGAACCGGGCCAGGGCTTCCAGGCCTGGTCGGCCACGCAGTCCGACGCCGACCTCGCCGGGTTGCTCGCATGAACGCGATGGCGCCCGGCGGCAGCCCGCTGATCCCCGAAAGCGCCCCGTTCTCGCCAGCCCAGCGCGCCTGGCTGAACGGGTTCCTGGCCGGGCTGTATGGCGCCTCGTCCGGCGAGGCGGGGATGTCGGTCGCGAGCCCGGTCGGCGCGGTGGAGGAGGATTTCCCCTGGCACGACCCGGCGCTCGAACTGGACGAACGCCTAGCCCTCGCTGAGGACCGTCCATTCGAGCGCAAGCTGATGGCCGCCATGGCGCAACTCGATTGCGGCCAGTGCGGCTATTTGTGCCAGACCTATGCCGAGGCATTAGCCAGTGGGCGCGAGACGTCCGCCTCGCTGTGCGTGCCCGGCGCCAAGCCCACCAGCAAGAAGGTCAAGGCGCTGCTGGCCGACCGCCCGGCCGATGCCGTGGCCGCGCCCCCGCCGGTGGAGGCCCCGATCGCTACCGCCCAGGGCATGCCGGTGCGCGTGCTGGCGGCCGAGCGGCTGACCGGCGCCGGGTCGGCCAAGGACGTGCGGCACGTGCAGATCGACCTGTCGCCCTCGGGGCTGAGCTACGAGCCCGGCGATTCCATCGGCATCTACGCCCCCAGCGATCCCGACTTGGTGGAGGCCTGCCTGCACGCGCTCCGGGCCGCCGGGCACGAGTTGGTCCCCTGCCCCGACGGCACCATGCGCACGGTGCGCGATGCCTTCGCCTGGCAGGTGGACGTCGCCCGCCCGCTGGACCGCACGATGCTGCTGCTGGCCAACGCCGCCACCGACCCGGCGGAGGCCACCGCCCTGCGCCGGCTCGCCGATGGCGATGACGGCGCGCAGCCGGAGGATGCCGATCTGCTGGACCTGATCGAGGCGTTCCCCTCGGCGCGCCCGAAACTGTTCGACCTGGTAAAGTCGCTGCCGGCGTTGAAGCCGCGGCTGTATTCGATCGCGTCATCCCCTCGGGCGGAAATCGGCCAGGTGCATCTGTGCGTCGGCGTGGTGCGGGCGGAGCGGCGGGGCCGGGTGCGTCACGGCATCGCCAGCAATTTCCTGGCGCATCGGGCGGCCGATCACGGTCAGATCCTGGCCAACATCCAGCCCAGCCATTTTCGTCTGCCCACCGACCCGGCGGTCCCCGTGATCATGGTCGGCCCCGGCACCGGCATCGCCCCGTTCCGCGCCTTCCTGCAGGAGCGATCGGTGGCCGCAGCAGGCGGCCCGTCGTGGCTGTTCTTCGGCGACCAGCACGAGGCGTCCGACTTCCTGTTTGCGGACGAGCTGAAAGCCTGGCTGGCTGCCGGCACCCTAACCCGGTTGGACACAGCCTGGTCCCGCGACCAAGCGCGAAAGATCTACGTGCAGGACCGGATGCGCGAGCACGCCGCCGAACTGTGGCGCTGGCTGCAGGGCGGCGCCCACTTCTACGTCTGCGGCGATGCCATGCGGATGGCAAAGGACGTGGACACCGCCCTGCGCGATATCGCCGCGACCCAAGGCGGCCTATCCGAAGCCGCCGCCAAAGACTGGACGGCGTCGCTGGCCCGGCAAGGCCGGTATCTAAGGGACGTCTATTGAAGCCCGTCTTCCCTTCTCCCTCTCCCTTTGAGGGAGAGGGTCGGGGTGAGGGGTATCACCGCACTGGGCTGAGCGCGTCTGCACCCCTCCCGCCGCCCCCCTCCCTCAAGGGAAGGGGGAGATGGCCATGACCGAAGCCACGAGAACCACCTGCCCGTATTGCGGCGTCGGCTGCGGCGTGCTCGCCACCCCGACCGGCCCGGAGTTCGCCGAGATCGCCGGCGACCCGATCCACCCGGCCAATTACGGCCGCCTCTGCGTCAAGGGCACCGCCCTCGGCGAGACACTCTCGTTGCAGAACCGCCTGCTCTATCCCGAGATGGACGGCGCCCGCACCGACTGGGATTCGGCACTCGACCGCATCGCCACCAAGTTCCGCGACACCATCGCCGCCCACGGGCCGGACAGCGTGGCGCTATACGTCTCGGGCCAATTGCTAACCGAGGATTATTACGCGGCCAACAAGTTCGCCAAAGGCTTCCTTGGCACCGGCAACATCGACAGCAACTCGCGCCTCTGCATGTCGTCTGCCGTCGCCGGGCACCGCCGCGCGTTCGGCGAGGACGTCGTTCCCGGCACCTACGAGGACCTGGAACTCGCCGACCTTCTGGTGCTGGTCGGCAGCAACACCGCCTGGTGCCATCCCGTGCTGTTCCAACGCATCGCCGCCGCCCGCGCCGCCCGGCCGGACATGCGCGTGGTGGTGATCGACCCGCGCCGCACCGCCACCTGCGAGGGCGCCGACATGCACCTGGCCATCGCACCCGGCAGTGACGTGGCGCTATTCGCCGGGCTGCTGCGCTACCTGCATCGCAGCGGTCGCACCGACCGGGTCTACGCCGCTTACGTCGACGACATGGACGACGCGGTCGCCGCCGGCGGCACCGTCGCGAGCGTGGCGGCGGCGTGTGGCCTGCGCGAGCCCGAGATCACCGCGTTCTTCGAGCTGTTCGCGCGCACGCCCAAAACGGTCACGCTGTTCAGCCAGGGGGTGAACCAGTCGACCTCCGGCGTGGACAAGGTGAACGCCATCATCAACGTCCACCTGCTGACCGGGCGCATCGGCAAGCGCGGCACCGGGCCGTTCAGCATCACCGGGCAGCCCAACGCGATGGGCGGGCGGGAGGTGGGGGCGCTGTCCAACCTACTGGCGGCGCATCTGGAGTTCGGCCGCTCCGACCACATGGCGCTGTTGCGCGAGTTCTGGGGCGCGCCGAACCTGGCGAACGGCCCGGGGCTGAAAGCGGTGCCGCTGTTCGAGGCCGTGGCCGAGGGCCGCGTGAAGGCGCTGTGGGTGATCGGCACCAATCCGGCCGTGTCGCTGCCCAATGGCGGCGCCGTGCGGGCAGCGATGCAGCGGTGCGAGTTCCTGGCCGTCTCCGAAGTGGCCAGCCTGAACGACAGCATCGCCTACGCCCATGTCCGCCTGCCGGCCCAGGGCTGGGGCGAGAAGGACGGCACCGTCACCAACAGCGAGCGCGTGATCAGCCGCCAGCGTCCCTTCTTGCCACCCCCCGGAGAGGCACGGCCAGATTGGTGGGCCATCGCGCAGGTGGCGGCCCGGCTCGGGCATGGCGCGGCGTTCGCCTGGCGCAGCGCCGCCGACATCTTCCGCGAGCACGCCGCCCTCAGCGGTACCGGCAACAACGGCACGCGTATGTTCGACATCGGCGCGCTGGCCCGGTTGAGCGACGACGAGTACGCGGCCTTCGCCCCCACGCGCTGGCCGCGCCCGGCCAAGACGATCCCGGTGTCGCGCTTCTTCGCCCGCGGCGGCTTCCCGACCCCGACCGGCCGCGCCCGCATGGTGCCGACCCCGCCGCGCCCGCCGATGAACCCGGTGTCCGCCGACTACCCGATGGTGCTGATGACGGGTCGGGTGCGCGACCAGTGGCACACCATGACCCGCACCGGCAAAACCGCGCGGCTGTTCCGCCACATCCCCGAGCCGTTCCTGTCGCTCCACCCGGACGATTTTCCGACGATCCAGGATGGCGACCTGGCCGTGGTCGAAAGCGCCTGGGGGTCGGGCACGCTGCGGGCCCGGCATGACCGCGGCCTGCGCCGGGGGACGGTGTTCGCGCCGATGCATTGGACGGCCGAGTTCTGCCCGGCTGGCCGGGTCAACACCGCCGTCAATCCCGCCGCCGACCCGGTGAGCGGCCAGCCCGAGTTCAAGCACACCCCCGTCCGCGTGCGCCAGGCCGCGATGGATTGGCACGGGTTCGCCCTCGCCCGCTGCTCGCTGGGGCCGGAGGCGGCGCCGTGGTGCGCGGTGATCCCGCTGGATGGCGCGGTATGGCGGCACGAACTGGCCGGCCCCGGCGATGCGGCGGCGGCGCAGGCCGGGCTTGTTGCGGCGTTGGGTGGGCCGGAGGGCTGGATGGCGCTACGCGACCCGGCGGCGGGCACCTACCGCGCCGCCAGGATCCGGGACGGGCGGCTGGAGGCCTGCGTGTTCCTCGGCCCCGATCATAGGCTGCCGGCACGCGACTGGCTGATGGAGCTGTTCGCCCACGAGACGATCGAGCCATCCGAACGCCGCGCGCTGCTCGCCGGCCGCCGGGCCGATGGCAAGGCGCCGGAGCCGTCGATCTGCGTGTGCATGGGGGTCGGTGCGGGTGCGATCCGGGCGGCGATCATGGCGGGGTGCGACAGCGTCGAAGCAGTCGGCAAAGCCACGACGGCTGGCACCAATTGCGGATCCTGCCGGCCGGAGATCGGCGCGATCCTGTCGTCGATGCGGGTGCCCGAACCGGCCTAACCCCCGGTCATGCCAGGGCTTGACCCTGGTATCCACGGGCATCCGCCGACACCGGCCTCGCCGGGTTGCATAGGACGTTGCAAAACACTCGTCTGACGTCATGAGCCCAGGCCCGTGGATACCAGGGTCAAGCCCTGGCATGACGGTGCTTTAGTTGGCGTAGACGGGGGTGGGAATGCCTTCGAAGCGCGCCTTCAATTGCAGCGCTAGATACCGCGAATAGTGGCGCGACTGCGCCAAATTGCCGCCGTGGAACCAGAGCGCTGCCACCGCGGTCGGCTTCCACATGTTGCGGAGTTCGCCCTCCCACGGACCGGGATCGCGCGCGGTGCCGGAGCCCAGGCCCCAACACGGTCCGACCGCATCGGCGGCCGCCTTCGAGATTAGCTTTTCCGCCCAGCCGTTCATGCTGCCGTAACCAGTCGCGTATACGATCAGGTCGGCAGGGAGCTCGCTGCCGTCCTCCAGCCGCACCCCGGTGGGCGTGATCGCGGCGGGCGAGCCGCGCAGCTTGATGGTGCCGGTCGCGATCATCTCGGACGCGCCGACATCGATGTAGTAGCCCGAGCCGCGGCGCAGGTATTTTAGCGACAACCCCGACGCGTCCTCGCCGAAATCGAGCTGGAAGCCCACGGCGCGCAGCCGGTCGTAGAACGGGGCGTCCTCGGCGGCGATCCGCTCCCACAACGGGCGTTGCACCGAGGGCAGCAGCCGGTAGGGCATGGAGGCGGCCAGCAGATCCGCCTGGTCCGTCCCGATGCCGTTGGCCACCGCCTGCTCGGAATACAGCGTGGCGTAGGACAGCCGCAGCATCGTCTCCGAGCGCACCACCAGGGTGGAGGAGCGCTGCAGCATGGTGACGTCGGCGCCGTGCTCCACCAGGTCGGCGCAGATGTCGTGGGCCGAGTTGTTGGACCCGATCACCACGCAGCGCTTACCGGCGTAGGGTTCGCCAGTTGCGTGACGGCTGGAGTGGTGCTGCTCGCCCGCGAAACTGTCCATGCCGGGGATCGACGGCATTTGCGGCACCCCCGCCATCCCGGTCGCCAGGATCAGCTGGGCTGGGTGCAGCGTGATCGTCTCGCCGGCGCGGTCGACGGTGACGGTCCAGCGTTGTGCTGCCTCGTCGTATTCGGCGTGCTGGCAGGTGGTGTCGTTCCAGCAGTTCAGTTCCATGACCCGGGCGTACATCTCGAGCCAGTCGCCCAGCTTGTCCTTGGGCGTGAACACAGGCCAGTGCTCTGGAAAGGGCAGGTACGGCATGTGGTCGTACCAGACCGGGTCGTGCAGGCAGAGCGACTTGTAGCGGCTGCGCCAATTGTCGCCGGGCCGCTTGTGCTTGTCGACGATCAGCGTCGGCACGCCGAGCCGCTTCAGCCGCGCACCCAGGCCGAGCCCGCCCTGGCCACCGCCGATGATCAGGCAATAGGGCTGCGTCTCGGTGCCTAGCGTCGCGTCCTCGTCGGCCCGGCGTTCCAGCCAGGTGCGTCGGTCGGTGGCATCGGGCGGCAGCACGCCCATTTCGCGGGTGAAACCCTGCTTCTCCTCGTGGCCCTTCAGCTCGCGCGCCGCGGTCAGCAGCGTCCAACACAATCCATCCCGCAGGCGGACATAGCCGCGGCCGCGGGCAACCGCCGTCTCGAAGGTGATCCAGCCCTCGACACCGCCGTTCGCCTCCTTCGCCGGGCCGTCGACCGCCCAGTTCGAGGCACCCGTTTCGCAGGCGGCGACCATGTCGGTGATGGCCTCGCGGCCCTCCAGGGTGCGGATAGTCCAGGTGAAGGCGATCAGGTCGCGCCAGTAGCACTCCTCGGCGAACAGGGGCGCGACTGGCTCGCCCCGCTCCAGCGCCTGGGCGAAGGCCGCCAGCCAGGCCTGCAACTGCGGCATCGCTCTAGCGGGCCACGTGGCGGAAGCCGGCGTCGGCAGCCTCCAGCGCGGCGTCGACATCGGCCTCGGTGTGGGCGCAGGACAGGAACATGTTGTGCTTAGGGTGCAGGTAGGCGCCGTGGCGCAACGCCTCGGCGCAGAAGGCGAAACCGCGCTTCCACTCGGGATCGTCCACGAACAGCACCGTCGGCATCTGCACCGGGCCGCTCTGGTCGATGCGCAGGCCGTGATGCAGGGCACGCTCGGCCAGGCCGTCGCGCAGGCGCTGGCCCATGCGCGCCATGTGCGCCGGGCCGTCGATGCGGCGCAGCTCGGTCAGCGTCGCCACCGCGGCGGCCATCGGGACGGAGCCGCACCAGAACGACCCGGTGGTGAACACGGTGGTCGCCGCCTGGCGGAACCGCTCGCGGCCGGTGACCGCGGCCAGAGCGTGGCCGTTGGCGATCGCCTTGCTCCAGGCGGCGAGGTCGGGGCGGACGCCCAGTGGCTCCCACGAGCCGCCGAGGTCCAGGCGGAAGCCGGCACGCACGTCGTCCAGCACCAGGGCGGCGCCGGTTTCATCGCACAGGGCGCGCATGCGGCGGGCGAATTCGGGGGTGGGCAGTTCCTGGCGCTGGCCCATGTCGTGGCGGAAGGCGGAGACGACGATCGCGGCCAAGTCGTGGCCCGCCTGCTCGACGGAGGCCTCGAGGCTGGCAATGTCGTTGAAGGTATAGTGCAGCAGATGCGCCCGGTCCTCCGCCGTAACGCCCGAGACGCTGGGGGAGCACCAGGGCACCGCGCCGTGATACGCGCCACGGGCGACGAGCACCTTGCGGCGACCGGTTTCGGCGCGGGCGACGGTAATGCAGGTGGTGGTGGCGTCGGTGCCGTTCTTGCCGAAGATGCACCAGTCGGCGTGGGCACCATGTCCACGATCAATTCGGCCAGTTCGACCAGCACGGGCGCCGGGCCGTTCATGCAGTCGCCGAGGGCGGTTTGCTCACGCACGGCTTGCTCCACCGCCGGGTGGCGGTGGCCGAGGATAACGGGGCCCCACGAGCACATGAAGTCGACGAACTGCCTGCCGTCGACGTCGATCAGGTGGCAGCCCTCGGCGCGGGTGAAGTATTGCGGGTAGCCGTCCGGCAGGTGGGCGGCGTTCTGATGCCCCCACAGCCCGCCCGGGATCACGCGTTGGGCCCGCGCCCGCAACGCGGAATCGGCCGAGTTCAATTTGGTGGCCGTCTGAGTTTCTGACACGGAACTGTCCCCTTCGCCGTCAATTCCGATATATCAAATACCAGGCGGCAGGGAAACCACGCGATGACGCACACACCGCTACCGTCCGTGACGCGCAGCAGCCTCAACGGGCAGGTCTACGACGCGTTGCGGGCCGCCCTGCTCGAAGGTCGGCTCCGTCCGCACCAACGGCTCAAGATCCGCGACGTCGCCGCCGCCATGCAAGTGTCGGAAACGCCGGTGCGCGAGGCGGTGATGCAGTTGGTGCGGGAGCGTGCGTTGGTGCTGCAAACCAGCCGGTCGCTGACCGTGCCGCGCCTGTCGGTGGCGCAATACTTGGAGCTGCGCCGCATCCGGCTCGAGTTGGAAGGTCTCGCGGCGGCGGAGGCGGCGGCTCACGTCACGGCCCGCGACATCGTGGCCCTGGAAAAGCTGCACGCCCGCTACGCCAAATCCGACGCGGCCGGCCATCCGGATGCAGTGCCGCAGAACTGGCATTTCCACGCGCAGCTATACCAGTGCGCGGCGATGCCGGAGCTGTTCAACATGATCCAGGGTCTGTGGCTGCGCACCGGGCCGCTGCTGACCTACCAATACCCGCACGCTTTGCCGGTCTACCCCGGCCGGCACCGCCATCTGGACGTGATCGACCGCCTGCGCGAGCGCGACGGACCCGGCGTGCGCGAGGCGATCCAGGCGGACACGGTCGAGGGCGGTGCGGCGCTGCTGCAGCTGCTGATGGACCTGGATGCCGGGCGGGTGGACGAGGCGGCGCTGTCCGGGCCACCCGGCGCCTTCACACCGGCCGTGCTCGCTGGCACGACACTGGTGGAGTTACCTTTCAGCGCATCCGGCGCGGTTCCGCCGGGTCCAGTCCCGGGTTCGGGGCGTGGGCCGCCTCTCGGATCAGCCACATGATGTGGCCGAAGTCCCGCCGGCGTACCCGAGTGCCATTGGTCTGGTGCACGACGACGAGGTCATCCGCCGGGTCGACGACGACGAACTGGCCCTCGGCGCCATCGGCCCAGAACGCGCCCGCCGGCAGGCCCATGTCCGGCACGCCCTGGCCCTGCAAGCCGGTCCACCAGAGATAGGCATAGCCTGAGGGGATGCCCGTCACCGATCGGGGCGTGGTGCTCTCGCTCACCCAGGACGCCGGCACGATCTGGCGGCCATTCCACTGTCCGCCGTGTAGATACAGCAGACCGAAGCGGGCCAGGTCGCGCGCGCTCATGTGGAACGGGTAGGCCGGAATGGAGGACTGCGAACCGATGACGTAGCGGCCGTCGAACGGCCGGTAATCCTGCATGCCGAGCGGCTGCGCGATGCGGGACTGGAAGGCGGCGAAGATCGACTGCCCGGTGGCGTGCTCGTAGATGGCTCCGAGCGCGTTGAAGTCCCAGTTGTTGTAGTACCAGAACGTGCCCGGGGGATGGCTGCCGCGCGCCGGGCGGTTGAGGCGCTCGCCATCCGTCTCGTACAGCGCCACGTGGTAAACACCGGAGCGGGATTCCAGCAGGTCCTGGACGGTGGCCTGTTTCTCCTCGGCGGTGAGCAGCGGCGGCACGTCGTCGATGCCGAGTTGGGCCAGCGTCTGATCCAGGCCGATCCGCCGTTCGCCGACGGCGATGCCGATGAGGGCGCTGAGCAGGCTCTTGCGGACGGAGTGCAGTTCCAGCCGGTTGGACGTGGTGCCCAGGCTGTCCACGACCACACCGTGCTGGACGACGAGGAGGGCCTCCGTGCCGATGCCCCGCGCGTACTCGTTGGCGTGTGCCACCAGATCGGGCGACCAGCCCGCCGCCTGCGGCGTAGTCGTGGTCCACGCAGCGCCGGGCACGGTCTGCGCGATGGAAGCGACCGGGTTGAGCAGCAGCAGCGCAATGACCGCCAATGCCATCCCAATATCTCCGTAGGGTGGGGTGCGCTTTGGCACCCCACCACAACCGCCGCGGCGCTGCCTCACCAACATGGGGCTCTGTACATGCATTCGCTTCCTCCAACCTGGTCGCACCTTGCAGGCGTATTTTCTTGACTTCGCTGCGATGCAGCACTAAACATCCGTTCGCGCACCTAGATGCCCAGACTCCTGCCGTTCTCGAACGCAGTTTTCCATCTCATCCTGTGTCTTGCGCCGGTTCGTGGTCCTGTTGATCGCGATATGACGCACCCGAGCACATACAGGCGATGGCGCGTCCGCAAAACGAAAGAGTATCCATTTGTCATCCTTCCAAGACCTCGGCCTGGCCGCGCCGCTGCTCGCCGCGCTGACCACCGAGGGCTACACCGAGCCGACGCCGATCCAGGCGCAGGCCATTCCGCACGTGCTCGCCGGGCACGACGTTCAGGGCATTGCCCAGACCGGCACCGGCAAGACGGCGGCCTTCGCACTCCCCATCCTCCATCGCCTGCTGTCCGAGCGGAAGCATCCGGGCAAGAAGGGCACGCGCTGCCTGGTGATGGCGCCGACGCGCGAGCTGGCCAGCCAGATCGCCGAGAGCTTCAAGGCGTATGCCGCCGGGTCGCCGATCCGCGTGGCGCTGATGTTCGGTGGCGTGCCGAAGCCGCGCCAAGCCCGCGCCATGGACAATGGTGTGGATGTGCTGGTGGCGACGCCGGGCCGCCTGCTGGACCACATGAACGACCGCGCGGTGAACCTCGGCAACGTCGAGTTCCTGGTGCTGGACGAGGCCGACCACATGCTCGACCTCGGCTTCATCATCCCGATCAAGAAGATCGTCTCCCACATCCCCAAGCAGCGCCAGACGCTGTTCTTCTCGGCCACCATGCCGAAGGAGATCGAGAGCCTGGCCGGCGCCCTGCTGCGTGATCCCGTGCATGTCGCCGTGACACCGGTGGCGAAAACGGCGGATCGCGTGGAGCAGACGGTCGTGTTCGTGGAGGCGCCCCGCAAGCGCGCCCTGCTGTCCGCGATCCTGAAGCGGCCGGACATGGGCCGCACGCTGGTGTTCACCCGCACCAAGCACGGCGCCGACAAGGTCGTTCAGCACCTGGAGGCGTCGGGCCAACGCGCGGCTGCGATCCACGGCAACAAAAGCCAGGGCCAGCGCGAGCGTGCCTTGGCGATGTTCAAAAGCGGTGCGGTGACGGTGTTGATCGCGACCGACATTGCGGCCCGCGGCATCGATGTCGACGGGATCACCCACGTGATCAATTTCGACCTGCCGAACGTGCCGGAAAGCTACGTCCACCGCATCGGGCGGACGGCGCGCGCCGGCCATGACGGCATCGCAATCAGCTTCTGCGACTCAACGGAACGTTCACATTTGCGCGGTATAGAGAAGCTGATACGCACTCGCTTGCCCGTCGCGGAACCGGACGCACTGGCTGCCTAAACCGCAACGCTGCGGGCGACATCACCGGGGGAGTTGGTTCCACGATGGTGTCGCCCGACGGTTTTGGCCTTCCGCTTACCCGCCGCTCCGCGCTCACAGGCGTTGGGGCGGCGCTTGCTGCTCCGGTGGTGCCTATGCCCAAGCCGGATCCCGGGTTGAATCAGCGTGCCATGGCAGGCAATCGCTTCTTCGGCACGGCGGTGAACGACCTGCTGTTGGCGGACGACCGCGCGTACATGAACCGGGTGCGGGCCGATTGCGGCATCGTCACCGGCGAGACGGCGTTTAAATGGGGCGAGCTGCGCGCCAAGAAAGACGAGTGGAACTGGAAGCCGGCCGATGCCGTGATGGCGTTCGCGGCCCGGCGCAGCATCCAGGTCCGCGGCCACACCATGCTGTGGCATGAAGACAACCCGAAATGGCTGGTCGACGAACTGACGCCGCAGAATGCCGAGCGGCTGCTGACCGACCACATCAAGACGGTCACGACCCATTTCAAAGACCGCATGGTCCACTGGGACGTGGTGAACGAGGTGCTGGACCCGAAGGACGGCAAGCCGTTCGGCTTCCGCGATACGCTTTGGTATAAGGCGCTCGGCCCCGCGCTGATGGAGGTCGCGTTCCATGCCTGCGCCGCGGCCGAGCCGATGGCGCTGCGGTTCATCAATGATTACGGCATGGAATACACCTGGCCGGAGCACGAAGCGAAGCGGCAGGCCATGCTCGCCCTGCTGGAGCGGATGAAAGTGCAGAACGTCCCGGTCCAGGGGCTAGGCTTCCAGGCGCATCTCGAGGCCGGCGTGAACGATTTGGACCAGACCCGGCTGGCCAAGTTCTTCGCCGACATCGGCTCGCTCGGCTACAAGATCGTCATCACCGAACTGGATGTACGCGACAACCGGGTCGCCGGGGACGCTGCCACGCGGGACGCTGCGGTCGCGAGTCACGCCCGCGCCTTTCTGGACGTGGCGCTCGATTGCCCGGCGGTGATGGGGGTGCTGAGCTGGGGCTTGTCGGACCGCCGCACCTGGCTGAACGACGAGATGCCGCGGGATGACAAGCAAGCCCAACGCGCGCTGCCGTTGGACACCGACCTGCAGCGCAAACCACTGTGGGAGGTGCTGGCGCAGGCCTTCGCGACCGCACCCGTCCGGGTTTAGCACCTTGCTGTCCTCCCCCCGTTTTACGGAGAGGCGGGGGCAAAGCCGACGGAGGGGCGCAGGCGCCGTTCGAGCCCAAGAGCGCCCACCGCCGTGCTTCGCGTGGCCCCCGATCCCCGCTTTACGAGGGAGGATCGTGTGAGGCTGCACTCTTTCTGCAACCAATTGCCGACGGAGCACTTCTTCCAGCGACCGTATGGATGAAGGCGAACGAATGGCCAAAGACTCCGGGCCGAGCACTGCTCTGCTTCTCGCTCTGGCTGCCGCCGGGCTGCTGGCGTCCACCTATGGTATAAAGGGCCGCACGGCCGCACCGGCCAAGTCGAACCCGCACGACCTTACGCCGGGCCAAGCGAAGCAGGAGGCCGGTAGTTCCGGCGCGGGCCGGCATGCCGAAAACCCTGCGCAGATTCCCGCCCGCGGCTGGTGGGACGTGTTGAAGCGGGTCTATGCCGGCTTCAACGACGACCGGCTAATGACGGAGGCGGCCGGGGTGACGTTCTACACCCTGCTCGCGATTTTCCCGGCGATTGCCACCCTAGTGTCGCTGTACGGCATGATTTCCAACCCGGCCTCCGTCAACGACCAGATCGCTTCGCTTCAGGGGGTGGTGCCTGGCGGGGGCCTTGATCTCCTGAGTGAGCAGGTCAAGGCGTTGACGGCCAACCCCAAGCAGGCGCTCGGCTTCGCGTTCGTGATAGGGCTACTGACGTCGATGTGGAGCTCGAACCAGGGCATCAAAGGCCTGTTCGACGCCTTGAACGTCGTCTACCACGAGAAGGAGAAGCGCTCCTTCTTCCGCCGCACGCTGATTACGCTGGCTTTCACCCTTGGGGCCATCGTGTTCATCATCCTCGCAATGGTCTCGATCGTGGTCGTTCCGATCGTATTGAATTTCCTCGGGTTCGGCAGTTGGGCGACCACGTTGCTGGCAGCGTGCCGCTGGCCGATCCTGCTCGTCGTGTTGGCCGTGTTCCTGTCGGTCGTCTATCGCTACGGCCCAAGCCGTGAGCATGCGCGCTGGAAATGGGTGAGTTGGGGCAGTGCGTTTGCGACGGTCATGTGGCTGGTTGCGTCGGTTGGCTTTTCGTACTACGTGGCCAATTTCGGCAGCTACAACAAGACTTACGGCTCGCTAGGGGCCGCTATAGGGTTCATGACGTGGATCTGGATCTCGTCCATCATCGTGTTGCTGGGTGGTGAGTTGAACGCGGAATTGGAGCAGCAGACCGAGAAGGACACGACTACGGGCGCCCCCCTGCCGATCGGGCATCGCGGAGCTTACAAGGCAGACGTGAAGATCTGAATGCCATCATCAGACCCAACCTTTGATACGGAACCAGACCAGCGGCACGATCACGCTGATCAGGATCACCACCCAAGCGTATTCGTAGCCGAACGACCAATCGTATTCCGGCATATTCTTGAAGTTCATTCCGTATAGGCCCACCACGAAGGTGGGCGGAATGCCGACGACCGATACGACCGTCAGTACCTTCACGCTGTTGTTCTGCTCGATATTGATGAACCCAAGCACTGCATCCAACAAGAAGCTGACCTTGTTGTTCAGCTGCTGGTCGTAGTCGTTCAGTGAGGCAATGTCCTGCCGCAGCGTGGCCAGCCGGGTCTTCAGCTCCGCTGGCACCCACTCGCTGCGGACCTGTTGGGCGTAGGCCGCGATCCGTCCGAGTGCCAGAACGCTGTCCCGCAAATTGCCCAGGGCGTCGCCGCAGCGTCCTACCGAGGTCAGGATGCCGCGCAACCGGCGGTCGGCGCGGCGAGCGTTCGAGTGCTTGGAATTGTCCTCGCCGGCGAAGGTGGCCTTGGACAGGCTGTCCAACTCGCCGCCCACGCGTTCCAGCACGTCGGCCACGCGGTCTACGATCGACTCGAGCAGGCCGATGAACGCTTCGGAGCTATTGGCGTGCGCGCAGTGGGCAAACCGTTCGGTAAAGGTCTCGAACGCCGGCAACACGGCGTAGCGCAGCGTCAGGAGGTGGTTGTCCGAGAGCACGAAGCCCACCGGCACGATCTGCGAGCGCCCTTCCGGCCCAAGATAGCTGTAGGGCATGCTGAAATACAGCGTGCCAGCCTCGCTATACACGCGACTGGAGCTCTCGATCTCGGCGACGTCCTCACGGGAGGGTACGCGCAGGCCGGTGAGCCGCTCCGCCGTCTCCCGCTCGGCTTCGGTCGGGTCCAACAGGTCGAGCCACACAGCGTCGCTGGTCAGATGCGGTTCAGGCGCCAGGGTTTCGCGCGGCGAGCACCCGTCATTCGCGTAGAGCATTCATGGTGTCCGCTGTTGGCGGCCGCAATTTGCCAACAAAGAACCCGGTAGGCCAGCCCGGTTGGTCAGCTTCGGCGGAATGTCACGACCAGCACGTCGCGGAAAGCGGGGAACGCCGGGTCGCGCGGCTCGACCGGGGTTACGCCGTGATACACCCGGCCGTCATCCACCCAGGCCGCGTCCATCGGCCGCGCCAGCGTGAACGAGCCGAGCAGGCGCTTGTCCAGGTCATGGATGGTGGTCTCGCCGCTGGCGATGTTTTCGCGGCGTACCAGCAAGACCAGCACCCAATCCACCCCGTCGCGATGCATGCCCTCGGGCGTGGGCTGGCCGGCTTGGCCCGGCTGGGCCTCGATGCGGAACTGGTGGGTTTCCACCTCCCACGCCGCCACACCCGGCGACAGCGTGTCGAACACCCGGTGGCAAGTGCGCAGGATGGCGGTGAAGGCGGGCATGGCGGCCACGGGCTCGGTCACCGGGTCGAACCAGCGGGCGACGCCACCGTTCAGCGAATTGTAGTCGCGGCTTTGGTAGTGGGGACGGTGCTCCAGCCGGGTGATGCCTTCGCCGCCGGCGGAGAACACGGCGTGGCGGCGGCGGCGATAACGTCCCCCATCGGCCATGTAGGTGTCCAGGCCCAAATCGTCCCAACTGGCGGCGAATTCGTCCCACCCGGCCAGGCCGTTCGCATCGAGCACGCCCCGCATCTCGGCGTCGTGCACGAAGGCGAAGCCATCGCGGCCGATCAACTCGGCGATGGTGGGGCGGCTGGTGGCGGGATTGGTCATGCGATCACTGGGCAGCTTGCTGCCTCTGTCCTGCGTCTTGTGGTGAAGGGTCCGATTTCGGCATCGGCCGTTCGGCCCCCGGCGGCAGCCATCCCTGAACCTTATACGCGGTGATCGGGCTCTGCACTGCATTCTCGTCAAAGCAGTACTTCACCCGCCGGTTGAACTCGCGGTTCACCGCCCAACGCTGCGACGGCGTGGTGCGGATGCGGATGCGCATCGTCCAGGCGGTGTCGGTGAAGGCATACACGCCCATCAGCTCCATATCGGCGGTGATCACGTCCTGCCAGCGCGGCTCGGTGCGCATGTCCTTGACGAGGGCGGCGAGCAGCTCGGCGATACGGTCCGGTTCCTCGTTCAGCCCGATCGGCAGGTCGACCAGGGCGTAGGAGAAATCGCGCGTCTGGTTGGTCACCGTCGTCACGGACGAGAACGGGATGATGTGCAGCGAGCCGTCCTGTGCGCGTAGCCGGATGGTGCGGATTGACAGGTATTCCACCGTCCCCGTCAGGCTGGCGAGCGTCACCACGTCGCCGACCTGCATCGTATTCTCAAGTAGCAGGAACAGCCCGGTGATTAGGTCCTGCACCAGTTTCTGCGAGCCGAAGCCGATGGCGACACCGAGCACGCCGGCGCCAGCCAGCAGGGGGGCGATGTTCACGCCCACCTGGCTCAGCACGATCAGCCCGGCGATGATCAGGATCGTGACCAGCAGCGCCGTGCGCAGCATCGGCAACAACGTGCGCAGCCGCGCCGCCCGCGCCGTCTGCGCCGCCCGGGTCAGGCTGGCGACCTTGTTCTCCACGCCGGCGTTGGCGGCCTCCCACACCACGACGGCCAGCAGCACCGTGATGGCCGAGGTGAGCAGGGCAGACACCAGCCGCTCGCCCAACTGGCCGCCGGTGAACCAGGTGACCGGGCTGAAGCCCCAAACGGCGAGCAGCGCGACCCCGGTGGCGGCGGTCAGCAGCGCGATCAACCCCGTGCGGGCAAAGGGGTAGTAGTTCAGCAGGCGCTGTTCCAGGCCGGGATAGGTCTCCGACGTCTGGTCGCCGATATGCACGCTGCGATCCAGCACGCCGAGCAGGATGATGCCGACTAGGCGCGCCACGATGATGGTGCCGGTGGTCACCACGAAGAAATGCAGCAGGCGTTCGTAGCCGTTCTGGATCTCGGCGGCCGCCACGAGCCACAACGCGATGATGTAGAAGATGGCGATCAGGTGCCACTGGGCCGCGAAGTGGTTCTGCAGCGCGGCCAATGCGCCTTTGCGGGTGCGGCGGGCGCGTAGCCGGTGGGCCACGGCATGGCGGGCCTGCAGCACCACCACGACCAGCATGATGTGCACCGCCAGCGCCACCAACTTGATGAACACGTCGTGGGCCGAGCGGTACAGCCCGAACAGCAGCCCCACCTCGGCCGCCGCGAAGCCGAACACGGCCACCGCGCTGATGCGGCGCACCCAGCGCTCGATATACAGCGCCCAGAAATCGTCGCACTGGATCAGCCGCAACCGGTGGTTCGACGGCGAGACGAAGGTGCGGGTGATGCACATGATCACCCGGCAGATCACGTAGGCGTCCACCACCGCGAGCACCACCAGACGCGTGTTGGTGGTCGCCCCGAGCGGCGTCGTCAGCAGCGCGTTGCCGGCCGCCGCGAACACCGCGACCGGGACCAGGTCCAGCAGCAGGGCGCACAGCACGAAGGGCAACCGCCGCAACATGCGCCACGCCACGCTTAGCCCCCGCCGGTGCCCGATTTGAGCCCGCCCGACTTGGTCTGCCCCAACTTGGTCCGCCCCGGCTTGGCCCGCCCCGACTTGGTCCGCCCCGACTTGGTCCGCCCCGACTTGGTCCGCCCCTTGTTGCGAGTACAGTGCCGGATCGGGGTCGTCCTCCGCGATCGGCTCGTCGGCCGGGGCGCGGGCGTCG
>CAXTCJ010000049.1:33038-35074 GCA_964242215.1 uncultured Acetobacteraceae bacterium | reverse complement strand
CCCTCAAGGGGAGGGGGATTCTTGATTACTTGCGCCATCGCCGGGACAGGTCGCCGACGTGAAACAGCAAGGCCCCGAGCAGCGGCAAGGACAGCCATCCCCACCAGGCCCCGGACAGCCCCGCCCGCATCGCGGCCAATAGGCACATGCCCGAGAACAAATTCGGCAGCAGGTCAGCCGGGGCGACGCCGCGCTTGGACACGCGCCAAACGGCCACCAGTACCGCGCCTTCCAGCGCCATGCCGATCAGGATCAAGTCCAACACACGGCCGCTCGTGATCCAGGCAATCACTCAATGATCCCTCACGACGAGTGGGCTCGTCACGGCCCGGCCGCAGCCAGGATCAGGTCGGCGGTGCGCGCCGGGTCTTCCTCATGCGACAGATGGCCCAGACCCGGCAGTGTCTCCACCGTGGCGCCCGGCACCATCGCCGCCACCTTCGCAGCCCCCTCCGGCGGGATGGCGCGGTCCGCTGCCCCCACGATCAGCAGCAGTTTGGGCGCGAGCCGCGGCAGATCGCGGACCAGCGGGTGCAGGTCCCAATACGCCATCATGCCGAGCGCGGCGGCGGTGTGGGATGGCTCGCGCACCACCCTGGCATACAACGCCGCCCCGCGCGCATCGATCTTGGACCCGGTCCCGGTCAGCAGTTTCTCGATCATCGCCATGTCCCGCGCGCGCCAGGCGAAGATCTGCGGCACGCCGGGCACGCCGACCAGGAACTTGGCGAGCGGCGAGAACACCTGGCCCGCGGCACCACCCCACGGCAACAGTGCGGCATTCAGGCCGACCACGAGCCGCGGCTGGATCATGCCGTCCAAGCACATCCGCAGCGCGATGGCGGCGCCAGCCGAATGCCCGACCGCCACGTCCGGCTGCATGTCCAAGATCCGCAGCAAGGATTGCAGTGCCTTGGCCATATTCGGCAGCGACAGGCGGCGCACCGACGGTGCTTCGGTGAAGCCATGGCCGGGCAGATCGGGGGCCACGACCGTGAAGTGCCGGGCCAGCAAGGGCATCAGGTCTCGCCACGAATGCGTGGCGGCCCCCGTGCCGTGCAGCATCAGCATCACCGGGCCGCTGCCCATGACCTGCACGTGCCAGTTCAACCCGGCGGCGCGGACGAACCGGCTCACGCCGCGGTTCGGCCAGTCTGCCGGCAAGCGATCTGCCGGCAAGCGGTCGGCGGGGAGGCGATCTTGCAGGCGGCCGCTCATCGGGCGGCTTGCACGGTGCGGGACAGGGTGGCCGCATCGGCATACGGCAACGGCAAATAGCGCGCGCCCATCTGCATCGCGAGCCGCTCGTTGGACGCGCTCGGGCGGGGTGAGGTGTCCACCAGCAGCACGCGGGCGCCGACCTCGCGCAGGTAACGGGCGGCGGCGAGGGCCTCCTCGTCGGCGCGGGCGCGATTGCCGCGTCCATCCCGCGCCACGTTCGCGCGCCCGTCGGTCAGCAGCACCAGCGTGGCGGTGCCGCCACGGCGCTGCACGTCGGCGGCCAGCGCGGCCCCGGCGTCGATGCCGGCGGCCAGCGGCGTGCCGCCCCCGCCGGGCAACCCGGCCAGCGACCGCTTGGCCCGCACCAACGAGCGCGTCGGCGGCAGCAGCAACTGCGCGCCGCGCCCACGGAACGCCAGCACCGCCACGCGGTCCCGCCGCACGTAGCACTCGGCGAGCAGCAGTTCGACCGCGCCCTTCGCCTCAGCCAGCCGGTTCAACGCGGCCGAGCCCGAGGCATCCACGACGAAGATGGTGGTGGTTTCCGATCGCTGCTTGAGGTGCGTGACGCGGAAATCGCTGGACCGGATCTCGATCTTGCCCGGGACTTTCCGGCGGATGGTCTGCCAGGGCGCGGCGGCCCGCAGCGTCTCGATCAGGTTCAGGCGGAGGCCGCGCCGCGGATCGCCGGGCCGCACGCCGGCGGGCCGGCCACGCTGGCTCGAGCGATGCAGCGCCCCCGCCTTGCCCGCGACCTTGGTGCGGTCGCGCCCGGCTTGCGCCTGCAGCTGCGCGAGCAACCCGGCCGGAATGGC